>DASWNA010000069.1:0-4411 GCA_036399475.1 Allosphingosinicella sp.
GCCGCATCGGCATCGTTGTTGCCGAACAGGACGGTGACCGGGCTGTTGGCGCCCTTGCCGTCGATGCCGTCAAGATCGAAGCCGAGAGCGTTCTCTGCCGCGTTGATGTTGCCGAAGGACTTCATGCCGATCTGGCCGAGCTTCGGATCGGCATTGCCGACGAAGCGGAAGCCCTGATCGTCGGCGAGGCCGAGATTGGCATCGATGCCCGACAGATCGATCATGTCGCCCGCAGCGTAATCCATGATGAAGTCGATCGACATCGCACCGCGCTTGGTGGCGACGGTCGTCGAGTTCATCTCGGCCACGAAGCGGTCGTTGCCCAGGCCGCCGGTCATGTAATCGACGCCGTCACCGCCGGTGAGGATGTCGTTGCCCGCGCCGCCGTTCAGCTTGTTGCTGGCGGCGTTGCCCATGATCCTGTCGTTGCCGCCACCGCCGATGGCGTTTTCGATCGTCACGCCATACGCGATGGCGATGTTATCGCTGAGCAAGCCGTCGGTGTAGGTCTCGCCGAAGAGCGTGACATACTGGTCGTAGGCCGCCTGGGTGCGCGGAGCGAGGCCGGCATCGGCACGGCGCGCGTTGATTTCCGCCAGCGTCGGCATTTCGTCGCTGTAGAAACCGCCGGCGCTGCTGAACTGGCCCGGGTTGAGATCGATGGTGGAGGGCGTGTTGAAGCCCGACAGATCGAGCGTGTCGTTGCCGCCGGCATCCCAGATCGTGACGACCGGCGTGCGGCTGTTCACGAAATCGAACGCGCCGAAAGCCTTTTCGGTGGTGTTGAAGCCGTAGACGTTGTCGCCGGTGCGGGTGGTCATGTCGGCGCCGTAGATGCGCTGGATGGCCGCAACGTCGTGCACGCTCGGGGTCGAGGCGTAATTGTAGGTCAGGAACTCCCAGTTGACGCGGTTGGCGCCGGTTTCCTCGGCATCCCAGTAGGACATGATCGAATACTGGGCCGAATCCTGGTAATATTCCGCACCGTTTTCATACGTCACGGCGAAGCCCGGACCGAAATTGTAGGCGCCCGGATGCTCGAGACCGAGCGAGTGGCCGATTTCGTGGATCAGCGTGGTCAGGCCGTACTGGCCTTCGTCGAACTGCTGGTTCGAGGCCTGGTTCGGGTTGATGTAGACGTCGCCGACGCGCTCATAGGTGGTGACGCGGGTGCCGTCGTCCTGGATGATGACGCTGGAGGTGGACGAACCGTAGGGCAGGAACGCCGACGCCTGGATCGGGCCGGTCGTCGTGTTCATGAAGTTGATGTCGCCCTGCTTGAAGTGGGTTTCGACGAACTTCACCGCGATGAGATCGTCCCACGATTCAATCGCCTGGCGGGCGGCTTCGCGCTGTGCGGCGCTGAAGGTCGAGAAGCCGTTGGCGCGCGCGTCGCCGATGTACAGCTGGTTCGTGCCGTCGGACAGGCGGGTGAAGACGTAAGGATCGGGCAGCGTCGCCAGGGTCTCGTAGAAACCGTAGTTGAGCTGGGTCAGCCGACCGATCGGGCCGGTCGCCGGAAGGCCGAGGCGGGCCGCCGTCGAAGCGTCGTTCGCTTCGCCGCCGTTCGACTTCGCCGTCGCGACATAATACCATTCGTTGTTGAAGCCCGTGGCACCAGCCCAGTTCGCACCCGAACCGTAATAGACGCCGCCGTCCTGCTGCAGGCCGATGCCGCGGTTCAGGTAGAAGGCAGCCTGTTCGATGGTGAAGACCGGCAGGTCGCGAAGCTCGCCGCCCTGGCCGTCGACCGAGGCCTCCAGCAGCATGGCGTCGCCGCCGACTTCGACCCGGCCGAGCGCCCAATCGGATTCGTAGTGATCGTCCTGATCGTTCAGCAAACTGGTAATGTACGTCATGCCACTTCTCCCACTCTTTTATCGTTGATTGATTCAGTTGCCGGGCAGCAGATCGCCCGCGTCCGCCGGTCTTAGCCAGGGCAGAACTTCGCTGAGCGAGGCGGTTATCGCCCCGTCCCACGCCGCGCCACCGGCGGCGGATGTGAATGGCGCCACGCGGGGCGTTGCGCCGAAATAGGTCCTGTTTTCCTCCCAGGCGGCGTTGCGCTCAAGCCGGGCGGTGAAGATCAGGCCGGGGCGCTGCGGTGCGAGATCGGCGACCGAGGCCTGCACGAACAGCACCGCCGCGCGCGGCGACTGAAGGGCGGGATCCGCGAGAGTGATGACGTCGACCGGCATCGGCGCGCCGCGCTGCGCGATGGCACGGACGCGGCGGCACAGCGTGTCGGAATCGATGCCGCCGCCGCGGACGATGGTCTGCGAAGTCAGCTGGCAAAGAACAAGGATGCGGTCGATGCCGCGCAGCTGGAGCGACGGGCTGGTATCCATCGCGCCGATGCGGCGTTCGCCGCCGGGTGCGGTGCGCCGCTTGGCATCACCCTGGGGCTGGGCTTCCGAAATCATCGCCGAAGCCGCGGACGCGCTGCAAAGCGCAGCGGCAAGACCGGCTCTGACAAGCTTCGAAAACACAAATGCGCCCCCTCATTGTGTAGCGTACCGCATCCGAGCGCGCTGTCACCAGCTGACTGGCTGCGACCACGCATCCTGCCCGAACGAAGTTCATCCCGAATCAGGACGATCACCCCCACACAAGTTGTTCTTTTGACAGGAAAATTCGCCAGGTCAACGCAAACTTAACTATCCCTCATCATACTCCCCCCGTCCCGCCAAGGCACAGCGACGAGGCTCTGGTGCGGCGCTTTGCGCAGCGCTAGGGGATTGGACATGGCCGCCTTCGCACTTGCCAGGGATTTCGATGCTGCGGCCGCCGCGGCCCTGTTCCGCGAGCATGGCCGCTTGCAGATCCCGGATTTTCTCAGCCGCGAATCGGCCCAGGCGCTGCTCGGCGAGCTTCAGGGCAGCAAAGCGTGGCGGCTGACCGCCAATCGAGGCGACCAGGTGATCGATTTCCGTCCCGAGGTGCTTGCGGCCTTTGGCGAGGCCGAGTGGGCGAAGCTCGACAAGGCCGTGACCATGGGCGGGCGCTACGCCTTCCAGTTCCGCTACGAGGCGATCCGGCTGAGCGCCGATGCGGAGGCGGCAAAGGCCGAGGCGCCGCTGCTGGCTGACTTTGCCGGCTTCATGTCCTCGCCCGATCTGCTGGCGGCGATGCGGACCCTGACCGGAGCCGGCGACATCGCCTTCGCCGATGCCCATGCATCGCGCTACACGGCCGGGCACTTCCTGGCGGCGCATGACGACCGCGCCGATACGATGGGGCGGCGCGCGGCCTATGTGCTGAACCTGACGCCGCACTGGCGGCCGGACTGGGGCGGGCTGCTGCTCTTCCACGACGCCGATGGCAATATCGTGCGGGGCTTCACGCCGGGCTTCAACAGCCTCAACCTGTTTCGCGTGCCGCAGACGCACAGCGTCAGTTGGGTGACGCCGCTGGCCGCCGAGCCGCGCTATGCGGTGACGGGATGGCTGCGGGCGAGGTGAGGCCGGTGGAGGCCGTGATCGGCACCGCGGGATGGAGCATTCCCGCGCGCGACGCGGCGGCCTTCCCGGGCGAGGGCACGGCGCTCGAGCGCTATTCTCGCGTGTTTCGCGGGGTGGAGATCAACTCCTCCTTCCACCGCCGGCACCGTGCGGCGACCTGGGCGCGCTGGGCGGCCGCGGTGCCGGAGGCGTTTCGCTTCGCGGTGAAGATACCCAAGACGATCACGCACCAGGCCAAGCTGGTGGGCTGCGAGGCGCTGGCGGAGCAGTTTGCGCAGGATGTGGCGCCGCTCGGGGACAAGCTTGCGGTGTTGCTGGTGCAGCTTCCGCCCAAGCTCGGCTTCGATGCCCGCGTGGCGGAGGCGTTCTTCACGCACCTGCGGGGCCTGACCGGCGCGCAGATCGCCTGCGAGCCTCGCAATGCGTCGTGGTTCGAGGCCGGGGCGGACGCGTTGCTGGCGGGGCTCAGGGTCGCGCGGGTGGCGGCGGACCCGGCGCCGGTCGCCGCAGCCGCGGTGCCAGGCGGGTGGCCGGGGCTGGCCTATTGGCGGCTGCACGGATCGCCGGTCATGTACCGGTCGGCTTATGAGGAGGAGGCGATCGCTGGCTATGCCGCGCAGATCCGCACGGCGCTGGCGGCGGGACGGGATGCCTGGTGCATGTTCGACAATACGGCGGGCTCGGAGGCGACCGCCAACGCCATGGCGCTGGCCGACCGGATATGAGGGCTACGGCCAGCCGGTCCGGAGCAGGTGCGCCTTCGAACCTCAGGGGTCCAAAACCAACACAGCCCCCGGTGCCTGATGGCGCGGGGGCTGGTGTTTGTGGTGGTTGCGGGAGCAGGATTTGAACCTGCGACCTTCAGGTTATGAGCCTGACGAGCTACCGGGCTGCTCCATCCCGCGTCAACCGTGTCGGGTGTCCCCGTAAATGCTTCGGCCGCCCGCAGC
>DASWNA010000070.1:0-53463 GCA_036399475.1 Allosphingosinicella sp.
CGTGAAGGGAGGGGAGTCACTCCCCGCCTACGAACACCTCTCCCCGCCACCATCGTCCCTTTCAAGCGCAAGCTATACGAAGACGTGCTGGAGGCATTCCAAGCCTACCTCTGACCCCCCCCCTCCCACCGCCGCAGCGCCTTCAGAAACTCGCGGAGCTCCGAAAGGGAGGGGCTGGGGGTGGGTTCAACACCCTTTGCGCGTCCGCCGCTTACCGCTTGTAAGAAACCCACCCCAACCCCTCCCTTGCTGCGGCCGGCGCCCATTCGCATCAGCCGGCGTGAAGGGAGGAGAGTCACTCCCCGCCTACGAACAACTCTCCCATCAGTTCTTCATCCTCCCTCCGTCCGGCATGACGTTGCGCTTTCCTACATGCCCCCAAATATGTCTTTGTGCCCCGATGACACTTCACGCACCCCTGCCGGACCACATTCCCACCCCGAGGCACCCCCCGCCAGAGTTTACAGAAGTGACACAATCCCCCTGGCGAAACCCCACACTTCGTCAATTCTGCAGCGCCCTTGAGCTCCCCGCCCGGTGTGGCGCTGCCGCGAATCATTGGCTAAGGCTCGCCGCATGCAAGGGGTGACGAGCGAGGAACAGGCGGTGCTGGAAGCGGCCGCGGCCGCGCCGATGCTCGATCAGGTGAGCGACTGGGCGCGCGTCAACAGCGGCTCGCGCAACCTCGATGGCC
This sequence comes from Allosphingosinicella sp., assembly GCA_036399475.1. GTDB lineage: Bacteria > Pseudomonadota > Alphaproteobacteria > Sphingomonadales > Sphingomonadaceae > Allosphingosinicella. The sequence continues at coordinate 695 of DASWNA010000070.1, forward strand.
TTGCCCGAATGGCCTCCCTCCTCGCCGACGCGTACGCAGCCCTGCCCGGCACCCTCACCCTCGCCGAACCCGCGCCGGTGGAAGCCATGGACCCCGACGGCTCCCTTCGCCCGCTCGCCCACGGCCGCAACCTCCACCTCCGCGTCCGCCCGCAAGCTCCGGTCCAGCTCCTCTTCACCGGCCACATGGACACGGTCTACGGCGCCGATCATCCCTTCCAGCGCCTCGAATGGCTCGGCGCCAAGGTACTGCGCGGCCCCGGAGTGGCCGACATGAAGGGCGGCCTCGCCGTTCTCCTCGCGGCGCTGAAAGCGGTGGAAACCTCGCCCCTCGCCGCCCGCTTCGGCTACGAAGTGGTGATCAACTCGGACGAGGAAGTCGGCTCCCCCGGCTCCGCTGCCCTCCTCACCCAAGCCGCCCGCGGCAAGACGGCCGCCCTCACCTATGAACCCTCCGCGCTCCCCGACGGCACTCTGGCCGGCGCCCGCCCCGGCAGCGGCAACTTCTCCCTCCAAGTGAAGGGCCGAAGCGCCCACGCCGGCCGCGATCCCGAAAACGGCCGCAACGCCCTGGTCGCCGCCGCCGACCTCGCGCTTCGCCTCTCCCGCGCCCGCCGTCTTGGCCTCTCGGTAAACCCGGCGAAGATCGACGGGGGCGGCCCCAACAATGTCGTGCCCGACCACGCGGTACTCCGAGTCAACATGCGCCCACGCACCCCCGACGATCAGGCCGAAGCCCAGGCGCTGCTCGACGCGGCCATCGCCGCCGTCGCGTCCGAGCACGACGTCCAAATCCACGCCCACGGCGGCTGGGGCCGCCCGCCCAAGCCGCTCGACGCCCGCGCCGAAGCCCTGTTCGGGCTGGTGAGAAGCTGCGGCGCCGACTTGGGCCAGCCCATTGTTTGGCGCGACACCGGCGGCGTTTGCGACGGCAACAACATCGCCGCCTGCGGCGTCGCCATCGTCGACACAATGGGCGTGCGCGGCGGCGCCATTCATTCCCCCGACGAATATCTGATCGTCGAAAGCCTTGCCGAGCGCGCGCAATTGTCCGCTCTCACCATTCTGCGGCTCGCATCCGGAGAGTTTCATTGAGTTTCCGAGTCCGTCCCGCCGGCAATGACGATTTCGCATCGATCTACGAAATGGCCAAACTCACCGGCGGCGGCTTCACCAATCTGCCGCCCGATCGCGGCGCGCTGGTCGACAAGATCATCCGCTCCCAGGAAAGCTTCGCCGCCGACCGCTCGGAGCCCGGCGACGACATGTTCCTGTTCGTCCTGGAAAACACCGAAACCGGCCAGATCCGCGGCACCTGCCAGGTGTTCGGAATGGTCGGCACCGATCACGCTTTCTATTCCTACCGGATCAGCACTCTCACCCAGACCTCCCGGGCGCTGGGCAAGACCTTCCGCGCCGAAATGCTCAGCCTCACCACCGATCTCGAAGGCTCCTCGGAAGTCGGCGGCCTGTTCCTCCACCCCGGCGAGCGCGCCGGCGGCCTTGGCCTGCTCCTCGCGCGAAGCCGCTACCTGTTCATCAAGCGCCACCGCGAACGCTTCGGCCGACGCATTCTCGCCGAGCTTCGCGGAGTCATCGATGAAGCCGGCGGCTCGCCCTTCTGGGATGCGATCGCGGGGCGCTTCTTCGGCATGAACTTCCAGGAAGCCGACCAATTGAACGGCACCCACGGCACCCAGTTCATCGCCGATCTGATGCCCAAGACCCCGGTCTACACCGCCATGTTGCCGGAAAGCGCGCGTGCGGTGATGGGCGTGCCCCACCCCTCCGGCCGTGCCGCTATGAGGATGCTGGAGCGCGAAGGCTTCGCCTTTGAAAGCTATATCGACATCTTCGACGGCGGCCCCACAATGATCGCCCAGACCGACCAGGTTCGCTCCATCCGGGACGCCCGCGATGTCGAGCTGGTCGGGGTCGCCGACGCGGTCGAAGGGCCCAACATGATGCTCGCCGCCGGCCGCTTCGAGAGCTTCGCCGCCGCCTGCTCCAACGTTCGGATGGAGCCCGAAGGCGGCGCCACCATCACCCGCTCGGCTGCGGCTATGCTCGGCATCGAGCCGGGCGACAGCTTCACCGCAATCGGCCGCTGACGCCCGTGAGCATCCGCGAGATCAACTTCGACGGGATCATCGGCCCGAGCCACAATTACTCCGGCCTCAGCGTCGGCAACATCGCCTCCGCGACCAACAAAGGCCTGGTCTCCCACCCGCGTGCCGCCGCGCTGCAAGGGCTGGACAAGATGCGCCACAACCTCCGCCTGGGACTCGCACAGGGCATCCTTCTCCCCCACCCGCGCCCCGACCGGGCTTGGCTGGCCGAGCTCGGCACCACGATCGAGGAGGTCCCCGCCTCCCTCCGCCCCGCCGCCTTCTCCGCCTCGGCGATGTGGGCCGCCAACGCCGCTACGGTATCCCCGGCGCCCGACACCGCCGACGCCCGCTGCCACCTCACCGCCGCCAATTTGCGCACCATGGCCCACCGCAGCCACGAATGGCCGGCAACGCTCGCTCAGCTTCGCCTTGCGTTCGCCGACGAGCGCCACTTCGCCGTCCACCCGCCGGTCCCCGCCACCTTCGGCGACGAAGGCGCGGCCAACCACATGCGCATCGCCGCCGCCCACGGCGCGCCGGGCGTCGAGATCTTCGTCTACGGCCAGAAAGGGGGCGCCTACCCCGTGCGGCAGCACGCGGAGGCAAGCCGCGCCGTCGCCCGCGTCCACCAACTCGACGGGGATCGCACCCTGTTCGTCTGCCAGTCGGAGCAGGCGATCGCCGCCGGCGCCTTTCACAACGATGTCGTCGCCGTCGCCAATGAGAACGTCCTCTTCGCCCACGAACAGGCCTTCGAGGACCGCCCCAGCTTCTATGCCGAACTGAGGCGCCTCGTCCCCGAAGTGGAGATCGTCGAAGTCCCCGCCGCGCAGGTCACCCTCGCCGACGCGATCTCAAGCTATCTGTTCAATGCCCAGCTCGTCACGCTTCCGGCAGGCGGCATGGCCCTGATCGTCCCCGAAGAAGCCCGCGAGACCCCCACCGTCTGGCGCTGGCTGGAGGAAATGCTCGCCGGCAACGGCCCGATCCGCCAGGTCCTGGTCGTCGATGTCCGCCAGTCCATGGCCAACGGCGGCGGCCCCGCCTGCCTCCGCCTCCGCGTCGCCGCGGACCCGGCCACGGTGGACCCGCGCTTCATGGTCGACGAGCCGAAGCTCGAACGCCTCGCCGCACTCATCGCCGAACACTGGCCCGAACAGATCGCCCCCGACGACCTCCTCAATCCCGAGCTGTGGGCGCGGATGGAGGGGGCACGAGCCGCCCTCCTCCACACGCTCGACCTCGAAGAGCTGCTGTAGCCGATGCTGCGGCCCGGGCTCCTCCTGCTGGCCTCGGCGGCGCTTCTTTCAAGCGACGGCAACGGCACGGTGCTGGTCGAACGCAGCATCTTCTCACTCGGCGGCCGGACGTATGTGCGCACCGTGTCGAACCGCACCACCCATTATGCCGAAGAGGACGAGATAATGTTCGGCTTCAACGGCGGGCCTGCAAAACAGCGCACGACCTCAAGTTCGTTGCAAAACCCTAACACCGCCGATGAGCGCGCATTCAACAGGCAGGTCCAACGCATTGTCGCCGATATGGAGCATGAAACAGAATGGGTGGGGCCCGTCGACTCGACGATCGCACTCGACATCGTCGGCTCGGCACCCGGCGTCATTCTCGCGCGGGAAGAACTCTGGCAGTATCCCAAGGGAGGACCGGTGAGCGGGACATGGTCGCGTGCATTCTCCTGGTCCCTGAAGCAACGCCGCCGCCTCACCGCGGCGGACTTCTTCGATCCGAAAAGCGGCTGGGAGACGGCGCTGGCACGGCCGCTCCTTTTCCGGATGTACGAGGAGCCGGTGGAGCCGTCCGACAGATACCAGCGGCTCGACCCTGCCCAGTTCCCCCGCATCAGCAAAGCGGGCCTGTGCCTCAAATTCGAGGAGAACGGGAACGAGCGCTTCGTGACCGATCAGGCGAGGCTCCTCCCGTGGGAGACGCTGCGCCCCTACTTGCGCAAAACCCTGCCCCTCGATCCCCGGAAGATCGAAGGGCAGGATAGTTGGGTGGAATGCCCTCCCTGAGCGCCTCAGCTCACTCGGCGCTCCAGAAGATGTCCACCGGCACTTCGATATTGGCCAGCACGCGCCCGATCGGCGCGGAGGCGAGCGGGCCTTCCTTGATCGCCTGCTCCAGCACCCGCCGCTTCTCGGCGCCGGTGACCATGATCATCACCGTCCGCGCCGAGGTGAGCGCGGCGCCGGTCAAGGTCACTCGCTCCACGGGCGCGTTCTCCGGCATCGGATCGGGCCTGACGCCGAGCGCCCGGCGCGAGCGCGGGCCGTTGATCGCCGCGTCGAGGTCCGGACCCGGGAAGATACTCGCAACATGCCCGTCGGCGCCCATGCCCAGGCAAGCGAGGTCGAGCGGCCATTGCAGCAAGGACAGCCCGGCGTCGGCAAGCCGGCCGGCTTCCTTGTAATCGCCCAACGCCGCTTCATCGACGAGGGAGACGATGTTCGCCTTCTTCGCCCCGAAATAGCCCTGGAGCTTGCGATAATTGCTCTGCGCGTCGGCGAGCGGCACCAGCCGGTCGTCGGTCGGGATCAGGGTTACCCGGCTCCAGTCGATGTCCTTACGCTTGGCGAGCTGCGCATAGACAAGATCGGGCGTCGATCCGCCCGGCACCGCGATGCGCGCATCCTTGTGCGCCTCCAGCGCGCTTTCGATCACGAAGCCGATGTCGCCCGCGACCTGCTCGGCCATTTCCTTGGCGGAGTCGAACTCCCACCATTCGATTTCGTCCATCGTTCCTCCGCTCGGGTGTGCGTTGCGGGAACCGCGGCGGCGGCGCGGCGGTTCCAATTGGGCCACCCGTTAGAGGAGCGAATGGTGCCTGCCAAATCGAAATCGCAGCAGCGCGCCGCCGGCGCCGCCCTTTCCGCCAAACGCGGCGACACGCCCAAGAGCAAGCTCAAGGGTCCGTCCAAGGACATGGCGGAGTCGATGAGCGAAAAGCAGCTCGAGGAACTCGCCGCCACCAAGCGCAAAGGCAAGCCGGAGCATGCCGGCGGCTGAGCGGGCCTAAAGCGACAGCGCCTCGGCGGTGCTGTACGAGGTTTTTATCAGCCTGCGGCTCAGCACCTGCCCGTCCTCGCTGTGCACGGTGACTTCCTGCTCGAGCCGCGGTTCGCCCGCGCAGACCGCGGAAAGCGCCATCGCGGTTTGCAGCGCCTCCCGCCCCGCGGCGTCGATCGCGAACCACCCTTCCTGCGGGATGACCGCGTCGGTGGGGGAGTTCAGCATCAGCGCGCCGGCCTTTACGCTTTTGTCGAGCGCCGCTTTGGCTTGCCGGCACACTTCGGGGGGCAGCCGCTCGGCCATCGGCGTGACGGCCGGCGCCTCGCCGACATCGCACGCCGCAAGCAGCGCCAGCGCGACGAGTGGAAGCAGGCGCACTCAGCCCATCCTCAGGCAATCCTGCAACGGCGCACCGTTCCAGGTTCCGAGTTCGCACCGGAAGACGGAGTCCTTGCGGGGCGATTGCAGGAAGTACAGCTCGCGCCGGCACGTCTGCGTCCGGTTGGCCGGCTGGTTGCCGCAGGCCCCGTTAGAGAGCTGCACCGCTTTCAGATCGTAGCCGCTGCTGAGCAGTTGCTGCATCGTTGGCTTGGCAGGCGGCGGAGCGGGCCGCGCGGCGGGCTGCTGGGCCGCCGCGAAGCCGCTCCACGCAAAGGCGGAAACGGCGAGGATTCGAATCAACATCTGAATTCCGGTGCTTTGAAAGGTGCCTCGCCAGACCAGCACAAGTCGGCGAGCATTGCCAGAGCCGCACGGGCCGGGGATGGCGAGCGGGGGCGCAAGCCCTGCTCCCGCACTTGAGCTATCGGCCACCGAGTTGCGGCGGCCGGCTCCGGGCCTGCTCAAGGCTCAGGCGAGTAGCCTCGCCCTCCCGCTCGCCGCTCAGGTACCAAGCGTGCCGCATCTCAAGGTGCCGGTGCGCCGCGTATCGACACGGCAAGGCGCTTCGATGCGGCGAGTGAAGCGGCCACACCCGCCGCGCCCTTGTCGGGCCCGTACCAATTGATCGTCATCAATCGGCCCGCCACCACCGTCATGCACGTTCCAACGGAAATTTTATACGCGATTGCAGCCCGCTGCACTTGCATCGTGCCGCCCATGTAGGCGCAGCGTTCGTCCTTGCCGAGCGGGCGGACACCTCCGCTGAGATCGATCTTGCTGCCAAGCGCCTTACTGATCGAAGCCTCGCTCTCCTTATTCAGCTTCCCTGAAGCCAACAGCTCCGCCATCGCAGGACTCTCGAAGGCTGCGCCCGCCTCGGCTAGGAATTGCCCCAACTCAAGGGTGGCGTTCACCACTTCGTCGGGCGTCTTGAACAGGATGTACTCCGGTATGCTGCCATCCGCCGCTATGTTGCAGGCGAGCAGCGCAAGATGCGTGACATTGCGGTTATCACCGGCGGCTGCAGCCCGAAGGGCATCGAACTGCGACTCCTTGGGGAGGCAATAGCCTGGTGGCACCGGAACCTTGAAGTTCACTCCGCCACTTCGGTACTCCGCCACCTTCTCCTGAGCGGCTGCCGGTGACCCGAGCAGCACCAAGATCGCAAGCACGCTCTTCAACATCGATCACCTCCCCGCCGGTCATCCCGGCCGAAGTCGTATTTGAGAATGAACTGGCTCATCGGCCCTTTTCGCTGACGGCACGAATGTCCACAATGGGTCGAGCCCGCACCGAAGAACCTGTACCAGGCTGGGCCGCCCGCGATCACTGCCAGGTGCAGGATCGCTGCCAGGGCGCTCAGGACGCCGCCGCAGAAGAGCCATTTGTTACCAGCCATTTTGCTTCCCCGTTCGGTCCCGTCCTGGAGCCTTGGCAAGATCCGAGCCTGCTTGTGGATAACCCGTCAGGGCTGCGCGTCCTTGCGTCGGCTGACCGCGCCCAGGCCACCGAACAAGACGCCAAGGATGATCCACACCACCCAATCATCACCTCGAAGGAGCTTGAAGACGCCCAGCGCGAGAAAGATCACGCCGATGAGCGGGAAACCCTTCCTTTGAAGCTGATTCATTCGGTTGCGCCCCCCCCGTCCTTCTTGACCCATCCTATGATGTCGCATGGAGCCTGCGAAGGTCAAATCAACCGATCGCGCTGCAGGATATGCACAGACGCAGCCGAGGCCGCCGGAGGTCTGCGACGGGTGGAAAACGGAAGCTTCTGCCTTTAGCCTGCGTGAGGTCAACGCAGTGAGGGGGATGGTGATGGCGGACGCTTTAGAACCAGTCTTTGTCGAGCTGCGAGAAAGATTGCTCCGGGCGGGCAAGAATATGATCCTGGCTCAGGACGAAGCCGGGAACGTGGTTCTGAAAACCCTGTGGAACGAGCCCGGAAAGAACCAGCCGGCGTGGTTCGGCGCGGTGCAACTGAAGAAGAACTACGTATCCTGGCATCTTATGCCGCTTTACGCTCTACCCACGCTGCGTGACGGTGTGCCGCCGGACCTTGAAAAGCGGATGCAGGGGAAGAGCTGTTTCAACTTCAAAAAGGTGGAGCCGGAGCTGTTCGACGCGCTCGAGCGGCTGACCGCCGAGTGCGCTGCTGCATACGCAACGCCGGTGACCGGCCGGCCGCACTGACCGGCATCCTTTACGTCCGCTATGGGCGGAAAGCGGACATTGGATCCTTGCTCACCCACCGAACGGCCCCTGCGGCACAAGCCGTGTATCGAAGCCGGCATTGCAGTCGTTGCAGGCAGGGCAGCGCCTGTCTCCAAAAGGCCGCGAAGTTCAGCCCGCGCATGCCTTTACAAGGCACTGCGATGGTTTAGCACACCGGCATGCAGCTCCTGTCTTCCCCCGTTTCGCGGTTGCAGCGGACCTACGTCCTTTCGCTCGCGGCGCTCTGGCTGGCGCAGACGGCGGCGCGGCTGATGCTTTTTGCGGCGGCCGACCTCGGATCGGGCGTTCTGCCGCTGATCATGCATGTTCTGACGGCGCTTTCCTTCCTGTGCTTGCTTACTCTTCTGGCCGCGGTGCTGTGGCTCCTGCCGATCGGCAAGGGGAGAGGATTCCTGGCCGCTCTCCTTTTTGGCGCTGGCCATGCGGCCTTTACCATCTTCGACATCTTCCACGCCCTTTTCATCAACTTGACCGGCAAGCCTGGGCCGACGTGGATCATCGTTTCCGATCCGCTGCTCTCGCTCTCCTTGCTCGACAATGTGGGGATCGATCCGCTGGTGGTGGAACTGGGCCTGCTTGCGCTTCTCGCCTTCCACATCCTCCTGTACGCGCCCGTTGCCGGACTTCTTGTGAGCCTTGCCAACCTCCTCGCAAGGCGGTGGATCAAGGTCGGGCGGGTTGCCATTCCAGTTTTGGCTCTGCTGATCGCCGGTTGGCTTTCCACCCAGGTGGTGCTCGGCGTCGTGCCGCCTTCCGTCCGGGCAGAAATGCTCGAAGCCATTCAGCCTCGCTGGGGGATTGCCCCGCCCGACATGCTTGCCGCCGCCGGCCGCGGCCCCGAACCTCGCCAGATGGCACCCGCACCACGTGCCGAGGGTCGACCGGTCGTGCTGATCGTGGTCGATGCCCTGCGCAGCGACAGGATGGGTATCTACAACCCGGAACTGCACAACACCCCGTTTCTAAGCAGCCTTGAAGCGCAGGGCCGGCTTCGTAAGTTCGAAGCCTATTCCACCTGCACCTTCTCTTTCTGCGGCATCATGAGCATCGTCGCCTCGCGCAGCTGGAACGACTTCGGGAGCAGGCCGGAAACCATCATCCACCGGCTGACCGCAAGTGGCTACAAGGCACATCTGGTGCTTGCCGGAGAGCATCTGAACTTCGGTGGGCTCATCAATCTTCTCGGCCGGCCGATCGCCAGCGTCTCCGATCAGCCACCCCGCGAGCAGCCGGATGATCGCAGCGCCTTGATGAGGCTGGGCGGACTGAGCATCGACGATCCGAAGCTCAGTTTTCTTTACCTGCACCTGATGTCGGCCCATGCCGGATCGTTTATCGAGCCGCCGTTTCGCGTGACTCCGGACGACACTGGCAAACTGGGCGCCTATTTATTCGGCCCGGCCGACAAAGCCGGGTACCAGCAGATCTATGACGGCCGCGTGCAGCAGGCGGACGATGTCATCAGGCGAGCCTTTGCGCTCCTGGAAGGCAAGGGACTGCTCGAGGACGCTCTGGTAGTCGTCACTGCCGATCATGGCCAGCGGACCTCGGAAGGCGGGCTGCTCTACCATGGCGGCGAGGCCGATCCGGCCACGCTCAAGATTCCGCTTCTGATTTATGATGCGCGCGCCGGTGGCTATGCGGCGCAGGGCATCGTCAGCCAGATCGACATTGCCCCCACACTGGCGCGCGGCGCCGGCATCTCGGCCTCGGGCGGGTGGAAAGGTTTTCCCTTGCAGCTGCCGGTGGCGCGGGAAGCCGTTCCCGTGGGCACGTCGGGGTCTACCGGCATGGTTGCGCGCGACGGCGGCCATACCGTTCTTTACCTGTGCAACCGCCGAAACGGCCATGAACAGTTGATCGACATGATTTCCGGGAAGCCGCTCGAGAAAGCCGGAATTACGCCCCGCCTTCGTATGTTGCACCAGCAAGCGGCGGCGCCCGTGAACGATCCGGCGTGCCGCAAATGAATGCGTAAACGCTGAAAGCGCCGGCGGACGGGACCGCCTCTTTCCCGCAAACTGACGATACAGCGGTTTACGAACCCAAAGAAGAAAAGCTTACCGGCGGGCGTAGCCAACGGCGAAGCGACTGACCATCAAGGTTAGGGGCGTAACCGCCGCAGCCACACACAAAGCGGCCACCAGGATTGATCCGCGAGGTGCGTCATCGGCAGCGGTCGTCGCAGCATGGTAAATGCCGATCCCAACGACCAGCATCGGCAGCGCCAGGCCTGCAACAAGCACTGCTGGCCACAGGCTCAACCGGCGACCCAGGACGTACGCGATCAACGCCGTGACGATCAGCGCAACCGCGGCCGGGACAGGCAGGAGCTGAAAGGTAAACCGCGGATCAGTCACGTGCCCGGCTTCTAACCGGCTTACGCCTTACCCGGGGCCCCACCGGCTTAGTCCTCCCGCTCCTGCGTCGTGCCTCCCGCACCGTTCGGTGATCGAGCTTAACGGTCGACCCGCGGACCGCCTTTGGCTTGGGGAGCGGGGCTGGTGACCAGTGTCTCCACATGGCAGCGTTGATCGCGCGTCAGAACCGAGCCCCAGGTGTCGAACTCACCAAGTGGACCGGTGTCGAAGCCCAGTTGGTTCTGGAACCGCAAACCCGGACAGGGGGCGCTAAGGGTGGCGTAGTACCACCGGCCCATTCGATCCATGATGTAGATCGATCGATCGCTATCGGCATGCCAGTCTTGGATGCCCCCCCTACTTGCAAAACTGATCTGGGTAGGTTTGCCGTAGACCCGAGCCGATCTCTCCGCCGCACCCGCGGGAAACGAAAACACGACGGCCGCCGCCAGAAGCGCCTTGGCTGCAAATTTCATCACGAGCCTCTCTCTGAAGTTTGGTGGACCCTTAGCCGAGTGGGCCTGAATACAGGCTGACAATGATGATGGGCCGGACCGTGCGTCATTCTGTCTTGATGGCAATCGGCTTGGGATGCCCTCCTCTGGCTCTATGCCATATGGCGGCGCCCTGCTAATCGTTGAACCCACGGACAATCTGGGGAAACGTTCTTGCTGTGGGCTGGCCCCTTGAGCTTCGCGGTCGCGGCTTTGTTGCAGACGGAGTCGCCACCGCCGGAAGTACCTGCAACCGGGTCTGACGAGATCGTCGTCACCGGTCTTCGCGATATAGACGATGGGGATTCCGCGGTTACAGCCCGAACGCTCTCCAGTGGACGAACTGGAACCGGCGCTACCGCGAGCAGGAAGGTTTTCGCGCATTCGCAGTTCTTTGCCCGCTGCGCCATGCGGCGGTCCCCGGAAAACCTGCGGATGGTGCGCGCAACGCTGGACGGCCGGATCAACAGCGCGCCGCAAGCCTATGCGCAGACGCGGCTTGCGCAACTGAGTGCCAGCTGCTTGCTGGACCCGCAGGGGGAGACCGGAACGAAGTCGAATGTCTACGACGCGCGTTATTACGACCGCGGCGCTTTATTTCTGGAGACGTTGCGCACGTTCGCGCCAGGCTTGAGCTTGACCAGGGCGCAGACGAACGACCCGGAAGTTCAGGCTCGCTTCAACAGCCGCGAGGTCCCTCTTGCCCGGTTTCGCCGGCCCGTTGATCGGCGCTATTTTGAAGCCGCTGTGTGCTTCGTTCGAATGGAACCGACCTTAGCGGTGCGGCTGATAAGGGAGGAGCGTGCTGAGTCGATCAACCGGCTCGAGGCGGCGATGGTGAACCGCGCTCGCCGCTGCGTCGGCAACGCCAAGCGCGTCTACTTCGATGCCACGCAGTTCCGGTTCTACATAGCCGACGCGCTTTACCGCTGGGTCGTTGCTGCGAGGGGGGTCTCCTCGCTGATCCACGAGGAATGAAGGCTTCGGGTTGCCGTCTGCAGGTCCTGCTACCTCCGACAAGACCTCACCCAGCAGCCGGAAGGAGCTTTCCCGCGTCCGCGCGTTTGAGCCTGTGGGTGGGAAGCGCTCTCCTCTAACGGGCCAAACGGGCGTTCGTGAGGACCAAGGGCTGGCAGACCGTCAGGCATATAAGGTCGTCGCCGCAGCCGCTGCGTTCCAGGGTTCCTCTGACGCGAACGGCACTTTGATGCTGCACGCGTGGAGGCGGATCGACCGCCACACATTGGCGGGGGGCATAGCGATACCTTCGTTTACCGAAGTAGATGCCCTGGGCTTCATGTTGTGCCGACCAGTAGCCGACCAGGGTTACCTCCTGTCCGACAAACCTCCAAAGGTCGCCGTACTCGCGTATGCCGGAACGGACGAAGGGCGCGGCGCAACCGGCGACATTCGCTGCCAGAACGAGGAAAGCCAACTTTTTCATTGGGGGAAGATATCGAACCGGTGAATGTCTGCAATGGGTCGACAGCAGACATACCCACGAGGCCGGCTGGATGTCCGCGGTCGCCGGCGCATGGCCGAGAAGCGGGCGGTCCGCTCCGGGCAACATTCGCGTTTTGGGCGCCCGCTTCATCTGCCTGCCGATTTGGAGAAAACGGCGGATATCCGTCCGTTCTAGAAATTGGCGCGCCCGGAAGGATTCGAACCTCCGGCCCTCAGATTCGTAGTCTGATGCTCTATCCAGCTGAGCTACGGGCGCGCGGCAGGACGGGCACATAGGGGGAAGGTTCGGGGGACGCAAGCGTGTTGCGGGCAAAAGCGGCGCAACCTAGGAGGGGAGCCATGAAATCCGCTTTGCCGCTCCTGCTCGCCGCCGCCGCACTCCTCCCCGGCTGCGCCGCCCGCGGGAACTTTCCTTCGCTGGCTCCGCGCGAGGCGGAGCGGCTCTACGCGAGCGGCGATCCGCTGCAGACCCTGCCGGAGGCACCCGACCGCGCCGGCCTGTCCGGTCAGGCGGCAAGCTTCGCGGCGGCCGCGGCGGCGGGTGACGCCGCGTTCGAGCGCGCGCTTGCCGCCGCCCGTCCGCTGGTTGCTCGCTCCGGCCCACGCGGCGGCGAAACCTGGATCGCCGCCCAGCAAGCCGTGTCCCGGGTCGAAGCCGCCCGCGCCGCAACCTCCCGCGCGGTTGCCGATCTCGACCAGTTCGCCACGGCAGAAGCCCATAAGGGGCCGCTCAGCACCGCCGATTACGAGCGGCTCACCGAAGCGCTGGCGCGGGTCAGCGGACTCGCCGCCCGCCAGCAGGCGGCGGTGGACCGGCTCCGCTCGGGCCTCAGCGGCGGCTGAGCGCGTCCCGGTGCGCCTTGGCGAGCGCTACGTAATGCGCAACGCCCTCGCGCTGCCCGGCGAGTTCCTCGGGGCTTAGGTCCCGCACATATTTGGCCGGCCGCCCGGCCCAAAGCTGCCCCGCGGGAATGCGCTTGCCAGGGGTCAGCATGGCGCCGGCGGCAAGCATCGCCTCGCTCTCGATCTCGCAGCCGTCCATGACGATCGAGCCCAGGCCGACAAAGGCGCGGTCGTGGAGGATGCAGCCGTGGACCATCGCCATGTGGCCGATCAGCACGTCCGCGCCGATGATCGTCGCGTGCCCTTCGGCGTCGCCGGCTTTGGGCGAATCGACGTGAATGACGCTGCCGTCCTGGATGTTGGTGCGGGCGCCGATGCTGATCCGGTTGACGTCGGCCCTGAGCACGCAATTGTACCAGATGCTTGCCTCCGGGCCGATGTCGATGTCGCCGATCAGCCGCGCTCCCGGGGCCACGAACGCGTCGGGGGCGATGCGCGGCGCCTTGCCGCCGAACGGGATCAGCTCCGCCATTCCTGCCTCCGGATCAGATAAACGATGACGGTGCCCTCCGCCCATTCCGGGCCGGCATAATCGAGGTCGGGCCGACGGGTCATGCCGAGCCGCTCCATCAGCCCCCAGCTCGGCGTGTTGCCTGCAACCGTAAGCGCAACCACCTGCTCGGCGCCCGCCGTGCCAAACGCGTAATCGAGCGAGGCCATCGCCGCTTCCCGGGCATAGCCCTGGCCCCAGACATCCTCCCGAAAGCGCCAGCCGATCTCGACACTGCCCTCCACCGGGCTGCCCTCATCGTCGGCGATCTTGAGTCCGCAAAAGCCCAGAAAGGCGCCGTCGTCCTTACGCTCCACCACCCAGAAGGTGTGGCCGCGCGCCTTCTCCCAGGCCATGAAGCGCTCCCGCACCACGCCGGCGAGGAACTCGGGCGTCTTCACCCCGCCAAGCCAGCGCATCACGCCTTGCGTGTTGGTGTGGCGAACGAAGGGCTCCACATCCTCCTCCCGCCAGCCGCGCAGGATCAGCCGCTCGGTTTCGATCATCGCACGTCCTTGATCGAGTCCGGCACCCAGTTGCGCCAGTCCTCCAGCAGCGGAATGATGCTTGAATAATCGTCCGTCCAGCCCGGAAAGCCCGCCCGACCGATCAGCGGCCGCCAGAGGTGCGCGTCCTCCGCGCTTGAGATGCGCAGCGCCAGCAGCGTGTCCGCCTCCGGCGCAAGCGCAACCCACACCGACATGCTCATGTTGAGCGCCTGTTCTCCAAGGGTCGGCACATAATCGAACACCGCGCCGTGCCAGCCGTCCTGCCTCGCCGCGGCGGCGAGCACCGGCTCCAGATCCAGATACCGGTTGGAAATGTGGATCAGCAGCAGTCCATCGCGGCTGAGCGCCCGGCGATAGACCTGCAGCGCCTCACGGGTGAGGAGGTGCATCGGCACCGCGTCCGAGGAAAATGCGTCCACCGCCAGGAGATCGAGCGACCCGGGCTTTTCGCGCGCAAGGCTGATCCGCGCGTCGCCGAGCACGATGCGGGCCTGGGGCGCGCAGCGGCGCAGGAAGCTGAACTGGCCGCCTTCCCGCGCGATGCGCACCATTTCCGGATCGATCTCGAAAAACGTCCAGCTCTGCCCCGGCATCGCGTAGCAGGACAGCGTTCCCGTCCCGAGCCCGACCACCCCGACGCGCGGGTTGTCGCCATGGAACACCTCCACCGACGCCATTGCATGGCCGATCCCCGAGCCCCGTGCATAATAGGATGTCGGCTCCGTCTCCAGGCCCGGCGTGAGGCTCTGTACGCCGTGCAGGGTCGTGCCATGGGACAGCAACCGCGCCGGCGGATCGTCGCGAGTACTCACCGAATACACGCCGAAATAGGAGCGGGTACGGCCGGGCTCCAAGGATTCGTCGATGGTCCGCCAGCCGCCATAGCTCAGCATCAAAGCGGCAAGGCAAAGCGCGAAAAACAAGCGGCTGCCGAGGAACAGCAGGGCGACCAGGGAGATGGCGACGCTGGCGGCAAGCGCCACCGGCTCCTCAATCCATGGGAACGGCCTTCGGTCGGCTGCCCAGGACAGGCAGAACAAGGCGCCGACGATGGTGAGTTTCAGCCAGAGGGGCATGCGCTCGGCCTGGGGGATAAGCCCGCTTTGCGGGACCAGGGCAGCGGCGGCGAGCAGAAGCAGCGGGTGTTCGTAGGTCCAGTCGAACACGCTTGGCGCAACAACGGCGCAGAAGATGCCGCCGATCACGCCGCCGACCGACATGGCCAGGTAGAAGGTGGTGAGATGCCCTGCCGCCGGGCGCGAGCGGTACATGGCGGTGTGCAGCGCCACGGCGATCACGAACAGCAGGAGCAGGCCGAGCGTTGCAATGAACAAGGGGCTCTTGGAGCCGCCGCTGAACGTGAAGCCACCGGCGATGAGCAGCAGAAACGGCGCAAGCGTGGTGAGCAGGTCCGCGCTCCACCGGCGGCGGGCGAAGGCGACCACGAAGCTCAGCAGATAAAGGCCGAGCGGCACCACCCACAGCAGCGGCAAGGCGACGATGTCGGTGGTGAGGTGGGTCGTCGTCGACAGCATCAGCCCCGAAGGCACCGCCGAAAGGATCACCCACCAGAGGAGCTGCTTGTGGGTTGGCGCCGGCCCGGAATCCTCCTGCGGCTCCGCCTCCACGGCGGCGGCAGGAATGGTGAGCGCGCACAACGCCACGAGCAGCACGAGCAGCGCATAGCCGGCCGACCAGAGCAGGCTCTGCTGCTGAAGGGTCAGCGCCGGCTCGACCAGCAAGGGATAAGACAGAAGGCCCGCGAAGCTGCCGAGGTTGGAGGCGGCGTAGAGCGGATACGGGTCGCCCCGCTGCGGATCGAGCGCGTACCAGCGCTGCATCAGCGGCGCTTGCGCGGAGACGATGAAGAATAACGGCCCGATCGAGCTCAGCAGCAGCCATGGCGCCCACAGGGAGGCCGAAGCTTCGGGCGGCAGCACGATATCGCGTAGGCCGATGGGCAGCCAAAAGGCGGCAAGCGCGAACAGCACCAGGTGGATGCCCGCCTGCCGCCGCGGCGCCGCGCGCGAGGCGAAGTGGGCGTAGGCGTAGCCGCCGAGCAGCAGCGCCTGGTAGACCACCATGGCGCTGTTCCATGTCGCCGGAGCGCCACCGAGCCGCGGCAGCGCCATGCGCGCCACCATCGGCTGGGTGAGGAACAGCAGGAACGAGCCGGTGAGGATGGTCGCCAGGAACAGCGGCCGCGCAAAGCGGGCGCCGATCGCGAACCGCTGGCCTTGCGCGGCGCTCACCTGCCCAGCAGCCGCGCAGCGAGCGGCGCGTGGTAGGTGAGGACGCCCGAACAGCCGGCCCGCTTGAACGCCATCAGCGTTTCCAGGACCAGCGCTTCACGGTCCCCCGCTCCGGCAGCGGCGGCGGCCTCAATCATCGCGTACTCGCCCGACACCTGGTAGGCGAACACCGGTACTTCGAAGCGCTCCTTCACCCGCCGAACAATGTCGAGATACGGAAGGCCCGGCTTCACCATGACGTGATCGGCCCCTTCGGCGATGTCGAGCGCCACTTCGCGAAGCGCCTCCGTGCCGTTGGCGGGGTCCATCTGGTAGCCCTTCTTGTCGCCTTTCAAGAGGCCGCCCGAGCCTACCGCGTCACGGAACGGGCCGTAGAAAGCGGAGGCGTATTTGGCGGCATAAGCCATGATCTGCACATTGTGATGCCCGGCGCCTTCGAGCGCGGCGCGGATCACGCCGACGCGGCCGTCCATCATGTCGGACGGCGCAACGATGTCCGCGCCCGCCGCCGCCTGCACCAGGGCCTGCTCGGCGAGGACGGCGCTGGTCGCGTCGTTCAGCACATAGCCGCATTCGTCGGTGATGCCGTCATGACCATCGGCGGTATAGGGATCGAGCGCGACATCGGTGAGCACGCCGATCTCGGGCACCGCGTCCTTGATCGCCTTGATTGCCCGGCAGATCAGATTGTCGGCATTGAGCGCCTCCCGCCCGTCGGCGGTGCGAAGCGCTCGCGGCGTGTTCGGGAACAGCGCGACGCACGGAATGCCAAGATCGCGCGCCTCCCGCGCCTTTTCGCCAAGCCGGTCTACGGACCAGCGGGATACGCCCGGCAACGTGCCGATCGGCTCCTCCACCCCCTGCCCTTCGGTGACGAACAGGGGCCAGATCAGGTCCGCCGGGGTAAGAACATGCTCGGCGACCAGCGCCCGGCTCCAGGCGGCGCAGCGGGTTCGGCGCAGGCGCGCGGCGGGAAAGGCGGCGAAGCTCATGAGGCGCTAGTAGCGGCCCCCGATGCGCCTGCAAAGCGGCCTGCGCGTCTCGCCGTCTCGCACAATCCACCCGGGAGATTGTACCGGCCCCGCATCGATGTCATCTTTCGCCGGAGACAAGGGGGATGAAGAAATGATCAGCACCTTGAAAGGCCTGGCGGTGATCGCCGCCACTTTCTATGCGGCGCTTGCCGGAACGGCCGCCGCGGCCCAGTCCATGCCGAAGCCGGTCCTGTACCTCACTGGCCACGAATATTACAGCGCGGGCGGCAAGAACTGGGTCCGCTACCGCTTCGACATCTCCAACAAGGACCAGTATCCGGCGGCGCTGTTCGCGGCGGCGCCGGGCCTGCCGCCCTGCGGCGCCAACACCAATTCGTCACGAAGCTGGGTCGATTTCTTCGACAGCAGCGGCAAGCGCCTTTACGGCTTCTGCGCCTTGAGTTCGCCGCAGAACCTCGGCTCGATCTGGTTCGCGGTGGAAGAAGGGATTTCGCCGCCAAGCTGGGTCTACGTCGAAATCAACGACCGGCAAACCACCACCAAGGTGAAATCGAACCTTGCCGAGACCGCCCTTTAGGCGGCCGCGACACGGTGTGGCGAGGTGCGGGGACATTCTGACCGTTTCGGCGGTTGAACGGTCTTGATATGGAAAACCAACGCCCCCTCCCCCGTGAAGCCGTGCTCATCGTCAACGCCCATTCGCGGCGCGGGCAGGACATGTTCGATGAAGCAACCGCCAAGCTGGAGATGGCTGGCGTCCGGCTGATCGCCTCCCACGCGCTGCGCAATCCCAAGAAGCTGGTGCCCACGGTGCGGCAGGCGGTGTGGGACGGCGCGCCGATGGTGATCGTCGGCGGCGGCGACGGTTCGCTCTCCTACGCAGTCGACGAATTCGTCGGCCGGGACTGCGTGTTCGCCCTTCTGCCGCTGGGCACCGCCAACAGCTTTTCGCGCACGCTGGGCGTGCCGCTCGACCTCGACGGCGCGATCGACGTCATCGCCCACGGCGAACGGCGGCGGATCGATCTTGGCGTGATCGACGGGGATTATTTCACCAATTGCGCCGCAATGGGCCTGTCGCCGATGATCGGCGAAGGCATCCCGCACAAGCTCAAGCGCTACCTCGGCCGGGTCGGCTATCTGCTGTGGGCGATCTGGTGCCTGATGCGCTTCCACGCCTTCCGCCTGACGGTGGATGATGGTGAGAAGACCGAGACGATCTGGGCCACGGAGGTGCGGATCGCGAATGGCAGCTACCATGGCGGCGTGGAGCTCATCGAAAGCGCGACGGTGGATAGCGGGATGATCGTCGTCCAAGCGGTGGCCGGCCGCACCGTGCTGCCGTTGATCTGGAACTGGGTGGCAAGCATGCTGCGCCTCCCCGCTCGCCAGGGCCCGGTTCAGGAGTTTCGCGGCAAAAGCCTGAAGATCGCCACCCGCCCGCGCCAGCCGATCTCCATCGACGGCGAAGTGCTTGCGAAGACGCCGATCACCGCCAGGATCGCGACCGGCGTGATCGAAGTCGCCGCCCCGGCCACGAAGGGGGAGGACGAGGGGGCGGCGGAGGCCGCGGCCTAGCCGAGGCGCGCCAGCGCCGCCCGGTAGTTCTCCGCGTCCGAAGCTTTCTCAGCATGGTCGGCGCGGGCCTTCTCCACCGCTTCCGGTTTGGCGCGTTCGACGAAGCTGGGATTGTTGAGGCGGCCGGCGAGCCCGTCCCGCTCCTTCTCCGCCGCCTGCAATGCCTTGGACAGACGACTGCGCTCGGCTTCGATGTCGATCACGCCTTCCAACGGCAGGATGAAGGTCGCCTCATCCACCACCACCTGTGCGGCACCACCGGAGGCTTCGTCGAAGCTGACGCCGTCGATCCGCGCAAGTCGCTTGAGCGCCGCTTCGTTGCGGGCAAGGCGCGCCTTGGTCTGCTCGCCCGCCTCGCGGATGTGGAGCGGGAGGCGCGCGCCGGGCGGCACGTTGAGCTCGGTGCGGGCGGCGCGGATGCCGCTCACCAGCCGGATCAGCCAGTCGACCTCGGGCCCCGCCTCCGGATCGAGCGCGCGCGCGTCGGGCATCGGCCATTTGGCGAGGATAAGCGGGTAGGGCCGCTCGCCCATCGCGTTCCACAGCTCTTCGGTGATGAACGGCATGAAGGGGTGCAGGATGACCAGGATTTGGTCCAGCACCCAGCCGGCAACAGCCTTCGATTCCGCGTCGATCTGGCCCCGCTCTTCGCCGACCGAGACCGGCTTGATCAGCTCCAGATACCAGTCGCAGAAGGTGCCCCAGACGAAGGGGTAAATGGTGTTGGCGCTTTCGTCGAAGCGCAGCTCAGCTAGGGCGAGGTCGAGCGCCTGCACCGTTTCCACCGTCTCGCCGACGATCCACCGGTTGACCGGAAGCTCAGCGGCGGGCGGCTCCAGCCCCGCAGACCCGCCGATGCCGTTGGCCTGGCAGAAGCGCGCCGCATTCCACAGCTTGGTGGCGAAGTTGCGATAGCCCTCGATGCGCTTCTCATCGAGCTTGATGTCGCGCCCCTGGCTTTCCATCGCGGCGAGCGTGAAGCGAAGCGCATCCGCCCCGAAGCGGTCGATGAGGCCGAGCGGATCGACCGTATTGCCCTTCGACTTCGACATCTTGGCGCCCTTGGAATCGCGCACCAGCCCGTGGAGGTAGAGCGTCTTCCACGGCACCTCCTCCATGAAGTGGATGCCCTGCATCGCCATGCGCGCATCCCAAAAGAAGATGATGTCGAAGCCCGAGATCAGCACGTCGTTCGGGTAGTGGCGCGCGAGCTTGGACCCAGGCGTGGCCGTCCACCTCACCCCCTCTCCCTGGCGGGGAGGGGGTTGGGGTGAGGGGGCTCGACCGGCGTCGTTTTCACCCGGAGTCAGAACCCCCTCACCCTGCCCTCTCCCCCCTGGGGAGAGGGTTGAGTCGGCGCCTTCTGGCCAGTTCAGCGTCGCGAACGGCCAAAGGGCGGACGAGAACCAGGTGTCGAGCACGTCGTTGTCGCGGATGAGGGTGACGCCCTCCCCTGCCTCGGCCTGCGCGTCTTCCTCCGTCTCGGCCACATAGGCCTTGCCGGTTTCGTCGTACCAGGCCGGGATCTGATGGCCCCACCAGAGTTGGCGGCTTACGCACCAGGGCTGGATGTTCTCCAACCAGTTGAACCAGGTCTTCTCCCAGGTCTTGGGTACCACCTTGATCTTGCCGGAGCGCACCGCCTCGATCGCCGGCTGGGCAAGGGTGTGCGCGTCGACATACCATTGGTCGGTGAGCCACGGCTCGATCACCACGCCGGAGCGGTCGCCATAGGGCGTCTGGATGATCCGGTCCTCGACCTGGACGAGGAGGCCCTCTGCTTCCAGCCGCTCGACTACCGCCTTGCGGGCGTCGAAGCGGTCGATGCCGACGAACTCGGCGGGGATGAGCCCGTCGGCGGTCTGCACCACCTTTGCGTCGCTGCTCAGCATGTTGAGCATGTCCGCGGCCTTGAAGCCGGCGCGTTTGCCGACTTCGAAGTCGTTGAAATCGTGCCCCGGCGTGATCTTCACCGCGCCCGAGCCAAGCTCCGGGTCGGCATGTTCGTCGGCGATGATCGGGATCAGGCGGCCGGTGATCGGCAGGCGGATGCGCTTGCCGACCAAAGCGGCGTAGCGCGCATCTTCCGGATGCACGGAGACGGCCATGTCGGCGAGCATCGTCTCGGGCCGCGTGGTGGCGACCTGGACGAAGCCGGAGCCGTCCTCCAGCGGGTAGCGCAGGTGCCAGAACTTGCCCTGAACTTCCTTGGTCTCGACCTCGAGATCGGAGATGGCGGTGCCGAATTTCGGGTCCCAATTGACCAGCCGCTTGTCGCGGTAGAGGAGGCCCTCGCGGTAGAGCTGCACGAACACCTTCAAGACGGCGCGGCTGAAGCCCTCGTCCATGGTGAAGCGCTCATTCTCCCAGTCCATCGAGCAGCCAAGGCGGCGAAGCTGGCGCGTGATCTCGCCGCCGCTTTCTTCCTTCCACGCCCAGACCTTCTCGACGAACGCCTCGCGGCCGAGGTCGGCGCGGCGCTGGCCCTGCGCCTCCAGCTGCCGTTCCACCACCATCTGCGTCGCGATTCCGGCATGGTCGGTTCCCACCACCCAAAGCGCATCCTTCCCCTGCAGGCGCGCATGGCGGGTGAGGATATCCTGCAACGTATTATCGAGCGCATGCCCGATGTGGAGCGAGCCGGTCACATTCGGCGGCGGATTCACGATCGTCCACGGCTCGGCATTTGGCCGCTCGGGCCGGAACATGCCGCCTTGTTCCCAATGGGCATACCAGCGCGCCTCGATGGCGGCCGGATCGAAGGTTTTTGGGAGTTCGCTCATGCGCCGGGGCTTAGACGAAGCGCGGGCGGGGGAGCAATAAGGGGTGGCACAGCGATGCGCGCTGTTCTTGTTCGTCATGCCGGACTTGATCCGGCATCCACCTTCTTCCTTTCGGCGGGTACGAAAAAAAGGTGGACCCCGGATCAAGTCCGGGGTGACGGTGAAGGGAGGGCTAGAGGCTCTTGCCGGTGATCCGGGCGATCTCGCGGGTGACGAGTTCCTCGACGAGCTCGGGCAGGTTGCGGTCGAGCCAGTCCTTGAGCATCGGCTTCAGCATCTCGCGCACCACCGCTTCAAGCGGACCGTCGCCCACCGGAAGCGCATCGCTGCGCTCCTTGAGCGCGGACAAAGCAGCCAGCGATTGCCGGCTCGCCTGCGCGGCATCGGGGGAGATCAGGCCGTCCGCTTCCGTCACCGGATCGGACAGCTCCAGCACATCCTCCTCCGCAGGCCGCGGCGCTTCGGCCGGACGCGAGCCGCGAACCGCACGAGCGCTCGCGCGGCCGTCCTCGGCGATCACCCTTTTGATGGAAGCAAGAATGTCTTCCATCGACGGATCCTGGTTAATTTCCCCCATAACGAGTGGGTTATTGCTCAATTCTGAGGCGCTGTCACGGGGGTGATTGATGTGCTGGTAACAGTACGGGTGGAGACGGCCGTAGGCGCCGCATCGTCCGCCCAATCGGACCAGCGCCGCGAAACGCGGTTGTAGTTGGCCACCGGATCGTAAAGCGCGCCGCCGTCAAGGTTCAAATCCTCCGCTTCGGCCCGGCCCATTGCGTTGAGAAGCTGGAAGCCCGCGACGTACGCATCGCGCCGAGCGGTGACGAGCGCCACCTGGCTGTTCAAAAGCTCCTGCTCGGCGTTGAGCACGTCGAGCACGTTGCGCGTGCCCACCGTCTGCTCGGCGCGGGTGCCTTCCAGCGCCAGGGTGTTGGCGTTCACCGCCACCTGATTGGATTCGATCGCTTCCTGCGCCGCCTGGTAGCTTGCGAAGGCGGCGCGGGTGTTGGAAACCACCAGCCGCTCGACCTCGACGCCGCGCTCCAGGAACTGGCTCTGCACCGCCTGGAGCTGGCGGACGCGGGCGCCGACCAGGCCGCCCTGATAGATCGGAATGCGCGCCTGCAGGCCGACGCTGCCCGAGCGGCTGGAGCCGCCGATGCCGGTCGGCTGCGAGCCCACATAGTTGATATAATCCGCGCTCGACACGCCGGACAGCGTCGGCAGCCGGTCCGCCTGGGCGATGGAGACGTCGCGGCCGGAGGCGCGAATCTGGGCAGCGATGGAGGCGAGGTCTGAGTTGTTGGCGAGCGCGATGTCCTCCGCCTGCGCGGCGGTGGCGGGGAGCGCCGGCAAGGGCGGCGGCGGATCGAGCTCGTCCGGCAGAGTGCCAATCACCCGGCGGTAATTTTCTTCGCTGCCCTCGAGCCGGCCCTGGGCGGTGGCGAGGCTCGACTGGGCAAGTGCCAGGCGCGCTTCGGACTGGGCAACGTCCGTGCGGGTCAGGTCGCCGACTTCGAACCGGTCGCGGGTGGCCTGGAGGTTGGTTTCCAGCACCCGCACCTGATTGCGGTTCAGGGTAACGATCGACCGGTCGCGGATCACGTCCATGTAGGCGGAGACGCTTTCGGTGAAGATGTCGCCTTCCGTGGCCCGCAAATTGGCGCGGCCGGCGGCGACCCGCTCATTGGCGGCCCGGATCCCGTTGCGGACACGGCCGCCGTTGAACACGTCGTAGCTGACATCCAGCCCGGCATTGATGCTTCGGCCCGGCACGGCGCCGCGGCGGATGATGTTCTGGTTGACCCCGGCAACGCCCGACACCTGGGGACGGCCCTGCGCCCGGGCGAGCGACACGCCTTCGTCGAGCGAGCGAAGCTGGGCACGCTGCGCCATGATCGTCGGGTTGCTGTTATAGGTCCGTACAAGCGCGTCGCGCAGCGTTTCCGCCTGCGCGGCCCCGCCCACGATCAGTGCCGCGGCACTCGCCGCCGCCAAAAGCCCACCCCGCATCCGTTCTACTCCGCTCTTAAAATGTAAACGTCTTGGGCTTCGCAAAGCCCGGAAGGATCGCCGCGGCTGCATCCGAAAACGCCGCCGTGCCGAATCCGTCCCCTGCCTTGCGCCCCAGCGAAAGCCGCGACACCCCATTGTCCAGCATCGCCGCCGCCAGCCGCCCGTTATCGGTCAGCTGAGCAATCAGCGCATTGGGTACGAACTCGATCGCGCCGTCGACCAGAATAAGATCGTACGGCCCGCCCGCAGCATGGCCTTCGCCCAATGGGCCTTCGATCAAGGTCACGGGATAATCGGCAAGCGCCGTACGCGCGAACGCGGCGAGCTCCGGGTCGTCCTCCACCGCGACGACGTGGCCGACAAGGCGCGACAGCACGGCGGCGGCATAGCCGGTGGCGGCGCCGATCACGAGCGCCCGCTCCCCCTGCTCGGCCGACGCTTCGGTGAGCAGCCTACCAAGCGCCATCGGATTGTTCATGTCACGTCCGGGCGTCAGCGGCACCAGCGCATCGGCATAGGCCATCGCCATCCGCGCTTCGGGCATGAAGCGTTCACGCGGCACTTCGCCGATCGCGGCCAGCACGGCGGGATCGTTGGTGCCCGTGGTGCGCAGCAGGTTGGCGATCATCGCGCGGCGCATGTGCTCGAAATTATGTTCGGTCATCGGCTCTCAATTGCACAACTGTCTTATGGATGCAATACACCTGCACTGCCCCATCGTCTTACCGGCTCGGCTTTGGGAGGCCAAGCATTCTCCACACCATCGGGCGGCAACGCGAGAACAGCAAGAGCCGTGCCACCGTCTTTGCCCATTGCCCGCGCGTTTGCGCAACGGCTGTGCTGTTCGAAACCGGACGGAGCTGTGCGGGCGCGGACAAGCAAAGCGCGTCGCCTTAAAGGTTGACTTGGGGGCGCTTCCCTTCCAATTCGGCGCCCGCGGCCCGATGGCGGAGTGGTTACGCAGAGGACTGCAAATCCTTGCACCCGAGTTCGATTCTCGGTCGGGCCTCCACTCCATACCCCCAAAGATGAACAGCGCAGACCTCAGACCACCCTCGCTTGGCGCTTGCGCCGGCGGGCGCCGTGGTGTCAGCTTCGGGCCGAAGAGTTCAACCGAGGTTTGCAAGCATGTTCGCGTTCCGCTTCCTTTCGCCGCTCGCCCTCGTAGCGGCGGCGCTTGCCCAGCCGGCCCTGGCGCAAAGCAGGGCGGCGAATCGCGCTGCCCAGCCGATCCTGAGCGCAACCGACGGCCGCTGGCTCGCCTCGGCCTGTGTGAGCCGGCAGGCGGGCGATCGCAGCTTCTGCTACGGTTATGTGCTGGGGATCGCCGATCAGCTGGCGACGAGCGGTGCGGTGTGCCGCCCCGCGACGGTCTCGGGCGAGCAGCTCGTCAACACCGTGCGATTGCATCTCGCGGCGAGCCCGAACGATCTGCAGCGGCACGCCAGTTTCCTGATCCGGCGCGTGCTTGCGGCAAGCTACCCCTGCCGCCGCTGAAGCGTAGCAACGGAAAGAGGCGCGATCAGCGTCCGCCGACGGAGGACATCGGCAGAACGGCAACGGCGTCGAGCCGCCAGCCCCCCTCCCAGGAGTAGATCAGGTCGAAGGCGACCGCGGTGGGCCGCATCGGAAAGCTGCCGCGCATCCGAAAGGCGGTGGGCGTCACCATGTGCGGCGCCAGTTCGTAGGTGGGCGAGAACAGCAAGGTATCGGCAAGGTCGACGCGCTTGTCGCGCAGCGGCACGAAGATCTGGGCGAGGGTCTGCGGATTGTGCTTCTGGCGGAAAGCGGCGCTGCCGAGGTCCCGAAGCACCGAGAAATTGCCGGTATCGCTCGCCTGGTCGAGCGCCGCCATGGTGCTCCACAGCAGCTTGGAAACGACGATCCCCTCGGGAACGGGCAAAGATGCGATCACCGAGGCGGGTGCGGTTAGCTGCGGCTGAGGCGCCGTACGCGCGGGCGGCTGCACCTGACGCGCCTGCCGGCGCTCGCGCGTTTGCGCGTCCGCGGCATGCGGAAACAACAAAGCGGCGCCGATCAGCGCCGCGCAAAAAAAACGGGCCGGGGCATGAAGCCCCGGCCCGATCTTCAACCTTGTTACCATGCAGCCGAGAAGCCGGCGCGCGCGCCGATTTCACCGCTGTCCATGCCGACGCCGACGCCGGCCGAGAAGGACGACATCGTGCCGATCCGGGCCGCGACGGCGGCAGTGCCGGCGAGACGGTTCTGGAAGTAGCCGACGCCGCCCGACACGCCGAACCGCGCCTCGCCCGGGAGCTGCGGCGTTTCCATGGCCAGGGCCATGGCGACGCCTTCGTTCGCCTTGCGGATGTCGAGACGGTTGGTTTCGTTCAGATCGAACAACGAGTTGATCTGGGTCGTCTGAGTCCCGTTTACGCCTTCGAGCGACGTGAGGCGGGTGTTCTGGGCGGTGTTCATCGTTTCCACACCGGTCAACCGGGTATCCTGCGTGGCGTTCGCGCTCTGGATGGCCGTGATCTGGCCGGACTGGGTCGCGTTGGTCGACTCAACCGCGGTGAGGCGGGTGTCCTGAGTCGTATTCAGCGTCTGGATCGCAGCGATCTGGGTGGTCTGAGTCGTGTTGGTCGATTCAACCGCGGTGAGGCGGGTGTCCTGAGTGGTGTTCACCGTCTGGATGGCCGCAATCTGCGCATTCTGGGTGGTGTTCACCGTCTGCAGCGACGCGATGTCGGTGCGGATCGTGGTGTCACGGCCGATCGTTCCATCCGCGGAGATGGTGACGACGTCGGTAGGGCCGGTCTGGGCAAGGGTGCTTGCCGCGATGTCACCGATACGAACCGAGCTGCCGGCGCCGCCAAGGGTTACCTGGAACTCCGCAGTGGTGGCCGCATCGCGGCCAACCGCTGTTGAGTTCAGGAATGCCGCGTTGGCATCGACACCCAGCGCGGTTGCGCCGTTCGCCGTCGCCGAAGCCCGGGTTCCCAAAGCGGTCGCAACGGTGCCGCTAGCGACAGATGCCGGTCCAACGGCAACCGCGCCTTCGGCCGTGGCCGCCGATGCGAAGCCGAACGCCGTTGCGCCCGGACCCGAAGCAAGCGAGGTCGCGCCGACTGCGGTGGAGGCAAAGCCGGTTGCATCCGAATTGTCGCCAAAGGCCGACGAGGTCGTGCCGGTGGCGTTGGACTGGCGGCCAACCGCGGTTGAGCGCGTGCCGGTGGCCGACGACTGCCAGCCGATCGCCTGAGCGCCGACGCCCGAAGCAACCGATTCAGCGCCGATTGCGCTGGAATGGAAGCCGGTGGACTGAGCGCCCTGACCGATTGCGGTACCGTCCTCGTTGTTGGCGTTTGCACCATCGCCGACCGCGACGGAGGTCAGCGCGGTTGCGCTTGCGTTGCGGCCAACCGCGACCGAACCCGCGCCCGTGGCGGTGGTGTCGTCACCAAAGGCCGAGCCGCCGTTCGAGGCGGTGGCGCCCGAACCGACTGCAACCGAGCCGGTGGCAAGCGCCCCGGTGCCGATGGCGATCGAGTCCACGCCGGATGCACCGGCCGTGCGGCCGATGGCGATCGCGCCGGCGGCGCTTCCGTTCGCCTGGTTGCCGATAGCGATGGCGCTGTCAGCACTCGCGCCAGCGAAATTGCCATGCGCAATCGCGTTGACGCCGGTCGCTTGCGCGCTGGTGCCTTGGGCGATGGCATTCGCGCCGCTGGCGCTGGTCGAAGTGCCGATCGCCTGCGAGTTCAGGCCGGTTGCAACCGAAAGGCTGCCAATGGCAACGGCATTTCCGCTGGAAGCGCTGGAATTGACGCCCAGCGCCACCGCATTGACCCCGGAAGCGTCGCTCTGAAGACCAACTGCGATTGCGCCCTCGGCGCCCGCGGTGGATACGGCGCCGATCGCAACCGAGTTGTCACCCGCGGCGAGCGAGACCGTTCCGCTGGCAATCGCGTTTTCCCCCGAAGCACCGGCGGCGACGCCGCTTGCCTGGGAATTGACGCCGCTTGCGGTTGAACCATTACCAAGTGCGAGCGAACTAGACCCGCTGGCGGTGTTGAAGGCGCCGACGGCGGTGCCGAAAGAGGCGCTCACCGTGTTGAAGTCGCCAACCGCGGTGCCGCCGGTCGAGCCGACGGTAACCTGGCTGCCGGTGCCCACGGCGGTGCTGAAGCCGGCGGCCGCGATCACATCGCGCGATGCGACGCCGCCGCTGCCGAGCGCGGTCGACGACCGGCCGGTTGCCTGGGCATCGCTGCCGACTGCAGTGGCGTTCACATCGTCCGCCGTGGCGGTGTCGCCGACCGCGGTTGCATCATCGGCACTGGCGACCGAGTCGACACCGCATTCGGTGGAGTTGGCACCGGCGCCGACGTTGCACTCAGGAGTGGGATCGGCC
This sequence comes from Allosphingosinicella sp., assembly GCA_036399475.1. Lineage (GTDB taxonomy): Bacteria > Pseudomonadota > Alphaproteobacteria > Sphingomonadales > Sphingomonadaceae > Allosphingosinicella. Next base: position 28,675 of record DASWNA010000070.1, read on the forward strand.
GACGCGGGGCCGGCGCAAATAATCGCCGCTACGGCGGTGGCGGTGAGCAGCCCAAGGCGTGTTGTGTAATTCATGATGCAGTCCTCCCGTTAATCTTTTCTGGGCAGGAACCAAGCGCAGGTCAAAAAGCCCCCTGCGAACGCCCCGCACCGGCACCCTGCAAACAGCGGGTGTCGTGAGTCGTGTCACTGAACATGCGAACGGTTGCAAGTGCAAAAACGAGGGGAACAGACCGAAAAAGGGAGCGGCAAGACCGAAAGGGCGCGTACCTAGTAGCCGTTTTGCAACAATCGGCGCACGCGCGCCCCGGAATGCGCAAAAGTGGGAGAAGCTTTCCCCTGAATGGACTGAGGCAGGGGCAACCCGCTACGGCTCCGGGATAAGCGCACAAAGGCGCGGCGCAACCTCCGGGCTATACCGCCGCTGCTCCACGGCTTTCAGCTCGCAAGGCAGGCGGCAAGCTAGGCGGCCATCCCTTGATCGATCCAGGCGCGGGCGGCGCGCACCCGCTCCGCTTCCCGCCTGGCGAGCGCTCCGGCGAGACCTGTCAGCCGCCCCGCCGCTTCGTCAAAGACGCCTAGCCGCGCATCGATGTCCGGCGCGGCGGCGGCCTTTGCCCGCCAGGCAGCGAACCGGATTCGGTCGCTGGGGTGGTGCAGGGCGAAATCCTCCACCAAATCCTGTCCGTTGCCGCCGCCGAAGGTGGACGCCAGGCGGACAAGCGTCTCCAACGATGAGGGATTGAGGATCCCGGTGATCCGCGAAGACCCGACATCGAAACCATATTGTTCCTCGAACTCGCTGGCCGTGGAAAGCGCCAGGATGTTGAGCGACACCGACAGGCTTTCGGGCGGAAGCTGGCTGTGGACGTCAAGATGCTTGCGATACAGCATCACCTTGCCCGGCGACAGGCCGGCGCGCTCGATGAAGCGCAGGTCAACCTTCTCCCCGGGGCAGCCGGTCACCCGGCCATAATCATATTCGTAATAATCGCTCAGGTAGCCGGGGCCGAGGTAACCGACGGTCAGGAAACTGAAATTGTGATCGTGCGGCGCCCCGTAGAAAAAGGGCTGCGGCCCGCTGTTGGCGTACACGCTGTCCGACTCCGACGGCCAGAGATTGGCGCGGACCAGGAACCGGCGCGATCCATGCAGCAGGATCACCTGGGCGCTATACTGGTTGCGTGCGCTTTGCCCGGCGCAATGCTGCTTGAGTTCGTCGATAACGAGGTCGCCGAGAAAGCGGCGGTTGCCGGCGAGGCGGCGAAGCGCGGGCGCCCACGCCGCCAAGCCCTCTTCATCGCGGGGGTCGAAGCGCTCTTCCAGAGCCTCGACCAGTTCGCCGAGTTCGATTGGAGCCGCGTCGTCGCTGCAGTCGATGGTAAGTGGCATGTCAGTGCATCTCCAGGACAGAGGGCGTTGCGGCGCCAATCGAAGGAGGCGGCGGAAAGCAGGCGGCCAGGGCCTCCCCCGCCGCGGCGCGAACCTCAGGGTGCGGATCGCCCTTCGCCATGGCCGAAAGGTGCGGCAACGCTGCCTCGGCATCGAGCGCCAGCAGTTCCCGCATGGCGTGCCAGCGTGCGTAGAAATGCGGGTCGGCAAGCATGTCGATCATCAGCGGCACGGCGTCCTGCCGATCGAGCGTCCTCAGCAAGGCCAGCATCATCTGGGTCCGGCTGCCGACTTCGTCGGTGCTGCTTGCACCGGAGAATTCCAGGCTGACATCGTCATATTCCACCGTCAGCGGCGCCCGCCCCGCGCTGGTTATCGCCTGGAAGTAGACGAGATCGGCGGAAGCGTGATCGACCACGAAGCTCTGCCGCCGTCCGTCGATCTGCAGGATCTCGCCGTCCGCGATCCGCCGGCGTTCGAGCAGCCGGCACCGGCCACTGTCCGCGGCGGTGAACCCCGCCTCGATCTGCGGCGCCTCCCAAAAGGAGAAAGTGGCGCCTCCGGAGCGGATGAACTTGTAGAGGCTTTGGTGTCCCGGAAAGACGATGGAACGCCGTCCGTCCCGCCCCAATCGCTTGGCGGCGAGCCCTTCCGGCGGCATCACCGAGAGAAACAGCGTCAGAATAGGGGTGTCGAACAGTAAAAGGCCCGAATGGATGTCGGTGGCCACAGTGCGCAATGCCGGCCGGAAGAATGGGTCGGCAGCCGCGGCCTGGATCAAGCAAGCCATGATCTGTGCCATACCCTCTTCATCGGCCATCGCCCGGCCCGCGATGGCGAGAACCGCGTCCGCATCGGGTTCGGCAAGCCCGCCGATCCCGTCGCGCAACCCTTGCAGCAGCGGCAACGCCTTCATGCGGCTGGCGACAGCACCGAAGCGGGCGGCGGTTGCGTCCTGCGCATCGGCGCCGGCAAGCCAGCGCTTCAATTCCTTGCGAGGTATCATGATCGTTCCCCCTGCGGGTGCCGGAGGGAACACGAAGCTCCCTCCGGACCTTGGTTCAGCCGGTGATGACCGCCACGATGATGCCCCCGCAACCAGCGCCGCCAACTTCCCGCTGCTTCACGGAGCCATGAATCCCAACCTTGGTGGCGAGTTCCGGCAGCTTGCTGATGTCGATCTTTTTCATGGTCGTTCCTTCCTTGTGCTTGGAGGAGCGAAGAGGATCCGCCCGGGCCCACCGCCCAGACCGAGCATCGCCGCTCAACCCGTTCAGTCGCGGCGGACCGGAAGTTCTGTCTCAAGGTCGGCAAGTAAGTTGTGGACTTTCCAGCGTATTTCCGATGGAGAACCGAGGTATGCTCACGGAAGTCGTTGTGGATTTCGTCCGGATCGGACCTTACTTTTCTTCTTCAGCTTCGATCTCGTAGCCGCGGCGTAGCCCTTGGAGGCGCTGCATCTCCCGCTTGATCCTGCTGCGGGAGCGCAGGCTGAATGCAACTATGATCGAGAGGACGACCAATGTGATCGGAGCGCGGATCGTATGGGTCCACAGCAGAAAGGCCTCCCACACCTCCTGCGGACCTCCGCCGGTCCGTATGCTCACCTTGAAGGCAAGCGCGGCCGGAACAACGAACGGAACGGACGCCAGACCAATCGTCACCCGGCGCAGGTTGGCACGCGCATTAACAAGGCTGCTTGCAAGGAATGCAGCAGGCGTGGAGGTGTTGAGGGTCTGGGCCATTTGGCGCATCTGGCGCCGCTTCCAGCCGACCCAGATGCTCACCAGCATCAACGGCACGCCGATCGCGATGGTCAGCGGGGTGTGGGAGACAAACACGCCCCCCACCAAAATGATGAACAGCAAAATGGCCAAGGCAGTGTCAAGATAGCCCAGCCGCTTGCCGCGGCGGCGCGCCGCGCGCGCATAAGCCTGCATCTGCGCCTGCTCGAGCGGATCGGGCTCCGATTGCCACAAGGCGGCAAATCCGTCTAAATCCGGCCGGTTCATGAGCGCTGCTCCATGATCGATTTTAGCGTGGTCTTCGCGCGCTGGCAGCGCAGCATCACCGCGTTCGACGAAATGCCCAGGATCTCCGCCATCTCCGTGTAACTGAAGCCTTCAAAGGCAAGCACGATCGCCTCGCGCTGCGGGATCGGCAGCAACTGGATCGACTCGACGAGCCGTTTCTTTTGGTCGTTGCGCAGCGCGATCTCGTCGGGCGGCGGGGAGCCGGAGACGAGATCCACGGGCAGTTCCACCTGGCGCGGCTCCCGGGCACGCTTGGTGACATGCGAAATGCACCTTTTCTGCGCAATGGACGCCGAAAAGGTTTTAAGCGATGCGTCGCCCCGGAAGTTGGCCAGGGCCACCCAGATGGCGAGGAATATGTCCTGGATAAGCTCGCCGCGAAGCGAGGGATCGGCCTCGTAGGACAAGGCGATACGGCTGATCAGGCCCGTGCAGGTGTCGCTCACCTCCCGGAACAGTTGCTCTTTGCTCCCGTTAGCGGCCATGAAGGCACCGCTGCCGATCAGCAGGGGGACAGGTGGCCACGCGGCCGCAGTGGGATGTGCGGGATTTCAAGTCTAGTTCGCCGTGAGGTTTATCAGCTAATGGAACGCAGCGTTCAGAATAGCGGCACAATCGAGGTGCGCAATGCGCATCGCTTCGACCCCGCCGCACTCGAACAATGGATGCAAAGGGAAGTGGACGGCTATTTCGGTCCGCTTCGGATCGAGCAGTTCCGCGGCGGCCAGTCAAATCCCACTTACAAGCTTGTCACTCCATCGCGCTGTTATGTTCTTCGCCGCAAGCCTCCGGGCAAGCTGCTTCCCGGCGCGCATGCGGTTGATCGTGAATATCGCGTGATCTCGGCGCTGGCGGCGCAGGGATTTCCGGTCGCCCGTGCGTACGGACTTTGCCTCGACGAGGCGGTGATCGGAACCGCATTCTACGTCATGGAGATGGTGGAAGGGCGTATCTTCTGGGAAGCCGAATTGCCGCAGGTCTCAACTGCCGAGCGGCCGCTTTACTTCGATGCAATGAACGCCGTCATGGCGCAGCTCCACACGATCGACCCGCAAGCGGCAGGGCTTGGCGACTATGGCAAGCCCGGCAATTATTTCGAACGGCAGATCGGCCGATGGTCCAGGCAATATCTCGCCGATGTCGAAGCCGGGCCGGTGCCCGCCATGGACCGGCTGGTGGAATGGCTTCCCGCCAACATCCCGCCCGGCGAGGATGAGGCGCGGGTCATCCACGGCGATTTTCGCTGCGACAACATGATCTTCCACGCCACCGAACCGAAGGTGCTGGCAGTGCTGGACTGGGAGCTGTCGACGCTCGGCCACCCGCTTGCCGACTTCAGCTACCACCTGATGATGTACCGCATGCCCGCCGGCATCACCACCGGTCTGGCCGGGCTCGATCTGGAGGCGCACAATATCCCGTCGGAGGACGAGTATGTCGCCGCTTATTGCCGCCGCACGGGGCGTGACGGCATTCCCCACCTCGATTTCTACATCGCCTTCAACCTTTTCCGGCTGTCGGCTATCGTTCACGGCATCAAGGGGCGGCTGGCGCGCGGCACGGCAGCATCGGCCCACGCCGACAAAATGGCCGCAAGCCTGGACGGGCTGGCGGAGCTGGCGTGGAGCCAGGCGGTGAAGGCGGGGGCTTAGGGCCCCTCCCAACTCCCCTCCCTTCGCGCGGAGGCATGAGAGCTTTTGCCGAGCACCGAAGGGAGGGGCTGGGGGTGGGTTTTACTCCTCTTCGGACAGCAGCAAGGCATCCGCGGAACCCACCCCTACCTCTCCCTTTCAGGCGCCCGCCCGTGTTCGATTACGTCCGCGCAAAGGGAGGGGTGTCACCAAAAGGGCGCCGCAAGCCGGTTTAGCCGCGCCGCCGCTTCTCACTGCGAACTCCCCTCCCTCCCGCCGGCACACGAGAGTGCGCGCAAGCAGCCGAAAGGGAGGGGTTGGGGGTGGGTTCGACGTTGGCCTCCCGGTTCAGCAAGGGCAGAACCCACCCCCTGCCCCTTCCTTTCGGCTGCTTGCGGCTGACCGATAAGGCGCCAGCGAGGGAGGGGGAGTCATAGGAAAGGGCGGCGCGAGGTTTCCCCTGCGCCGCCGCTTCTTACTGCGAACTCTCCCCTTCTACTTCACCGGGAAGCCGCGCTTGCGCATTAGGGCTTTCACGTCCGGGTCGCGGCCGCGGAAGGCGCGATAGGCTTCGGCGCGATCGGTTTCGTTGCCGGTCGACAGCAGGGTCTTACGGAAACGATCCGCAGTCGCCTTGTCGAACGGATTGCCCGCTTCCTCGAATGCCGCCCAGGTGTCGGCGTCCATCGTTTCAGACCACAGGTAGGAATAATAGCCGGCCGAGTAAGCGTCGGAGGAGAACAGGTGGTTGAACTGCGGCAGGCGGTGCCGCATCACCATCTCCCTGGGCATGCCGATCTTGGCAAGCGCCTCCCGCTCGAAGCGGTCGGGATCGACCACGCCGGTCGGATCCATGTGCAGCATCATGTCGACGATCGCCGACGACAGATATTCCACCGTCGCGAAGCCCTGGTTGAAGGTCGATGCCTTTTCGATCTTGTCGATCAGCGCCGCCGGCATGGGCTGGCCGGTCTTGTAATGCTTGGCGAAGCGGCTGAGCACCGGCTGGGTGAGCAGCCAATTTTCGTTCACCTGGCTCGGATATTCCACGAAGTCCCGCGGCGTGCCGCCGAAGCTCGGGTAGTACACGTCCGACAGGAAATAATGGATGGCGTGGCCGAATTCGTGGAACAGCGTCTCGGCATCATCCAGGCTGATCAGCACCGGCTGGCCGGCGGCGGGTTTGACGAAATTGTTGTTGTTGGAGCCAAGCACGATCTTGTCGTCGAGCAGGCCCGCGCGGCTGCGGTAGGTCGTCGCCCAGGCGCCGGAGCGCTTGCCGGTGCGGGCATAATCGTCGCGATAGAAGACGCCGATTTGCTTGCCGGTGCCGCGCTCCGTCACCGAATAGACCCGGATGTCGGGATTCCAGGCGGGAACGGTGCCGGTGATCTCCTTGAAGTCCAATCCGTAAAGCTCGCCGGCCGCCCAATAGGACGCCTCGATGATGTTGTTGAGCTCGAAATAGGGCTTCACCTCTTCCTGGGAGAGGTTGTAGCGCTGCTTGCGGACCTTTTCCTGGTAGTAGCGATAGTCCCACGGCTCGATCGTGAGCTTCGGATCGGTCTTGCGGGCTAGCTTCTGCATGTCCGCGACCTCTTCCTTGACCCGCGCCACGGCTGCAGGCCAGACGCCCATCATCAGCTCCTGGGCACGCGCCGGCGACTTGGCCATCGTGTCCTGCATGCGCGCTTCGGCATGGCTGGAAAAGCCGAGCAGCTTGGCGCGGTCGGCGCGCAGCTTGACGACTTCGGCGATGGTCTGGTTGGTGTCGTTGGCGCCGCCGTTGTCGCCGCGGTTGACGAAGGCGGTCCACACCTTCTGGCGAAGCGCGCGGTTGTCGGCAAAGGTCAGGATCGGATCCACGGCCGAGCGGGTGTTGACGATCGCGAAGCTTCCGGCCGGCAGCTTGCGCTCCTCGGCGGCGGAGGCGGCAGCCGCCTTGACGTCGGCGGGCACGCCCTTCAGCTCCGCTTCGGTGGCGGTGAGGTAGGTGCTTTCGTCGGCAAGCACCTTTTCGCTGAACGTCGCGAATTTCTCGGCGAGCCGGGAGTTGTAGGCGGAGAGCTGCTGCTTCTGCGCACCCTGCAGGTTAGCGCCGCGGCGGGCGAAGCTCTCGTACAGGCGGGTGACGAGCCGCTGCTGCTTGGCATCGAGGTTTGAAGTCTCCCGCGCTTCGTAGACCGCCTTGATCCGCTGAAAGAGCTTGGGGTTGAGCGTGATCTCGTCGCCCGCGGCTGAAAGCTTGGGCGACCATTCCTTGTCCAGCGCCTGGTAGGCGGGCGTCGCCATGTTGCTGGTCATCACGCCGAACATGGAAAGCACGCGATCGAGCCGTTCGCCGACCTTTTCAAGCGCTTCCACCGTGTTGGCGAAGGTCGGCGCCTCGGCGCTGTCGGCAATGGCGAGCACTTCGCGGCGCTGCTCGTCGATGCCGAACTGGATGGCTTCGGGGAACAGCTCGGGCGCAACCTTGTCCCAAGGCGGAACGCCGTCATAGGGCCCGGTCCACTCGGCGAGCAGGATGTTGTCCGGCACGGGCAGCGCGGCAGGCTCGGCGGCCGGGGCAGGATCGGCGGCTGCGGTTTCGGTCATGGCGGTTCCGGTGTCGGTGGTGGCGCAGCCGGCAAGCGCAAGCGCGGCGGCGGAAGCGAAGAGCAATGCCTTCAAGTGCGTGTCTCCTGAATGAAAACGGGCGCCCGCGGTCGCGGCACGTCGTTCAACCCGCTTTCTATACGACTGCGGCTGAACTTCCCGCAACAAGCAGGTTCGCGCTCGTCCCGGAGCTGCGCCGTCTTGCCAAGCGCAGCACGCTTGCTAAGCTTCACGGGTTCGAAACCATCCTGGGGGCGGGATGAGCAGGGTCTTACGCGATGGCCGGGTGCGGCGCGTCGTTTCTGTTGTCGGCACTCGGCCGGAAGCTATCAAGATGGCGCCGCTTGCGCAGGCTCTGGCCACGCGGCCGGGCATCGAGCATCGGGTCGTTCTGACCGGGCAGCACAAAGATCTGGCACCGGTGTTCGGGGCGCTGGCGCCCGAGGCTGTGCGGCAGCTTGCCTTCAACCCGGTGAAGCGCAGCGATTCGGGACTGCGCGAAGCGTTGCACCGGCTGCTGTGCGGCGCCTTTGCAGGGGTGCCGGCGGACCTGGTGCTGGTCCATGGCGATACGGCAACGGCGGTCGCGGGCGCCTTTGCAGCGCGGGACTGCGGTATCCCGATCGGCCATGTCGAGGCCGGGCTTCGCTCAGGCAATTTCAAGCAGCCGTGGCCGGAGGAAGGCAATCGCGTGGTGATCGACGCCTTGGCCGACCTGCTCTTCGCACCGACCGAGGCGGCGGCGGAGAATTTGCGGCGCGAACCGCGGGTCGGCGGCCGAATAATGGTTACCGGCAACACCGGCATCGACGCTCTCTTCTCGGCCCGTGGCGCTGCGGCGCGCGTGAGCGCAGTCCACCAGGAGTCCGGACTAAAGACGATCGTCGTCACCTGCCATCGCAAGGAGAATCAGGGCGGGCCTGTGCAGGCGGTGTGCGCGGCGCTGAAGCGACTGGCGCGGAGCCAGGCGGTGGAGATCGTCCTGCCGCTGCCGATGAACCGCCACGCCCGCAAGCCGCTGGAGGAGGCGCTGGCGGGCGAGCCGCGAATCCGGCTGGTCGAGCCGCTGGGGTATGAAGACATGGTGCAACTGATGGACCGGAGCTGGCTGATCCTCACCGACAGTGGCGGGCTGCAGGAGGAAGGGGCGGCGCTCGGCAAGCCGGTGTTCGTGCTGCGCAGCGTGACCGAGCGGCCGGAAGGGATGGCGACCAACAACCTTCTGCTCGTCGGAACGGATGAGGAGACTATTGTGGCCGCGGTGTCGGGACTGCTGCGCGATCCGGTGCAATATGAGCGCATGTCCCGCCCTTCGCTCGCGTTCGGTGATGGCCGGGCGGCGCCGCGCATCGCTGACGCGATCCAAGGCTGGCTGGAGGCTAGCCGGCTGCGCGCCTGAGCCGGTCGAGCAGTCGTCCGCGCGCGTCGAGCACGTCGGCCTGGCGCTCGATCAGCAGGTCGCGGGCGAGGAAGTGGCCGGTGATGCGGAAGCCGTCGTTGATGTCGTCCCAATGCGCCGCGCCGCCTTCCAGCAGGAACGGCGGCAAAGCGAAAAGCTGCGCCCGGTACGGCTCGCCCGCACCGGCACTGACGGCGCGGCCGCTCTTCGGGCTGACGAAGGCAAGGTCGTTGCTCGTCCCCGTGGACGCGCACTCACTAAGATCGAGGCCAAAGCCGAGTTCGGCCAACACCAGCAGTTCGTAGCGAACCAGCGCGGTTGCCCAGATGCGGGCGGCGGGTGCAGATTCGATGGCCACGAGAAGCCCGTCCAGCGCTTCGAAGACGCGCGGATAGGCCTGCGCTTCCGGCAGAACGGAGGTGGTGAGGGCGGCCACCCACTCGATCGCTGCGCTGGCCAGCGGTTCGGAGAGAAGGGCGCCGCGGCTTTCGGTCAGTTCCACGGTGAGGTGGGGAAGCTGATCGTCGGTGCGGGCGCGATATTCGGCGTGGACCTTGTTGCCGGGGAGCAGCACCGGGCGGAGGCGGCGGGAGCGGCCGCCGCGGACGTAGCCGGGCTGGATTCCGTCGGCGGGGGTAAGTGCGCGGACGATCGCGCCATGCTCGCCATGCGGCCGAACCGCGCAGATGATGGCCTGGGTTTCGAGCCGCATGAGGGCTCAACCCCTATCAGCGGCGGAAGCGGCGGGCGAGGCTTTCCAGGTTGAAGCGCTTGAGCACCGCCTTTGCCGCCTCAATGCCGCCGTCGAACGCGGCGAGCGACCAGCCGGCGAGCAGGTTGGCCGGAGTGCGCTTGAGCAGGAGCAGATCGACGCACTCGACCTCGCCGGTGGAGAACAGCCGCTTGTGCTGCCCCTCCCCTTCGGTGAAGTCGAACAAGCGGAAGCGGCCTTCCTCCATCAACTCGCGCATCGCTTCGAACTGGAGGACGCTGCCGGGCGACAGATCGGCGTGATCGGGATCGTAGCCGAGATGGGCGTAGATCAGCGTCTCGCCGTCGGCCGGGGCATAGAGGTAGGCGACCGGGCGCGCGTCGAGGAACAGGATCCAGCCGCGCATCGCATCGCGGGTGGCAAGCGCCTGCATCGCGGCCAGCGCCGCCTCCCCTTCCGGCAGGCCGGCGCGGAGCAGGCGTTCCTGGTAGGTGAGCGCGGAAACGGCCCGTGCGTGGCGGTAGAATTCCTCTGCCTCGGCTGCCGTGCGGTAACAGCGCAGGTCGAGCGCGCCACCGGAGCGGTCCGCGAGCTTGCGGACCTTGCGCTTCAGGGTGGAGCGGCTCTTCGACGACAGCGTGCCCAGCCAATGGTCGAAGCCGCGATCTAGCTCGGCATAGAAGCGGCGGTAGCGCTGGCGGATGAAAGGCTTGAGCGCACCGTGCGCGGCTAAAAGCTGTGGCAGCGCCTGCTCGGGAAGCGAGGCGACGAGGTAGCCGTCGCCGTCGCTCGGCGGCAGCGCCGGCACATCGCCGGTGCGGGCGCGGTCGAGCGGTACCGTCACCCGCTGCAGCCGCCGCCGCACATGCCAGACGGTGCGGGTGCCGATTCGGAACGGGAGGGGGATGGCGGCCGTCACAGGGCGCGCTCGTAGACGGCGTTGGACCAGAGCTGCTCGGCCATCCGCTTCGCCGTGCGCAGGCGGCGGGCGGGAAGCGGGCGGCCTCGGGTGTCCAGCGGCAGGTCGGCAAGGTCGGTGAAGCGGACCGTGGGAAAGCGCTCCCGCTCCGCCCCGAGGAAGGCGCAGAGCTTTTCAAAGCGGCGGCAGAGCGTGCGGTTCGGGCGGGCGCCGTCGCGGCTTGCGAATTCGAAGCTGTGGCTGACGATTGTGACCAGCGGATGCCCCTCCGCCTCGGCATGGAGCAAGGCCGCCTCGATCTCCTCCGACGAGACCGCGCAGAATTGCATCGGCCGCAGGTGGCCGGGCGCGTCCTCGATCTGGGTGACCGGCACTTCCACCAGCCCGGCAAGCGCGAGGGGCGCGATCTGTTCGGGCGCGAGCGGCAGGTCGCTTGGCCAGGGATGCTCGCTGCCATTGTGGCTGCTGTCGAAGGCGAAACCCTCGGCGGCGAGCATGGCCAGCGTGGCGAGGTTCGCCGCGAAGCTGCCCGAGCGGAAGGCGATCGGCGGCCGGGCGCCCGCTTCGATCAGAAGCCCGCGTGCTTTGGCGATCAAGGCGCGCTGATCGGCGGGGGTAAAGCCGGTCAGCTCGAACCCCTCACCGTCCGCCTTGCCGGCCGCGACGCTGCGCCAGCAGGGGTGGAGGTGGAGCTGCACTTCCTGGCCAGCGGCCAAGATCGGCGCCACCATCGCGCGGATGGGTTCGAGGCCGTAGACTTCGGCGGGCATCGGATCGACGAAGAAGCAGGCGGAAAGGCCGTGCCGGGCGAGCATCTCGAGCTGCCACGACACGCCGACCCCGGCGGGATCGAACGACCGCGCCAGATTCTCCTGCCACGTCGCGCCCGCGGCATAAGGACGCCAGCGAAGCTCGGTATCGACGGTGAGGAGAATGCGGGTGGCCATGAACGCTTTCGGTAGCAGGGAGCGGTGAAGGAATGGTGAGCATCAGTCACCTCGGCTCCCCTCTTTCACTTGGCTCCCTCGTCTTTCTTTCTTGGCTCCCCTCCCTCTGCACGGAGCATATCGAGAAATGGCAAGCAGCAGAAAGGGAGGGGTTGGGGGTGGGTTCGCCGCCGTGGCGCCCGCCGGCGCCGGTGGGCTGACGAGGGACCCACCCCCGGCTCCTCCCTTTCAAGCCTAGGCGCGCACTTTCCCGCGCGGCGCGGAGGGAGGGGAGCAAGACGCCCCCTCACCCGCTTGGGTGGAAGAAATCGTAGATACTGCGCGCCATCGCCTTGGAGATCCCCGGCGCTTTCTCCAGATCCTGCAGCGCCGCCGCCTTGACCGCCTTGGCCGTGCCGAAGTGCATCAGCAGCGCGCGCTTCCGCCCCGGGCCGATGCCCGGAACCTCGTCGAGCGGGCTCGCCGCCATGCTCTTCGACCGCTTCTGGCGATGGGCGCCGATCGCAAACCGGTGCGCTTCGTCGCGCAGGCGCTGGAGGTAGAACAACACCGGCGAGTTGGGCGGGAGCTGGAAGTCGCGGCCGCCCGGCATGTGCATGGTCTCGCGCCCGGCATTGCGGTCCGGGCCCTTGGAGATGCCGACCACCGGCACGTCGTGAATGCCGGCGCATTCCAGCGTTTCCAGCACCGCGCCGAGCTGGCCTTTGCCGCCGTCGATAAGGAGGAGGTCCGGCCAGTCGCCGTTGCTGCGGTCCGGATCCTCCGTCTCCAGCCGGGCGAAGCGGCGGCCGAGCACTTCGCGCATCATTGCGAAATCGTCGCCCGGCGCGGTCTCCGGCCGCTTGATGTTGAACTTGCGATACTGGTTCTTGAGGAAGCCCTCCGGCCCGGCGACGATCATCGCGCCGACCGCGTTGGTGCCCATGACGTGGCTGTTGTCGTACACCTCGATCCGCTGCGGCGGCTCGGCAAGCTCGAACAGCTCGGCCAGCGCCCGCAGGTTCTTGGCCTGGGTGCTGGTTTCGGCGAGGTGGCGGTCGAGCTCCTCCTGGGCGTTGCGGGAGGCCTGCGCCATCATCCGCACCTGGTCGCCGCGCTTGGGCACCTTGAGCGTCACCTTGCGCTCTGCCCGCTCGCTCAGCGCCTCGGCGACCAGCTCCGCTTCCGGCACCTCGCGGTCGAGCAGCACCATCTTGGGCGGCGGCACTTCCTCGTAGAACTGCATCAAAAAGGCGGCGAGCACCTCCTCCTCGGCGAGGTCGGCGGTGTGGGCGGGGAAGAAGCTCCGGTGCCCCCAGTTATTGCCGCCGCGGATGAAAAAGGCCTGGATGCAGACGGTGCCGCCCTTGCACGCCAGAGCGAAGATGTCCGCGTCGCCAAGCCCTTCGGCGGCGATCGTCTGGGTGCCCTGAATAAAGGTCAGCGAGCGAAGCCGGTCGCGCAGCATCGCGGCGAGCTCGAAATCCATATTCTCCGCCGCTTCCTGCATGGAGGCGGCAAGCTTCTGCTGCACCTTGGTGGATTTGCCGGCGAGATAATCCTTCGCGTCGGCAACCAGTTCGGCATAGCCCGCCGCGTCGATCCGCCCGGTGCAGGGCGCCGAGCAGCGCTTGATCTGGTGAAGCAGACAGGGCCGCTTGCGGGTGGCGAGGAATGTGTCGGAGCAGCTTCGGAGCAGAAACAGCTTTTGCAGCGCGTTGAGGGTGCGAGTCACCGAACCCGCGCTTGCGAAGGGGCCGTAATAGGCCCCTTTGAAGCGCCGGGCGCCGCGATGCTTGCGGATCTGGGCAAAGGGATGATCCTCGCGCAGCAGGATGAAGGGAAAGCTTTTGTCGTCGCGCAGCAGCACGTTGTACGGCGGCCGGTAGCGCTTGATGAGCTGCGCCTCGAGCAGCAGCGCTTCCGCCTCCGTATTGGTGGTGACGATCTGCATCGACCGGGTTTGCGAGATCATCCGCTGCAGACGCTTGGTGAGGCGCGCGACCTGGGTGTAATTGGTGACCCGGTTCCTCAGCGCCCGCGCCTTGCCGACGTAGAGCACCTCGCCCTTCGCATCGAGCATCCGGTACACGCCCGGCCGCACCGGCAGCGTCTTCACCACGCTGCGAATGGCAAGCACCCCCGCCTCCAGGTCCGGCAGATCGCTGCCGCGGACGGTGTAGGCGGATTTCTCCTCGTTGAAGCGGTCGGTGGGGGGCGTTTCGGTCACGGGTGCGGATATGGGTAAGGGTGGGGGCGGAGGCCAGAGGAAGCGCGGAAGGTCACACGAGTCACGCGATACCGGCGCTTCGCCGGGGCATATGGCTGCACAACCGCGCTTTTCGCCTTTGCCCGAAGCGGTGCTGGCAGGAAGGGGAAGCGGTGCGTCATTCGCGACCGTAGAACAGAAGAAGTCCTACTTTTGAAGAGGCTTTGGCGCGGCAGGGTGGCCGCATGCGCAATCGTCGGTCCCCTTCAGCCGTCACCCCCGCGAAAGCGGGGGTCCCGCTTCTCTCTTCTCTGGCGTGGGACCGGCGAAAGAAGAAGTTGGATGCCGGATCAAGTCCGGCATGACGACGGGGTTGAACCGTGCACGTTCTCGATGGCCGGTGCGCCGCCCAGGCCGTCACCCCGGACTTGATCCGGGGTCCACCTTCTTGATGAGCGGTTCGAACCCGAAATCCTCGGCGAGGTCGCGCCAGGTTGGATTGGCGCGTTCGATGAGCTCCACCTTCCACGGCCGGTGCCAGTTCTTGAGCTGCTTCTCGCGCCGGATTGCGTGCTCCATGTCGCCGTGCATTTCGAACCAGACGAGGCGCTTGAGGCCATATTCGGCAGTGAAACCGCGCGTCGCGGCGGTGCGGTGCTGATAGATGCGTTGCAGGAGGTTGGACGTGACGCCAGCGTAGATCGTGCCGTGGAAGCCGTTGGCCATGATGTAGACTGCGGGATCGCGATCCATGTGCCGCACGATAGCCGCCGCCGCAGAGGAAAAGAAGGTGGATGCCGGATCAAGTCCGGCATGACGATGGTGGGGAGCCGGAGTCGCCGCTTTCCCCAAGTGCGGAGTGACCGTGAAGGGTGCGACATAACGCCGTCACCCCGGACTTGATCCGGGGTCCACCTTTCTTGACGGCCTTCGTGAGGAAGAAGGTGGATGCCGGATCAAGTCCGGCATGACGTGGGTGCAGGTGTTAGTGCGTCAGCCCTGCGATGGTCTTGTCGACCAGCGCCCGGTCGCTCGCGGCGTCCATTTCGCTGCGGATGAGCGTCTCGGCGGCGGCGGCGGCGGCGCGGGCGGCGCGGGCGCGGACGTCGTCCAGGGCCTGGCGTTCGGCGGCGGCGATCTTGTCTTCGGCCATGCGGGTGCGGCGCTCGATCAGGGCGGCGGAGCTGGCCTGCGCGTCGGCGACGATGGTTTCGGCTTCGCGGCGGGCACGCTCGACGATGGCCGCGGCTTCCGCTTCGGCGCCGGCCGCCTTGGCCTGCTGTTCGGCGCGCAGGGCTTCGGCTTCGGCGCGGAGCTGGGCGGCTTCACCCAATTGCTGGCGAATACCGTCGATCTTGCGGTCCAGCGCCTTGGCAATCGCCCCCGGCACCTTTTTGTAAAGCAGGAGGATGATCACGACGATCATCGCCAGCGCGACCCAGGCGGTGGCGTCCAGGCCGAGGCCCTCGGGCTCCGCGTGCGGCGCGCCATGACCTTCGGCGGCGGTGCTGGCGACCGCGTCGCCGCCGGTGTGCGGCATCGCGCCGCCTTCGCCTTCGGTGCCCTTGACGACGGTGTCGAGCTCGGCGCCGGCCACGCTGTGGGTGGCGGTGGTGGTGTTATCAGCCATTGGCGAGTGCCGCCCTTACTGCATCGGCCGCGGCGTCGCGCGACACATTCTTGCCGGTGAGGCGGGACACGATGTCCTGCGCGGCCTCGGCGGCGACATTGGCGATCTCGCCCTGCGCCGCATCGCTGGCCGCGCGGATGCGGGCTTCGGCCGCTTCGACCCGCACCGACGCCTCGGCGTCGGTGGCCTTCAACCTCGCCTCGCCCTCGCGGGCGGCGGCTTCCTTGGCGGCCCCGGTGACCTTGAGCGCTTCGGCGCGGTTGGCGTCGGCACGTTCGCGGTTGCTTGCTTCAAGCGCCTCGGCCGAAGCCCGGGCGGACTCCGCCTCGGCGAGATCGCCGGCGATCTGCTTGTCGCGCAGGTCGACGGTGGCTTCGATCTTCGGGAGCATGCCCCGGCCCACGACGAAGTAGAGCAGGCCGAAGGTCACGACGAGCCAGAACAGCTGCGACGCGAAGATCTCGGAGATTTGGTCGATCTGAGGCATGGCAATCCCGCGTCCGCCGGCCGCGCCCCCGGGTGGAGGCGCGGCGCGGCGGAGATTGGTTTAGGCGACGAAGAGCAGGATCATCGCAACAACGAACGCCAGCAGGCCGAGAAGCTCGGCGGCGGCGAAGCCGATGAAGAGACGGCCCTGCTGGCTGTCGGCCGCGGCCGGGTTGCGCAGCGCGCTCGACAGGAACGAGCCGAAGACATTGCCGACGCCAAGGGCGGCCATGCCAACCCCGATTGCGGCGAAACCGGCACCGAGCAGCTTTGCGGCTTCTGCGTCCATCTTGAAAAACTCCTTATCTATTGTGTTGAAAGTGTTGAACGAAACTTAGTGAAGGTTGATCGCGTCGTTGAGGTACAAGGACGTCAGCAGCGCGAACACATAGGCCTGGATGGCGGCGACCAGCAGCTCCAAGAGCGTGATGCCGATCATCAGGATGAAGCTGGGCAGGCTCACCACCGGCGCCACCCACAGCGCCTCGGCATTGAGGCCGTTGATCACGAAGCCGGCGAGCACCTTCATCAGGATGTGGCCCGCGGTCATCGCCACGAACAACCGAAGCGCGAGGCTGAACGGGCGGACCATGAACGAGACGAACTCGACGGGCACGAGGATGGGAAGCATCCACCAGGGCGCGCCGTGCGGCACGAACAGGGAGAAGAAGTGAAAGCCGTGGCGGGCGAAGCCGACCACCAGCACGATCCCGAACGACACGATGGCGAGAACGCCGGTGACGGTGAGGTGGCTGGTGACGGTAAAGGGGTGAACGCCGACGATTCCGGTCGGCAGCATGCCGATCAAATTGGCGACCAGGATGAACATGAAAAGGGTGAACACGTAGGGCGTGAACTTGCGCCCTTCCGGCCCGATATTGGCGTTCATCATCGAGGATACGAAGCCGGTGACGCCTTCGACTGCGGCCTGCCAGCGGGTGGGCACGAGCTGGCGCTTCATTCCGCCGAGCATGAACAGCCACACCGCGCCGATCGCCAGCAGCATCCACAAGGCGCTGTTGGTGAAGGCGATCTGATGTCCGCCGAGGGTGAACCCGTCGAAGATGGACTGCACCTCGAACTGGTGCATCGGATCGATCTTGCCTGATTCGGCGGCCACGTCTCGGTTCCCGTTCATGCCCCGGGCGCCGGAGGATCCGGCTGCCTGGAGGAAAGCTTGATGATGTTCCTGAAGCCGGCCGCCGTTCCAAGGAACATCAGCAGCAACAGAAAGAGCGGCAATGTGCCGAACCAGCGGTCAAGGACCCAGCCGATCAGCGCACCGCCGCCAAGCCCCGCGATCAGATAAGACAGAGCGCGGCTGCCGAGCTGTTCGTTGCGATCAGCCGGCGTCCGTGCACTGCCCGTTCTGGCCGCCTCCGCCTCCTGGGCTCGCCGCAACCGCTCGTCGAAAGACGAAGCGGGCTGCGCATCCGCAAGGGGCTTCGGGTCCGGTTCGTTCTCCGTCATGCCGTTTCTTCCATGTGCGTCCGCGTCTTTTTCGAAAAAAGCCGCGAGTCGCAAAAAGGCGTGGGACATGCCGGCGAACGATCCCGCCAAGGCGCCGCCCCTTTAGGAAGGGGTGGGGTGCAAGTCAACACGGGAAGGGCGCGGACGGCGCGTTGCGGCCGGCTCCTGTTCCTCCCTGCCGCGCAGCGGATGGGGAGGAACGAAAAAAGGCCGCCGCCCTCCGGCACCGGCCCTATCGTCCCGTGACTCCCCTCCCTCTGCACCAACCTGATCGAACACGGGCGGGCGCATGAAAGGGAGGGGTAGGGGTGGGTTCCACGCTGGCCTCGCGGGTGAGGAGGGACAAAACCCACCCCCAACCCCTCCCTTTCCGTCGCTTGCGCGCACTCTCGCCTGCTGGCGCAAGGGAGGGGAGTCGGGGAGCCCCACCGGCTAACCCTACCCTTCCGGTTCATCCTCATGAAACCGATAATGCTTACCCGCAATACCCCGGCAGCGGCACAGCGGCGCTGCCGTCGCGTTTCTGCCAGGTGCCATCCGCTCCGCGGACAGGGAGGAATGAAAAGGCCGCCGCCCTCCGGCACCGGCCCTATCGTCCCGTGACTCCCCTCCCTCTGCACCAACCTGATCGAACACGGGCAGGCGCATGAAAGGGAGGGGTAGGGGTGGGTTCGACGCTGGCCTCGCGGGTGAGGAGGGACAAAACCCACCCCCAGCCCCTCCCTTTCAGTCGCTTGCGCGCACTCTCGCCTGCTGGCGCAAGGGAGGGGGATCAGGGAGCCCAAACGGCTAACCCTACCCTCCCGGTTTCATCTCCGATGAAACCGATAGTTTTACCCGCAATACCCCGGCAAGGGCACGGCGGCGCTGCCGTCGCGCTTTTGCCAGGTGCCGTCGGTGCCGCGGTAGAACTGGCCGGGGGCGACCTTGGTGCGGAGCAGTTCGCACGCCGTGGTGGCGGCGACTTCCTCGATCTTGGCGCCGCGCTTGGCGGCAAGGTCGGTGTAATAAGCGCGGCGCTTGATGTTCACCGAATCGACCTGGGCGCGGACCGCGGACGGCGCGGAGCCGACCACGCCGAGATAGCCGTCGGCCTGCTCGCCGACCTGCCCGGAAGCGCGCAGCGACGCGGCGGCATCGGCCTGGAAGGCGTAAGCGGCGCCGGCGGTGCCGAGGAGGAGCGCACCCGCAAGGGCGGCGGCGAGGACGGTCTTGGTACGGCGGTTCATCAGAACACTCCCGGGTTTTTCTCAATGAGCTCGCGTACATCCTCCTGCAGGCGCACGACGACCTCTTGCCTGATATTGATGTTGAGGTTGATCTCGATCGGCTTGTCGGGCGCGCTCACAGACACGCATCCCGCCGTCGATATCAGGGCCGGTGCAAGGAGAAGGAGTTTGGCCCGCCTCATCGCACCCTGCGTCGCACTGGGGCGCAGTCTCGTCAATATCGGGGACGTCATCGCACGGTCTCGCTTTCCTGGGGCTGAACGGTTTTGTTTTGCGGTTGAGGCGTTTCGGCGGGCGCAAGCGGATCGCGCGGGCGCAGTTTCTCCGGAAGGATCGACTGGATGAGGTTGGTCGGGTCCTCGAGGCTGCGCATCGTCGCAAGCAGCGAGCGGAAGGGCCCGCGCACGTTGATGTTGAATTCGAACGGGATCTTGGCGAGCTGGGTCAGCGCCCGGTTGGCGACCAGGCCGCTGATCCCGCCGGACGGCGCGGTGGTGAGCGCGGTGTTGCGGGCAATGCCGTCGAGTTCGATCGCCGCAACGAACTCGCCCTCCAGAGCGCCGTCGAGGCCGATGGTGAGCTTGGAATAACGCATCGACTTCAAGGCATCGAAGGCGAGCTTGCCGTAGACGCCGAGCTGCTTGTCGGTGAGTTCGCCGATATAGGACAAGGTGCCGCCCGGCGCGCGCGCGACAAGGCTGCCGCCGACGATCCGCCCGCCGCGCTCGTCGAACACCATCGGGATCACGCCGTCGAACGTCCCGGTGGCGGAGATGTTCGAGAACTCCATCTGCTGGATGAACAAAGCGGCATCGAGGCCGACGACCCGGAAGGTGAGCTGCTTGGCGGTCGGCTTGGAGAAATCGAGGATCGTTTCCTCGAGCTGGAGCTCGCCGCCGGCAAACGGCCAGGCACCCGCCTCCACCTTCACGCGCAGGCCGGGGAGGAGCTGGTAGCGGATCTTGCCGTCGAACACGTCGATTCCGGTGCGGATGAGGTCGGTCTCGGCGACTTGGTTGGGGGCGGAGGTGAGGCCGAGCAGGTCGGTGAAATGCACCTGGGTGCGGAAGCCTTCCACCGGCCCGAAGGTGGCGGCGAAATCCATGTCGTCGGTGCCGAAGGTGCCCGAGCTGGTGGTCGCCTTGCCGTCCCAGGCGATCTCGCCGCGGCCCTTGAGCACGCCGTTGACCAAAGCAACGACGCCGGTGGTGAGACGGGTAAGCTGCTCGGGCTGATAGTCCTTGTCGAAGGCGATGCCCGGCACGTCGAGCTCGGCGCGGCCCCGGCCGGTGGCGAGCGAATGGCTGATGCCGGCCTGGAGGATTCGCGTCCCGGTCTCCGGATCGTAGAGCCAGCTGTTTGCGCGGATCAGGTTGTCGCGCAGGGTGAGGCGGAGGTCGCGCGCCTCCAGCGGGTAGAAGCGCGCTGGGTCGGCGGCGTCGGCCACCGTGTAGCCGCCGGTCATCTCGAGGGCCCCGCCGCGCAGCGACCAGTTGCCGGCGCCTTTGCTGAGCAGCAGCGGAACGGCGGCGAGCTTGGCGTCGAGGCCGGCATAAGCGCCGGCGATGCCGCTCTTGCCGAAGCGGCCTGAGAAGGTGGCGGCGTCGAAGCGGTTGATCGCCTCGCCGCTGCCGAGACGGACGGCGAGGTTGGAGGCGGTGAAGTTCGGCCCTTCCAAGCCGAACAGCAAGCGGGCGGCGGCGAGGTTGATCGGGGTGGTGCCGAGGCGTCCCGCGAGGCGCACCGGCTGCACGGTGGCCCCCCCCTGCACGCCGCCGCCGGGGGTCTTCCACAGAAGAGCGCGCCCGGTGGGGCAAAGCGGCAGCGACGCAGCACCAAGGCGGAGGGTGGAAACGCGCAGGGTGTCGAAGCGGGCGGAAACGCAGCCCTCGCCGAAGGCAAAGCCGCCGCGCCCGTCGAGGCGGCCGCTGACCGGCAGTGTAAGCCCGGTGACGGCGCCGTTGTCGAACGGCCCGTCCAGGGTCGCGACGGTGTCGATGCGGGTCGCGCCACCCTCCCCCGCCGTGAAGCGCAGCGTGCCGAGCGCCAGCCGGGAGGCGCCGACGCGCAGCGAGGCAATCCGGCCGGTGCCGCTAATCGGGCCCCCGAGCCGGGGCTGGTTCAAGGCGAAGCGCGCCTGCGGGAAGCCGCCGCCGGACAGCGCAAGGTTGCCGTCGATCCGCGACAATCCCGCCGGCCAGTTATAGGAGAAGCCCTCCCCGCCATCGAGCGTCAGCCGCGCGCCACTTCGGCTCAGCGCGATCAGCCGGCTGAACCGCAGCCCGCCGCCGCCCTTGGCATTCACCAGCCGAAGCTCCCCGGCGAGATCGAACGTGCCCGCCGCACGGCGGATGGAACCGGCAAGCGATTCGCCCACCGCTTCGATCGGGGTTCCGCCGGTGGCCGCGAGCGCGCCCGCAATGCCCGCCACCGAAGAAGAAGCCGACACGCCGCGCGCGCCCACATCGGCCACCAGTGTCGCATCGCCGCTCTTGGAGGAGAAAGAGTAGCGGCCGTCCACGCGGGTGCGCCCGGCGCTGAATTGCGTGACGCGCAGCGAGGCGGCGGCGAGGTCCACCGCGCCGCGCGTGGTCTGGGCGTTGCCGTCGAAGTCGAAAACGCCCTTCAGGGCGCCCAGGGCATTGCCGCCAATGCGCGCGCCGCCCGCTTCGATCCCAGCCTTGCCGCGCCACGAGTCGAGCGTCTCCGAAAGGGCGCCGTTCACCGCCAGCTTCGGCCCTTCCAGCGCAAACCCGCCCCCGCACGCCACCCGCACCGCGCTCACCGGCCCGGCGAGGCGCGGCCGGGCTTTGTCGATCGCCACCTTCCAGCGCGCCCGCGGGCTGGTCAGCGCGCAGGCGCCCACCGCAAGCCGGTGCGAGAAGCCTGCAACCTCACCCTGGAACCCGTCCGAAAGCTTCCCCCGCCCCTGCACGGCAAGCCCCACCCGCCCCGCCGGCATATCGAGCGTCACCGACGTGTCGGCCACGTCCACCGCCAGATCGGGAAAGCGGAACGGCGCGCCGCTCGGCGGCGGCAGCAGCTTGTCGACTTCGCCGAAGCGCAGCTTGCCGCCGACCACCCGCCCCTTGAGCCGCACGCCCCGCGCCGTGACCAAAGTCACCTTCGGCCGGCGAAAGCCCAGGCTTACGTCCAGCTCCACCCAGCGCGCGGTCAGGTCCGGATTCCTGGGATCGCCGATGACGAGGTTCTCGACGCGCTGCTTGCCGAAGCCGATCTTCGTGATCTTGTAGGTCGCCTGCACGTCGCGCCGCTCGAACTCGCGCCGCAGGAAATCCGATGCGATCGGCAGTCGGAACAGCCACAGCGCAAGCACGAGCAACAGCAGGAGCACCAGCACGCCAGCCGCGATCCGCCGCTTCCGGCGTCTTGGCCGCACGATCTCCTGGGGCTCTTGCTCCACGCGCGCGGCCTTAGCCTAGACCCAGGGAAAAGGCTCGGGTCGAAACGCTGAACACCATCGCCGTCAAATTCTTCCCCGCGCGCTTCCGTTCCGGTGCCGTCACTTTGTCTCTCCTCGCACAAACCCGCGAATTGCCTCAAGCCACGCGGAAGCTTAATCTCACCTGATGGGCGATCTCCCACTCGACGGCAGCGGCCACCGCGCTCGCCTGCGCCAGCGCCTGTTCGAAGGCGGGCCGGACGCGCTTCTCGACCACGAACTCGTCGAATATCTCCTCGCCCTCGCCATCCCGCGCCGCGACACCAAGCCGCTCGCCAAGAAACTGCTCCACGATTTCGGCGGCCTCGGCGGGCTGCTGTCGGCCGACGCCGAAGCGATCGTCCGCATCGGCGGAGTCAGCGAAGGCGCCGCCGCAGCGCTCAAGATCGCGCAGGCCTCGGCGCTTCGCCTGCTTGAACACCGCATCGACGACCGGCCGGTGCTCGGCAGCTGGCAGGCGCTGCTCGACTACCTCCACGCCGACATGGCCCATAACCCGATCGAGCGGGTCCGCGTGCTCTACCTCAACGCCAAGAACATGCTGATCCGCAACGAGCCGGTCTCGGAAGGCTCGGTCGACGAAGCCGCCGTCTATGTCCGCGAAGTCATCCGCCGCGCCCTTGATTACCACGCCACCGCGATCATCCTGGTCCACAACCACCCGAGCGGCGACCCGCAGCCGAGCGCCCAGGACATCCGCCTCACCCGCGAGATCGTCGAGGCCGGCCGCCCCTTGCGCATCTCGGTCCACGACCACGTCATCATCGGCGCCAGGGGCCACTCAAGCATGCGTTCGATGGGCCTGCTCTAGCGCCAATCGCTGAATGCATGGCCGAAGAGGCGCGGGTAGCTCGCTATCTTCGTGATTCCCCCGCCCCGGCGCGCTCACAACACCCACCTCGCCACACTCCACTCCCCTCCCTCCCCCGGGCGAAAGCGGCCATGCGCGAAGCTATGAAAGGGAGGGGCGGGGGTGGGTTCAACCCCAGCACACAAGCCGCCGCCGCGGCGGGCACGCACCACGGCCCAGCAGGATATTCCAGACCGTGATCGCCCTTCCCTGACGCTTAAGCTACAACTCGTCCCGTTGCACCGCCGGGAGCCCGCCGATGATCCCCACCATCACCGCCTTCCGAAACTCGCCCGACCGCGGCCAGGGGCTTGCCCGCGACATGCCGGTGCGCTGGGCGCTGGAGGAAGTGGGGCAGCCTTACGACGTCCGCCTGCTCAGCTTCGAGGATTTGAAGCAGCCCGGCCATCTCGCGCTCCACCCCTTCGGCCAGATCCCCACCTTCGAGGAAGGCGGCCTCGCCCTGTTCGAAAGCGGCGCCATTGTGTTCCACATCGCCGAGCGCCACCCGGGGCTGCTCCCCGACGAGCCGAACGCACGCACCCGCGCCATCGCCTGGATGTTCTCGGCGCTGAGCACCGTCGAACCGCCGATCGTCGAGCGCTCCACAGCCCTTTTCGTCGAAGGCGACAAACCGTGGCGCGAGGAACGGATGCCGATCCTTGAGGCCCGAATCCGCACGCGCTTAGCGCAACTTGCCGAGCGGCTGGGGACAAACGAATGGCTCGACGGGGCGTTCAGCGCCGGCGACCTGCTGATGATCTCGGTCCTTCGCCGCCTGGCAAGCTCCGGCTTCGTGCGCGATTACCCGAACCTCGCCGCCTTTATCGCCCGCGGCGAGGCCCGCCCCGCCTTCGGGCGGGCTTTTGCCGCGCAGCTTGCGGTGTTCAAGGCCGCCGAGGCCTCGGGCGGCGCCTGAGCGCGGAAGTTTCCCCGCCCCACCTGTCCACGCACGGCACACCCGATTCAGTCCCGTTGCCTTTCCGCAGTTTCGCGCATTGAGCAGGGACACGGGAGACGAACACGATGACGACCTTGCGATCGAGGCCTCTGCTACTGGCGCTGCTGGCTCTGCTCGCGCTTGCCGCCGCGGCGATGCTGCTGCTGCGCGGCGAAGAGGCAAGCGGCCGCTCTCCCGCCTTCATTCCGCCTGCCCATGCCGAGGAGCTGATCCCGGCGCCGCCGCCCAGCGTCGCCACCGCGGCGCCCGCACAGGCGCCCGGCCCGGTCGCCTTTCTCCCGGTCAACCGCTGGCTTGCCTCGGGCGAATATGCCTGGCGCTCGGACGAAACCGCCCCTGGGCCGATCTCGATCGTCGTCGATCTGCGCGCCCGCACCCTGTCCGTCTACCAGGCGGGGGTCGAGATCGGCCGAAGCTCGGTGGTCTACGGCTTCGATGAGAAGCCGACCCCGCTCGGCACCTTCCCGATCCTCGAGAAAGACGCCGACCACGTTTCCAACCTCTACGGCGCGCCGATGCCCTTCATGCTGCGGCTGACTTGGGACGGCATTGCCCTCCACGCCTCCGAAATGGCCGACGACCGCGCAACCCACGGCTGCATCGGCCTTCCGCACGAGTTCGCGCAGCGGCTGTTCGGCATGGCCCGCAAGGGCGGCCGGGTGATCGTCAACAACGGCCCGCCGCGCCGCGCCGACTACAGCGCCTTCGCCGCTTTGCCCTACGGCGCCGCCCTGTAAGCACAGCGCCGGATCGGGCGCCTAGACGTAGAAGTCGCTCTTCTCGGGGAGGAAGCCTGCGGGGGCGGTGAAGTGGATGACGAGGTCGGCGGCCTTGTCGCCGTCCGTGTCGGCTTCCACGACCCAGGTTCCGCCTTGCTGCTGGCTG
>DASWNA010000071.1:0-20283 GCA_036399475.1 Allosphingosinicella sp.
GGCTGTTGCAGCGGCGCAACGTTCCGGACTCCTCGAGTCGCAAGCTCCCCTTTTACGCGGAATTAACCTTTTAAGTTCACTTATGCCGTGATTAATCAAGGTTACCGGGTGGCTTTCAGACCAACAGGTCGGGGGTCCCAAGCGAAGGGGCGAACCATATGCGTGTGTTGCTGATTGAGGACGAGCCGACCACCGCCAAGAGCATCGAGCTGATGCTGACCAGCGAAGGTTTCAACGTCTACACAACCGACCTGGGCGAAGAGGGCTTGGACCTCGGCAAGCTCTATGATTATGACATCATCTGCCTCGATCTGAACCTCCCTGACATGCACGGCTACGACGTGCTCAAGAAGCTTCGCCTGGCGAAGGTCGGCACTCCGGTCCTGATCCTGTCGGGCATCAGCGAAATGGACTCAAAGGTCCGTGCATTGGGCTTCGGCGCCGACGATTACGTCACCAAGCCCTTCCACCGCGACGAACTCGTCGCCCGGATCCACGCCGTTGTGCGCCGCTCCAAGGGCCACAGCCAGAGCGTGATCCGCACCGGCAAGCTTGCCGTGAACCTCGATGCCAAGACGGTCGAAGTCGATGGCGCCCGGGTCCACCTCACCGGCAAGGAATATGCCATGCTGGAGCTGCTTTCGCTCCGCAAGGGCACCACGCTCACCAAGGAAATGTTCCTCAACCATCTCTACGGCGGCATGGACGAGCCCGAATTGAAGATCATCGACGTCTTCATCTGCAAGCTCCGCAAGAAGCTCAGCCTGGCCTGCAGCGGCGACAACTACATCGAAACCGTCTGGGGCCGCGGCTACGTGCTTCGCGATCCGGAAGAAATCGAAGAAGCCAAGGTCGCCTAACCTCTTCCCCCGAGCGGGGGTAAGGAACCGGCGTCCGCGCAAGCGGGCGCCGGTTTTCTTTTGCCTGAAACGCTGGCGGAAAGCTTATTGCGCGTTGGCCGCCGCGCCGTTGGTGGCCGCGTTGTCGCCGCCGCCGACCAGCACGTCGCCCGTCGCGGCCGGCGCATCGCCGTTGCCGATCGGCGCTTCGGTGGTGGTCAGGCTGTCCGCCGAAGCATCGACCACCGAATTCTCGTCAAGCATCTCGGCCGCGTTATTAAGTTCGGCATTCTCTTCGGCCGTCGGCGCGTTCGAATCGCCGCCGCCGCATGCCGCAAGCGCCAATGCCCCCGCCGCGGCTAACGCCGCACCCTTGATCCCGCGCATCTTCCATCTCCTCAAAAGCCTGGTTGGTTCGGGCGCAGCTTGCCGCATCCCCGGGCAAAGAAAAAGGGCCGCGCACCCGAAGATGCGCGGCCCTCGCTTTTCCGGCCAAGCCGGGAAAGGCTTACTGAGCGGCGTTGGTCGTCGCGTTCGAGAGAGCGGCGGCGCCGTTCTCGACCGAGTTGCCGACGTCGCTGGCGAGGTTGCTGCCGGCGTCAACGGTGTTGCTGAGCGCGCTGTTGGTGGCGTCAACCGCGGCGGCGTCGTTGGTCGACGCGTTCATGTCGGTTTCCGTCTCCAGGCCGGTGGTGTTGACGTCGGCGGTGTTGTTGCCCGCTGCGTTGTTCGAACCGCAAGCGGCGAGACCGAGCGAAGCAACGGCGGCGATGGTGAGAGCGATCTTCTTCATAAAATATCCTCCAAGGGGAGTGGTGTGGTTCCGCTGGGCGAGGTGCCTTGGGACCCCTCCCGCGGCTCACCAGCAGGATTGGATGTATGGGAGGTGCGGCAGCATGTCTACTCTTTTAGTAAACAATTGCGGCGAACCGTTTTTTTCGCCTCCTGTGGCCGCTGCCCGCCAGACCGTGCTGCAGACGCCCGGCCGTGCATCGATCGCGATTTAATCCACGATAATGAACGGAAACTTCACAACTTAGGCTCAAAACCGGTGAACGGAGCGCCCCTTCCCAATGCCGGAGAGCACATGATCGAAGCAGGCCGAACCCAATTCGCGGACGCATTATCCGCTTGGCCGACCAAGGACCGTGCCCCAGGCCAGTCCATGAGCTTCACCGCCTTGCAGGCGCAGGAGGAGGAGAGCCGCCGCCAGCTTCAAAGCGTGCTGACCTGCCTGTCGGGGCTCTTCTACCGATGCGAGCTTCAGGCGCCCTGGACCATGTCGTTCATCAGCCACGGCATCGAAGAGCTTACCGGCTACAGCGCCCCCGACATTCAACGCATGAACGGCTGGGAAGACATCATCGCGCCGCAGGACCGCGATTCGGTCAAGGAGCCCGTCGCGAGGGCCATCAGCGGCCGCCATGGCTTCGACCTGAGCTACCGAATCCGGCACTCGGGCGGCGGCCTGCGCTGGGTTAGGGAGCGCGGACACGCCGTGTACGACGATTCGGGCACCCCCCTGTTCCTGGAAGGGGTGATCACCGACATCAGCGGCCGCAAGCACGCCGAAGAACTTCAGCACACCCTGACGGCGCGCTGGCGCACGACGCTTGATTCGATTCCCCAGATGGTCTGGACCATGGCCGGGGACGGTTCGGAAGAATTCTACAATTCGCAGTGGCTGGCCTTTACCGGCCTGCAGGTCGGCGGCGAGGCCAAAACCGCCCGCCTCGAACTGGTCCACCCGGACGACCGCGAAGCCGCCCGCGCCGCCTGGAGCCGAAGCTTCGGCTCGGGCGAGCCCTACGAGGCGCAATACCGGCTTCGGCACGTTTCCGGGGAATATCGCTGGGTGCTTAGCCGGGGCTGGGCGGAAATCGGCGAGGATGGCCGTCCCGCACGCTGGTACGGCACCTGCACGGACATCCACCAGCAGTTCCTTGCCCAGGAAGCGCTCAAGGCCAGCGAAGATCTGAACCGCAGCATGATCGAAGCCTCGCCCGATTGCATTTCGCTGCTCGACATCCGGGGCCATGTCCGGTTCGTCAACACCGCGGCGATGAAGGCGCTTGGGCTTTCGTCAAGCGCGCCGCTGCTCGGCAAGCCTTGGGCGGATGCCTTTCCGCCGTCGGCGCGCGGACCGGCGCAGCTTGCGGTGGCGCACGCAATGGCCGGCAAAAACGGTCACTTCGGGGCCTCGCAATCCCACACCTCCGGCACGCGCTGGTGGGACGTCATTGCCGCCCCGATCCACGCACCGGGCGGCGGGCAGAGCGGCATCCTGACGATCGCCCGCGACATCACCCACCAGAAAACCGCCGAGGACCGGGTGCGGTGGGCCGGCAATCACGACGCCCTCACCCACCTTCCCAACCGGACTCTGTTTCAGCGTGGGCTCGATCAGCAGATCCACAGCGCAACCACCGACGGTGGCGCTTTCACCGTTTTGATGCTCGACCTCGATGAGTTCAAGCGCACCAACGACGCCTTGGGCCATGACGCAGGCGACGCCCTTCTCGCCGAATTCGCCGCCCGCCTGAGGAAGAGCGTGCGCAAGGATGATGTTGTCGCCCGCCTGGGCGGCGACGAATTCGCGGTTGTGTTGAACGGCGTCGGCGAAGAGCAGGAGGTGGAGGATGCGGTCGCTGCGGTGCTCAGGGACTTGCGGGCGCCCTTCGTGTTCGACGGCAAGGTCTTGGATATCCGCGCCAGCGTCGGTGCGAGCATCTTTCCCGGCCATGGCACCACCCGCAGCGAGCTGCTGAAGCATGCCGACATCGCGCTCTACTCCGCCAAGGCCTCCGGACGCGGTGTCCTGAAGGTGTTCGAGCCCGCCATGCGTGCCGAGACCCAGAACCGCTTGTCGATGCTGTCGCTGGCCAAGGACGCGCTTGCCGACAACCGGATATTGCCCTTCTACCAGCCGAAGCTGGACGTCGCGAGCGGCGCCCTGGACGGCTTCGAGGCCTTGCTGCGCTGGCGGCATCCGGTGCGGGGCATCCAGACCCCCGACACCATTGCCGCAGCCTTCCAGGATGCCGTGCTTGCGCCGGAAATCAGCGACCGGATGATTGATTGCGTGATCGCCGACATGCGGGACTGGCGCGACCGGGCGGTTCCGTTCGACCATGTCGCGATCAACGCCGCCGCGGCCGAATTCAGGCGGGGCGACTTCGCGGACCGGCTGCTCGAGCGGCTGCACCGCGCCGGCTTGCCGACCTCCTCGCTGCAGCTCGAAGTCACCGAAACGGTGTTCCTGGGCCGGGGCTCGGAACATGTCGAAAAGGCGCTGCGCACCTTGTCCGCCGCCGGCGTACAGATCGCGCTCGACGATTTCGGCACCGGCTATGCATCCCTGTCCCACCTCAACCACTTCCCGGTTGACGTGATCAAGATCGACCGTTCCTTTATCCGCAACATCGAAGCCAATGCCCATGACGCGGCTATTGTCAGGGCCGTGATCAAGCTTGGCCGCAGCCTGGGGATCAAGATCGTCGCCGAGGGCGTCGAAAATGTCCGCCAGGCGGCTTTTCTGCGCAAGCAAAGGTGCCATTCCGCCCAGGGCTTTCTGTTCGGGCGCCCCATGCCCGCCGATCTGGTCGAGGCCTTTGCGCGGGGCGCCACCGACAAACCTGTCTAGCGGGTCCGCGCGGCATAGGGCGCCCCATTCTCCTTGACCGGCATATAAAGATATCTTTATATCCTTATCTATGCCGTCCGCCTGCGACATTTTCCGCTCCCTCGCCGATTCGACCCGGTTGCGCATCCTTGCGCTGCTTCGGGCCATGGAGCTTTCCGTTGGCGAGCTCGCCCAGGTGCTTGGCCAAAGCCAGCCGCGTGTGTCGAGGCATGTGAAAATCCTGATCGACGCCGGCCTTGCCGAGCGTCGCAAGGAAGGAAGCTGGGTGTTCCTCAGCCTTGGCGAGAAAGCCCGGGTTGGGCCGCTCTTCTCCGCGCTCGACGCCTGGGCGGAGATCGACGGCGACGATCCCTGGCAGCTCGCCGACGCCGCTCGCCTCGCCGCCGTCCGCGCCGACCGCGCGGCGGCCGCCGAACGCTATTTCGCCGCCCACGCCGCCGAGTGGGACGAAATCCGCTCGCTCCACATTCCCGAGACCGACGTCGAGGCCGCGATTGCCCGCGCGCTTGCCGATCGCCCCACCGGCCGCCTTGTCGATATCGGCACCGGCACCGGCCGGATGATCGCCCTGTTCGGCGCGGAGGCCGATCACGCCCTTGGCGTCGATCGCTCGCCGGAAATGCTCCGCCTCGCCCGGGTCAAGCTTGCCGAGGCCGGACTATCGCGCGCCGAGCTTCGCCAGGGCGACATGTACTCCCTGCCCCTCCCCGCCGGCAGCGCCGACACGGTGATCATCCATCAGGTCCTCCATTACGCCCAGCAGCCCGCCGCCGCGGTCGCCGAGGCTGCGCGCCTGCTAACGCCGGGCGGGCGCCTGCTGATCGCCGACTTCGCCCCGCACGAGCGCGAGGAACTGCGCAGCCGCGACGCCCATGCCCGCCTGGGCTTCGCCGACGACGTGATGCTGAAATATCTCGAAGGCGCCGGCCTCTTGGGTCGCGTCGTCGAGCATCTCCAGGGCGGCGAACTCACCGTCACCATCTGGGCCGGCGAACGGCCCCACGCCAAACTAAAGGTTGTCGCATGAGCAGTCTCGCCCCCGGCATCGCCTCCTGGCGCAAGCCCTTGTTCGAAGACGTCGCCGGCGACATCGAAGTCAGCTTCGAATTCTTCCCGCCCAAGAACGAGAAGATGGAAGCCACCTTGTGGGAGAGCGTGAAGACGCTCGAGCCGCTCGCCCCGCGCTTCGTTTCGGTCACCTACGGCGCCGGCGGTTCGACCCGCGAGCGCACCCACGCCACGGTTGAGCGGATCGCCCGGGAAACCAGCCTCGACGCCGCCGCCCACCTGACCTGCGTCGAGGCCAGCCGCGGCGAGATCGACGAGGTCGCCCGTGACTATTGGAACGCCGGAGTCCGCCACATCGTCGCCCTGCGCGGTGATCCGCCGGTCCTCGGCACGCCCTTCACGCCCCACCCTGACGGCTACGCCAGCGCCGCCGATCTGGTCGCCGGCCTCAAGAAGGTCGCGCCGTTCGAAATCTCCGTCGCCGCCTATCCCGAGGTTCACCCCGAAGCGCTCGGCGCCCAGCCGGATCTCGACAACCTCAAGCGCAAGATCGATGCTGGCGCCGACCGCGCGATCAGCCAGTTCTTCTTCTCGCCCGAGAGCTTCTTTCGCTTCCGCGACGCCGCCGCGGCGCACGGCATCGATGCCGAAATCGTGCCCGGCATCCTGCCCGTCTCCAACGTCGCCCAGACCCGCAAGTTCGCAGCCTCCTGCGGCGCCGCAATCCCGCGCTGGATGGACGAACTGTTCGAAGGCCTGGACAACCTGCCCGCCGCCCGCCAGCTCGTCGCCGCGACCGTGGCCGCCGAACTGTGCGGTCAGCTCTACGCAGGGGGCGTCCGCCACTTCCACTTCTACACCCTGAACCGCGCCGAGCTGGCCTACGCCATCTGCCACCTCCTCGGCCTCCGTCCGGCGCCCACAGCGGCCGGGCAAATAGCGTGACCTCACCCACCTCGTTCGTCCCGAGCGAAGTCGAGGGGCGCTGGCACGGACTCATCACACACGCCCCTCGACTACGCTCGGGACGAACGGAATTGGAGACTGCACAATGACTGCTCGAGAGAGACTCCAGGCCGCAGCCGCCACCCGAATTCTCGTCACCGACGGGGCGTTCGGAACAGAAATCCAGAACCGCAAGCTGGTCGAGGCCGACTATCGCGGCAGCTACGATCTGCCCAAGGACCAGAAGGGCAATAACGACATCCTGGCGCTAACCCGCCCGGACGTGGTCGACGCCATCACCCGCGCTTACCTCGAGGCCGGTGCGGACATCGTTTCCACCAACACGTTCAGCGCCAACACGATCAGCCAGGCCGATTACGGGGCCGAACACCTCGTCGCCGACATCAACCTCGCCTCCGCCCGCCTCGCCCGCACCGCCGCCGACGAGTACGAGGCGAAAGACGGCCGCCCCCGCTTCGTCGCGGGCGCGATCGGCCCGACCAACAAGACGCTGTCGCTTTCCCCCAAGGTCAACGACCCGGGCTATCGCGAGATCGATTTCGATGGTCTCAAGAACGTCTACCTTGGGCAGTGCGAAGCGCTGATCGAGGGCGGCGCCGACTTCATCCTGATCGAGACGATCTTCGACACATTGAACGCCAAGGCCGGGATCATGGCCGCCATCGAAGCGGGCGAGCGCGCCGGCCGCGACGTGCCGCTGATGATCTCCATGACCATCACGGATCTCTCGGGCCGCAACCTCTCCGGCCACACCGTGGAAGCCTTTTGGCACGCCGTCCGCCACGCCCGCCCCGTCACGGTCGGCCTCAACTGCTCCTTCGGCGCCCAGCAGCTCCGCCCCCACGTCCAGGCGCTCGCCGCCGCGGCCGACACGCTGGTCATGGTCTATCCGAACGCGGGCCTGCCCAACGAACTCGGCGCCTATGACGAGATGCCCGACCAGACCGCGGCCTTCGTCCGCGCCTGGGCGGACCAGGGCCTGGTCAACATCCTCGGCGGCTGCTGCGGCTCCACCCCCGCCCACATCCAGGCGATCGCCCAGAGCGTGGCGGGCCTCCCCCCCCGCCGCCTCCCAACGCCCCCCGTGGTCACCCGCCTCGCCGGCCTCGAACCCATGACCATCGCCGCCTAAACCCCACCGTCACCCCGGACTTGATCCGGGGTCCACCTTCTCCTTTTCGGGCTGATGAGAAGAAGAAGGTGGATGCCGGATCAAGTCCGGCATGACGAGCAAGACCAGAATAGAAGAAAACCTATGGCCACCTCCCCCGACACGCCGCCCGCTGCCTCCACCGCCGCGTCCTCGACCTTCGTCAACATCGGCGAACGCACCAACGTCACCGGCTCGGCCAAATTCAAGAAGCTGATCATGGGCGGCGACTATGCCGCCGCGGTCGACGTCGCACTCCAGCAGGTGGAGAATGGCGCCCAGGTCATCGACATCAACATGGACGAAGGCCTGCTCGACGCCGAGCTGGCGATGACCACCTTCCTCAAGCTGATCTCCGCGGAACCCGACATCGCCCGCGTTCCCTTCATGATCGACAGCTCCAAATGGAGCGTCATCGAAGCCGGCCTGAAATGCGTGTCCGGCAAGCCGATCGTCAACTCGATCAGCATGAAGGAAGGCGAGGCCGAATTCCTTCGCCTCGCCCGCAAGTGCCGCAACTACGGCGCCGCCGTCGTCATAATGGCCTTTGACGAAGTCGGCCAGGCCGACACCAAGGCGCGCAAGGTCGAGATCTGCGAGCGCGCCTACACGCTGCTCGTCGCCGACGGCTTCCCGCCCGAGGACATCATCTTCGATCCCAACGTCTTCGCCGTCGCCACCGGCATCGACGAGCACAAGAACTACGCGGTCGACTTCATCGAGGCTTGCCGCGAGATCAAGGCGCGCTGCCCGCACGTCCACATCTCGGGCGGCCTTTCCAACCTCTCCTTCTCATTCCGCGGCAACGAGCCCGTGCGCCGCGCCATGCACTCCGTCTTCCTCTATTACGCGATCCCCGCCGGCCTCGACATGGCGATCGTCAACGCTGGCCAGCTCGACGTTTACGACACGATCGATCCGGACCTGCGCGAGGCGTGCGAGGATGTGATCCTCAACCGCACGCCCAGGCAAGGCGGCGACGCAACCGAGCGGCTGGTGACGCTCGCCGAGCGCTATCGCGGCTCCGATCCGGTGCGCGAAAAGGCCGAAGCCGAATGGCGCGGCTGGGAGGTCGGCAAGCGTCTCGAGCACGCGCTGGTCAAGGGCATCGACGCCTTCGTGGTCGAGGATACGGAGGAAGCGCGCCAGGCGGCGTTCAACAGTGGCGGGCGCCCGATCCACGTCATCGAAGGCCCTCTGATGGACGGCATGAACGTCGTCGGCGACCTGTTCGGCTCCGGCAAGATGTTCCTGCCCCAGGTGGTGAAATCCGCCCGCGTGATGAAGAAAGCCGTCGCCCACCTCATCCCCTTTATCGAGGCGGAAAAGGAGAAATCCGGCGCCACCCAGGGCAAGGGCAAGGTGGTGATGGCGACGGTGAAGGGCGATGTGCACGACATCGGCAAGAACATCGTCGGCGTCGTTCTCCAGTGCAACGGCTTCGAAGTGATCGACCTAGGCGTGATGGTGCCCTGGCAGGACATCCTCAAGTCCGCGACTGACAACAACGCCGACATGATCGGCCTC
Organism: Allosphingosinicella sp.; assembly: GCA_036399475.1. GTDB lineage: Bacteria > Pseudomonadota > Alphaproteobacteria > Sphingomonadales > Sphingomonadaceae > Allosphingosinicella. The sequence goes on from DASWNA010000071.1 coordinate 9,134, forward strand.
TCCGGCCTGATCACCCCGTCGCTGGACGAGATGGTCACCGTCGCTGCCGAGATGCAGCGCGAGGGCTTTACGCTCCCGCTGCTGATCGGCGGCGCGACCACCAGCAAAGTCCACACCGCGCTGCGCATCGAGCCTGCCTACCAAGGGCCCGTTCTCCACGTCCTCGACGCAAGCCGCGCCGTCGGCGTCGCCTCCTCCCTGGTCTCCGAGACGCAGCGCGACCCGCTCGTCCAGAAGACCCGCGAGGAATATGAAGCAGTGCGCATACAGCGCGCCGGCCGGGGCCATTCCGAACTCGCCCCGCTCGAAGCTGCCCGTGCCAACGCCTTTCCCTTCGACCCCGAAGGCAAGCCGCCCGCCCCGCAACGCCCGGGCGTCCACCACTTCAACGACTGGCCGATCCGCGAGCTTCGCGCCGCGATCGACTGGACGCCCTTTTTCCGCGCCTGGGAACTGGCCGGCAACTACCCCGCCATCCTCACCGACCAAGTGGTCGGCGAAAGCGCCACCTCCCTGTTCAACGACGCCCAGGCGATGCTGGACAGGATCATCGCCGAACATTGGCTGGTCCCCCGCGCCACCGTCGGCCTGTGGCGCTGCAAGCGCGAAGGCGACGATGTCCTCGTCCTCGCCGGCAACGACTGGACCCGAATCCCCTTCCTCCGCCAGCAGGTGAAGAAGCGGGAAGGCCGGCCCAACATGTGCCTCGCCGACTTCATCGATCCTGACGGCGAGGACTGGATCGGCGGCTTCGCGGTCGGCATCCACGGCCTCGAACCGCACCTCGCCCGCTTCAAGGCGGACAATGACGATTATTCGGACATCCTCCTGAAGGCGCTGGCCGATCGCCTCGCGGAAAGCCTCGCCGAAACGCTGCACGGCCACGTCCGCAACTCGGTTTGGGGCTATGCCGACGAGCATCTCACCAACCAGCAATTGATCCGCGAAAGCTACACCGGCATCCGCCCCGCGCCCGGCTACCCGGCCTGCCCGGACCACAGCCTAAAGCCCACCTTGTTCGACATGCTCGGCGGCGAACCCGCGGGCGTGACGCTGACCGAAAGCTACGCCATGTGGCCGACGTCTGCCGTCTCCGGCTTCTACTTCGGCCACCGCGACGCAGAATATTTCGGAGTCGCCCGAATCGGCCGCGACCAGCTCGAGGATTATGCCGCCCGCCGCGAAGTGAGCGTCGAGCAAGCGGAGCGCTGGCTGCGCCCCAACCTGGACTAGGGCACTTCTTAAGCCCCTCCCCTTGAGGGGAGGGGTTGGGGAGGGGCTTGTCGCAATCACACCGCACCACCGTCGCCCCAGCGCAGGGTGGGGCCCATACGCCGCTCGTGCAGGTCACCAACTCAGCATGAATGCCAGCCTTCGATCGCATGACGAAGAGACGGCCCAAACGCCGTCACCACCGCACCCGTGCGCTGCAGCGCCAGCATGCTATAGGGGGAGCCGCAGATGATCCGGTCCCTCTTCCTCACCCTCTGGCTCCTCCTCGCTTTTGCCTCCCCGGCGGGCGCGCAGTTCCTCGCGCCCGGCGAAAAGGCGATGCGGGTGGAACTGGTCGCCGAAGGCCCCGCACCTGCCGCCGGCGGCAAGGTCGCGCTGGCGCTGCGCATGACGCCCAGGCCCGGCTGGCACGGCTACTGGAAGAACCCCGGCGACGCGGGCTTCGAAAGCAGCGTGGAATGGCGGCTCCCCAAAGGCGCGGCCGCGGCGCCTTTGCGCTACCCCGTGCCCAAGCGGCTGATCGTCGCTGGCCTGATGAACTACGTGTTCGAAGGCGAGCATGCGCTGCTCACCGAGCTGACGGTACCGTCCGGCCTCGGTTCGGGCAACGTGCTGCCGGTGCGCGCTACCCTCGACTACCTCGTCTGCACCGACGAGATCTGCGTCCGCGAAACCGCCGATCTCGCGCTCGACCTGCCGGTCGGCGCCGGTGCCGACCGCCGCGCCGACTTCAACCGCTGGCGCGAAGCCCTGCCCCGGCCGCTGGGCAGCGCCGCCCGCTTCGAACGCACGGGCGGGAAACTGCGCCTGCTCATTCCACTACCTGCAACCGCGCCTGTAACCGATCCCTACTTCTTTCCGCTGTCGGAAGGCGTGCTCGATCACAGCGCATCGCAAAGCGTCACCCGAACCGGCGACGCACTGATCCTCGAGACAAAGGCGGCGGAGGCCAGCGACGGGCCGGTGGAGGGCGTGATCGCGCTTGGTGACGGTCGCGGCCTTTCCCTGCGCGCCGAGCCGGGGCCGGTCCCACCGCCCGGTGAGCCGCTCGGCGGCGCCGCCTCCGCACCCGAGCAAGGCTGGGCCGCAATCGCGTTTGCGCTGGGTGGCGCGGTGCTCGGCGGGCTGCTCCTCAACATCATGCCCTGCGTGTTCCCGATCCTGAGCCTCAAGGCGCTGAGCCTCGCCCGCGCCGGCGGCGACGAGCGCAGCGCACGGCGCGAGGCGATCGCCTACACGGCCGGCGTGGTCGGCATTTGCCTCGCGCTGGGCGCTGCGCTGCTCGCGCTCCGTGCCGGCGGAAGCGCGGTGGGCTGGGCGTTCCAGCTCCAGGAGCCGCGGGTGATTTTGCTGCTGCTGCTGCTGGTGACGGCCATCGCGCTCAACCTGGCGGGCCTGTTCGAGCTTCCTTCCCTTGGCGGAGGCGGGCGTCTGGCCGGGCGGGGCGGCACTGCCGGCGCGTTCTGGACCGGCGCCCTCGCCGCCTTTGTCGCGACGCCCTGCACCGGCCCCTTCATGGGCGCGGCCCTTGGTGCTGCCTTGGTCCTCCCCGAAGCCGCCGCCCTGGCCATCTTCGCCGGCCTCGGCCTGGGCCTCGCTTTGCCCTTCCTGCTGCTCGGCTTCGTTCCCGCGCTTCGCCGGCGGCTGCCCAAACCCGGTGCGTGGATGGGGCGGCTGCGCCGAATTCTTTCGGTGCCGATGTTCCTGACCGCGCTCGCCTTGGCCTGGATATTGGAACGGCAGATCGGCGGCGCGGGTCTGCTCGTGGGGCTCGCCGCAGCGCTTGCGGTCGCCGTCGCCCTTTGGTGGGCCGGCCGCCGTCACGCATGGCTCCCGCTTGCGCCGGCCGCGCTTGCTTCGGCCGCCGCTTTGGCTTTCATCCCAACCGGTGTGGAGAGCGCCGAAGCCCACCCCGGCGGCACTCTCGCCGCCGAGCCGTTCAGCGAAGCCCGCCTCGCCACCCTGCGCGCCGCCAATCGGCCCGTTTTCCTGTATTTCACCGCCGACTGGTGCGTCACCTGCAAGGTCAACGAGAAAGCCGTCTTGGAGCGGGCCGAAGTCGCCAGGGCCTTCAAGGCGCGCGGCGTGCAGGTGCTGGTTGGCGACTGGACCCGCGGCGATGGGGAGATCGGCCGCTTCCTCGAAAAGCACGGCCGCTCCGGCGTACCGCTCTACCTTTGGTACGCGCCTGGGCGCGAGGCGGAGGTGCTGCCGCAGATTCTGACCGTCAGCCGGATCACCGGCTTCACCGGATAGAAGCGACAATGCACCTCACCCAACCCCGTTCGTCCCGAGCGTAGTCGAGGGGCGCACCTCAAACGCCCGTGCCGCGCCCCTCGACTTCGCTCGGGACGAACGAGTCTTTTACCCTCTGATCCTCTTTCACCCTGAGCCCTTACCGCGGCCAGGCCTTCTCGCCCGCCACCCAGGTCTCCAGCACCTTCACGTCCCGGATCTGCGCGGGCGTCGCCCCTTCGAAGATGTCGCGGTCCACCAGGATGAAGTCCGCGAATTTCCCGCGCTCCAACGTGCCCAGCCGGTCCTCCGCGAAGCCGGCGTGCGCCGCCGCCATGGTGAACCCCCGCAAAGCCTGTTCCAGGGTCAACTTCTGCTCGGGCATCCAGCCGCCCGGGGGCTGGCCGTTGGCATCCTCGCGGCTCATCGCGGCGGCCAGGCCGTGGAACGGGTTCGGGTGCTCGACCGGGAAGTCTGATCCGAACGCCAGCGGCACGCCCGAGGCGAGCATCGAGCGCCAGGCATAGGAACCGCCCAGCCGCTCCATCCCCATCCGCGCTTCGGCCATTTTCCAGTCGCTGGTCTGGTGCACCGGCTGCATCGACGCGATCGTGCCGTTGCGGGCGAAGCGCGGCAGATCGGCCGGATCGACGATCTGGGCATGTTCGATCCGCCAGCGCCGGTCGCCTTTGTAGGTGAACGCCATTTCATCGATGGCCGTGAGCAATTGCGCGTTGGCGGCGTCGCCGATCGCGTGAACGGCGACCTGGAAGCCGTCCATCGCGGCGCGGCTCATCAGGTTCATCAGCTCGGTGTCGTTGAGGAAGCCCAGGCCGCGTTCCTTGGGGCTGTCCTTATAGGGCTGCTTCAGCCACGCGCCGCGCGATCCGAGCGCGCCGTCGCTGTACAGCTTCACCCCGCCCATCCTGAGGCGGCTGTTGTAGAGCCAAGGCGTCGGTCCGGTCCCCGCCACCTCGAGCATCGGTTCGATGCCGCTGGCGTAGGACATGATCCGCACCTTGAGCCTGCCGGTATCCCCTGCCCGGCGCATGGTCAGCCAATCGTCCGTGCTGGTGCCCATGTCGGCGACGGCGGTGAGGCCGTTGGCAAGCATGATCTCCTGCGCCCGGGCAAAGGCGGCGTCACGAATCCGGGGCAGCGGTTCGGGCACCACCTTGCCGATCAGCGACGATGCGGCATCGACGAAGATGCCGCTCGGCTGGCCGCCGGCGCCCTTCTCGATCTTGCCGCCGGAGGGGGACGCGGTTTTCGACGTGATCGCCGCTTCCTTCATTGCCGCGCTGTTCGCCCAGCCGGCATGGCCGTCCACGCGCTCGAGCCAGACTGGCCGGTCCTTGACCACCGCATCGAGATCGGCGGCGGTGGGAAAGCGGCCCAGCCCCCAGCGCTCCTGGTTCCAGCCGCGCCCGACGATCCAGCGCGGATTGGGGTTGGCCGCGGCATAAGCGGCGATCTTCGCCTGCGCCTCCGCAAGGGTCTTCGTCTCCGACAGGTCGAGCTGCAGCGCGTTGAAGCCGAGGCCCATGACGTGGCCATGCGCGTCGATCAGTCCGGGCAGCAGCGTCCGCCCCTTGCCGTCGAAGCGGTACTTGGTCCGCTCCCCTTTCTTGTCGCCGCGCTGGTAGAGGCGCTGCACCCGCCCGTCGTCGCCGACCAGCATGGCGTTGAAGCGCATCAGCCGCCCTTCCGCGTTGAGCGTGTAGCCGTTGACGTTGTCGACCAGCACATCGGCTGCGGCGGGGGCGGCGGCGAGGGAGAGAGCGGCAAGCGCCGCGACCAGCTTTTTCAGGATCATGGGTGCGGCGAATAAGCCTTGTTTCGCGCCCGCGCCAGATGGTCTAGATGCCGCCCTCCATGGCCAGCCCCGCTCCCCAGCCCGCGCTTCCCGTCACGCTTGCCGACATCGAGGCGGCGGCGAAGCGGATCGAAGGCGCGGTGGTGCGCACGCCCACCCTCTTCAGCCGCACGCTCTCGGACGTCACCGGCGCCAATGTCTGGGTGAAATTCGAGAATCTCCAGTTCACCGCCGCCTACAAGGAACGCGGCGCGCTCAACAAATTGCTGCTGATGGACGTTGCGCGGCGGGAGCGCGGCGTGATCGCCGCCTCGGCCGGCAACCACGCCCAGGCGCTCGCCTACCACGGCCGCCGCCTCGGCGTCCCGGTCACCATCGTCATGCCGGTCCCCACCCCCGCCATCAAGGTGATGCAGACCCAGGGACATGGCGCCGAAATCGTCCTCCACGGCGAGATGTTCGACGAAGCCTATGCCCACGCCCGCCATCTGGAGGCTGAGCGCGGCCTGACCTTTGTTCACCCGTTCGACGATCCCCAGATCATCGCCGGCCAGGGCACCGTCGCGCTCGAAATGCTTGCCGACGCGCCGGAGATCGACACCCTCGTGGTGCCGATCGGCGGCGGCGGGCTCCTGTCCGGCATCGGCACCGCCGCCAAGGCGCTGCGCCCCGACATCGAGGTGATCGGCGTCCAGGCCCAGCTCTACCCGTCCATGTATTGCCGGTTGAGCGGCGAGGAGCTGCCCTCCTCCGGCGACACCATCGCCGAAGGCATCGCGGTCAAGACGCCGGGGGAAACCACTTCCATTATTCTGGCCCAGGTCACCGACGACGTCCTGCTCGTGCCGGAGCGTGACATCGAAACCGCCGTCAGCCTGTATCTCCAGATTGAGAAAACCGTTGCGGAGGGCGCCGGCGCCACCGGCCTAGCCGCCTTGCTCCGCTACCCGGAGCGCTTCCGCAGCCGCAATGTCGGCCTGGTGCTTTCCGGCGGCAACATCGACACGCGCCTGCTCGCCACCGTGCTGCTGCGCGATCTTGCCCGCTCCGGCCGCATGGCGCGCCTGCGCATCCAGCTCCACGACCGGCCGGGCGCCCTGCTGTCGGTGGTGAAGCTGTTCAACGAGCATTCGGTGAACGTCCTCGAAGTCTATCACCAGCGCGTCTTCACCGCCCTGCCCGCCAAGGACGCGTTCATCGACATCGAATGCGAGGCGCGCGACGCCGATCAGCTCCAGGCGCTGGTCGCGGGGCTCGAAGCCTCCGGTTTCAACGTTCATCCCGTAGAGATTCACTGAGCTTACGTCCCGCGCTGGAACGGCTGAGACTTATCCCCGTTTTCGAAGGGCCATCCCCTTCCCATCCCGCCTTTCAAGCCGCATAAATGAAGCAACGATCCCTTTAACCAAGCCGGAGCCGACTTGAGCGCACCGTTTCGCTTTCCCCGCTTCTTTGTAACAAGCCCTTCGCCATGCCCGTACCTTCCGGGCAAGACGGAGCGGAAGGTGTTCACCGAACTCAGCGGCACCCATGCAAGCGACCTCAACGACGCGCTCGGCCGGATCGGGTTTCGGCGCAGCCAGGGTGTCGCCTACCGCCCCTCCTGCCTCGATTGCACCGCCTGCGTCTCGGTGCGGGTCGTCGCTGGCGAATTCCAGCCCAACGCCACCCAGCGCAAGATGATGCGCAAGCATGCCGACCTGGAAGTCACCGCCTGCAAGCCCTGGGCGACCGAAGAACAATACGAACTGCTCCGCCGCTACCTGAAGAGCCGCCATCCGGACGGCGGCATGGTCGGCATGGATGAATCCGACTTCGCCGACATGGTCGAGCAGAGCCCGGTCAAGACCTACGTTATCGAATATCGCGAGCCCTCGGTTGACGGAAAGCCGGGACGCCTGGTCGGCGCCTGCCTCACCGACCAGCAGGCCGACGGCCTTTCGATGATCTACAGCTTCTTCGAGCCCGAAGACACGAGCCGCCCCGGGCTTGGGACCTACATCATCCTCGATCACATCGTCCGCGCCGGCCGCGCCGGTCTGCCCTTCGTCTATCTCGGCTATTGGGTCGAAAGCTCGCAGCGCATGGCCTACAAGGCGCGCTTCCGCCCGCTCGAGAAGCTGGGCCCGCACGGCTGGCAGCGTTTCGACCCCGATCAACGGGAACTTCCCCTTACCCGCTAAAAACGGCCGGTTAACCTATGTTCGCTACGCCCCTTTGAATGGGGCGGGTTTTGGGCTGGATGCGCAGGCTTGTGGACGTGGGCGAGGCGGAAACGCCCGGTGGCCGCGCCTTGCTCACCGAACGCTATCAAGTTCTCCAGCGCCAGATCCCGCTGCTCTACATCGTTGCGCTGGCCAATTGCCTCGGCCTCACCCTCGCCTCGGGCGGGATGATCGGCGGATTGTACAGCCCAACCACGATCCTTCTCGGCGTGGTGCTTGTGCGCCTGGTGCACTGGGTCCGCGCGCGCGGGCGAGTGCTTCCACCCGAACAAATCCTGCGCGAACTCAAGAAGATCTGGATCTTCGCCCTCCTTGTCTCCTTTTGCTTCTCCGCCTGGGCGCTGTCCCTGATCCAGGGGTCGAGCGCGGATTATGACGGCCATGTGATCATGTTCGGCACCGTTGCCTCGATCGGCTGCGCGTACGGCCTGTCGAGCTTCCCCGCCGCCGCCCGCTTGCCCCTGCTTGTCCTCGGCCTGCCCTTGGCGACGCGCCTTCTCGTGTCGTCCGACGCAAGCCATGTCGGCATGGGGCTGAGCATCGGGCTCGTCATCCTGCTGATCCTGCAGCTCCTCCAGTTCCACAACCGCAGCTTCCGCCAGCTTGTCGAATCGCGCTCCGAAATCGCGGCCGAGCGGGAGCGCGCCCGCCGCGCCGAGAAACAGGCCAAGGCCGAAAAGGTGAAGGCACGGATCGTTGCCGACACCGATCCCCTCACCGGCCTTGCCAACCGCCGCGCCTTTTTGCGCGCGCTCGGCCGCCGCGCCGCGGCCTTGGGGCGCAACGGCGGCGGCTTTGTCCTCGCAGTCGTCGATCTCGACGGTTTCAAGCCAATCAACGATACGTTCGGCCACGCCGCCGGCGACGCGGTGCTCAAGGAAGTCGGCGTGCGCCTTGCCTCGGCGGGCGGCGACAAAGCCTTTATCGCTCGCACCGGCGGCGATGAATTCGCTTTATTGCTGCCGCATGCGCACAGCACCGCCGCCGGCAAGGTCGCCGGGGCGGAGATCTGCGCGGCGCTGGCCGAACCGTTCAGCGTCGATGGACGCGAATTCCGAATCTCAGGCTGCTGCGGCATCACCTTGCTGGACGCTGGCGATTGCAACAGCACCGAGGCCCTGATCCGAGCCGACACCGCTTTGTACCGCGCCAAGGAAAGCGGCCGTTCGGGCGTTGCCGTCTATTCGGCGGAAATGGACGAAATCCACCGCCGCCGAAACCAGATCGAGCAGGCGCTTCGCCTTCCCCAAACGCAGCACCAGATCGGCCTCGTCTACCAGCCGATCCACGACCTTGGGACCGGCGAACTGCGCGCCTTCGAAGCGCTTGCACGCTGGACTCACCCCGAGCTGGGCAGCATCCCCCCGGCCGAGTTCATCCCTGCGGCCGAGCAGATCAACGTCATCAAGGAATTATCGGACGCCCTGCTCGCCACTGCGGCTGCCGAAGCCGGACGCTGGGCCGAGACGGTGCGCCTGTCCTTTAACCTCAGCGCCGTCCAGCTTTGCACCCCGGGCTCGGCGCACCGCATCCTCGCCATTCTCTTGAGTGCGGGCATGGACCCGCATCGCCTCCAGGTCGAAGTCACCGAAACCGCTTTGCTGGTCGATTTCTGCGTGGCGCGTGAGAACCTGCAGGATCTGCGCCTGGCGGGCGCGCGGATCGTGCTCGACGATTTCGGCGCTGGCCACGCGTCGATTTCGTACCTGCGCGAGATGCAGTTCGACGGCATCAAGCTGGACGGATCGCTGATCGCCGACGCCGCCGAGTCACTGCGCAGCCGGCGCCTGCTCAAGGGCGTGGTGGAGCTTTGCACCTCGCTTGGTCTCCCGTGCGTCGCCGAGCATATCGAGACGGAAGAGCAGCGCGCCCTGCTCCGCGAATTCGGCTGCCGCGACGGCCAGGGCTATCTTCTCGCCCGCCCGATGGACGCCGACGCCGCCGCCGAGCTCGCCACCCCCAAGTTGCTCCACCTGCGCAGCCCCCACGCCGCCTGAGCGCACGGCCTTGCCCACAAAGAAAGGGCCAGGGGATTGCTCCCCCGGCCCTTTTTTTCGTCTGGGTGGTAGTGGCGGGACTTAGAAGTCCATGCCGCCCATGCCGCCCATGCCGCCGCCCATGCCGCCGCCGCCGCCGCCGGAGGACTTGTCCTCGGGAAGCTCGGCAACCGCCGCTTCGGTGGTGATCAGCAGGCCGGCAACCGAAGCCGCGTCCTGCAGTGCCGTGCGAACGACCTTGGTGGGATCGATCACGCCGGACTGGACGAGGTTCTCGTACTTTTCCGTTTGAGCATTGAAGCCGATCTCATAGTTAGTCTCGCCGTCTCGGCTGCTGCCTTCGGCCGTGGCTTGAGACCAACCGCCGCCGTCCATGAGCTTGCCAGCGATCACGGCACCGTCATGACCGGCGTTCTCCGCAATTTGACGGACCGGGGCCTGCAGGGAACGGCGAATAATATCGATGCCGCGGGTTTGGTCATCGTTCGCGCCCTTCAGCCCTTCCAAGGCGTGGGTGGCGTACAGCAGAGCCGTGCCGCCGCCGGGGACGATGCCTTCCTCAACCGCCGCGCGGGTAGCGTGGAGTGCGTCGTCGACGCGATCCTTGCGCTCCTTGACCTCGATCTCGGACGAACCGCCGACCTTGATCACGGCGACGCCGCCGGCGAGCTTGGCAAGGCGCTCCTGGAGCTTCTCCTTGTCGTAATCGCTGGTGGTGTTCTCGATCTGCTGGCGGATCGCGGTGACCCGGCCTTCGATGCGGTCGCGGGTACCGGCACCATCGACGATGATGGTGTTGTCCTTGTCGATGGTGACGCGCTTGGCCTGGCCGAGCATGGCGACGGTGACGGTCTCGAGCTTGATGCCGAGGTCTTCCGAGATCATCTCACCGGCGGTGAGGATCGCGATGTCTTCCAGCATCGCCTTGCGGCGATCGCCGAAGCCCGGGGCCTTGACGGCCGCGACCTTGAGGCCGCCGCGCAGCTTGTTGACCACGAGGGTGGCGAGAGCCTCGCCCTCGATATCCTCGGCGATGATCAGAAGCGGACGGCCCGACTGAACGACGGCTTCCAGGATCGGAAGCATCGCCTGCAGGTTCGACAGCTTCTTCTCGTGGATCAGGATGTACGGGTCGGTGAGTTCGACCGACATCTTTTCCGGGTTGGTGATGAAGTAGGGGCTCAGGTAGCCGCGGTCGAACTGCATGCCTTCGACGACATCGAGCTCGAACTCGAGGCCCTTGGCCTCCTCCACGGTGATCACGCCTTCCTTGCCGACCTTGTCCATCGCCTCGGCGATCTTCTCGCCGACGACGGTGTCGCCATTGGCCGAGATGATGCCGACCTGGGCGATTTCCTTGGTCCCGGACACAGGCTTCGAGCGCGCCTTGAGATCCTCGACGACCTTGATGACGGCGAGATCGATGCCGCGCTTCAGATCCATCGGGTTCATGCCGGCCGAAACCGACTTCATGCCTTCGCGGACGATCGCCTGGGCCAGCACCGGGGCGGTGGTGGTGCCGTCGCCGGCCATGTCGTTGGTCTTCGAAGCCACTTCGCGCAGCATCTGCGCGCCCATGTTCTCGAACTTGTCCTTGAGCTCGATCTCCTTGGCGACGGTGACGCCGTCCTTGGTGATGCGCGG
>DASWNA010000072.1:0-63043 GCA_036399475.1 Allosphingosinicella sp.
CTCGCAGGCGTCGAGTTCGTCCGACTTGGCGAGGCCGCCGAGGATCCAGTGCACCGCGGGGTAGGCGGCGAGCGCGGGCGCAGTGGAGTCCGGGTTGGTCGCCTTGGAATCGTTGACGAACAATACGCCGCTCTTTTCCGCCACCCGCTCCATCCGGTGCGGGAGGCCGCCATAAGTTTCGAGGCCGCGCGCGATAACCGCGTCGTTCAGCCCGAGCTCGCGCGCGGCGGCGACCGCGGCGGCGGCGTTCTGGGCATTGTGCGGCCCCTGAAGCGCCGGCCAGCGGGACTGGTCCTTCACGTCGGCGGCGGACATGAGGATTTTCCGCCCGGCCAGCACCGCGGCGATCGAGCGGGTATAATCGTCGTCGGTGCCGAGGATGGCGGCGTGGGCGTGCGACTGCATGTCGAACAGCCGCGCCTTGGAGGCGGCATAATCGTCAATGGCGTCATAGCGGTCGAGATGATCGGGGCTGAGGTTGAGCAGGATCGCCACTTCGCAATCGAGGCTCTGGGTCAGATCGATCTGGTAGGAGGAGAGTTCGAGCACATAGACGCCGCCTTCCGGCAGCGGCTCCTGGCTGAGGATCGGCAGGCCGATATTGCCGGCCATCCGCGAGGGCACGCCGGCGGTTTGGAGGATGTGGTGGAGGAGCGCGGTGGTGGTCGATTTGCCGTTGGTGCCGGTGATGCCGACGACCTTGTGGGCCGGGAGCTCCTTGCGGGCCAAAGCGAACAGCTCGACATCGCCGATCACGGGCACGGAGGCGCGGCGGGCGCGGTCGGCAATCGGGTGGCGGTTCAAGGGCACGCCGGGCGACACCACCACGCCGGAAAAACCGTAGATCGAGGTCACCAGCGGGTCGGCGATGCGGAGTTTTGCCTCCCTGCGAGCGGAGCTCGTGGGGAGGGGGACCACCGGAACGGTGGTGGAGGGGTAGGTGGCGCCAACCTCGGTTGTTCCAGCGCCAGAGCCGCCGAGACCTGCGCCTTCTACCCCTCCACCAGGCTTCGCCTGGTCCCCCTCCCCATCGCTTCGCGCCAGGGAGGCAACGTTGGCGCGCGCCTCGTCATTGCTGTCCCACGCCATCACTTCGGCGCCGCTGGCCAGGAGGGCGTCCACCGTTGCCAGGCCGGAGCGTGCGAGGCCGAGTACCGCGAAGCTTTTGCCGGAAAAGGCGGGGGAGGTGATCACCTCAGCTTCAGCGTCGAGAGCCCGGCCAGCGCGAGCACGAAGCTGATGATCCAGAAGCGGATGACGACGGTGGATTCCGACCAGCCGATCTGCTCGAAATGGTGGTGAATGGGCGCCATCTTGAAGACGCGCTTGCCGGTCCGCTTGTAGAAGAAGACCTGGATTATCACGCTCATCGCCTCGACCACGAACAGGCCGCCGATGATGCCGAGCACGATTTCATGCTGGGTGGCGACCGCGATCGCGCCGAGCGCGCCGCCCAGCGCCAGGCTGCCCGTGTCGCCCATGAAGACGGCGGCGGGCGGCGCATTGAACCACAAAAAGGCGAGGCCCGCTCCGACAATGGCCGAGCACAGGACGGTAAGATCGCCCGCGCCGAAGACATGCGGGATGCCGAGGTAAGCGGAAAAGACCGCGTTGCCGACCAGGTAGGAGATGACCAGAAAGGCGAGGCTGGCGATGATCACCGGCATGGTGGCAAGGCCGTCGAGGCCGTCCGTCAGGTTCACCGCATTGCCGAACGACACCACCACAAAGGCGGCGAACGGGATGTAGAACCAGCCGAGATCGAGCACCGGGCCGCGATAGAAGGGAATGTAAAGCTCCGTCCCCGCGCCGCCCCAGATGATGATGGTGCAGCCGATGCCGGCCACGGTGAACTCCGCCAGCAGCCGCACCCGGGCCGACACGCCGGCGTGGTGGCGCTTGGTGACCTTGTCGTAATCGTCAAGGAAGCCGATCAGCCCGAAGCCCACCGTGATGAACAGGCAGGCCCAAAGGTAGCGGTTGGAAAAATCCATCCACAGCAGCATCGCCACGGTCAGCGAGGTGAGGATCATCAAGCCGCCCATGGTGGGCGTGCCGCGCTTGGCGAGGTGGCTCTCAGGCCCGTCGGCGCGGATCGGCTGACCCTTGCCCTGCCGGACTCGAAGCCAGCCGATGAACTTGGGGCCGATGATCAGGCCGAGGAAGAGCGCGGTGGCAGTTGCGCCGCCCGCGCGGAAGGTGATGTAGCGGAAGAGGTTCAGCAGCCCCGGAAAACCAAGCTGTTCGGCAATCCACAGAAACATCAGCTTTTCCTGACTGCCAGCGCTTCCACGAGCGCGGCAAGTCCGATGGAGTTCGATCCCTTGACCAATATGGCGTCGCCGGGCCGGAGCGCTTCACGAGCGCATTCGGTGGCCGCCGCCGCATCGGGCACATGCACGACATTAACCTTCTGGCCAAGCGCTTTTGCCAGTGGCGCCATCTCTTCGCCGACCAGGATGACCTGTTCGACACAGGCCGCTTCGACCGGCTCGGCGAGGCCCGCGTGAAAGGCGTCGGAGGTTTCACCAAGCTCCCGCATCGAACCCAGCACCGCGATCCGGCGGCCGGAAATCTTCTGCGCGCCGAAGGTCTTCAGCGTCGCGGCCATGGAGGCGGGGTTGGCGTTGTAGCTTTCGTCGATCAGCAGCGCTTCGCCGCCGCCGAGCGCGATCCGGTGCCGCTCGCCGCGGCCCTTGAGCCCCGCCATGTCGGCAAGCGCCAGGCCCGCGGCGGCGAGATCCCCGCCCAGCGCCTCGACCGCGCCGAGCACGGCCAGCGCGTTCGACACCCAATGCTCGCCATGCTGGCTGATGGTGAAGGTGAGCTCCGCTTCCGGCATCAGCGCCGTTACCAGCGAGCCGCCGGTGTGCGCCGAGACGACGTCGCGGGCGCGGATGTCGGCGCCTTGCCCCAAGCCGAAGGTGAGGATTCGCGCCGCATAAGGACGGGCGGCGGCAAGCAGCCGGTCGCGGTGCGGGCTGTCGAACGGGATCAGCGCGGTGCCGCCCTCCTCCAGCCCCTGGAAGATCTCGCCCTTGGCGTCGGCGATCTCCTCGTCGCTTTTGAAGAAAGCGCGGTGGGCGGGTGCGATGGCGGTGACGATGGCGACGTGCGGGCGGACGAGGCGGGTGAGCTCGGCGAGCTCGCCAGCGTGGTTCATGCCCATCTCGAAGATACCGAAGCGGGTCTCGCGCGGCATGCGGGCGAGGCTGAGCGGGACACCGGTGTGATTGTTGTAGCTCTTCACCGAGCGGTGCGCCTCGCCGGGGGCTGAGCGGTCGAGCGCGGCGAACAAAGCTTCCTTGGTGCCGGTCTTGCCGACCGAGCCGGTGACCCCGCAGATCCGGGCAAGGGTGCGGGTGCGGGAGGCGCGGCCGAGGTCGTTCAACGCGGCGAAGGTGTCGGGGACGCGGACGTGGGGGTGGGCGGTGTCGTCTGACACCACCGCTCCGGACGCGCCGGAAGCGAAAGCCTTGTCGAGGAAGCGGTGGCCGTTTGTGGTTTCGCCGGTGAGGGCGAGGAAGAGGTAGCCGGGCTCGACTTCGCGCGAGTCGAAGGTGACCCCGGAGACGGCGAAGCCGGCGGAGGCGATGCCGCCGGTCGCGGCGGCGATTTCGGAGGCGGTCCAGAGGGGGCTCATATCTCCCTCTCCCCTTCAGGGGAGAGGGCCGGGGAGCGGGGAAGAGCGGGGGCTTTGGTTTCCAGGCGAAGGGAGGGACGTGGACTCCCCCTCTCCCAACCCTCTCCCCTGAAGGGGAGAGGGTGCAGATTTTGTGGTGAGCCCCCCCTCACGACGCGCACTCCCGCGCGACGGTGACGTCATCGAAGGGCAAGACCTGGTCGCCGACGATCTGGCCTTGTTCGTGGCCCTTACCGGCGAGGAGGATGATGTCGTCTGGGCCGGCTTGCGCCACCGCGGCGGCGATGGCTTCGCGGCGGCCGGGGACTTCGCGGGCGCCCGGCGCGCCGGCGAGGATGTCGCGGCGGATTGCGGCCGGGTCTTCGCTTCGCGGATTGTCGTCGGTGACGATGACCATGTCCGCCAAACGCACGGCGACCGCACCCATTTCCGGGCGCTTGCCGACATCACGGTCGCCGCCCGCGCCGAAGACGATGATCAGCCGCCCGGCCGCATGAGGACGAAGCGCTTCGATAGCCGCTTCGATCGCATCCGGTGTGTGGGCGTAATCGACGTATATCGGCGCGCCCGCGCGGGTGATCACCGCACGTTCAAGCCGCCCGCGCACCGGTTGGACGCGGGCGAGGTGAACGAGAGTGGGCTCCAGTTCGCCGCCGGTGGCGAGAACGAGGCCAAAGGCGGTGAGCGCATTGGCGGCCTGGTAGGCGCCGATCAGCGGCAGCACGATCTTGTGGGTCTTGCCTTCCGCTTCGACCACGAGCTGCTGCCCGAGCTGGCTGGGCACGCGCTCGACCAGGCGCAGCGTCTCGCCGCCCTTGCCGACGGTGATGAGGTTCAGCCCGCGCGTCCGGCAGCGGCGGATCACTTCGGCGGATTGGGGATCGTCCATCCACACCACGGCGGTGCCGTCCGGCTCCACGACTTCGCTGAACAGCCGCATCTTGGCCTCGAAATAGGCCTCCATGGTGCCATGGTAATCGAGATGGTCGCGGGTGAAGTTGGTGAAGGCGGCGGCGCGCACCGGCAGGCCTTCGGTGCGGTATTGGGAAAGGCCGTGGCTAGAGGCCTCGAAGGCGGCGTGGGTGATGCCTTCGCGGGCCAGCCCCGCCATGTTGCCGAGAAAGGTGACGATATCGGGCGTGGTGAGGCCGGTGGTGACCTGATCGTCGGCGGTGGTGACGCCCAGGGTGCCGATGGAGGCCGCCGGATGCCCGGCCATGCGCCAGAGCTGGCGGGTGAGCTCAACGTTGGAGGTCTTGCCGTTGGTGCCGGTGACCGCGATCACCGTTTGGGGAAAGGGCGCGAAGAATTGCGCCGCGAGGCGGGCGAATTCGCGCCGGGGCTCCTCGGCGGCAACGGAAGCGGCGCCTTCCACGGGCACGCCCGGGCGCGCGACCACCGCGGCGGCGCCTGCTTCGACGGCCGCTTGGATATAATCCTCGCCATTGTGGAGGGTGCCGCGAAAGGCGCCGAACACCGTTCCGGGCGCGACCTTGCGGTGATCGATCGCGAAGCCGGTGATTCGGGTGTCGTCGCCGGTGCCGATCAGCGCGCCGAGCCGCATCAGTTCGTCGGCTTTGCGACCAGGGGCATCATCTCGGACAGGTCGATCTCACGGCGATCGTCGGGCAGCACGCCGAGCATCGGCCCGCTGCGCGAGATCACCTTGGACACGACCGGCGCGGCCGTCCAGGCGGCGGTGGTGAAGCCGAACGTGTCGGCCGTTCCCTTGGGCGCATCGAGCATGACGATGACCACATAGCGCGGCTGATCCATCGGGAAAGCCGCCGCGAACGTCGAAACGTTCACTTTTTTCGAATAACCGCCGCTGGTGGTCTTTTCCGCCGTACCGGTCTTGCCGCCGACGCGGAAGCCCGGCGCCTCGCCCTTGCGGCCGGTGCCCGCCACCACGATCATGCGCAGGAGCTTGCGCATCTTCATGCTGGTGTCTTCCGAATAGACCCGGCGCCCGGCCGGCGCGCGGTCGAGCTTCATCAAGGTTGCCGGGCGCCAGATGCCGCCGTTCACAAGCGCCGCATAAGCGCTGGCGAGGTGAAGCGGCGACACGGCGACACCGTGGCCGAAGCCGCTGGTCAGAACCGTGGCCCGGCTCCAGTCGCGCGGGAACAGCGGACGGCCTTTCTCCAGCTCGACATGGGCGGGCTCATGGAAGCCCAAGGCCTTGAACGCCGCCTGCATCCGCTCGGCGCCCATCTGGTCGGCAATCTGCGCGGTGACGATGTTGGAGGAGTGAACCAGGGTCTCGACGATGTTGGCGCTGCCGGGGATCGGATGATCGTCCTTGATCCGGAAGCGGCCGATCGCGACCGGGGCGCCCGATTGGTAGCGCTGCGACACGGATTTGACGACGCCCGCTTCCATCGCGGCGGCGACGGTGATCGGCTTGAAGGTGGAGCCGAGCTCGTAGACGCCAAGCGTCGCCCGGTTGAAGTGCGCGTTGGGATCGGACTTGCCGGCGGCGTTGGGGTTGAAGGTCGGCATGGAGGCCATGGCGACCAACTCGCCGGTATGGACGTCGAGCACGATGCCGGTGGCGCCTTCCGCGCTGTGCTTCAGAACGGCGGCGCCGAGTTCGCTCTCCATCGCGGCCTGAACCCGGCTGTCAATCGACAGGGAAACGGGCTGGTGGCGCTGGGCGGGGCTGGTGAGGCGGTTCTGCAGCACCTTTTCCATGCCGGAGACGCCCTGGCCTTCGAAATCGGTCCAGCCGAGGATGTGGCCGGCAAGCGCGGTCTGCGGATACAGGCGCTCCGATTCCCGCGGGAAGTCGATTGCCGGCTCGCCAAGCGCATTCACCGCCTGGACGAGCTCGGGCACCGCGCGGCGGGCGAGATATTGAAAGGTCTTGCCCGAGCGCAGGATCGCCTCGAACTCGGCAGCGCTGCGCTCCGGCATCAACGCGGCCAGCTTGGCGGCAAGTGCCTTGGGATCGCTGAGCAGCCGGTTCGGGTGAACCGCGATCGAATAAGCCTCGATGGTGCGGGCAAGCGGCACGCCGTTGCGGTCGACGATGTCGGCGCGCGGCGGCACCAGCGGATCGGCAAGCGAGGCCGCGCCACCGCGATCGGTGAAAACCTGCAGAAACAGCAGGCGCCCGACGATCATGAAGGTGACGCCGGCAAAGATCAGCATCACCAGCATCAGGCGCTGGTAGGTGGTCGACATACCCGGCTGGTTGGCCGGGGCGCCGCGTTGGCGCAGCACGTCGGAGGCCAAGGTCGCCATCAGTTACCGGCGCTCCCTTGCGGCTTGCGGGTGGTGGTCTTGGCGTCGGCGCCGGCGACCTTGGGAGCGGGCTTGGCGGCAGGCTTATCGGCCGTCGCCTTAGCGGCAGTTTTCGCCTCCGGCTTCTTCGGCGCGGCAAGCTTGGCGGCCTCCACCAGCTTCTTCGCGTCGGCCTTTTTGGCGTCCGCTTTCTTCGCTTCCGAGGGCGCGGCCGGCTTTTCGGCCTTGGCCTGCTGCACCTTCGGCTTGGCCGGAGCATCCGCCTTCTTCGCTGCCGGCGCGACCGCGGCAACGGCCTTGGGTGCGTCGGGGGTGAAGCTCGCCTGACGGACAAGCGGGCGAGCCGGGGCCGACTGCGGCATGGCGGCCTGCACAACCGGTGCGGACGGCGCGGCACTGGCCGGGCTTTCCGGCGCGGCCTCAGCCGACGCCATGCGAACCTGCGCGCTGCGCTCTTCCAACGTCGTTTCCGGCTGGTCGAAGCGGGCAAGCGTGACCTGATCCGGCAGGAACTGCGCGGAGGTCGGCGCCGACAAGGCAAGCACCTCGGCATTCCATTGCTCGAGCTGCGACATCCGGCCGCGCGTGCCGAGCTCGGTCTGGAGGGAGCGGATGTCGCGCTTGGCGGCGATGATCTGCGCCTCGACTCGGGTCAGCTCGGCCCGCTCGGTGGCGACGCGGAGCGAGACCATGTAGCAGGCGAGCGCGGCGCTGCCGACGGCGCCGACCCAGATCACCGACTTAAAACCCCTGGCGATCATGCGGGCATCCCCTTCTTGTTGTTCCACGCGGGCGCGCCGGTGCGCCGGGCGACCCGGAGCGTTGCGGAGCGGGCGCGTGGGTTCGTCTTCAATTCTTGGTCGCCGGCGCGGACCGGCTTTGCGACGGCTTCAAACGTCGGCGCGGGCGCGCGGCTGATCTGGACCGGCAGGTGGCGCGACCCGGCCGGCAGGTCGCCGCTGCGTTCCTTCAGGAAGCGCTTCACCAGCCGGTCTTCCAGGCTGTGAAAGGTGACCACGGCCAGGCGGCCGCCCTCTTTCAGCACCTGCTCGGCCGCTTCCAGGCCTTCTTCCAGCTCCAGCAGCTCTTCGTTCAAGTGGATGCGGATCGCCTGAAAGGTGCGGGTCGCCGGATCCTTTTTCATGCCCTGGTGCCAGCCCAATGCCTTGCGGACGACCTCGGCGAGCTGGCCGGTGCGCTCGATCGGGCGCGCGGCGACGATCGCACGGGCGATGCGGCGCGATTTCGGCTCCTCGCCGTAGCGGTAGATGACGTCGGCAATATCTTCTTCGGCGGCGCCGTTGAGGAAGTCGGCGGCGCTTTCCCCGTCCTGGGCCATGCGCATGTCGAGCGGGCCGTCGGCCTGGAAGGAAAAGCCGCGTTCGGCACGGTCGAGCTGCATGGACGAGACGCCGATATCCAGGGTGACGCCGTCCACGTCCTCGACGCCGAGGCCGGCAAGCGCCTGACGCATCCGGGAAAAACGCTCCGGAACAAGCGTCAGGCGCCCCCCGCTCGAGGCCGCGATTTCCTCGCCTTCATGGATCGCATCTGGATCGCGATCGAAGGCGAAGACACGGGCGGCCCCACTCTCTAAAATGGCGCGCGTATAGCCGCCGGCCCCGAAGGTGCCGTCGACATGGGTTTCGCCGGAGGAGATCGCCAGGCCGGCAATCACTTCAGCAAGCAGAACCGGAACGTGCGGGGCGGCATGTCCGGTGGTGGTGGTGGCGGGGCCGCTCACAGCGACAACCCTTTTTCTTCAAGGCGCCAGGCGGCGATGTCGCGCAGGTCCGCATCGCCCTGCTCGAGTGCGATTCGCGGGTTCCAGATTTCCACGGTGCCGCCGACGCCGACGAACAGGGCCAGGTCCTCGATGCCGCCCTTGCGGCGCATCATCGGCGGGAGAACGATCCGGCCGGACGTGTCGTAGGGCACGTCCTCCGTCATGCCGAAGGCGCGGCGGGCGCGGGCGTAATGATCCTGGATGGTGCCGCCCTTGCCTTCCTCGGTCAGGCGGCGGCGCTCGATTTCCTGAAACAGGTTGCGGGCGTAGTTGCGGCCGTAGGCGGTGAGGCAGGGGGAGACTTCGTGGGCGCCGACCACGATGGCGCGGGCGTCCGAAGCGCGCTCGATGACGTTGCGAACGAATGCGGGAACGGAAAGACGCCCTTTGGCATCTACCGCGTTGAGCGCGCTTCCCTGGAAGAAGTCGTCAATCTCCACGCCCCTGAACGCCCCGCTCCTGAACACGAGGTTTCCCGTTCACGAAAGCGCATACACCGCGCCTTCGCGTGCCATTCGGCCGAACGAAGAATTGCCCCTAAACTTTGAAGCCCGTGGATAACATTACCGGCACCCCGTGGGAAGGGGATTTGATGCCTTTTTTGGGGATTTGCTGCCACGAAGGGGGAAAGGCAGCTTTTCAGCGGGTTTTTGCGGGCTCGAGCAGTCGGTTTCCCTGGGTCTAAGGCTGTGGATAAGTATGTGGTTTAGAGCATCGCCCAAAGCAAGGGCGGACACGAGGCGGCGGACAACGAGTCGTTAGCGCGGCTCAATTCGTGGCCGGTCGAGGCCCGCCAGCCGATCGAGAAGATCGGCCAGGACCAGCGGATTGTCCGCGGTCCGCCCTTCCCCGCTACCGGAGCCGCTCCCGAACCAAAGTTCGTCCCGAACCAGGTCCGCATCGGCGAGCAGCAGCGCCCGGCCTTTGCCCAAACGGCATTCGGCAAGCCAGGACTCCATGACTTTGCAGGTGTCGCCGGTGACCGTGAAGCGGCCGGGGGTGTCGAGGGTGAGCCGGCGCTTGCCCGCGAAGGGCAGGCTGAGATTACCGTCCGGTCCGGCCGAAAGGGCGAGGCCCCAATGCGAGAGCAGCGGGGCGAGCAGCCCCACGGGCGGCGGGCGGCGGATGTCCCCGAGCGGCAGATCGCTGGGCCAGTTGAGCGTCGGATCGGTGAGAACCAACGCGCGGCCGCCGGCGCGGACCCAGGCGTCGAGGGCGACCAGCTCCTTTGGCGCGAGCCAGCGCGGCTGGATCAGGAGCAGGGTCGGGGCCTCGCCGAGGCTTTGCGCATCCAGCGCATCGATCGGCTTCAGCGTGAATTCGCGCTTGAGGGCGGTGTAGATGGTGGCCGGGCGGGACGTGGGATCGAACCCGCCGCCTTCGCCCCAGACGAGCGGCAGCGCAGTCATCAGCAGAACCGGCGGGCGGATCGCTGCAACCCGGCTTGGCGCGGGCGCACCGCCAAGGCTTTGGTAAGCGACGCGTGCCAGCGGCCATGCGAGCAGCAACGCCAGCAACGCAGCGCCCGCTGCAACCGCGAGCCAAAGCCCGCGCCTGTTACCGGCCCTGGGCTGCGGCACCGGCTGCCGGTGCCGCGCTCTGGTTGTCGTCGGCATTGCCCGGCGCGACGCCGAGTTCGGCGAGCGGCTCCTTGGGCTCGGCATCGTTGGCGGAAGGCTGCGGCAGCTTGCCGGTGCCGCTCAGCTCCTGCTCGATGCCGTTGGCGGTGATCGGCTTTTCCTCGCTCGGGCTCGTGAAGATCATGCCGAGCAGGACGAGCACGAACACGAAGGCGAGCCCCGTCAGTCCGATCCGCACCCGCTGCATTGCCGCTCCCGCTTAAACCCCTGCCTCTAAGGGTACGCAAATCGCCTTGCGCGGCAAGGCCTAATCGCGGATCCGCCATTTGGCGCTTTAGGCCGTTGAAACCAGTTGCAAAAAACCATTGACGTTGACCCCCGCACTCGCGAAACGAGCGCCATGAAGACCCACCTCCCCCTCGCCGCCTTTGCGGCCCTCCTCGCCCTTTCCGCCTGCAACTCCGAACCCGAGACGATCACCGCCGGCCCCAACGATCCCCAGGCCGAAGCGCTGAACAACGCCGCGCCGGTCACCAATCTGCGCATGGTCCAGCACAGCCGCACCTACCGCTGCAAGGACAACAGCCTGGTCTACGCCGATTTCTACACGGACAACACGGCCGCCGTGCGCACCGACAAGGACGGCGCGCAGACGACCCTCACCGCCGCCGACGGCAAGCCGCCCTTCACCGCCGAAGGCTGGTCGGTCAGCGGCAACGAAGCCCTGGTGACGATCACCTCCCCCGGCAAGGGCACGCAAAGCTGCAAGGCGTAACCCCTAGTTCCTCCCTGCCCGCAAAGCGGGTGGGGAGGGGAACCACCTAGGATTCCCGCCAAAGTAGTACTTTGGCGGGTGCCCTTGAAAGGTGGTGGAGGGGTAGAAGGCGCAGACGCTCGCCGGCTACCCTCGAACCACTCGCCTCCCCCCAGATACCCCTCCACCACACTGCGTGTGGTTCCCCTCCCCACCGCCTGCGGCGGCAGGGAGGAACTTCGCCTCTCGCCTTTCGACAAACGGAAATCGATCGGTTAGGGCGCGGGCATGAGCCAGACCATTACGCCCGAGATCGTGGCCGAACACGGCCTCTCCCCGGAAGAATATGAGCGTGTGCTGCACGCCATGGGCCGCGCGCCGAACATTACCGAACTCGGCATCTTCTCCGTGATGTGGTCGGAGCATTGCTCCTACAAATCGTCGCGCCTCCACCTGAAGAAGCTGCCGACGACGGCGCCCTGGGTGATCTGCGGCCCAGGCGAGAATGCCGGCGTGATCGACATCGGTGACGGTCAGGCGGCGATCTTCAAGATGGAGAGCCACAACCACCCCTCCTACATCGAGCCCTACCAGGGCGCCGCAACCGGGGTTGGCGGCATCCTGCGCGACGTCTTCACCATGGGCGCGCGGCCGATCGCCAATCTGAACGCGCTTCGCTTCGGCCGGCCCGATCACCCCCGCATGCGCCACCTGATCGCCGGCGTGGTGTCCGGCATCGGCGGCTACGGCAATTGCGTCGGCGTGCCGACGGTCGGCGGCGAGGTGAACTTCCACGCCGCTTATGACGGCAATATCCTGGTCAATGCGATGACCGTGGGCATCGCCGATCAGGACAAGATCTTCTATTCGGCCGCCGCCGGGATCGGCAATCCGGTGGTGTATGTCGGCTCCAAGACCGGGCGCGACGGCATTCACGGCGCGACCATGGCGTCGGCCGATTTCAGCGAAGATTCGGAGGAGAAGCGCCCCACCGTTCAGGTCGGCGATCCGTTTACGGAGAAGCTGCTGATCGAGGCGTGCCTGGAGCTGATGGCGTCCGACGCGATCGTCGCCATCCAGGATATGGGCGCGGCGGGCCTCACCTCCTCTTCCGTGGAAATGGCGTCCAAGGGCGGCGTCGGGCTGGAGCTCGACATGAACGCCGTGCCCTGCCGCGAGGAGGGCATGACGCCGTACGAGATGATGCTGTCCGAATCGCAAGAGCGGATGCTGATGGTGCTGAAGCCCGGCCGCGAGGGCGAGGCCGAGGCGATCTTCCACAAGTGGGAGCTGGACTTCGCGGTGATCGGCCGGGTGACCGAGGCCGGGCCGGACGGCGGGCATCTGGTGCTGACGTGGAACGGCGAAACGGTGGCCGACATTCCGCTCGCGCCGCTTGCCGACGATGCGCCGCTCTACGAACGGCCCTGGGTGCCGACGCCGGAGCGGGAGCCGCTTGGGGACACTCCGCACAGCAAGGACATCGGCGCGGATCTGATCAAGCTGATGGGCTCGCCCGACCTCGCCAGCCGGCGCTGGATCTGGGAGCAGTACGATCACATGGTCGGCGCCGACACGGTGCAGCGGCCGGGCGGCGACGCGGCGGTGGTGCGGGTTCACGGCACCCAAAAGGCACTTGCCATGTCGACGGACGTGACGCCGCGCTACTGCTTCGCCGATCCGGTGGAAGGCGGAAAGCAGGCGATCGCCGAATGCTACCGCAACCTGTGTGCGGTCGGCGCCCTTCCCCTTGCCACGACCGATTGCATGAACTTCGCCAACCCGCAGCGGCCGGAGATCATGGGTCAGTTCGTCGGCTGCATCGAAGGCATGGCCGAAGCGTGCACCGCGCTCGACTTCCCGATCGTGTCGGGCAACGTCTCCCTCTACAATGAGTCGAAGGCGACGGGCGGCGGCTCTGCCATTCTCCCAACTCCGGCAATCGGCGGAGTCGGCCTGCTTGCCGACTGGTCGAAGTCGGCCACGATCGCCTTCAAGGCGCCGGAGGAATGGGTGTTCATCGTCGGCAATGGCGGCAATTGCCACCTCGGCCAGTCGCTGTGGCTGCGCGAGTTGCACGGCCGCGAGGAAGGGAGGCCGCCGCCGGTGGACCTCGCCGCCGAAAAAGCCGCCGGCACCCTCATCCGCAGCATTATCGGGGACGGACTGGTCACGGCGGTGCACGACGCGGCCGATGGGGGGCTGCTGGTCGCCGCGGCGGAAATGGCGCTGGCCGGCAATATCGGCATCCGCATCGAAGGCGAGTATTTCGAAGGGGACGCTGCTGCCCGCCTGTTCGGCGAGGACCAGGGCCGCTACCTCGTTTCCACCGCCGATCCCGACGCCCTCGCCGAAGCCGCCGACGCGGCGGGCGTGGAGATCAACTATCTCGGCCGCACCGGCGGCGACTGCATCGAGGACGAGGATAACCCCGGCGACCGCAAGACCAACCTACGCGTGCGCCTCGCCGACCTGAGGCGCGCACACGAGGGTTTCTTTCCGGCGCTGATGGACGGCGAACTGACCATCGCGTGAGGCTCGCTGAACCACTCCCCTCCCTTCGCTCCGCCTGAGCAAACGGTCGCACACCCACGAAAGGGAGGGGCCGGGGGTGGGTTACACGCGGTCGCCGGGGATTGGCGGCGACTTGGGCAAGAGCAGAACCCACCCCCTGCCCCCTCCCTTTCAGCCGCCACGCCTTTTCTTCAACGTCGCGCAAAGGGAGGGGAGTAGAACGGCGGTACTTTGCCTTCCCTCTTGCGAACGCTTCGCATTATCGGTATTTACCTGCTCCATGATCGTTTGTGTCTGCAACGCGATTCGCGAGTGCGACGTCCGCAAGGCGGCGCGGGATGGCGCTTCCTGCCCGGCGAGCGCCTATCGCGGCCTGGGTCGCAAGCCGCGTTGTGGCCAATGCTTCTCATTCGCACGGGAGATCATCGCGGCGGAGCGTGTGACTGCGTAGCATTCGCAGCCGTTTTTTCCGCAGTTTTCCGCCGTTTCTTCTTCCCTCCTGGCCTGTGCTCCGGTAAGGCCGCTGCTTGAACAGGAGGCCGGCATGAAGGGCGACGAACGCGTCATCGAGCTATTGAACGAGGCGCTGAAGAACGAGCTCACCGCGACCAATCAATATTGGCTCCACTACCGAATGCTCGACAATTGGGGCATCGGCCGGCTTGCCGATTACGAGCGGCACGAGTCGATCGACGAGATGAAGCATGCCGATCGGCTGACGGTCCGCATCCTGTTCCTTGGCGGGCTACCCAATTTCCAGCTTCTCGGCCGCCTCCGCATCGGCGAAACGGTGGAGGAGATCCTGCGCTCCGACCTCGATCTCGAATATGAAGCGCTCGCCCAGCTCAAGGAAGCGGTCGCCCATAGCGAAACGGTGCGCGACTATGTCAGCCGCGACCTGTTCGCCGAGATCCTCGCCAACGAGGAGGACCATGTTGATTACCTGGAGCGCCAGTTCGACATGATCCGCAACATGGGCCTCTCCAACTACATCCAGCTCCAGTCGAAGCCGGCCGGCGAGGCGTAAGCGCCGCTTTCCGCGCGGGAGGCGATCGGGTAGCGTGTCGCCTTCACGGGCGGGGAGCCGGACATGACTGCAGCCACAGCGGCGCCGCCGCGCATCCTGACGCTCGACATCGTTCGCGGTGTGGCGGTGATGGGCATCCTGGCGATGAACATCGTCGCCTTCGGCATGCCCTTCCAGGCCTATATGAACCCGGCCGCGTTCGGCGCGGAAGGCAGTGCCGACTGGGCGTCGTGGCTGCTGAGCTTCATCCTGGTCGACGGCAAGATGCGGGGCCTGTTCTCCTTCCTGTTCGGCGCCAGCATGCTGCTGGTGATCGAGGGCGCGGAAGCGAAGGGGCAGTCCGCCGCGTCCATCCACTACCGCCGCATGGCGTGGCTGTTGGTGTTTGGCCTCTTACACCTCTACCTCGTCTGGTTCGGCGATATCCTGGCTAGCTACGCGCTGATCGGGATGATCGCCTGGTTCTTTCACGGCCGCTCAAACCGGACGCTGATCCGGTGGGGCATCGGGCTCCTCCTTGTGCAGCTGCTGATCTTCAGCAGCCTGTCCGCGGCGGCCTTCATGCTTCGGGAGGCGGCGACGGCGCCGGGTGCCCCGGCCGAGGCGATCACGGGATGGCGCGAACTGGAGACCGGGTTCGGCGTGCTCAGCCCGTCCCAGCTCGCGACCGAGCTCGCGCTCTATCGCGGCGGCTATGGCGGCATCCTCCTCGACCGGCTCCGCGACGACGCGACGGCGCCGCTGAACGCGCTTCTGATGTTCGGCTGGGAGACCTTGGCCTACTTCCTGTTCGGCATGGCGGCGCTGCGGAACGGCTTCCTGCGCGGCGAGTGGAGCACGGCCGCCTATCGTAAGACGGTGCTGATCGGCTTTGGCATCGGCATTCCGGCCTACGCGCTTCTCGCTTGGGCGATCGCCCGCGACGGCTTCACCGTGCCGATGGTGTTCGCCGTGGGGATGGCCGCGACCGTGCCGTTCCGCCCGCTGATGGTGATCGCCACCGCCGCCCTGATCATTCTTCTCACCCGGCGGGGAGGGGCGCTGGTGGAGCGCATCGCCGCCGCCGGCCGCGCCGCTTTCACCAACTACCTCGGCACCAGCATCCTGATGACCACGCTCTTCTACGGCTACGGGGCTGGGCTCTACGGAAGCCTGAGCCGGGCCGAACTGTGGATTCCGGTCTTGGCAGTGTGGGCGTTGATGCTGCTCTGGTCGAAGCCGTGGCTCGACCGCTTCGGCTACGGTCCCATGGAGTGGCTGTGGCGATCGCTGTCGCGCTGGGAGGTGCAGCCGATGCGCAAGCGGCCGTCCGCCCCCGCCCCCGCGCCGGCCGAATAAAATCTACTTCTTGTCGTAGGGATTTTTCGAAGCGCGCGTGTCGAGCCTGATCGGCACCGCGCCGAAGCCCAGTTCCTTGCGCATCGAGTTGGTCAGGTAGCGCAGGTAGCTGTCCGGCAGCATCTCGAGCCGGGTGCCGAAGATCAGGAACGACGGCGGCCGCGAATTGACCTGGGTGATGTAGCGCAGCTTGATCCGCTTGCCGCTCGGCGCGGGCGGCGGGTTGCGCTCGATCGCTTCCTCGAACCAGCGGTTGAGCTGGCCGGTGGAAACCCTGCTCGACCACACTTCGCGGACCTTGAAGCCGGCCTGAATTAGCTCGTCGAGGCCCTTGCCGGTCATTGCGGAAACGGCGAGCAGGCCCACGCCCGGCGCCTGGCTGAGCCCGTCCTCTAATGCGCGCTTGATGCCCTGGAACAGCGAGGAATGATCGTGCGCGACATCCCATTTGTTGATGGCGATGAGCAGGGCGCGGCCTTCCTGAAGCACGTAATCGGCGATCCTCAGGTCCTGCGCCTCGAGGCCGAGCGTGGCGTCGAGCAGCAGCACGACGACCTCGGCGAACTCCACCGCCCGGCGCCCATCCGCAACGGAGAGCTTCTCGAGCTTGTCCTGCACCTTGGCGCGCTTGCGCATGCCCGCCGTGTCGATCAGCCGCACCGGGCGCAGGCGTCCGTCGGGCGCTTCCCACTCCCAATCGATCGAAATGGAATCGCGGGTAATGCCGGCTTCCGGGCCGGTGATCAGCCGCTCTTCTTCAAGGATGCGGTTGATCAGCGTGGACTTGCCGGCATTCGGGCGGCCGACGATGGCGAGCTTGAGCGGCCGCTCATTCTCGTCCTCGACTTCTTCTTCTCCTCCGGCTTCCTCCTCGCGCTCGATGTGCGGGCGCAGAGTATCGAACAGATCGACGACGCCTTCGCCATGCTCGGCGCTCATCGCGATCGGCTCGCCGAAACCGAGGGAATAGGCCTCAAACAGGCCCGGCTCCGCGGCGCGGCCCTCGCACTTGTTGGCGGCAAGAATGACGGGGGTTTTCTCGCTGCGCAGCCAACGTGCGATTTCCTCGTCGAGCGGGGTCACCCCGGCGCGGGCATCGATCAGGAACAGGGCGGCGTCAGCCTCGCGCACCGCCGCCGTGGTCTGGGCGCGCATCCGGCCGGGAAGGGTCTGGGGATCCTCATCCTCGTAGCCCGCCGTGTCGATGATCCGGAATTCGAGGCCGAGAAGGCTCGCGTCGCCCTCGCGGCGGTCGCGGGTGACCCCCGGGCGATCGTCGACAAGCGCGAGCCTTTTGCCCACCAGTCGGTTGAACAAGGTGGATTTGCCGACATTCGGACGGCCGACGATAGCTACAGTTGGAAGGCGGGACATAGGGCGGAGCCCTGCCGGTTCCAGCCCTTTGGGTCAACAGCGGCCCGCCGAAGCTCCCGGCTCCGGCGGGCGGCGTGGCCTAGCGCCAGGCGGTGAGTTGGCCGTTGTCGTTCAAGGTGTAGAGCGTGTTGTTGGCCACAACCGGGCTCAGCGAGATCCGGTTGCCGGTCGCAACCGTGGACTGCACCGCGCCGTCGTAGGGCGAGACGTTGACCACCTGCCCCATGTTGTTGGCCAGGATCAGGCGATCGCCGGCAAGGACGGGGCCGACCCAGCTGATCGAGCCTTGCTTGTCCTTGACGTCGCGCCAGCGCTGGAGCTGCGTCATCCAGCGGATGCGGCCGGTGGCGCGCGCGATGGCGAGGAGCTGGGCGTCGTCGGTAACGACGAAGATCCAGTCGCCCGCCACCCACGGCGTGGCGGTGCCGGCGACGTTGATTTCCCAGATGCGCTGGCCGGTGACCAATTCGAGCGCAACCATGCGGCCGCCCTGGCCGACGGCGTAGACCCGGCCCCCATCGATCACCGGATCGGCGTCGATGTCGGACAAAGTTGTCACCGCGGTAGAGATGGAGGTGCGCGACAATGCGTCCTGCCACAGCACGCGGCCGTTTTCGTAGCGGTAGGCGTTGAGCTCGCCCGAGGAGAAACCGGCGACCACCGTGCCCTGGGCCGCCGCCGGAGCGGCGCTGCCGAACACGCCGGCGATCTCGACCGCGGCGGACGACGTCCAGCGCGTCTTGCCGTCGGCCGGGTTAAGCGCGAAGATCTGGTTGTCCTGGCTTACGACATAAACATTGTCGTTGGCGACAGTCGGCGAACCGCGCAGCGGGCTGCCCGGGCGGACCTGCCACAGAAGCGTGCCGTTGGTGGCATCCAGCGCGGCCGCATAACCGGCGCCGTTGGTTGCATAGAGGCGGCCGGCTTCAAAGCTGACTCCGCCGCCGAACAGCGCACCGCTCGGCGCGCCTTCGCCGCGCACCTGGGTTTGCCAGACGACTTTGCCGCTTTGCGCGTCGAAGGCGCGGACGGTGGCTTGGGTGTCTATGGTGAAGACCTTGCCATCGGCCACGACGGGCGCGGAGGCGAGCGCCGAGCGGTTGCTGCTGCCCTCGCCGATGCTTGCCCGCCAGGCCACGGCCGGCGCCGCGGCCAATGCAAGGTGGCCCATCGATTTCGACGCATTGCCGCCCGGCTGGGTCCACTGGCCGTTGATGTCCGCGGCCGGGAGCGTGATCGGAACGCCGGCCAAGGCCGGATCAACCGTGATCGCGGCTTCGCTGGACAGGATCGAAATCCGCTCGCCAAGCGACGGGGTGGTTTTCTTCTTTTTGTCCAAAATGCCGCAGCCGCCCAGCAAGCTGGCGGCGACGACGACGGTGATAAGGCGCTTCATCACTTACCTTCCTGTAAGGTCCCGGCCTGTGAGGCCCCGGCAGGCTCGTCGATCGCATCGACGCCGAGCGAGCCGGCCATCTGCACCGCCCGGGAGCGGATGGAATCGGGAACCTGCTTGTCCTTTGCCATTGCGGCGAAAATACGCGCCGCATCGGCCGGCTTGTTGAGTTTCATATAGGACATGGCGACCATCTCGCCCGTGTGGCCGAACCACGGATTGCCGGCGACCGCCAACGGCTTCAACCGGTCGATCACCGCCTGCGGCTGCAACGTGTCGAATTCGACATGGGTGCGCCGAACCAGCGCGAGGTTGCGGTAGGTCTCGTCGAGGCTCTGGTCCTCCGACACCTGCCGGAACAAGGCGGCGGCGCCCTTGAGGTCGTTCGCCTCTACCGCCAGATCGGCCTTGGTGAGCAAGGCGGCGGCGCGGTAGCCGGGCGCTTTGGCCTTGGCGAGTTCGTCGAGCTTGCCGGTCGCGGCGGCCTTGTTGGCGCCCGCGACGTCGTCAAGCGCCGCCATCAGCTTCTCGCCCTGCAGGCCGGCGCTGACCTGGCGCTGGTTGTTCCAGTAGATGCCGCCGGCAAGGGCGGCGAGAAGCAGCACAACACCGGCTATCGCGAGCTTGCCGTAACGCTCCCAAAGGGTGCGCGCGCGGTCGCGGCGCAGCTCCTCGTCCACCTCGCGGTAGAAGCTTTCATTGTCCCTGGGCTTGATCGCCACCAATACACTCCGCTTGAAACCGGGCCGCTTTTCATCGTCCAGCGATCCCTGACACAGGATGAACGGAAAGGACGCGCCGGAAAATTGCCCGGCGCACCTCTACCGGGCGAAGCGGCGCCCCGGCAAGCCTCTTCACGGCTTGGCGCGGTAGAGCTGCTCCTCGGTTGGAAAGGCGCGGCCGCGCACCTCTTCGGCAAAGGTGCTCGCCGCGGCCTCGATCCGGGAGGCGATGTCGTCATAGCGCTTCACGAAGCGCGGCGTCCGCTCGAACAGGCCGAGCATGTCCTCCGTTACCAGCACCTGGCCGTCGCACGCGGCGGAGGCGCCGATGCCGATGGTCGGGCAAGCGACGGCGCGGGTCACTTCGGCCGCAATCTCCTCCAGCACGCCCTCGACCACGAGCAGGAAGCAGCCCGCTTCGGCGACCGCCTTTGCATCGACAATGATCTTGGCGGCTTCGGCGTCGCTTCGCCCCCGCGCGCCGTAGCCGCCCAGCGCGTTCACCGCCTGTGGGGTGAGACCGACATGGCCGATCACCGGGATGCCGCGCGCCGACAGGAAGGCGACGGTGTCGGCCATTGCCACACCGCCCTCCAGCTTCACCGCCGCCGCGCCGGTTTCCTTCAGGATGCGGGACGCGCTTGCAAAGGCCTGCTCGGGGCTCGCTTCATAGGAGCCGAACGGCATGTCGACGGACACCACCGAGTGCCAGGAGCCGCGCACCACCGCAGCGCCGTGGGCGCACATCATGTCCAGCGTCACCGGCACGGTGGACGGCAAGCCGTAAATCACCTGCCCAAGGCTGTCGCCGACGAGCAGGATGTCGCAATGCGGATCGAGCAATTGCGCCATGCGCGCCGTGTAGGCGGTGAGCATCACGATCGGCTCGGCGCCCTTCATTGCGCGGAGCTTGGGCACGGTAAGGCGCTTCATCGGCGCGGGCACCGGATTGGCGCGGCTGGTGGCGGTGTCGAGCGAGTGGGTGACGGACATGCGGCTTGTGTAGCGCCAAGCCGTGCGCCTTGCAAAAGCCACGCCGACGAGGCGCCGGGACGTATTTTTCTGCGGTTTATATCGGATGGGGAGACAACCGAAACATTGCGGTTCCCCGGGCAAGAAGAACCAGCTAGTCTCGGTTATCACCAAAGCACTTCTCGGGGGGGAATATATGATCCGCTTAAGCAAACTTACTGCCACGACCGCCGTTCTGGCGTTCGGGCTCGCCGTTTCCGCGCCCGCCAGCGCGCAGGCGACCCGCACCTGGGTCTCGGGTCTCGGCGACGACGTCAATCCATGCAGCCGCACCGCACCGTGCAAGACCTTTGCCGGCGCGATCAGCAAAACCGCCGCGGGCGGCGAGATCAACTGCCTCGATCCGGGTGGCTACGGCGCGGTCACCATCACCAAGTCGATGACCATTTCGTGCCAATATACCGAAGGCGGCGCGCTTGCCGGCGGCAACGGCATCACGGTCAACGCCCAGCCGGCCGACACCGTGTTCCTGCGCGGGCTCGACATCTTCGGTGTCAACCCGCCGTCGAACGGCGTCCGCTTCATTGCCGGCGGCGCCCTGATCATCGAGGATTGCACGATCCGCCGGTTCAACGCCGCGAACAGCTTCGGCGTCTCCTTTCAGCCGAGCGCCGATTCAACGCTGGTCATCAGCAACAGCACCATTTCGGACAACGGCAACGCCGCGACGGGCGGCGGCATCCTGGTGAAGCCGACCGGCACCGGCACCGGCAAGGTCACGCTGCGCAACGTCCGCCTGACCACCAATTCCAATCAAGCGATTTTGGTGGACACCACCGGTGCGACCAACGCCGCCGGCACAAACGTCACGATCGAGGATACAATGGTTGCGCGCAACGCGGCGGGCATCAAGGTCCTGGCGCCGGGCGGCTCTTCGCCGGTCAACGCGATGATCGTCGATTCCGTGATCTCAAACAACTTCTTCGCCGGCCTTTCGGGTGACGGCTCCGCGGCCACGCTTCGGGTCGGCAACACCACGATCACCGGCAACGGCACGGGGGTGAGCGCGCTCAACACCGCGCAGGTCCGCAGCTATGGCGACAATCGTAACGACGGCAACAGCAACGACGGCGCCTTCTCCGTGGGCATCCTGCCCAAGGAATAAGCGCGTCGAACGAAAAAAGGCGGGAGCGGGCCCACGGGCACCGCTCCCGCCTTTTTCGTGTCTACTCCCACTCGATGGTGCCGGGCGGCTTCGAGGTATAATCGTAGACCACCCGGTTGATGCCCTTGACCTCGTTGATGATCCGGGTCGCCACGCGCGACAGAAAGCTTGAATCGAAGGGGTAGATGTCGGCGGTCATGCCGTCCGTCGAGGTGACGGCGCGCAGCGCGCAAACATTGTCGTAGGTCCGCCCGTCGCCCATCACGCCCACCGTCTTGACCGGAAGCAGCACGGCAAAGGCCTGCCAGATCGCGTCGTAGAGGCCGGCGTTGCGGATTTCCTCCAGGTAGATGGCGTCCGCTTTCCGGAGGATGTCGCAACGTTCGCGAGTGACCTCGCCGGGGATGCGGATGGCAAGGCCCGGGCCGGGGAACGGGTGCCGCCCGACGAACGCTTCGGTGAGGCCGAGCTCGCGGCCGAGTTCGCGGACCTCGTCCTTGAACAGTTCGCGAAGCGGCTCGACCAGCTTCATGTTCATCCGCTCGGGCAGGCCGCCGACATTGTGGTGGCTCTTGATGGTAACGGACGGCCCGCCGGTGAAACTGACGCTTTCGATCACGTCCGGGTACAGCGTACCCTGCGCAAGGAAGTCGGCGCCTCCGACCTTTTTGGCCTCGACATCGAACACGTCGATGAAGGTCTTGCCGATAAACTTGCGCTTGGCCTCCGGGTCGGTGAGGCCGGCAAGGCCTGAAAGGAACAGCTCCTCCACATCCACATGGACGAGCGGGATGTTGTAGTGATTGCGAAACAGCGACACGACCTGCTCCGCCTCGCCCTGCCGCATCAGGCCATGATCGACGAAGACGCAGGTGAGCTGGTGGCCGATGGCTTCGTGGATCAGCACCGCGGCGACCGCGCTGTCTACGCCGCCCGACAGGCCGCAGATCACCCGGCCGGAGCCGACCTGAGCACGGATCTCGGCGATCTTGGTGGCGCGGAATTCCGCCATGGTCCAGTCGCCGGCGAGCCCGCAGACATGGCGGACGAAATTGGCGATGAGCTTGGCGCCGTCCGGAGTGTGGACCACCTCCGGGTGGAACTGCACGCCATAGAAGCACCGCGCATCGTCGGCGGTGGCGGCGAAGGGCGCGCCGGGCGATTGGGCAACGATCCGGAAGCCGGGCGGGAGCGCGTCGACCTTGTCACCGTGGCTCATCCACACCTGGTGCTTTTCGCCCGGCGCCCACAGGCCGTCGAACAGCGCGCATTCGCCTTGCACTTCCAGGAAGGCACGGCCGAACTCGCTATGATCGCCGGTGATGACCTTGCCGCCCAGTTGCTCGGCCATGAGCTGCTGGCCGTAGCAGATGCCGAGCATCGGCACGCCGGCTTCGAACAAGGCGGGGTCGGCGCGCGGGCTGTCTTCCAGCGTAACGGAGGCCGGGCCGCCGGAAAGAATGATGCCGCTGGGTTTCATCCTTTCAAACGCTTCCAGCGCGCGGCTGAACGGCGCGATCTCCGAATACACTCCCGCCTCCCGAACCCGCCGGGCGATGAGCTGCGTCACCTGGCTGCCGAAATCGACGATCAGGATGTTATCGTGCGGCTGAACGGTCATGGCCGGGCGATAGGCAGCGGGGTGGGCGGTGTAAAGCGGAGGGGGTGGGTAAGTGAGCCGCTTTCCCCTCCTTAGCGGAAATGCCGAGTGGGAAGGCACAGGATCGGTGAGCTTTGCCGAAGTTCTTCTCCCCTCCATTGGCGCCATGTGGGGGAGGAAGGGCTCGGGTTACGAAAGGGAGGGGTTGGGGGTGGGCTTCGCTCTCCTCTCGCGCGGTGGCTGTGTCGAACCCACCCCCAGCCCCTCCCTCTCCTAAGCCGGCTCGTTCTCGCGTGGGCTGGCGCGGAGGGAGGGGAGCTTTGGCGGACATTCGGGTGATGGGTGAAGATTGTTGGGGAAGCGTTCCTGTTTGCCGACCACGAGAAAACGCGCGGAGAAACTGGCCTCCGCGCGTTCTGTGTTCGAACCTGTCAGCCGGAGCCTAGAGGTTGAAGTCGGTAATCCGGCCATTGCCGCGGGCGTGGCAGGTGAAGTCCTCGCGGTCGCCGCGGCGATCGTAGCGGTTGGCGTAGCGGCCGTAGCGGTCGCTCCGGTCATAGCCGCCGCGATCGTAGCCGTAGTTGCTTTCGATCACGCCGCGAACGCGGAAGCGGTCGTTTCCGGTGCGGTCGACGTCCGTGATTCGGACCTGGCCACGGCCGATGCGCTGCGCTTCGTAGCCGCAGCTCTGCACCGCCTGGTTGTAGCCGCCGCGATACCGGTTGTTGTTGCCGTAGCCGTAGCGGCTGCCGTCGCGGCTGAGCGCGGAGGTGACCGCCGCGATGCCGCCGAGGATGGCGATGCCGGTGATGATGTCGCCGCCATCGATGCCGCGGTCGCGATCCCGATACCGGTCGCGATACTGCGCTTCGGCAGGCGCGGCGGCGCCGACGGAGATCATGGCCGCCACGGCCGCACCGGTAATGAGCTTGGAAACAGCCTTCATGGCAAACCCTCCTGTGTAAGCTTACCCCTCAAAAACAAACGAGGAGCCGATGAAGAGCCTTTTGCCCGAGTCGCGCTGACGCGCCGCTGAACCGGTTTGTCGGCTCCCGTTCAGGTTGCGGGGGGTTGGTGTCGCAGCCCTGGCCTTTCCTTGTCATTCCCGCGAACGCGGGAATCCCGCTTTTCCGGGGCCACGGAAGAAAGGAACAAGAAGCAGGATTCCCGCTTTCGCGGGAATGACGGGGGCTGTGCCGTGCGCCCGGGCCTCTCCTCCCGTTACCGCACCGGCTTGACCTCCATTCCGGTGTGGGCGGCGATGAAGGCCCACATGTCGGCATATTCCTCGATGATCTTCTCGGTGGGCTTGCCCGAGCCGTGGCCGGCGCGGGTTTCGATGCGGATCAGCTTGGGTGCGGGGCCGGTGTCCGCCGCCTGGAGGGCCGCGGTGTATTTGAAGCTGTGGCCGGGCACGACGCGGTCGTCGGTGTCGGCGGTGGTGACGAGGATCGCCGGATAGTCCGCGCCGGAGCGGATGTTGTGGTACGGCGAATAGGTGCGCAGGGTGCGGAAATCGGCCTCGCGGTCGGGGTATCCGTAATCGTCGACCCAGTAGCGGCCGGCGGTCCAGCGGTTGAAGCGCAGCATGTCCATCACGCCCACGGCCGGAAGCGCCGCGGCGAACAGGTCCGGACGCTGGTTCACCGCGGCGCCCACCAGCAAGCCGCCGTTGGAGCGGCCGTAGATGGCGAGCTGGTCCTTCGACGTGATGCCTTCGCCGACCAGATATTCGGCGGCGCCGATGAAGTCGTCGAACACATTCTGCTTGTTGGCCAGGCGGCCGGCATCGTGCCACGCCTTGCCGTACTCGCCGCCGCCGCGCAGGTTGGCGACCACGTAGACGCCGCCTTGCTCGACCCAGGCGAGGTTGGTTGAGGAAAAGGTCGGCGTCACCGAAATGTTGAAGCCGCCATAGCCGTAAAGCAGGGTCGGGTGGCCGTCCTTGAGCTTCATGCCCTTCTTGTAGACCAGGAAGAGCGGTATCCGTGTGCCGTCCTTTGAGCGGTAGAAGCGCTGCTCGACGGTGAAGTTCTCAGGATTGAAGGCGACTTGCGGCTGCGCCCAGGGCGTGACCTGGTTGGTGCGGGCGTCGTAGCGGTAGACGGTCGAGGGGGCGTTGAAGCTCGAGTAGGTGAAGAAAGTCTCGGGATCGTCGGCATCGCCGCTGAAGCCGCCGGCGGTGCCGATGCCCGGAAGAGCGACCGTGCCGATGCGCTTGCCGGTCGGTTCATAGGTGCGCACTTCGGTGCGGGCATCGGTGAGGTAGGAGACGATCAGCCGGCCGCCGACGATCGACGCGTCCTGAAGGGTGGCGGCGTCCTCGCCGACGATCTCGCGGGCTTCGGCAAACGGCCGGTTGATGTCGGTGGCGACGACGCGAAGGCGCGGCGCGCCCCGGTTGGTGGTCCAGTAGAAGGTGTCGCCCTGGTTGCCGATGTAGCGCCAGTCATTCTCCAGCCCGGCGATGAAGCGGCGCGGTTGGGCCTTTGGCTGGGTGAGGTCGATCAGGGTGACGTCATAGCGCTCGTCCGTCCCTTCGGACGAGGTCACGATCAGCCAGCGGCCGTCCTTTGAGACTTCGGCGACATTGCTGAGCTTGGGCCGGTCGGGCTGGGAATAGATCAGCCGGTCCTGCGCCTGGGGGGTGCCGAGCTTGTGGAAGTAAACGGCGTGGTCTTCGTTCAGCGACTGGAATTGCTGGGAGGCCTTGGGCTCGGGGAAGCGCGAATAATAGAAGCCGGAGCCGTCCTTGGCCCAATCCATGTTGCCGAACTTGGCCCAGCGCACTTCGTCAGGCAGGACCTTGCCGGTGTCGGCATCGAGCACCTTCAGGACTCGCCAGTCGGTGCCGCCTTCCTGAACCGAGTAAAGGACATGGCGGCCGTTTTCGGACGGCGTCCATTCGGCAAGCGCAGTGGCGCCGTCGGTTGACCAGGGGTTGGGATCGATCAGCAGGCGCGGCGTGCCGTTCAGCCCCTGGCGCATGAAGAGGACGTTCTGGTTCTGGAGGCCCGTGTTGCGGGTGTAGAAATAGCGGCCGTTCTCGCGGCGCGGAACGCCGATCCGCTCGTAGGAGAAGAGCTCGGTCATGCGCTGGGTGAACACCGCGCGGCCGGGAAGAGTGGCGAGGTAGGAGTTGGTCAGCGCGTTCTCCTCCGCCACCCACTGCGCGACCTTGGAGTCCTCGCGGACGTCGTTCTCGAGCCAGCGATAGGGATCGGCGACGCGTTCCCCGAACTGCACCTCGGCGACGTCCTGACGCTGCGTGTTCGGATACACGATGGAGGCGCGCGGCGCGGCGGGCGCGGCGTCGGCGGTGGCGGCCTTGTCGGTCATCGTGCAGGCTGCGGTGGACAGGAGGAGAAGGGCGGCGGCAAGGCGCATCGGGCGGATATCCTCTTCTTCATGATCGTGCCGCTGCCCTACACGGGCGCTCGCCTGTCGCGCAATCGTTCGCGAAACGCCCGCCGCCGGAACCGAAATCCTGGCCGTGCATCTTGCCAATGGAGAAGCGAAAAGGACGACGCGCATGGCCAGCACCACTCCCCAGGACCGCACCTATTGGAACGATACCGCGGAGGCGCCGGCCTTTCCGCGGCTTTCCGGGGATCTGCAGGTCGACATCGCGATCGTCGGCGGCGGCATCGTCGGGATCACCACTGCGCGGCTGCTAAAGGACCAGGGGCTCAAGGTTGCGGTGATCGAGGCGCGGCAAGTCGGGCGGCAGGTGACCGGCAAGTCCACCGCCAAGATGAGCTCGCAGCACGGCATCCTCTACCAGACGCTCCAGCAGAAGTTCGGCGAGGACCGCGCTCGGCTCTACGCCGACGCGCAGGAGACCGGCATCCGGCGCATCTCCGAGCTTGCCGCGCAACATGGCATCGGGGCGGATATCGAGCCGATGCCGGCCTTCGTCTACACCCAGGACGAAAGCTATGTGTCGCAGCTCGAGAAGGAGGTGGAGGTTGCGAAGCGGCTTGGGCTCCCGGCGCACTTCCTGACCGGCGGGATCGGCCTGCCCTTCGACGTGCTGGCGGCGATGCGCTGGGACGATCAGGCCCAGTTCCACCCGGTAAAATATGTCGCCGGCCTTGCCGCCACCATCCCGGGCGAGGGCAGCCACGTGTTCGAGAACAGCCGCGTGGTCGAATACGATCCGCAGCGGGTGCAGACCGACCACGGCACCGTCACCGCGCGCCACGTGGTGATGGCGACGCACCTGCCGCTCGGCCAGATCGGCATGTATTACTCGATGGCCCACCCCCACGCCGAACCGGTGATCGCCGCACCGATCGGCTTCGTGCCGCCGGGCATGTACAAGAATGCCGAGAAGCCGGGCCGCTCGATCCGCACCCACCGCTCGGGCGGGCAGACCTGGGGCATTGTCGCCGGCACCAGCTTCAAGCCCGGTCACCCCGACGACGAGCAGGAGTCGATCAAGGACGTCGAAGCGTGGCTGCGCGAGTATTTCGGTGCGGGCCAGGCGCAATACCGCTGGGTCAACGAAGATTACGATCCGGTCGACAGCGCGCCTTATATCGGCTGGTCGTCGAGTGGGTCGGACGGCTATCTCGTTGCCACCGGCTTCGCGGCCTGGGGCATTACCAACGGCACCGCGGCGGCGATGATCATCGCCGACCTGGTCGCCGGGCGGGAGAATGCTTGGCTGCCGGTGTTCGACGCCACCCGCATCAAGCCGGTCGCCGGTGCCAAGGAGTTCGCCAAGGAGAATCTCAGCGTCGCCGCCCACCTGGTCGGCGGCTACCTGTCGGGCAAGCCCAAAGACTATGACGCCCTTGCGCCCGGCGACGCGGCGATCATGAAAGTCGACGGCGAAGATGTCGCGGCGTTCAAGGACGAGCATGGCAAGGTCCACGCCGTCACGGCGGTGTGCACCCACATGGGCTGCCTGGTCGGCTGGAACGCCACCGACCGGACCTGGGACTGCCCCTGCCACGGCTCCCGCTTCGAACTGAGCGGCGAAGTGATCCACGGCCCGGCCACCCGGCCGCTGGGATGCAAGATCACCGGCTAGACGCTGAGGCGGCGCGGTCGGCTAGAAGCGCGCGCGTAGCCGGGCGAGCAATTGCTCGAGCCACAGCGGAAAACGATCCTGCCGGGCGCCGAACGCCTCCCGCAGGGTTGGACCGAGATTGTCCTCGCCGGCGGGTCCCGGGACACGCACGAAGCGCGGTGGTGCGACATTGGCCATGGTCGGTCTCGCTTAGAGGTGATGTGGGTCAACGCATCACTGCGGCGCAGGCTCCCTGTGCCGCGTCGCGTGAGGAGTCGACCGGCTGCCACACCGCTGAGAAGAAACAGTTTTCATCCGAAACCCCTTTAAACACGGTCACTTACACATATCTAAGGCGTGGCCGCCCCCTCCCTGGCGGCCAGGGCCGGGTTTCTCCCCCTTTGACCCGCGCCTTCAAAGCCCCGCCGTGGTCCTCCCCCTTCCGCGGCGGGGTATTTTGCGCCTGCCGGAGGTGCGCCGCGTCCGGATATAAGTGGATGGCGGCGACCGAGTTCTACCTTATCGCAGCGTCAGCAATCCGCCGGGGGGAAATCAAGTGCAAACAAGCGGGATCGTCGCGATCGTTGTTCTGGTCATCGCCGTGGCTTTGGTTCTTCGCGGCATTCGCGGGCACGGCCATAAAGATGGATCGGGAGCCGACTCGGGCGGGGGCCCCGACGACATCGTCGGCGGGGGCGACTGACTGTCGTTTACAGCCCACCGCGTTGTTTAAAAGAAAAGGGCCCCCGAAGCGGAGGCCCTTTCCTTGATCTGTATGCTTTGAAGCGGCTCAGGCGGCTTCATCATACTCGTCGTCGTTCATCACCGGGCCCGAATCCTGCCCCTTGGCGGAAACGTCGCGGTCGACCAGTTCGATGATCGCGATCGGCGCGGCGTCCGAAGCACGAATGCCGGCCTTGATGATGCGGGTGTAGCCGCCGGCGCGCTCGGCGTAGCGCGGCGCGATCACGTCGAACAGCTTGGTGAGCTGCGTCTCGTCCAGCATGCGCGCGTGGGCGAGGCGGCGGTTGGAGAGGCCGCCCTTCTTGGCGAGCGTGATCAGCTTTTCGACATAGGGGCGAAGCTCCTTCGCCTTGGCAGTCGTGGTGGTGATCTGCTCATGCTTGATGAGGGCGGCGGCCATGTTCCGGAACAGGGCTGCACGGTGCGAGGAGGTGCGCTGGAGTTTGCGGCCGGCGACGCGGTGACGCATGGTTCGTTTCCTTTGTTCGTCCGAGGTCCGTTTCAGGTAACCTCGGCCGGGCCGCCGTATGGGGGACGGCCCAAACCCCAAAAAGAACGGCGGGACATCGAAGCCCGCCGCGTGTGCCGCTGCCAAGAGCGGAAATGTGGCGGAAAGTCAAGCGGTGCGAGGTTGGCGCGGCGCCTCAGAAGGCGCGTTCGCCCTCCACGTTGCCGGCCGTGGAATAGCGGCACACGAGGATTTCGTTCTCCGCGCCTTTGATGAGCGCGCAGCCGACCTCGCCGGTCTCCCGCCACATCAGCTGGGTGTAGTGGCCGACATCGTCGAAATTGCCGGTCTTGCTTGCGTAGGGGATCGGGCGCGCGACGAAGTGGCGCTTTTCCTCCACCCACATGCCGACCATCTGTTCGGGCGTGAAATAGCCGGAGGTGCCGAGCCAGAGGTTCTCGCCCTGGGGATCCTCATCGTCCGGATCGTCTTCCGAATGCTGGATGTCGTCGATCGCCGCGAGCTGCTCGCCCCATTCCGCGGCGTCGGCGGCGAGCGCGGCATCCCAGCGCATCGCAGGCAAGCCGGCATCGCTGCGTTCGCGATTGTGGGCGGCGAGGATGCGCCCGTCCAGGCTGGTGAGGCGCCCGGTGGCGCCGGCGAGAAGCGGCAGACACAGGCACAAGGCCGCCGCGCCTGCGAGTCGTCCGAACCTTGTTGCCACCTTACCCATGCGAGGAAGGTGGCAGGCACGGGTTTACGCCGTCTCACCGGCTTTGGTTGACGACGTGCTAAGGCTTCAGCCTTGCTCCTCGTCCTCCGCATCGTTCTGGGTGACCTGTTCGATCTGGACGGGGCTGATGCCGCCCGGCGGGTTGCCGTTGCTTGTGCCGCCGGAGGCCCGGGCGCCGCCCATGCCGCCGGGGCTGCCGGCATCAATCCCGCCGAGGCCGCCGCCCGAACCGCCTTCGCTGCGCATCGCGCTCGCATCGCCGGTCGCAGAGCCGGCGCCGGTCATGCCCGCGGCCGACGGCGTGTCGGCGCCGCCGCCGAGGCGGTTCGCCCGATCCTCGCCGTCGCCCTCGCCGGTGCTTTCGGCCTGGCCGCTGGCGGCGGCGAGGCCGCCTTTATCCTCGTCCGATCCGCTCGCGACGCCCGCCGCGCCGGCGCCGAGGCCGGTGCCCGGCCCGACATCGGTTCCTCCGGTGCCGGCCGTGCCACCGCCTGTACCGCCGCCCGTGCCGATATTGCTGTCATTGCCCGCCATGTTCATGCTCCTCCAAGAGATCGAGGAGGCCAACGAAGCCGCGGCGGAGGCGGTTCCTATTCGGCGGCTTCGGCCGCCGGCACTTCGAACAAAGGTGCCGCCGGAGGCGCGGGGGCGGGCGCCGCGGCCGAAGCCCTGGTGCGCGGGGCGCGCTGCGGCTTGGCGGTGGCCTCCACCTCCGCCCGGGCGTGGGCGGCGCCGTCGTTGGCGCCGCGGCGGCGCTTGAAACGGCCTTCCACTTCGGCGCCGGTGGCGATGCCGAGCGCGTCGTAGAGCACGTCGCCGGTGACTCGGGCGCTGGCTTCGAGATGCAGGACGCCGGCTTCAACTGCGCCGTCGACCAGGCCGGCAAGCCGTGCTTCGCCGGCGTGGATGTTGCCGTGAACGATGCCGCCCTCGCCCTGCGTCAGAAAGGCGCAGCGGATGTCGCCGGCAACCTTGCCGTCGATGTGCAGCCGGCCAGTGGTCTCCACGTCCCCAGTGACGGTGACCTCCGGGCCGATGAACGAGAATGTGCCGCCCTCTCCCGCGTCCGCTTTTCGTCCTCGCCCGAACATCTCAACCCTCCCCAGGAACGCGCATCATGGCACATTACGGGTGCGTTTCAAGCGGTTGATGCGTCCTTCGAGACGCCGGTTCGACACGGGACCCCACCAAAGTAGTACTTTGGCGGGAACCCTGCTCACCGGCTCCTCAGGATGAGCGGGGTTGGTGAGGGGGAGGTGCGGGGCTGGCCGTGAGGCGCGTGCGGTTGAGGCGCTCCAACCGGCGCCAAGTACCACTTGGAGCCGAATGCGTCGTGGGGGCCGGTGTTGCCACCGGCCCCCACTGTCCCAGCTCCATGGCCCGCCTGCCGGCGCGGCGTCCCGCTGGGCGGGTGGCTTGCGGTCAGGCGCGTGGCCCGGCCGTTTGCCGGTTTTGGGTTTGGGCGGCGCCGAAGCGCATCCCATTCCCTGCGGAGGTTCCGTTCGGGCCGAAGCCCGAACGGTTCCGCCGGGTCGCAAGCAGTCGCCGAAGCGGCTGTCCGCGTCCCACCCGGTTTGGAGCCGGCAAGCCGAAGCTTCGCCTCCATTCCGGACCCGTCCGGTGCGCGGGCGGCCGAAGCCAACCGCGCGCCCTTCAGGGCTCCCTCCTCCGGCGCCGCGGGCAAGCCCGCTGCACCTTTGGAAGACCCGCACCTTCCGGCCGAAGCCGTTCAGCACGGGCTTTCCCTCACGTCCGGCGGCAAGCCGCCTTTCGCCCGGGAACCGGCGCATCGCGGGCGAACCCGCAGTGCTTGCCGGGGCGGCTCGGGTTCCGAAGCAAGCTTCCGATCCCTCCCCGTTTCGAAAGCGCCTTTTCAGCAAGGCCGAGACCCCACTCTCGACACTCTCCGGAACCAATCGGGCCGAAGCCTGTCCAATCCCGTTCGGCGTTCCCCAATCGAAGCAAGCTTCGGTTCGCGAAATCGCCTGCCGTGTCCGGTTCGGGGCAAGCCCCTCCCCTTCAACGATTTGCAGTTCGGCGCCCTCGAAAGTGCGCCTGCCCTGCCCGTTCGGCCGTCCGGAGGTCGTGCCCGCCTGCGGCTTTCGCCGCCTGCACGCCCGGCTTCCCTTGTGCCGACCGGTTTGCTTTCTCAGCTGCGCCATTCGTCCCGGGGGGACAAAAGCGCATCGATCCGGCGCTGCAGCCTTGGCAGGTTCCGCGTCGTTTCCTCCGCGTCACCCTTCCGGCTACGAGTTCGATGCTGTCACCGAATCCGAGTCGCGGGAAGAAGATTCGTGCTGTGGATAAAGAGGATAACGGGGGTAACTTCGCGCCCGATCAGTTGCCCCTGCGGCCCGTGCCCTTGGTGGCCTCGGGCACCGGCTCCTCCCCCTGATGCGGCACTTCGGAAACCTGGGGAGCGGCGGGCGCATCGCCGTGCGGCGCCTCGCCGTTCTTCTCGCGCGGCTCAAGCGCACGGCGGGCGAAATCGAGCGCCATCAGCTTCAGGCTGTCGCTGAGCCGTCCGACACCGTCGCCGCCGTCGCTCCGCGCCTTGCCCTTGCCGCCGCCGACGGCCGATTTGGCCCCGCCTTTCAACGCAGCGCCGATCGTGCCCTTGGGGTCCTTGCCTTCGCGCAGGGCCGCGGCAGCGGCGAGCAGTGCGCCGGCCACCACCTCGGCAACAACCGGCTCCCGGGCGAGCTTGGCCGCCTCGTTGCCAAGCTTGCGAAGCTTCTTGGGGACCTTCACGCCGCCGATCTCTTTGGGGACCTTGTTCTTCTTGTCCTTCTTGCCCTTGCCGTCCTTCGCCATGCGCCTCTCCTTTTGAGCCTAGATGGTCTTCACGCAGCCGTTCGCCAAGGCGGGCGGTTATTCGACGGTGATCCGGCTCTTCATGCCGAGCATGCGGTGGACGATCGTGCCGCCCTGCGCCTTGTAGCGGCCCGCCTTGGGGACAAGCACCACCGTGCGGGTGGAGAGCGCCGGCACGGTGATCCGTCCGCCCCTTATCGTCTCCCCGTCGCGGCCGCGCGCCTTGGCGGTGCGGAA
The DNA here is from genome assembly GCA_036399475.1 of Allosphingosinicella sp. Classification (GTDB taxonomy): domain Bacteria; phylum Pseudomonadota; class Alphaproteobacteria; order Sphingomonadales; family Sphingomonadaceae; genus Allosphingosinicella. The sequence continues at coordinate 33,111 of DASWNA010000072.1, forward strand.
GAGGCGATCGGCGGAAAAGGCCAGGCCCTGGTTCGATGTGTTGACGAAGCGCAGCCGCACCGGACGGTCGGCCTGCAGCCGGATTTCGGCGGGCGCGATGTCGTACGGGGTGAGCAGCACGTCATATTCGGGGGCTTGGCGCCAGTCCTGCGCGGCCGCCGGAGCGGCAAGCAGGGCAAGAGCGGCGAGGAAGGAAAGGCAACGCATCGGATGGGTCTCGCTAAGCGGTTGACGGGCAAAGCCTAGCACGGGCAGGACTGCGGCATGAAGCCCTTCCTCGCCCCACTCGCCGCCGCCGCCTTCGCCCTGTGCTCCCTTGCCGCCGCGCCCGCCCAAGCGCGGCTTGCCGGGGCGGAGCAGAAGATCGTGCAGGCGGTGGACAAGGAACAGGCCCGCACCCTCGCCCTGCTCGAGACGATGGTGAACCAGAATAGCGGCACCTTGAACTTCGCCGGGGTCGAAACGGTGGGGCGGATGGCGCGGGCGGAGCTCGAGCCGCTCGGTTTCGAGGTGCGCTGGGTGCCGATCGCGGAGGCGGGACGGGCCGGGCACATCGTTGCGGTGCACAAGGGCAACGGCCGCGGCAGGAAGATGCTTCTGATCGGCCACCTGGACACAGTGTTCGAGCCTGATTCGCCCTTTCAGAAATATGTCCTCAAGGATGCAGACACCGCCGAAGGGCCGGGCGTCGGCGACGACAAAGGCGGCGTTGCGGTGATGATCGCCGCCTTGCGCGCCATGCACCAGGCGGGAACGCTGAAGCACGCCAACATCGAGATCGTGCTGACCGGCGACGAGGAGGATGCGGGCAAGCCGGTCTCCGTTACCCGCCGCGATCTGGTCGAGGCCGGGCGCCGCGCCGACGTGGCGCTCGACTTCGAAGGCCTGTCGACGGAGAACGGCAAGGACCTGGGCTCGATCGCGCGGCGCGGCTCGGGCGATTGGGAGCTGCGGACCACGGGGCGCTCGGGCCATTCGAGCCGAATCTTTTCCGAGCAGTCCGGCAACGGCGCGATCTACGAGCTGACCCGGATCCTCGCCGCGTTTCGCACCGAGCTTCCCGAAACCAACCTCACCTTCAACGTCGGCCTGGTCCTCGGCGGCGCCACCGCGACGCTGGACGACGCCGGCATCCGCGGCCAGGCGAGCGGCAAGAACAACATCATACCGGAAGTGGCGATCGCACGCGGCGACATCCGCACCCTCTCGCTCGATCAGTATCAGCGGGTGACGACGAAGATGACGGAGATCGTCGCGCGGCACCTGCCCGGCACCGGCGCGGCGATCACCTTCGACGAAGCGGCCTACCCGCCGATGGCGCCGACGCCGGGCGGCCAGGCCTTGCTCGACCGCCTCAACCGGGTGAATGCCGACATGGGCCTCGCCGCGATGGCGGCCCAGGACCCGCTCAAGCGAGGAGCAGGGGACATCGGCTTCGTCGCCGCGGAGGTGGACGGCCTCGTCGGCCTCGGCCCGGCGGGCGGCGGCTCCCATGCGGCGGGCGAGACGATCGACGTGCCGAGCCTGTGGCGGCAGGCCAAGCGCGCCGCCATTCTGATGACCCGCCTGTCCCGCGAGGGACGCTAGACTCGGGGTCCCGCGAGAAGCGCTAGGCTCGGCCTGGCGCTTACCTTCTTGTCAGCAGCCCAATTTCGGGCCATTCCCCCGGCATAAGAAAGCGCACCGGGGAGTGCGCTTCCAGGGGAGGGATCATCATGTCGCGTTTTACCGCCAAGCTTCTGTGCGCCGCAGCCGCGGTTGCCACGTTTTCCGCCGCGCCCGCATCGGCGCAGCGCATCGACCGCATCGTCGCGTTCGGCGATTCCTATGCCGACGACGGCAATCTGTTCGAACTGCTCGGCATTCCGCGTCCGGCGCCTTATCCCAATGGCAGGTTCTCGAACGGCACCAACTTCGTCGATACCATGTCGCAGATCCTGCAGGTGCCGGTCGACAATTTCGCGATCGGCGGCGCCTTTACCGGCAACGGCAACATCAACGGCCCGGGCATTCCCGGCTTCGTCACCGAGTACAACGCGTTCCTGGCCGGTGGCGGTCCCGCCGCATTCCCGCGGGTGAGCGGCAAGTTCGACGGCAACGACCTGGCCGTGATCTCGGTCGGCGGCAACGATGCGCGGGCCTATGAGCGAAGCCTTGGCCTTGCCCCCACCGCGGCGCAGATCAGCGGGCTGATCGCGGGCGTTCCGGGCCAGGCCACCGCCCGCGTCGCCGAAGCAATGACCGGCGTCAACGCGCTGGTCGGCGCGGGCGCGCGCAACCTCACCTTCCTGGTCGGCGACGTCGGCCGGCTTCCCGAAGTACGCGGGCTCCCCGTCGCGGCGGTCGGCACGGCCTATGCCAACGCCTTCAACAGCGGCCTGCAGACGAGCCTTGCCCAAACCGCGTCGAGCGGCGTGATCGTCAACTATCTCGACCTCACCCAGATCGGCAACCAGGTGGAAGGTAATCTCGCCGCCTTCGGCCTGACCAGCGCCGGCGCCTGCCCCGCCTCGGCCGGCACCCAGTGCGTCACCGACGCAAGCTTCGCCAACCAATACCTTTTCTACATCGATCAGGTGCACCTGACCTCGGCGGGCTTTGCCATCGTCGGCCAATATGCCGTGCGCCAGCTTGAAGCGCCGCTCCAGTTCCAGGCGCAGACCGATGTCGGCCTGCAGGCGGCGACCGCCTTTGGACGCACGATGGACGGGCGGCTCGACCTTTCCAACGCCCGCTCGGGCATCGACGGCACCGGCCTCAACTTCTACGTCGCCGGCAACACCGCCAGCCAGACGATCGGCGACGGCGACCGCAACCTCGGCTACGATCTCGACACCACCGGCGCCACGGTTGGCGCGGAATATGATGCCGGCGGCACCGTGTTCGGCGTTGCGCTGAACCACAGCCGCCCCGACGCCGACATGTTCACCGGCACCGGCGAGGCCCGCGCAAGGGCCTGGCAGGTCGGCGGCTATGCCGGCTGGTCGGCCGGCGGCGCGTTCGTTCAGGCCCATGCCGGCTACGGCTGGATGGACTATCGCACCCGCCGCACCGCGATTATCGACGACATTCGCGGCGAAACCGAAGGCACCGCAACCATCGCCGGCGCGAAGGCGGGCTACCTCGCCGGCTTCGGCGGCTTGCGCGTCGGCCCTGTGGTCGGCGTCCATTACGCCAAGGTCGAGATCGACGGCTATACCGAGAGCGGCGACCCGGTCCTGACCCTCAATGTCGGCGAGCAGGACGTAAAGGCGCTGGTCGGAAGCGCCGGGCTTGAAGCGCGCGGCAGCTTCAAGGCGGGCGGCCTTGCCATCGCGCCTTATGCGTCGGTCACGGCGGAAAAGGATCTGGAAGGCGACGGCCGGGCGATCCGCTATGCCGGCACTGCTTCGCCGGGCATCGTCAACACCTTCGTGCTCGAGAATCGCTCGAAAGAGGTGCACGGCCGCCTCACCGCCGGCGCCAATCTGGCGCTGTTCGGCTCCGCTTCGCTGCAGGTGCAGGGCAGCACCAGCATCGAACGCGACGGCGGCAACGACACGTCCGCTTTTGTTGCACTGAAGCTCGGCTTCTAGGGATCGTGCCCTCTCCGGCTTCGGCCGGGGAGGGCTCTAGCCTTGCCTAATCCCATCTTCGTTGCGCGCTTGATCCCGCGCGCGGGGCGGCCCACATGGGCGGCATGCTGATCCAGACCGAAACCACGCCTAACCCGTCCACCCTGAAGTTCCTCCCCGGCCAGCCGGTGATGGAGGCGGGGACCCGCGATTTCGCAACGCCCGAGGATGCGGACGCCTCGCCGCTCGCCGAGGCCTTGTTCTCGCTGGGCGATGTCGAAGGCGTGTTCTTCGGCCGCGACTTCATTTCGGTGACCGCGGGTCCGGGCAGCGACTGGCGCGAATTGAAACCGCAGGTGCTGTCCGTGCTGCTCGACCATTTCGCCGGCGGGGCGCCTTTGTTCAAGCCGGCAACGGCGGGCGGCATCTTCGTCGAGGACGCGTCGGGTAGTTTCGAGGACAATCCGGAAGACGCGGAGATCGTCGCCCAGATCCGCGAGCTGATCGACACCCGTGTCCGCCCGGCGGTGGCCAATGACGGCGGCGACATCGTCTATCGCGGCTTTCGCGAAGGCACCGTCTACCTCGCACTGCAGGGCGCCTGCGCCGGCTGCCCCTCCTCTACGATGACGCTGAAGAACGGCATCGAGGGCCTTCTCAAGCATTATGTCCCCGAGGTCGAAGCCGTCGAAGCCATCTGATGCTGCTCGTCATCGACAGCGCGACCGCGGCCTGTTCGGCGGCGCTGATCGACGGCGGGGGCGTGATGGACCAGCGCCTCGAGCTGATCGGCCGCGGCCATGCCGAACGCTTGCTGCCGCTGATCGAGGAACTGCTCGCCGGACGCCGGCCCGATGCGATCCTGGTTGATTGCGGGCCCGGAAGCTTTGCCGGCGTCCGCGTCGGCCTGGCGGCGGCGCATGGTCTGGCGATCGGCTGGAGCGTGCCGCTGCTCGGCTATTCGTCGCTGGCGGTTGTCGCCGCCGCAACCGGGGCCGCGGCGGTGGCGCTTCATGGCGGACACGGCCAGCTTTTCGTGCAAAGCTTCGCCTGTGATCCGCTCCGCCCCTTGGACGCGCTTCAGTCGCTTCTTCCCGAGGACGCCGCCGCCGCAATCGGTGCCCACCGGGTGGCCGGCTCCGGCGCCGAGGCGCTGGTGAGCGCGCGCGGTTACGGCGAGGCGATCGACGCTTTGCCCCGGGCCGCCGACGCCCGCCTGCTTCCCGAGGGACTGCGCAGCCTTCCCGCCCACCCGATCTACGGCCGCGCGCCCGACGCGAAACCGATGGCATGACGGACGGGGTTTCGCTGGACGCGGCCGGCGTCGAATGCGTCGGCGAAGTCATGCTGGTCATGCCGGACAGCTTCGATCCCGAATTCGGCGAGGCGTGGACGGCGCCGCAATGCGCAAGCCTGATGTCGATGCCCGGGGTGTGGCTCACACTTGCCCGGGAGGCAGGGGCGCCGGTCGGCTTCTCCTTGTCGAGGATCGTCGCCGGCGAGGCGGAATTGCTGCTTCTTGCCGTGCGCAAATCGGCGCAGCGGCGCGGCGTCGGCCGCAAGCTGCTCGAACGCTTCATCGCCGATGCGCGCGGCAGGGGCGCGGGGAAGCTCCATCTTGAGGTGCGTCACGGAAATGACGCCGTACAGCTCTACAGGCGCGCAGGTTTCGAAGAAGTTGGAAGACGATTCAACTATTATCGCGGTGCTTCTGGCCAGCAATACGACGCATTGACCCTTGCTTGGCGCGGCGAGAATTGAGCTTTTCGTCGAAAGCCGATTTTCTCGCTTGTATTTGATTCCACCTTCGATCATTCCCAGCCTTAGGGGCAAATGTTCAAAACAGTGGAACTGAACTGGGCAGGCGGACATGAGCGAGAACATCGAAGACGTCGAAACCATCATCACCCTGACCGCGGACATCGTTGCCGCGCATGTCAGCAACAACAGCGTCGCGGTGAACGACCTGCCGACGCTGATCCAGAACGTTCACACTGCTTTGAACGGCCTGGGCGTGAAGGTCGAGGAAGCACCGGCCAAGCAGGAGCCGAAGGTTTCGATCCGTTCTTCGGTGAAGCCGGATTACATCGTCTGCCTGGAAGACGGCAAAAAGCTGAAAATGCTGAAGCGGCACCTGATGACCCATTATCAGATGACGCCCGACCAATATCGCCAGAAGTGGGGGCTCGCCGCCGATTACCCGATGGTCGCGCCCAACTACGCCGAACAACGCCGCGCCCTCGCCAAGAAGATCGGGCTGGGCACCAAGCGCCGCAAGACCGGACGCAAATAAGCGCGGATGCCGGGGCGTCATAGCCTGGCCCGTCTTTACCGGCGCGCGGATTCGTCTAAACCGGGCTCCGCATGACACGCCGCATCGACATCGAGACCCTGTGCGCCGAAAAAGGACTGCGCATCACCGAGCAGCGGCGGGTGATCGCCCGCGTGCTGTCCGAAGCGGAGGACCATCCGGACGTGGAGTCGCTCCACGCCCGCGCTTCGGCCATCGACAGCGGCATCTCGATTGCCACGGTGTACCGGACGGTTCGGCTGTTCGAGGAAGCAGGCATCCTGGAGCGGCACGATTTCGGCGACGGGCGGGCGCGCTATGAGGCGGCCGACGCGACTCACCACGACCATTTGATCGACGTCGAGACCGGCCGGGTGATCGAGTTCGTCGACGACGAACTGGAAGCGATGCAGCGGCGTATCGCCGAGAAGCTCGGCTACCGTTTGGTCGATCACCGGATGGAGCTGTACGCCGTGGCGATCAACCGCAAGGGATGAGCGCGGCGCGGCGTTCGGCCACAACTTGATCAGCAACCTGCGCCTCGCCGGACGGGTTCTTTCGGTTGTGGCGGGCTTGCTGGTCTGCCTGCCGCTTCACTATCTCTGGAAGCTGTTCGGACGGCCTTCGCCGTGGCCGAGGCGGTTCCTTGGCTGGGTCGGACGAAGCGCCGGACTGCGGGCGCGGAGCATCGGCACGCCGCTGGCGCGCAACGTGCTGTTCGTCGCAAACCACCTCTCATGGCTCGACATCATGATCCTTGCAGGCGCGACCGGCACCACCTTCGTGTCGCGCGACGATGTCGGCCGCTGGCCGGTGATCGGCTGGCTCTCGGATATGAACAACACGGTCTACGTCGACCGCTCGAACAAGCGGGCGGTGCACGGGCAGGTAGACACGCTGCGGAACGCGCTTGCGTCGGGCCAGCCTGTGGCGCTGTTTCCCGAGGGCACCACCGACGGCGGCACTGCGATCCTGCCGTTCCGAGCCAGCCTGCTGTCAGCCCTGTTCCCGCCGCTGCCCGGCCTGAAAGTCCAGCCGGTGGCGATCGACTATGGAATAGCGGGGGCGGACATCGCCTGGACTGGCGAGGAGGGTGCAGGCGCCAACGTGCGCCGCGTGCTTTCGCGCAGGGGCGATGTGCCCGTCACCCTGCACTTCCTGGCGCCGCTCGACCCGGCCGAACTGGGTGGCCGCAAGGCGCTGGCGCAGGCGTCGCGCGACGCGATCGTCGCCACGCTCGGGCCTTCCGCGCGCCTGCCGGATCGCTTATAGGCGCGCGATGACCAACCCCAAGACTTTCCACGTCAAATCCTTCGGCTGCCAGATGAACGTCTATGACGGCGAGCGCATGGCCGAGCTGCTTGCCGCGCAGGGCATGCAGGCCGTGGAGGGCGGCGACGCGGATCTGGTCGTCCTCAACACCTGCCACATCCGCGAGCGGGCGGCGGAAAAGGTCTATTCGGACATCGGCCGCCTCGGCCGCGAAGACGGCTCCCGCCCGATGATTGCGGTGGCGGGCTGCGTCGCCCAGGCCGAGGGGGCGGAGATTCCGCGCCGTGCCAAGTCGGTGGACATCGTTGTCGGCCCGCAAGCCTACCATCGCTTGCCCGAACTCGTCGCCCTCGCCGCCACCGGCGCCAAGGCGATCGACACCGACATGCCGACCCTGTCCAAGTTCGGCGCCCTCCCCGCCCGCCGCCGGACGGGCGCGAGCGCGTTCCTGACCGTGCAGGAAGGCTGCGACAAATTCTGTACCTATTGCGTCGTTCCTTACACCCGCGGCGCCGAAGTCTCGCGCGGCTGGGACGCGATTCTCGAGGAAGCGCGGGCGCTGGTCGATGCGGGCGCGCGCGAGATCACCCTGCTGGGCCAGAACGTGAATGCGTGGGACGACGGCGAAGGCCGCGCGCTTCACGACTTGATCGCCGCGCTCGACCGGCTGCCGGGGCTGGAGCGCATCCGCTACACGACCAGTCACCCCAACGACATGCGCGAAGGCCTGATCCGCGCCCATGCCGAGGTGGAAGCGCTGATGCCCTACCTCCACCTTCCCGTGCAGTCGGGCAGCGACCGGGTGCTGAAGGCGATGAACCGAAGCCACAGCCGCGACAGCTACCTGCGCGTGCTGGAGCGGGTGCGCGCCGCCCGGCCGGACATTGCGATCTCGGGCGATTTCATCGTCGGCTTTCCGGGCGAAAGCGACGCCGAGTTCGAGGACACCCTCGAAATCGTGCGCGCGGTGAACTACGCCCAGGCTTACTCGTTCAAATATTCCCCGCGGCCCGGCACCCCTGCCGCCGCAATGGATAAGCAGGTGCCGGCTGAAGTGATGGACGAACGACTGCAGCGCCTCCAGGCGGCGATCTGGGCCGGGGCCCAAGCCTTCAACCAGGGCACCGTCGGCCGCAGCACCCGCGTGCTGCTGGAGCGCAAGGGCCGCAAGCCCGGCCAGTTGATCGGCAAATCCCCCTGGCTGCAATCGGTGCATGTCGAAAGCCAGGCCGCAATTGGAGAATTGATAGACGTGGACATCATTTCCGCAGGACCCAACAGCGTCGGCGGTGCCGAACGCCTGCGGGCCGCCGCCTGATGGCGCGCAAGCCCACCACACCCGAGGCTGCCGGCCCCCGCGCCCGCCTGGAAATCGAGTTCCAGCAGCCGCACCTGCTCGGCCCCTTGTTCGGCGAGTTCGACCGCAACCTCGTCGCCATCGAGGACCGGCTTGGCGTCTACATCGCCGCGCGCGGCTCCAAGGTGCAGATCGAAGGCGAGGCGGAGTCCGCTGCCCGGGCCCGCGACGTGCTTGTCGGCCTCTACAACAGGCTGGACGAGGGCCATGACATCGACGCGGAAACAGTAAGCGCGATCATCGGCATGACCGGTCAGCCGGTGCTCGACGGCATCATCACGCCCGACGTGGCCGAACCGCCCAAGGTGATGATCCGCACGCGCAAGAAGACCATCGTTCCGCGCACCCGGATGCAGGCGACCTACATGGAGGCCTTGGCGCGCGACGACATGATCTTCGCGCTTGGGCCGGCAGGCACCGGCAAGACCTACCTCGCCGTTGCGCAGGCGGTGCAGCAGTTGATTGGCGGTTCCGTCGATCGGCTGATCCTGTCGCGCCCGGCGGTGGAAGCGGGCGAGCGCCTCGGCTTCCTGCCCGGCGACATGAAGGACAAGGTCGACCCATACCTCCGCCCGCTTTACGACGCCTTGTACGACATGCTCCCGGCCGAGCAGGTCGAGCGGCGGATCGCGTCGGGCGAGATCGAGATCGCGCCGATCGCCTTCATGCGCGGCCGCACGCTTGGCGATGCAGTGATCATCCTCGACGAGGCGCAGAACACCACCCCGGCGCAGATGAAGATGTTCCTGACCCGCTTCGGCATGAGGAGCCGGATGGTGATCTGCGGCGATCCGCTTCAGGTGGATCTTCCCGATCCGACCAAGTCCGGCCTCGCCGACGCCGTTGGCCGGCTGGAGGGGGTGCAGGGCATCGCCACCATCCGCTTCAACACCAGCGACGTGGTCCGCCACCCGCTGGTGGGGCGGATCGTGGACGCGTACGAGGGCAAGCAGGGGTGACAGCGCGCGCATTCCACAAGCCTCGTTCGTCCCGAGCGAAGTCGAGGGGCGCTGGCACTGAGTCCTCGTGTGCGCCCCTCGACTACGCTCGGGATGAACGAGGTGGGTGTCGGTCATGATCCTTGTAGAGTCCGATGCTTCCCCGGAGTGGGACAGTAGCACCAAGTGGCACGCTCTGGCCGAGCGTGCGGTCAAGGCCGCCGTCGCGGAGAGCGACTGGGCCGATCTGATCGAGGCGCGGCTTGCCGCCGAAGTGTCGGTGAAGTTCACCACCGATGCGGAAGTCCACGCGCTCAACGCCGAATATCGCGAAAAGGACAAGCCGACCAACGTCCTCTCCTTTCCAATGGTGGAAGCGGAGATGCTGGAAGTGCTGGTCGGCGCCGGATCGGGCGAGGCTCTGCTTGGCGATATCGTTCTTGCCCAGGGCGTCTGCGCCCGCGAGGCGGCGGAGAAGGGCGTCTCCATACCCGATCATGCCGCGCATCTCGTGGTCCACGGCACGCTCCACCTGCTCGGCTATGACCATGAGGACGGCGAGGCCGAAGCCGAGGCGATGGAACAAACCGAGCGCCGGGCGCTTGCCGCGCTGGGCATATCCGACCCATATCTGACGGAGGTCATACACTAAGTGCCGGACGACGAGGACAGTAGCACTCCCGAAGGGGGCCACAGCTTCTGGCGCGGCCTTCGCACCTTTCTGTTCGGGGAGGAAAGCGAAGCGACGCTGCGCGAGGAGATCGAGGAAGCGATCGAAAGCCATGAGGGCGAGGCGCCCGCGGTGGGCGATCTTTCGCCGATCGAGCGGCAGATGTTGCGCAACCTCCTCCACTTCGGAGAAAGCACGGTTGCCGATATTGCGGTCACCCGCGGCGACATCATCGCGGTGTCGTCCGACATCAGTTTCGAGGATCTCGCCGCCGCGTTCGTGGACGCGCAGCACAGCCGCCTGCCGGTCTACCAGGAGAGCTTGGACCAGGTAATCGGCATGGTTCACGTCAAGGACGTCTTCACCGTGCAGATGAGCGGCGCGGTGCCGCCCGCCGATATATCCGAGCTATTCCGCAAGCCGCTCTACGTGCCGGAATCGATGGGTGTGCTAGACCTGCTCGCCCGCATGCGCGCCGACCGGGTCCACCTTGCCATCGTGGTCGATGAATTCGGCGGCACCGAAGGGCTGGTGACGATCGAGGACGTGGTCGAGGAGATCGTCGGCGAGATCGAGGACGAGCATGACGAGGAAGCCTCGCAGTTGCTGATCCCCATCGAGGACGGCATCTGGGACGCCGACGCCCGCGCCGAGCTGGAGGACGTCGCCGAGTTGATCGACGCGCGCCTCGCCGCGGTGGAGGAGGATGTGGACACGCTCGGCGGCCTCGCCACGGTGCTTGCGGGGCACGTCCCCCAGCAAGGCGAGATCCTGCAACACCCGTCCGGCTGGCGGCTGGAAATCACCGAAAGCGACTCGCGCCGCGTCGGCCGCTTGCGGCTCCACGCGCCCGAGGAACCGGCGCTGGACGACTAGCTCATTGCGCCCTTTCGTTGAGCAGTGGCACGACCAGGTCGATGAATTCCTGCGTCTGGAAGGAGCCGGCCTTGGCGTAGCGCAACACGCCCTTGCGATCGATGATGTAGGAGGTCGGCACGCCGTTCAGGATCGGATAACCGTTGCCGCTCAGCTTGCGGGCGAGCCGGTAGGACAAAGATGCAATAAGCTTGGGCATCTTGGAGGCTGGCAGCGAATCCTCGGTGGTCACTCCGAATATCTCGAAGCCGTGCACTTTCATCTTGGCGTGAAAGGCGCTCATCATCGGCATCTCGGCCTTGCACGGCCCGCACCAGGTCGCCCAGTGGTTGATCACCACCACCTTGCCCTTGAGGTCCGCGAGGTTGACCTGGCTCTTGTCGACCAATGTGATTGTCGTCGGCGGCGCAAGCTGCCCCACCTTGGCCCGCTTGGCCGCGGCCGGCGCAGCAATCGTCAGCGCGGCAAGCGCGATAATCCCATGGATTTTCATCATAACACCCCTTGTTCGAACGGCAGGCTGAGGCTCGCGGCGGCGCCTGTCAACGGCGCCGTTGCGCCGCGGCTGCAAAGGATGCTGTAAGCGCGCCCAGGGAGAGACCATCATGGCTTACGAACACGTCCGGCTGGAGCTCAACGCCGCCAAAGTCGCGACGCTCACGATCGCACGGCCGGAGCGTCTCAATGCCCTGTCGTCGCAGACCGTTGACGAGTTGCGCGGAGCGGTTGAGGAAAGCGGCCGTTCGGGCGCGCGCTGCCTTCTGATCACCGGCGACGGCCGCGGCTTCTCCTCCGGCGCCGACTTGGCGAGCGGCGGCGGCCTGCCCGAGGATGCCGGTTTGGCGCTCGACAAGCATTTCAATCCGCTGATGGAGGCGCTGTTCGCCTTGCCCATTCCGGTCGTGGCGGCGGTGAACGGCGCTGCCGCCGGCGCGGGCTGCAGCCTGGCGCTGGCCGCCGACATCGTGGTCGCCGCGCGCTCCGCTTATTTCCTGCAGGCCTTCGTCAATATCGGCCTGATCCCCGACGCGGGCGCAACCTGGCTCCTTCCCCGCCTCGCCGGCCGCGCGCGGGCCATGGAAATGATGATGCTCGGCGATCGTATTCCTGCGGAGCAGGCGCAGGCCTGGGGCATGATCAGCCGGGTCGTGGAGGACGAGCACCTGCCATCGGAAGCGATGCTGCTGGCGACCAAGCTGGCACAGGGGCCGACGGTGGCGCTTGGCCTCATCCGCCAGATGGCCCGGGATGCGGAGCAGCTGTCGCTCACCGACGCGCTCGCTGCCGAGCGGGTGGCGCAACGCACCGCGGGCGAAAGCACCGATTTCAAAAGCGCGGTGATGGCGTTCCTCCAGAAGCAGCAGCCGCGGTTCGAGGGTCGTTAGACGCATCCTTACCGTCACCCCCGCCAAAGCGGGGGTCCCGCTTCTTCTCTCTTGCGCCCTGCCCAAGCGGGATTCCCGCTTTCGCGGGAATGACAAAGAGAAGGGGCGGGTAGGACACATTGCCTTCCCCGCCTCCTCCGGCTTAAGGCGTCTCTCACACAACAGGGCACCGACTCTCCCCATGGCGACCAGATTGGAAGAACTCGAATCCCGCCGCGCCGCGGCGCAGCTTGGCGGCGGCGAGGAGCGCATTGCCGCGCAGCACAAGAAGGGACGGCTTACCGCGCGGGAGCGCCTGGCCGTGCTGCTCGATGCGGGCAGCTTCGAGGAATATGACATGTTCGTGGAGCATAATTGCTCCGATTTCGGCATGGAGACGCAGAAGTTTCCCGGCGACGGCGTGGTCACCGGATCGGGCACGATCAACGGCCGGCTGGTGTTCGTTTTCGCCCAGGATTTCACGGTGTTCGGCGGTTCGCTTTCGGAACGGCACGCGCAGAAGATCTGCAAGGTCATGGACATGGCGATGAAGGTCGGCGCGCCGGTGATCGGCCTCAACGACAGCGGCGGCGCCCGCATCCAGGAGGGTGTCGCCAGCCTCGGCGGCTATGCCGAAGTGTTCCAGCGCAACGTGCTCGCCTCCGGCGTGGTGCCGCAGATCAGCCTGATCATGGGCCCGTGCGCGGGCGGCGCGGTCTACAGCCCCGCCATGACCGACTTCATCTTCATGGTGAAGGACAGTAGCTACATGTTCGTCACCGGCCCCGACGTGGTGAAGACGGTGACCAACGAGGTCGTCACTCAGGAGGAACTGGGCGGCGCCGTTACCCACACCACCAAATCGGGCGTCGCCGACGTGGCGTTCGAGAACGACATCGAGGCGCTTCTCGCCACCCGCGACTTCTTCGATTTCCTGCCGCTTTCCAACCGCCACGACCGCCCCGAGCGGCCGTGCAGCGACCCATGGGACCGGGTGGAGGACAGCCTCGACACCCTGATCCCCGACAGCGCCGCCAGGCCCTACGACATGCACGAGCTGATCCGGAAGGTCGTCGACGAAGGTGACTTCTTCGAGGTTCAGCCGAACCATGCAGCCAACATCATCGTCGGCTTCGGCCGGGTGGAAGGCCGCACCGTCGGCATCGTCGCCAACCAGCCGATGGTGCTTGCCGGCGTGCTCGACATCAAGTCGTCGAAGAAGGCGGCGCGCTTCGTGCGCTTCTGCGACGCCTTCGACATCCCGATCATCACCTTCGTCGACGTGCCCGGCTTCCTGCCAGGGGTCGCGCAGGAGCATGAGGGGATCATCAAGAACGGCGCGAAACTGCTCTTCGCCTATGCCGAAGCGACCGTGCCCAAGATTACGGTCATCACCCGCAAGGCTTATGGCGGGGCGTACGACGTGATGGCCTCCAAGCACCTGCGCGGCGATTTGAACTACGCCTGGCCGACCGCCGAAATCGCGGTAATGGGCGCCAAGGGCGCGGTGGAGATCATCTTCCGCAAGGACATCGGCGACCCCGAAAAGATCGCCGCCCGCACCGCCGAATATGAAAGCCGCTTCGCCAATCCGTTCGTGGCGGCATCGAAGGGCTTCATCGACGAAGTGATCATGCCGCATTCAACGCGGCGCCGGATCGCGTTGGGCCTGCGCAAGCTCAAGGACAAACAGCTCGAGAATCCGTGGAAGAAGCATGACAATATTCCGCTCTAGCCCTCTCCCGCCTGCGGGAGAGGGTTGGGTGAGGGTGAGTCTTGCCCACAAGCCCTGCCTGTTCGTGGACACCTGGGACTCACCCTCACCCCGACCCTCTCCCGCAAGCGGGAGAGGGGGAAGGCTGCGCGTGCGATGAATGGCTCTACGGACCACTTCGTCGGCGCCGTTGCGCTGGTTCTGCTGCCAATGATCGCGCTTCGGATCATTCGGGGCGTTCGCGACGGAAGGCTGCCCATCTACCGCACTACGCTCACGCGAGCGGACAATGCGGGCAAGTTCAACCTCGTCCTGGCGTTTCACATCGCGAGCTTCCTGGTCGTCGGTTTCATAGCCGCCGACCTCCTCTTCGACCTGCGAGATGCCTCATGAACCTTGGCCGCCTGAACCATGTCGGGGTGGCAACGCCCTCCATCGAGAACAGCACCGCCATCTACCGCGACCTGCTCGGCGCCACGAAGATCGGCGAGGCGTTCGACCTGCCGGAGCAGGGCGTGCGGGTGTGCTTCGTCGATCTGCCCAACAGCCAGATCGAGTTGATCGAACCGCTGGGCGAAAATTCCACGCTCCACGGTTTCCTCGCCAAGAACCCGGCGGGCGGACAGCATCACCTCTGCTTCGAGGTGCCGGACATCCACGCCGCCAAGGCGGAGATGGAGGCGAAAGGCGCGAAGGTCCTTGGCGAACCGCGGATTGGGGCGCATGGCACCCCCATCATTTTCCTGCACCCCAAGGGCACGGGGGGTGTGCTGGTGGAGCTGATGGAGACGCCGAAGGATGAGCATTGACCTTCTTCGTCATGCCGGACTTGATCCGGCATCCACCTTACTTTCTTCGGCCCATCAAGAAGGTGGACCCCGGATCAAGTCCGGGGTGACGAAATGAGTGAAAAACCCGTCATCGAGACCAACACGGGCGAAGATTCCGGCGCCGCGCCGCAGCCGCCTGCGTCCACCCCCGACACCCCGCGCCCCACCCGCGCTCACTGGGACGCCGCCGCCGCGAAGGAGGTGAAGGGCAAGGACCTCACCTGGCGCACCGTTGAAGGCATCGACGTCAAGCCGCTCTACACGGCCGAAGACACCGCCGATATCGATCCCGGTCTCCCCGGCTTCGCGCCGTTCACCCGCGGCCCGTACGCGTCGATGTACACCGGCCGGCCGTGGACGATCCGCCAATATGCCGGCTTCTCCACGGCTGAAGAGTCCAACGCCTTCTACCGCCGCAACCTCGCCGCCGGACAGAAGGGCCTGAGCGTCGCGTTCGATCTCGCCACCCACCGCGGCTACGACAGCGATCACCCGCGCGTGGTCGGCGATGTCGGCAAGGCGGGCGTCGCGATCGACACCGTGGAGGACATGAAGATCCTGTTCGACGGAATCCCACTCGACACCATGTCCGTCTCGATGACGATGAACGGCGCGGTGCTGCCGGTGATGGCCTTCTATATCGTTGCCGCTGAGGAAGCGGGAGTCACCCAGGCGCAGCTTTCCGGCACGATCCAGAATGACATCCTGAAGGAGTTCGCGGTTCGGAACACCTACATCTACCCGCCGGCGCCTTCGATGCGGATCGTCGCCGACATCATCGCCTACACCAGCGAGCACATGCCGCGGTTCAATTCGATTTCGATCTCGGGCTACCACATGCTGGAAGCCGGAGCGACGGCGGTGCAGGAGCTTGCCTTCACGCTTGCCGACGGCATGGAATATGTCCGCGCCGCGCGCGCCAAGGGCGCCGAAGTGGACGCCTTTGCGCCGCGCCTCTCCTTCTTCTTCGGCATCGGCATGAACTTCTTCATGGAGATCGCCAAGCTGCGCGCCGCGCGGCTGCTGTGGCACCGGATCATGGACGGTTTCGGCGCGAAGAACCCGAAATCGAAGATGCTGCGGACCCACTGCCAGACCTCGGGCGTCAGCCTTACCGAGCAGGACCCGTACAACAACATCGTGCGCACCACGATCGAAGCCATGGCGGCGGTGCTCGGCGGCACCCAGTCGCTGCACACCAACAGCTTCGACGAAGCCATCGCGCTGCCGACCGACTTCTCCGCCCGGATCGCCCGCAACACGCAACTCATCCTCGCGGAGGAGAGCGGCATCACCAATGTTGCCGACCCGCTCGGCGGAAGCTTCTACATCGAGGCGCTCACGGAGGAGCTGGCCGACAAGGCATGGGCCCTGATCGAGGAGGTGGAAAGCCTCGGCGGCATGACCGCCGCAGTGGCGGAAGGCATGCCCAAGCGGCGGATCGAGGAAGCGTCCGCTGCCCGCGCGGCCCAGGTCGATCGCGGCGAGACGGTGATCGTCGGCGTCAATCGTTACCGGCTCGAAAACGAGCTGCCCATCGAGACGCTGGAAATCGACAACGCGCGAGTACGCGCCGGCCAGATCGACCGCATCGAGCGCACCCGCGCAAGCCGCGACGAGGCCAAGGTACAGGCGGCACTGGATGCGCTGCGGGAGGGGGCCCGGAACAATCCTCCCCGGGACGGGGAGGGGGACCATGCGCCGCATGGTGGAGGGGGGCCGGTGACCCAGTCCGTGCCAGGTGGCGAACCCCCTCCGTCAGCCGCTGACGCGGCCGCCCCCTCCCCGTTCCGGGGAGGATCGGAGCCCAACCTCCTTGCCCTCGCCGTCGCGGCCGCCCGCGCCCGCGCAACGCTCGGTGAGATCAGCCTGGCGCTTGAGGACGTGTTCGGCCGCTACGATACTTTGCCGACGCCCGTCAGCGGGGTGTACGGCGGCGCTTATCAGGGCGACCCGCGCTGGGGTCGCGCGGAGGAAGGCGTTGAGGCGGTCGGCACCCGCCTGGGCCGCAAGCCGCGCATGCTGGTCGCGAAGATGGGCCAGGACGGCCACGACCGCGGCGCCAACCTGGTCGCCTCCGCCTTTGCGGATTTAGGGTTCGAGATTGTCTCGGGCCCTCTTTTCCAGACGCCGGAGGAAAGCGCGCGTCTCGCCGCGGCAAAGGACGTGGATGTGGTCGGCGCCTCCAGCCTGGCCGCGGGGCACAAGACGCTTGTGCCCGAACTCATCGCCCAGCTCCGCGCACTCGGCCGCGCCGACATCAAGGTGGTCGTGGGCGGCGTCATCCCATCGCGCGACTACGAGATGCTTCGCGAGGCCGGCGTGCAGGCGATCTTCGGGCCGGGCACCAATTTGGTGGAGGCCGCAGGCGAAGTGCTGAAACTGCTGGGCCACAACCTGCCGCCACTTGATGAGGCGGCGGAATGACGGAAGAACCGCAGGCGGAGCCAAGCGACTGGGCTTCGATCGGATGCTTCGCTTATGTGGTGCTCGGCGGCTTGTGGGCGGCGGGGAATTCCTTTGTGCGGATGATGGGACCGTGCCCCGCTTTCTCCAGCAACACAGACTGCTCGTGGACCGCCGCGGAGCGCTTCTACTATTTCCCTGGCTCGCTGATCGCTTACCTGCTTGTCGGCTTCGGCCTTGCCTTTCTCCGGAAGAAATTCGTCAAAAGATGATCCAGGATCTCAGAACCGATTGGACGCGCGAGGAAATCCGCGCAATGTTCGACACGCCGTTTCTCGACCTGCTGTTCGAGGCGCAAAGCGTCCAGCGCGCCAACCACGCGGCGAACGAGGTGCAGCTCTCGACCCTGCTCAGCATCAAGACCGGGGGCTGCCCCGAAGACTGCGGCTACTGCTCCCAATCCGCCTTCGCCAGTTCGGGGCTCAAGGCCGAGAAGCTGATGAACGTCACCAATGTCCTCGCCGCCGCCGCAGAGGCCAAGGCGAACGGCTCCGGCCGCTTCTGCATGGGCGCCGCCTGGCGTGAACCCAAGGCACGGGACATGGACGCGCTCTGCGCCATGGTGTCAGGCGTCAAGGCGATGGGGCTCGAGACCTGCATGACGCTCGGCATGCTGACCCGCGCGCAGTCCGAGCAGCTCGCCGCCGCCGGCCTCGATTACTACAACCACAATCTCGACACCTCGCCCGAGCACTATGGCGAGATCATCACCACCCGCACCTATGGGGAGCGGCTCGACACGCTGGAGAATGTCCGCGCGTCCGGCATGGCGGTGTGCTGCGGCGGCATCGTCGGCATGGGTGAGACGCGGGAGGATCGGGTCGGGTTTCTGCACGCGCTGGCGACGCTCCCGGCGCATCCGGAGAGCGTTCCGATCAACGCGCTGGTCCCCGTCACCGGAACCGCCCGCGGCGACTCCATGCTGGCGGGCGAGCACGAGCGGATCGACGATATCGAATTCGTCCGCACCGTGGCGGTGGCCCGAATCCTGATGCCGCGCTCGATGGTCCGGCTTTCCGCCGGGCGTGAGAGCATGAGCGAAAGCACCCAGGCGCTCTGCTTCCTTGCGGGCGCCAACTCGATCTTCACCGGGGACAAACTCCTCACCACCGGCAATGCCGGCGCGGGCGCCGATGCAAGCTTGTTCGAGAAGCTGGGCCTTGTGCCGATGACGGCCCAGGAACCGGCGCGGGTGGCGGCGGAATGAGCCTGTTCGTCCTGGCGCTGCTCGCCAGTGCCGCGCCGGAGTGCAAGCGCGCCGTTGCCCAGCCTGACCTGAACGCGTGCGCCGCAGCCGCCTACAGCACGGCGGATGCGGCGCTGAACCGCCAGTGGGCTTTGACGCTGAAAGCCGTTCGAAAGGACGACGAGCTGGGCGAGCGGGTCGAACGCCTCCGCACGGCGCAGCGGGCCTGGGTTACCTTTCGCGATGCCCATTGCGATTCAGCTTATTATTCGGGCATCGGCGCGTCTCTCGATTACACCCTGAATATCCATTGCCGCACCGCGGTTACGAAAGAGCGCACGAGGCAACTTGCCGAGCTCGCGAGGGAGCATTGATGTTCAAGAAGATCCTCATAGCCAATCGCGGCGAGATCGCCTGCCGGGTGATCCGAACCGCCAAGAAAATGGGCATCGCAACCGTCGCGGTGTACTCCGACGCCGATGCGCGCGCGCCGCACGTCAAGATGGCGGATGAGGCGGTGCGGCTTGGGCCGCCGCCGGCGTCCGAGAGCTACCTCAACGCCGAGCTGATCATCCTCGCCTGCAAGGAAACCGGCGCCGAGGCGGTGCACCCCGGCTACGGCTTCCTGTCCGAGCGCGAAAGCTTTGCGCGGGCGCTGGAGGAGGCGGGCATCGCCTTTATCGGCCCTCCGCCGCACGCGATCGCCGCGATGGGCGACAAGATCGAGTCCAAGAAGCTCGCCAAGGCCGCCGGCGTCAACGTCGTCCCGGGGTTCTTGGGCGACATCGCAAGCACCGACGATGCGGTGCGGATCGCCGGCGAGATCGGCTATCCGGTGATGATGAAGGCCTCGGCTGGCGGCGGCGGCAAGGGGATGCGGCTCGCCTGGTCCGAGACCGATGTGCGCGAAGGCTTCGAAGCGACCAAGCGCGAGGGGCTGGCGAGCTTCGGCGACGACCGGGTGTTTATCGAGAAGTTCATCGAAAGCCCGCGCCACATCGAAATCCAGCTGATCGGCGACCAACAGGGCAATATCCTCTACCTCGGCGAGCGAGAATGCTCGATCCAGCGCCGCCACCAGAAGGTGGTCGAGGAAGCGCCCTCCCCCTTCGTCAGCCCGGAAATGCGCAAGGCAATGGGCGAGCAGGCGGTCGCGCTTGCCCGCGCGGTGGGCTATTTCAGCGCGGGAACGGTGGAGCTCATCGTCTCGGGCGCCGATACCACGGGCGAGAGCTTCTACTTCCTCGAAATGAACACGCGGCTCCAGGTCGAGCATCCGGTGACGGAGGAAGTCACCGGGCTGGATCTCGTCGAGCTAATGATCCGGGTCGCGGCGGGCGAGGCGCTTCCGCTCACCCAGGAGGAGGTGAAGCTCACCGGCTGGGCAATCGAGAACCGCGTTTATGCGGAAGACCCGTATCGCGGGTTTTTGCCGAGTACGGGGCGCCTCGTCCGCTACCAGCCCCCGGCACAGAGCCGCGAAGTGGAGGCCCGTTTCACCCCCCCCGCTCATGTCGAGCGAAGTCGAGACACGATCCCCGACGAGACGGCTTCTCGACTTCGCTCGAAGCGAACGGGTGGGGATGGGGAAGGCGATGCCAAAGCTCTCACCCGCGTCGACGACGGCGTCTTCGAGGGCGGCGAAGTGTCGATGTTCTACGATCCGATGATCGCCAAGCTGATCACCTGGGCGCCGACGCGTTTGGAAGCGATAGACGCGCAGGTCGAGGCACTCGACAGTTTCCGGATCGAAGGCATCGGCCACAATGTCGATTTCCTGTCCGCGCTGATGCAGCACCCCCGCTTCCGGTCGGGCGAAATCACGACGGGCTTCATTGCCGAGGAATATCCCCAGGGCTTCGAAGGCGCGCCGGCGGACGCCCTGCTGCTCGAGGACCTGGCGGTGCTCGCCGCGATGCTGAGCGTGGAAACCGATATGCGCGCGCTGGAGATCAGCGGCCAGCTCGGTGCTTCCGCGCTTCCGCGGCCCGAACGGCTGGTGCGGATCGCGGGGGCCGAGCACCACGTCCAGTTCGACGGCTTCGAAGGCGGCATGATTGCCTATGTCGGTCACGGCGAGGGCCGCGAACTGATCGGCCGCTGGGAGCCAGGCCAGGCCTTGCTCAAGGCGCGGATCGACGATCGCACCCGCATTGTCCAGATCGCCCGCCGCGGCCGGCAATGGAAGCTGACCACCCGCGGCGCTAGCCACATCGCCGACGCCCTGCCGCCGCACGTCGCCGAGCTGTCGCGCCACATGATCGAGAAAGTGCCGCCCGATCTGTCGCGCTTCCTGATCTGCCCGATGCCGGGGCTGCTTACCGCGCTCAACGTCGGCGCGGGCGACAAGGTGGAGGCCGGCCAGCCGCTCGCCGTGGTCGAGGCGATGAAGATGGAGAATATTCTGCGCGCCGAGAAATCCGGCACGGTGAAGAGCGTCGGCGCCAAGGCGGGCGACAGCCTGGCGGTGGACGCCGTGATCCTCGAGTTCGAGTGACCTAAGTTCCTCCCCATCGCAGATGGGGAGCGGAACCAGGCGAAGCCTGGTGGAGGGGCAAATGCTGTGAGGGCAGAGGTTCAGGCGCCGGAACCACATAACTCGCGGCTTTTACCCCTCCACCACACTTCGTGTGGTTCCCCTCCCCACCGCTACGCGGCAGGGAGACAAATCTCGAAGCACGCACCCTCACCCACCCGCTTGCTTTCGATCGAGCCGCCGCAGGCGGCGAGGAGGGAGCGGGCGATGGAGAGGCCGAGGCCGGAGCCGCCTTCGTTGCGGCGGCCGGTGTGAAAGGGCTCGAAGATCCGCTCGTGATCGGCCTCCGGCACGCCGAGGCCGTTGTCCGACACGGTGATCCGCACCCGCTCGAACTCGGCCTGCGCCGTGATCGACACTTCAGTGGCGCCCGCCTGGCGGCTGTTCTCCACCAATGTCTCGACCACGGTCTCCAGCATGGCCGACGGCGCCGCGACCGGCGGCAGGCCCGCTGCCGAGACGGACACGTCGAATCCCGCACCGCGATGCGCGTCCGCGGCGGCGAGCAGGGCCGGCTCCACGTCGCTGGCGCTGTCTTCCGGCGCGACCGCCATGTCGGCCCGGGCGAGGTCGAGCAGGCGGGAGAGAAGATGGCTAAGCCGGTCGGCATCCGCACTTGCATTGGCAAGGAAGCGGGAGCGTTCGGCATCGCTCATCGTCGGATGTTCGGTGATCAGCTCCAGCGCGCCCTTGATCCCCGCAATGGGGGTCTTGAGCTCGTGGCTGACCGCCGCGGCGAAGTCGCGCAGGTAGCGCCCCCGGCGCTCGATCCGCCCGGCCATTGCGGCGAAGTTGACGTAGAGACTGCGGATTTCGACCGCCGCGGTGGACGGCGGCTCCGGCACCGCCACCTGCCCGCGCGCGACGTTCTTGGTCGCCTCCGACAAAACCTCGATCGGCCGGGAAATGCCGCGCGAGAGGAGGCCGGCGAGCAGAAGCAAGGTGCAGAAGATCAGCCCGATGCCGAGCGCGATCTTGCCGCGATCCTGATAGATTCCGACGAACAAACCGCGTGGGCTGCGCGACAGCATCAGCACCCCGATCACGCGCCCGTTCACCGCAATAGGGCGGACATAATGGACCCGAACGGTGGCCGCCCGGCTGAGCAGCTCCAGCGCATAGCGAAGCTCGTAATAGCCTGCCCGGCGCAGCACGGTGCGGGTCTGGCCGCCCATTGCGGCGCGCACTTCGGGCAGGTGCGCGTAGCTCTTGCGCAGGTCGTCGCGTCCGTAGACGACAACGCCCTGGGCATCGAGTATCCGGATCGAGGCCAAGGTGGTGCGCGCGGTTTCGCGGGCGATCGGCGCCACGCCGAAGCCGGCCCTGCGCGCCGGCTCGGCCGCAACAAGGCTGGTCGGCCGCCAATTAGGCTGCTGCGGCAGGATCGGCATCGCGTTGAGATCGATCACCGGCCGCTGCGGCTCGAGCCTGTTGGGGGGCGGCGGCAGCGGCTCGGGCCAGAAGGCGCGATAGGCGGCCGACAGCGCGGCGCCCTGGGCGATCAGCTCCGCCTCGGTCTGCTGGACGAGGGTGTTTTCATAAACGCGCAGGAACACCGCGCCGACGCCCGGCAAGGCGGCGACGAACAACAGGGTGGCGAACAGGATCGTGCGCAGGCGAAGCGCCGGCCAGTGGCGCTTCAGCCATTCCTTGAGTCCCCCGATCAAGCCGCCTCGCCTACGCAGCGCCCGATGCGGTAGCCGACGCCCGGCCGGGTCTCGATCAGGTCGCTGCCGCCCGCCGCGGCGAATTTATGGCGCAGGTTGCGGATGTGGCTGTCGATGGTGCGATCGGTGACGGCGAAGCCGGGGCCGTGCAGCCGGTCGATGATGTTGTCGCGGGTGAAGACCTTGGACGGCACCGCCGCGAGCAGCAGCAGGAGCTGGAATTCGGTCACGGTGACGGGCACCGCATCGCCGCCCCAAAGCGCTTCCCAGGCTTCGGGGTCGAGCCGCAGCTTGTTGTGGGACACCGCCGTCTTGGGCGCCGCCTCGGCCTGGCTCCGACCGCCGCGCTTCAGGATCGCGCTGACCCGGGCGACAACTTCGCGAGGGGAGAAGGGCTTCACGACATAATCGTCGCCGCCCAGCTCCAGACCGAGCACCCGATCAATCTCGTCGTCGCGTGACGACAGGAACAGGATCGGCAGGTCACCGGAGGAGCGGAGGCGGCGGCACACCTCAAGCCCGTCCATGCGCGGCATGTTGATGTCGAGCACCACCAGGTCCGGCTTCTCGCGCTCGACCTGAACCAGGGCGGCCTCGCCGTCCCCGGCCTCGACGGTGTCCATGCCCGCCTTGCCAAGGGCGAAGGTCAGCACCTGGCGGATGTGGGCGTCGTCGTCGACGACAAGGATCTTGTGAGTCATGGGGGGCATGTCTGTCACTCCCCGCGTGGTGCTGTCAAAGCCGGAGCGGGGGCAAGGGCGTTGCAGCCGCGCCCATGCGCCGGGAAACGGGGCAGCCGCCGCTCGGCGACGCGCGCTTTGGCGCTGGCAAGCCGCCGCGCGCCGCGGAAGGTCCAGGTCCGCCACTCGGCCTGCTGTGCCTCCAGCCGGTCCATCTGGAGGTTCCGGCTCCAGGCGGCGCGGTCGCGCAAGGCCGGGCCGATCGGGCGGCTTTCCAGCTCCACCAGCGCCGGCAGCGAGGATGCGCCGAGGGTGTTGAGGTAGCACAGGTCGAGCGCCGCGCCGGGGCCGCCGACCTCCCGCGTGTGGCGCACATTCCAGTCGGCGGCGACCGCGCCGAGATCGACAAACGTGCAGGCCCCGAGCAGCAGGGACGCGGCGGCGAGGTTGGCGTTGATCAGCCACGCATCGCCCCGCCGCTGCCACAGGCGGTAGCAGATCAGGAGAAGCCCCACCGCCACCAGGACCATCCAGCCCAGAGCGGCGATGCGCAGGCGGGTGAGCGAATAGGCTTCGACATAATCGAGGGTGCGCAACATAGTCGAGGCGACCAGCAGGACGTTTTGGGCAATCCACAGATAGACCAGCCGCCGGAGCAGCGCGCTTGCCGCCATCGCGCTTCCCGGGCGGAGCGTGACCGTGACGAACAAGCCCGCGAGCAAAGCGGTCGCGATCAGCGGGTAGGCGCCGCGATGGGCGTATTCGGCGAGGGTCAGCTCGCCCGGAAGCGGCGCGCCGCTCCACAGAAAGGCGATGTCGAGCCCGTTCTGGACCGCGAAAATGAGGTTGAAGGCGACCAGCGACAAAGTGACGGAGGCCAAGGTGACGCCGGGCAGGTCGATCGCGCCGTTACCGGTTTCAGCGGGGGCGAGGAGGGCGGCGGCGGGGCGCAGCAGGCTCCAGGCGAGAACGCCGAGAAGCAGCCACAAAGCGAGCCGGGACACGGAAAAGCCGCCGAACATCTCGCCGCCGTCGATCCGGCCGAGGGCATTGCCGATCAGCGGGTTGGCGTTGGCGAAGAGCAGGACGAAGACCAGGCTTCCCACTGCCGGCAGGATCAGGATCGGGAGCCGAGTGGTGAAAGACGCCGATCCGCCGCGCCGCCGCGCCCGGCGAAGCAGCGCCCAGTCGCGCACCGGCTGCGCGGCAGCGAGAACAGCCGAGCAAAGGAGGCGGATCGCCCAGCGCCACCCATTGTCGAAGCGGCTGCGCGGCAGGGAGGCGGCGAGCGTGGCGGCAACCCAGAACAAGGCGGCGGCGAGCAGCGAGGGATCGTCGGCCAGCGCCACCGCGAAGGCAGCCGCCGCACCGCCTGCGGCAAGCGCGCTCCGGCTGCGCAGCAGTGCGGGCCGGGTGGCCGCCGGGGCGACGAGCAGCAGCAACGCGTACACGCCGAGGCTTGAGCCGCCCTCCCAGCCGCCGAACAGGACATCCCCCAACGCGACGAGGGCGCCCGCCACCACCACCTTGGCGGAGAAGCTGTAATCGTGCCGGCCCCGCACGGGCGCGGCTTCGGCGATGGGCGGACTTGCGGCGATGCTCGGCATGAAGGCTCCCTCTCTTTTGGAGAGGTGCCGCGAATAAGCGCCGGCGGTTCAGCGGCGGTGCGCGCGCCTTCGGCTTACCGCGCGCTTCCCGTGCAGAAAATGTGCAGGCCGTTTATCGAGGCGTCAGCACGCCGTCCATGCCGTGAACGACGCCGTTTGACGCAACCCCGTCGGCACCGACGAGCCGCGCCTGCCCGCCCTTCGCATCGGTCACCACCAGGGCGTCGCCGTCCTTCGCAATGCTGAGGGTGGAGCCGCCCATGGTGGCGAGCTTCGCCTTGCCCTTGCCGCGCTCGACGGCGCGGGCGATGTCCTCCGAGGTGACGGTGCCGGGCACGATATGGCCGATCAGCAGGGCGGTGAGCTGGCCCTTTTGATCGGGCGCAAGCAGGCCATCGACAGCGCCTGCGGGAAGCTTCCCGAACGCCGCCTCGGTTGGCGCGAAGAGGGTGTAAGGCTGGGCGCCCGACAGGGTCTTTTCCAGGCCAGCCGCTTTCACCGCCTTGACCAGCGTCGCGTGGTTGGCCTCGCGGGAAAGCGTGTCCAGCAAAGAGGCCTTGGCTGCTTCGTTCTTCGAGCCCGCGACATTCGCGCCGGCTGCTCCATTGCTCTCGGCGGCTTGGCCCTGCTTGTTGCCCTCCCCGCCGCCGCACGCCGCAAGCGCGAGGCACGCCGCCAGCACCGATACATTGCGCATCGTTCGCTCCCTTTTTTCGTTACGGAGGCAGTACGCACCGGCAGAGGCGGAGTTTCCCCCGCCCCTGCCCGCCGCGTCAGACCAACGCTTCCATGATCGCCTGGATGATCTGCGTCTTGGTATCCACCTGATAGATGTTCCCGTCCGCATAGCGGTAATCATAGTCTTCGCTGTCTTGGTACTCGTCGCGATACTCGTTCGGCAGATTGTAGGCGTCATAGCCCTCGGGGAGCTGCTGGCCGACGTTGAGATCGCCGCCAAGCAGGGCCACGATGCCCTCGATCACCCCGCTTTGCCGATCGACCTCGTAGATCGCGTCGTCGCCATAGCGGTAGTAGGACTCGTCGCTGTCCTGGTAGGCGTCGCGATACTGATAGGGCACGTTGTAGGCGTCATAACCCGCGGGAAGCGGCTGACCGACCGAGAAGCCTCCGCCGAGAAGGGGCATCAAGCCGCTGATCAGATCGGACTGCCGGTCGACCTGATAGATGTAGCCGTCGTCGGCGTAGCGGTAATAATTATCCGGCGAGTCCTGATAAAAGGCGCTGTACCGGTCGGGCACGTTGTAGCCGCCGAACCACGCCTGCTGCACCCGATCGCCGACCCCGAACACCTTCTTCGCCTGGCCCGGCGGCATGCATCCATTACCTTTCCTCGCGAGCCCCGGAGGGCAGTTCTGGCCGGCACTGGCGTAGTTCAAGCCGCCGCTCGCATAGTTGCGAACATCGGCCTGGCGGATGCCGTTGAGGCGCAGGTTGCGGCCCTGCTGCGGCGCGGCGTTGCGCGCCTGACGCACCATCCGCTCCGCCTTGGCCGGCTTTTGGATGCGGACCGCCTGGCGCTCGACCCGCTGGGCCTGGCCGTGGCCGCGCGAGGCGTGCCGCTCGACGCGCTGCGGCTTCCCGCCGCCGTGCGAGGACTGGCGCACCGCCTGCTGGCGCTTTCCGCCGCCGCCGCCATGCGCGGCCTGACGCTGCGCCGGACCCGGACGTGCCTGACCGCCGCCGCCGCCGTGAGACGACTTGGCACCACCGCCACCGCCGTGGCCGCCGCCATGCGCTTGCCCGGATTGACCCTTGCCGCCGCCGCCGCCATTGCCGCCGCCTTTGCCGCCTTTTTCGGCGAGTGCCGGCATCGACAGGGCCAAAGCCGCGGCTCCGGCAATCATAAACACATTCCGCATGACATACTCCTCACGCTGTTCAGAAGATCAACCAGTGGAGCCACCCGGCGTTCCGGTGCCCTCCGCTCCGCTGAACAGCCTTGGATACTCGCCTCGGCGTCCCAAGGTGAACGGCAGCTTTCTGCCGCTGAACGCCAGGTGAAGGGGGGCCAAAGTGGCCGCGGGCAAACCCGCGCTCCCCCGCGCAAACAGTGCGACGCAACCGCAACGCAGATCAGTCGTTTCGCACCCGTGCTTACCGTGTCCCACCCCCCCAGCCCCGCGCCGTCTCTCGAGACGGTGCCCCTCCCCCTCGAGCCCGGCCGCAATTGCTGGCAGGTGGCGAAGGCCGACCGCGCCGCCTTCATTGTCGATGCCGAGGATTATTTCCGGATCGCGCGCAAGGCGATGCTCTCGGCGCGGTCGCGGATCATGGTGATCGGCTGGGATGTCGACACCCGCATCCGCCTCGATCACGAAAGCGACGACGACGCGCCGGACGACCTCGGGCCGCTCCTCTCCTGGCTGGTGAAGACCCGGCCGGAGCTTGAAATCCATGTCCTCGCCTGGAACGCGGCGGCCTATAAATTCCTCGGCCGCGGCTCCACCATCTTCCGGCTGGCCACCTGGGCGCGGCACCGCAGGGTCCATTTTCGCTTCGACAGCGCCCACCCGCGCGAGGCGAGCCACCATCAGAAGCTCCTCGTTATCGACGACAGCCTGGCCTTCTGCGGCGGCATCGACATGACCGGTTCGCGCTGGGACACGCGCGGCCACAAGGACGACGATCCCCGCCGCCGTCGCCCGACGACGGGCCGCCATTACGGGCCTTGGCATGACAGCATCATGGCCGTCGACGGCGAAGCGGCGCGCGCGCTCGGCGAGCTTGGCCGGCTACGCTGGAAGACCGGCTGCAACGAGGAGCTGGACGAGGCGAAAGCGCCCCCCGCCGCGCCGTGGCCGGAGGGGCTCACTCCGGATTTCCGCAACATGCCCGTCGCCATCGCCCGCACCCGCGGCAAGGTGACGAACTGGACGGAAGTGCGTGAGATCGAGGCGCTGTACGTTGACATGATCATGGCGGCGCGGCGCTTCGTTTATATGGAAAACCAGTATTTCGCCTCGCGCGTGGTCGCCCGGGCGGTGGAGCGGCGGCTCAAGGAAAAAGGCGGCCCCGAATTCCTGGTGGTAAGCCCGAGCTCCGGGATGGGCTGGCTCGACGACGAGGCGATGAGCCCGGCCCGGGCCGAGCTGATGAAGGCGCTCGGCGAGGCCGACCACGAAAACCGCTTCCGGATCTACAACCCGCTGACCAACAAGGGCGAGCAAATCTACGTCCATTCCAAGGTGATGATCGTCGACGACCGGATGCTTCGGGTCGGCTCGGCCAATCTCAACAACCGCTCCATGGGCCTGGACAGCGAATGCGACGTGATGCTGGACGCCGCGACCGATCCGAGCGGCGCCGCCGCCAGGACCATCGCGCGCATTCGCAGCGATCTCATGGCCGAGCATCTCGATGTCGGCGTCGAGGAGGTGGAGCAAAGCTTCCGGGAAACGGGGTCGCTGATCCGAACGGTTGAAGCCTTGCGCTCCGAAGGCCGGACGCTGGTGCCGTTCACGCCCGAAGAGCCGAGCGAGCTGGAAAAGACGCTCGCGCACAGCGAATCGCTCGATCCGGAAAGCGCCGACGATTCGTTCGAGCCGATGGCCAAACACCGGCTTCTGCGCGGCCTGCGCGGCCGTTTCCGCTGAGGGCGTTGGCGGACGCAGGCGCGGGCGTATAGCGTGGTCGACAAGCGCTCCTTTTTGAAAAACCTGCGGGTTGAGGTCCACGCCGCCTGGCTTGCCGCGCGCGATCCGCGCTGCCCTTGGGGCGCGCGGCTGGTGGGCCTGCTGGTTACCGCATATGCTCTGTCGCCGATCGACCTCATTCCGGATTTCATTCCGGTTATCGGCTTGCTGGACGATGCCCTGCTGATCCCCGCCGGGCTGTGGCTGTTCGTGCGCATGCTTCCGCCCGGCCTTCTCGACGAGCATCGCGCCGCCGCTGCCTTGGCGGCCGAGCGCCCGCGCTCCCGGCTCGGAATCGCGATCGTGCTGATGGTGTGGCTGCTTTGCGCGGTGCTCGCCTGGCAGCTCCTGCGCTGGGCTCGATCCTGAAATGCGGGCGCGGGCGCAACCCGGCGCGCGCTCTGCCGTTGTCTGAACGAAACGAAGGAGGGATGAATGCCCGTATCGAACACGTCCGCGGTTGAACGGATCGCCCGCGTCATCGCCGGCCGGATCGTCAGCATCAATGCCGAGGGCGCCGATCCGTCCGCCGGACCGCGCGTCGATGAAATCTGGCGGGACTATGTCGGCGACGCCCTGTCGGTGCTCCGCACCCTGCGCGAGCCGGATCAGATCATGGCCGACGCGGGCAATGTCGAGACCTGGGAAGCGATGGTGCTGGCGGCGCTGGCAGCGGAGGACTCCCAGTCCCAGGCGCCCACCGGTTAAGCCCCTCGGCTGCCGCTTACACAAACAAAAGGGCCGCCCCTTTCGGAGCGGCCCTTCCATTGTCAGCCGATAGTGCGGCCGTCTATCTTTAGGCGTGAGCCCCCGCGGAGGCC
The DNA here is from genome assembly GCA_036399475.1 of Allosphingosinicella sp. Lineage (GTDB taxonomy): Bacteria > Pseudomonadota > Alphaproteobacteria > Sphingomonadales > Sphingomonadaceae > Allosphingosinicella. The sequence continues at coordinate 62,592 of DASWNA010000072.1, forward strand.
GCGCTCACCAGATTAGCCGCGTTCGGCATGTGACAATGAGACATCAGACCACCTCCTTTCAGTTGTTGAACAGTGAGAGCAAGATGGTCGCGCCCGCAGGCTTTTCAAGAGCTTAGGCCTGAGAATTTCAGCCGCCGTGGCTTTGGATCCAATCCTCGAGCACCGGCGCGATCTGGTTGCGCCATTTGGAGCCGTTGAAGATGCCGTAATGGCCGACGCCCTTGGCGAGATGGTACTTCTTGAGCGCCTTGGGCAGCTTGGTGGCGATATTAAGCGCCGCCTTGGTCTGGCCGATGCCCGAGATGTCGTCGCGCTCGCCCTCGATGGCGAGGATGCCGATGTCGGTGATCGCCGCCGGATCGACGCGGCGGCCGCGGTGCATCATCTCGCCCTTGGGCAGCAGGTGACGCTGGAACACGACGTCGATGGTCTGCAGGTAGAATTCGGCGGTC
>DASWNA010000073.1:0-7459 GCA_036399475.1 Allosphingosinicella sp.
TCGCGCAGCGCCATCAGGCCCGGCATTTCGGTCTCGGCGATCTCGATCTCCTTGCGGCCGAAGCCGGCGAGGCCGATGTCGGCGATCACATAATCTTGAAATTCGGTCTGGGGCTGGGTCGCCACGAAGCGTCTCCTGAGGCAGAAATAGAAAAGACCGCCGGGAATTCCGGGGCGGCCGCTGGCCCGCCATGTAAGGACTTGCGCCCGCAGATGCAAATATAAAGATATCTTTATATGTGCGGTTCTGCGGGGCTCAGGCGGTTCCGAAATCGGAGGCTAGAAGGCGCGAGTCGATGCCGGCGCTTTGGAAGGCTGCCGCCCAGCGGGAGTTCACGTCGCATTCGTAGAGAAGCGCGTCCGACCCCGGAGTCGAGAACCAGCCGTTCGAGCAGAGCTCCTGTTCCAGCTGCCCCGCGCCCCAGCCGGCATAGCCCAAAGCCGCGATCCACCGGCTGGGCCCGCGCCCCTCCGCGATGGCGCGCAGGATATCGAGCGTCGCGGTCAGCACCCAGCGATCACCGACATGCATGCTGTCAGTGCCGCCCCAGTCGGGCGAATGGAGGAGGAAGCCGCGCTGCGGCTCGACGGGGCCGCCGAGGTGAATCGGAACGTCGGGCGCGGCTCCGGGCGCGATGTCGAGCTGTTCCAGGAGGGTGTGGAAGGTGATGCGCGGCACGATCCGGCCGAGGCCGATTCCGAGCGCGCCATTCTCGTCGTGGGAGCACATGGCGATGACGGCTTTTTCGAAACGCGGGTCGCCGATGCCCGGCATCGCGAGGAGGAGTTGTCCGGAAAGGAAGGGCGGCTGTTCCATCGCTTGCCGCTATAGGGCGCGGGGAAGCCCGCCGCTAGGGCTCGGCGCCCGCCACGGGTCTGAAGGCCGGCGCCGGACGCCGAGCCGAAGCGTCAGGCCTGCGCGCGCGCCGGGCGGAAGCCCTGGGGATGCGCGCCTGCGCTCTCGAATTGCGGGCGGAGCCGATCGTTGAGTCGGCGATAATTGTAATACGGTACCGAGGGCCAGAGGTGATGGCCGAGGTGGAGGTTCTGGCCGAGCAGGAGGCGGTGACCGACCGGCCAATAGACCCGCGCCTTGCCGTAGCGGTCGCTCTTTTCAAAGGGCACGTGGGGCAGCCACTGGAAGAAGACATTGAGCAGCACCAGGCCGATCATCATCGGCACCCAGTAGAGCAGAAGCGCGATCTTGGCATAGCCGAGCGCGACGGCGACCCAGAAAGCGAGCTGAAGCGCGGTCACGGTGATCGCGTGGATCTTGAGTTCGTTCGGCTTCAGCCGCGCCTGCTTGATCGTGTAGGCGGCGGCCGGGACCAGCCGCACGATCGGCAGCGGGAGCAGAAGCAGGGTGCGCAGGAACACGACGCGCCCGACGCTCTTCCACAGCGGGCCGTGGCAGAGATTGTAGTCGGGGTCCTGATCGGTGTTGGTGTGCTGGTGGTGGAGGAGGTGGATCCGGCGAAGCGCGGGGTAGCTCGTCATCATGTTGAGTGCGCCGAGCCAGCCGAGCACCGAGTGCACCCAGCCAAGATCGGCGCGGCGGGCGACGTTGCCATGGATGCTCTCATGCACCAGCGTGTAATAAGCGAAATGGATGTAGCCCAAGGGCAGGATCACCAGCCAGAGCGGCAGGTATCCGGTCAGTGCCCCGGCAATCAGCGCGCCTTGCGAAAGCGGCAGCAGGAGGGCGAGACGAATAGTCGGCCAGGCGAGACCCGGCGACAGACTCTCGGCAACCTGCCGCTCCTCCTTGATCGACATAGCAAGCATGACGTCCCCAAGCCCCTTCCACTGACAGGCAAGCGGCCCCCTCGGCCATCCCCTTTGCCTAAGAGGTTGTTTACCACAGGAAGCGCGAAGGGAAAGCTCCCCTTGTTGCAACTGCGAAGGCGCGTCGCGGATCGGGACGGGTGGCAGGCCCGGGATTAACGTGGCTGCCCGGGCACGAGGGGCGGCGCTATGCCGCGCGCGGCGGACTTGCTAGAGGCCTTCCGGACCAGACCAGCCAGGAGCTAAGCAATGACGATCAGTGTCGGCGACCGCCTTCCCAAGACCACCTTCATCAAGGCAACGCCCGAGGGGCCGCAGCCGGTCGACAGCGAGCAGTATTTCGCGGGCCGCCGCGTCGCGCTCTTCTCGGTGCCGGGCGCCTTTACGCCGACCTGCTCCGCCCGCCACCTGCCGGGCTTCGTCGAGCGCGCCGCGGAACTTCAGGCCAAGGGCGTGGACGAGATCGCCTGCACAGCGGTCAACGACGCCTTCGTGCTCCAAGCCTGGGCGGATAGCGCGGATGCGGGCGGCAAGGTGACGATGCTGGCTGACGGCAACGGCGATTTCGTGCGCGAAGTGGGCCTGGAGATGGACGGCTCGAAGTTCGGCCTCGGCCGCCGCGGCCAGCGTTTCTCGATGATCGTCAACGACGGTGTCGTTGAACAGGTCAATGTCGAGGAGCCCGGCGCGTTCAACGTCAGCAGCGCCGACTACATGATCGAGCGGCTGTAAGGGCCTCTCCTTCCTGAGCCCCTCTCCGTGCCGGAGAGGGGCTCACAGGCAAGTCATCCGGGCCCCAACCCTTTTCCGCCCTCCCACGCAACGCCCTCCGCTTTCCCGCGTTCGAGCCACTCAAGAACCATAAAGATCAGGGACTGTAGGGACATGGCAGAGGATCGAACGCCCAAGCGCGAGGGCAAGTCGGCCGCGTTGCGGCTCGCCGAGGAAGTGCAGCGCCGGCCGATCGCCGCCGCCCTGGTCGGCAGTGCCGCCGCCGCCGGCGCCTATATGGGCGCGCGCGCAATCGCCCGCCGCGCGGCCGACGGCAAGCCGATCAACCAGGTTCTGAAGACCGCGATCACCGCGTCGGAATGCGCCAAGGCTTCGAAGAACGGCAAGGGCGGCAAGAACAGCGCCTAGCGCGCTCCGGTCGCCAACGGGCGCAGCACCTCGTTGGCGAAGCGGTCCGCCTGCTGCGCAAAGACCAGCATGTTCACCGCCAGATCGCCGCGGATGAAGCCGTAATCGGCCGTCAGGTAGCGCTGCACCGCGGGCCGGCCCGCGCCGGACATATATGCCTTTGAAAAGGAGTAACGCTGGTTGAACGTCTCGATCGCGGCGGCGAGCCTCGGCAGGGCGACCCCGGCGGGCGCGTTCCAGCTCGATTGGATCCCAAGCGCCCGGCAGGCGCTGCCGTCGACGGTGCAGGACAGCAGGGTGATCACCGCGCGGCGACCGTTGGGGAAGGTGACCACCAGCATGGGCTTCGCTGGATTGGCGCCGCTGCGCTGCGCTTTCGCACCGATCGCCCCCAGGACCTGTTCAACGCTCGCATAGTTGAAGGCGGCGTAGCGCTGATTGTTCTCGGGCGCGCGCGGGTTCCACGGCACCTGCCCCTGCGCGCCACCTGCGGGCACGGCTGCGGCGGCAAGGAAAGCGAAGGCCGGCAGTGCGGCTTTCATCACTGGTCTCCAAAAACGAATGGGGCGGAAAGCCTCGCCTCCCGCCCCGCATATCGGCGCCCCTTCAGAGGCGATCAAGCACGGCCCGGCTTACCAGCCGCACTTCCGGCCCTTATTCTGCTGCTCGAGCCAGGCGGAGAGCGGACGGAAATATTCGAGCATGGCATCGCCCGACATTTCGCGGGTGCCGGTGAAGGCTTCGAGCGCTTCGGGCCAGGGGCGCGAGGCACCCATCGCCAGCATCGCGTTCAGCTTCTCGCCCACAGCCTTGTTCCCGTAAAACGAGCAGCGGTGGAGCGGACCGGTCCAGCCCGCCTGGTCGCAGGCCGCCTTGTAGAACTGAAACTGCAGGATCCGCGCGAGGAAGTAGCGGGTGTAGGGCACGGACGCTGGCACGTGATATTTTGCGCCCGGATCGAAATCCTGCTCGCTGCGCTGCCCAGGGGGAACGATGCCCTGATACTGAAGGCGCATATCGTTCCAGCCGGCCTCGAGGTTCGCCGGCGTGATGTCGCCGCTGAACACCCGCCAGCGATATTTGTCGACCATCAGGCCGAAGGGCAGAAAGGCGACCTTGTCCATCGCCTGGCGCAGGAGGAGGCCGACGTCCTTGTCGGCGGACGGCACCTTGTTGCGCGGCAGGAGGCCGATCTGGACCAGATATTCCGGGGTGACGGAAAGCGCGATGGCATCGCCAATCGCCTCGTGGAAGCCGTCATTGGCGCTGTCGAGGTAGAGGAAAGGCTGCTGGTTATAGGCGCGCTGGTAAAAATTGTGGCCGAGTTCGTGGTGCACGGTGACAAAATCGTCGGCGTTGACCTTGGTGCACATCTTGATGCGCAGGTCCTCGACATTGTCGACGTCCCAGGCGGATGCGTGGCAGATCACTTCGCGGTCGCGCGGCGCGGTGATCTGGGAGCGGGTCCAGAAGGTCTGCGGAAGCGGTGCGAACCCGAGCGAGGTGAAGAAGCTCTCGCCGGTGCGGACGATCTTCTCCGGCGTGTACTTGGCCTTCACCAGCAGGTCCGTCAGGTCATAGCCGACGTCGCCCGCGCCCTTGGGCGCCACCACGTCGTAAATGTTGCCCCATTCCTGCGCCCACATGTTGCCGAGCAGGTCGGCGCGGATCGGACCGTTTTCGGGCTGCACCTGATCGCCATATTTGTCGTTCAGCTTGCCGCGGGTGTAGCAATGGAGCTGGTCGTAAAGCGGCTTCACCTGCGCCCAGAGCTTGTCCGTCATCGCCGCGAAATCGTCCGGCGCCATGTCGTAGCGCGACCGCCACATCGCGCCCGTGTCGCTGTAGCCCAGCTCCTTCGCGCCCTCGTTGGCAATCTCGGTGAGGCGCACATAGTCGGCGCGCATCGGCCGCCCGACATTGTTGTGCCAGCTCGTCCACATCTCCTGGAGCTGGGCCGGATTGCGGACGTTGCCCATTTTCTCTTCAAGGTCGTTGCCGGTCATCTCCTTGCCGTTAAGCGTGCCCCGGCCCTTGCCGTAGGTGGACGACAGGCGGGTGGAGATGGTGTTGAGCTCGGCCGCGGCGCCCGGCGTCGTGGGCGCGGGCAGGACGAGGGCGCTCCTAAGCGTGTTGAGCTTGCGCTGGGTGTCGTAGTCGAGGCCTTCGACATTCGCATAGCGCGCCGCTTCATTCGCCAGGCGGACCGACATTTCGGTGCCGATGGTGCCGAAGTGGGCGGCGAGCGCGTCCGTGTCTTCGGTGATGTAGGTGGCGTTCACCCACTGGGCGCGGCTGCTGACGAGGGAGAATTCGCGCAGCTCCTTCTCGGCGCGGTCGATAAAGGCGCGGGCATTCTCGATCGTGGGAGCCGGTTCGGCGGCAGCGGCGGCGGGAGCGGCTTCAGCTGGCGCGGCGGCAGCGGTCTGGGTGCCCGCCGTATCGGCGGAGGCGGTGGTGCAAGCGGCAAGGGAAAAGGCGAGGGCAAAAGCGGATACGGTGGCTTTCATGGGGGTCGGCATCCTCGGTTCCTGGGCAGGGATGCCAAGGCCTTTGCTCCCGCGCCTGGGGCCGGTCAAGCGGCCAGGAAATCCGCGATCGCGTGCCCGAGTTGGGGCTTGGTGACGGCGCTCATGTGATTGCCCGGAGTCTCGACGAAGACCGCGTCGGGAAGGAGCGCGGCAAGCTCCTCGCTATGGCCGTTATCCTGGTCCTCGACGCCGGACAGGACCAAGGTCTGTATGGCGATCCCGCGCACCTCCTCCTCGGTGGAATCGACGAAGCTGCCGAGCAGGGGCAGTAAGGCCTTGGGATCGCTGCCGGTGGTCTTGAGAAACGCCTCCGCCAGCCATTCGGGAGAGCCGCGCTTGTGCGTTCCCATGCCCTGGAGGATGCCGCGGAAGTGGTCCGCGCGCCGCCCCGTCGAGAGCAGGCCACGAAGCCCCATGCCGCTGACGATCAGGCGCTTCGGCCGCGCGCCCGCGATCGCCATCCGTACCGATGTCCGTGCGCCAAGCGAATAGCCCCCGAGATCGTAGTCTGTGAGGCCGAGATGCGCGATCAGCTCGAAACCGTCGCGGGACAACACGTCGGGCGGATAGGCCTCCGCCTCGTGCGGAGCCCCGCTGTCACCGTGCGCCCGGAGGTCCGGCATGATCACGCGGTAGCCCTTGGCCGCAATGGCCGCGGCATGGCCGAATTTGATCCAGTTGGTCTCCGCATTCGAAAACAAGCCATGGATCAGCACCACCGGCCGCCCTTCGCCCAGCTCATGCCAAGCCAGGGTGACGCCATCGGAGGCGGTGAAATGGTGAAGGCTCGCTTCGCTCATTCCGGCACCTTGCCCGTTGCGTTCACCCAGCGCTCGGTCAGCGCCTGATATTCCTCGCTCCGGGTCTCGGGGAGGCCCTCGGTGTTGAGCCAGGCGCGGTGCATGCTCTCCGCGCCGAAATGGTGGTGGGGCTTGAAGCGGGAAGGATCGTCGAACGCGGCGACGGTAAGGTCCATCTTCTCGCTGTCCGGATATTCGAAGCCGAGAGAGGCCCCACACGCGCTGCAAAAGGGCCGCCGGGCGATCTCCGAGGACACATACCAATCCGGCTCCCGCTCAAACCTCACGTCAGCCTTCTTGATCGTCTTGAACGCGATCGAGACGCTCCCGGTGGCGCGCTGGCACATCCGGCAATGGCAAAGGTACGCCTCGTCATCCTCCACCCGCGCCGTAAAGCGCACCCGCCCGCACGCGCAGCCGCCCGTCATCGTCTCGCTCATTACCCTCTCCCTTGCTCCGGCAGGCGAGGTGAACTTACGCCGCCTTCTGGAGGTGCTTTCGCCCGAGCACTTCGGCGATCTGTACCGCGTTCAAAGCGGCGCCCTTGCGGAGATTGTCGGAGACGCACCACAGGTTGAGGCCGTTCTCCACCGTGGAATCCTCGCGGATCCGGCTGATGAAGGTGGCATAATCGCCGACGCACTCGACGGGCGTCACGTAGCCGCCGTCCTCGCGCTTATCGACCACCATCACGCCAGGCGCCTCGCGCAGCACGTTGCGAGCTTCCTCGGCGGAGATCTCATTCTCGAACTCGATGTTGATCGCTTCGGAATGGCCGACGAACACGGGCACGCGCACGCAGGTCGCGGTCACCTTGATCTTGGGATCGAGGATCTTCTTGGTTTCGACCACCATCTTCCACTCTTCCTTGGTCGAACCGTCGTCCAGGAAGCTGTCAATGTGCGGAATGACGTTGAAGGCGATCTGCTTGGTGAACTTATTGGGCGCGTTTGCATCACCGACGAAGATGTTGCGGCTCTGCTCGAACAATTCGTCCATGCCCGCCTTGCCCGCGCCGGAGACCGACTGGTAGGTCGCGACGACCACGCGCTTGATCTTCGCCAGATCGTGAAGCGGCTTCAGAGCCACCACCATCTGCGCGGTCGAACAGTTCGGGTTGGCGATGATGTTGCGCTTGCGATAGCCGTCGATCGCGTGGGCGTTCACCTCCGGCACGATCAGCGGAACGTCCGGGTCCATGCGG
>DASWNA010000074.1:0-7244 GCA_036399475.1 Allosphingosinicella sp.
CCCCCGGCCCCTCCCTAAACGGGAGGGGAGATGAAGGTCTTGCAAGCTCTAAACGCCGCTACAGCAAGGCTGGCTACGGACTCCGCCACGCCCCGCCTCGACGCCGAGCTGCTCATGGCCCACGCTCTTGGCGTGGAGCGGGACACCCTGCTCCTCTCCCGCCTCGACGATCCGGAGCCCGAAGCCTTCCAACCCCTCCTCACCCGCCGCGCCGCGGGAGAGCCCGTCGCCTACATCACCGGCCGCCGCGCCTTCTGGACGATCGAGCTCGAAGTCGGCCCCGGCGTGCTCATCCCCCGGCCGGACAGCGAAACCCTGCTCGAAACCGCCGTCGCCCACTTCCGCGGCCGCCCGCCCGCGCGCATTCTCGATCTCGGCACCGGTCCCGGCACCCTGCTCCTCGCCGCCCTTGCCGAATGGCCGAAGGCGCGGGGGCTCGGCATCGACGCATCGGAAGCCGCGCTTGCTTTTGCGCGGCGCAACGCGGAGCGGCTCGGCGTCTCCGGCCGTGCCGAGCTGCGCCTCGGCGACTGGGCGGAAGGGATCGAGGGCCGCTTCGACCTGATCCTGTGCAACCCGCCATACGTGGAGGCCGAAGCCGATCTCCCCCGCGACGTAGGGGAGTGGGAGCCCGCCGAGGCGCTGTTTGCCGGCGAGGACGGCCTTGCCGACTACCGCCGGCTCGCCACCCAGATTTCGCACCTGATCGCGCCGGAAGGGATCGCCTGCCTCGAGCTCGGCGCAGGGCAAGGCGAAGCCGTTTCGGCCCTTTTCGCCGCCGGGGGCCTGCAACCTGCCCTTCACCCGGACCTTGCCGGGCACCTGCGCTGCCTCGCTTTGGCTCCCTAACCTGCGTCAAGTGCTTTTCCGCTTGGAATTCCCCCGTCTCACCGCTACATAGGTGCCGAGGGACGGGGCCTTTCACAGCTACGAAATCAGCGTGAGGCCAACCGTCGCCGACCCCCGATTGCTTGAACGTCCTCGGACGGCTCACAGCGTGAGGTGGCAGGAGCCGCTTGCGGACGCCTGCCTGAAGGGGTCGTGCAGATGATGCGGCCGGGAGGGGCCCGGCCCGCGAGAGTGGCTGATTAGGACCACGAGGACGAGGACCTTTTTTTGATCAACAATCGTCAAAACGGCAACGGCCGTCGCCGCGGTCGCGGCGGAAGCGGACCCCGCCCGTCGAACCAGTCTCCCCAGGGCAACCGGCAGGACAACCGCAACCGCGGCAACGCTGCCCAGCTTCTGGAAAAATACAAATCGCTCGCCCGCGACGCGCAGATGCAGGGCGATCGCGTTCAAACCGAATATTATCATCAATTCGCGGATCACTATTTCCGCGTCTTGAATGAGAACCGCCCCCGCTTCGAGGAGCAGCGTCCCCGCCGCGACGATTATTATGGCGACGACGAGGAAGGCGAGGACGACAACAACCTGTCGGCTGACAACGAAGACGACGACGGCCAGGACGACCGCGAGGAGCGCCCCGCGCCGCGCCGCCAGGAACGGAACGACCGTCCCGAACGCCAGGACCGGCCCGAACGTCAGGAGCGTGCCGAGCGCCCCGAGCGCCCGCAGCGCAACGACCGTCCGGAGCGTGCCGAGCGTCAGGACCGTCCTGAGCGTGCCGAACGTCCTGAGCGCCAGGATCGACCTGAGCGTATCGAGCGCCCGGAGCGCGTCGAGGCCGCCGAGCCGCAGCGCGCCGAGCGTCCGCGCCGCGACAATGACGAGGACCGCGGCGGCGAGCCGCGCTTCGAGCGTCCCCGTGCCCGACGGCCGGCCCGAACCGAGGAGCCGGTCGTGCAAGCGAGCGAAGGCACGATCTCGCTCGACGTGCTTCCGCCGGCCATCTCCATCGTCGACGGCGACGCGCCCGCCAAGGCAACCCGCCGCCGCACCCGCCGTCCACGCAACGACGACGATGCGGACATCGCACCGGCGGCCTGAACAGGCTCTCCATCACCCGATCCGCGAAAGGCGGCGTTCCAAAGGGAGCGCCGCCTTTTTGCTGCGCCGGGCAGGGCACGATTGACAGGGCAGGTGACACTGTATCATCATGCGCGCAGATCTGGGGAGAGCCTCTATGCGCCGCGTCCTTCTTCTGTCCGCCTGCCTCGCCGCGCCGGCCGCCGCGCAGACGGTCCCTCAAATCGGCCCGCAGGCTGGGCAGGGCAATCTGGCGGTCACCATCTACAACCAGAATCTGGCGCTGGTGCAGGACACCCGGCAGATCGATCTGCCCGCCGGCCGATCCCGCCAGGAGTTCCCCAACGTTTCGGGCCAGATCAACGCTGAAACGGTGACGCTCTCCGCGCGCGACGTGGCGGTGGTGGAGCAGAATTTCGACTTCGATCTGCTCTCGCCCTCCAAGCTGATGGAAAAGGCGGTGGGCGAGGAGATCACCCTGGTGCGCACCAATCCGGCCACCGGCGCCGAGCAGCGCGAACGGGCGCGGGTTCTCGCGGTCAACGGCGGCGTCGTGCTGCAGATCGGCCAGCGCATCGAAGTGCTTCGCGACGATAGCCTCCCGGTCCGGGTGATCTTCGACAAGGTGCCCGAGAACCTGCGCGCCCGCCCGACCCTCTCCGTTACGGTGGAAACCAGAAGCGGCGGCGCCCGGCCCGTGACGTTGAGCTATCTCACCCCCGGCATGGGCTGGAAGGCCGATTACGTGACCTTGTTCGACGAGGCAGCGGGGCGGATCGATGTCCAGGGCTGGATCACGCTCACCAACACCACCGGCACCACCTTCAACAATGCCGACACCTTGCTGGTCGCCGGCAATGTCGGCAGTGGCGGCTATGACGACGATTATGGCGGCGGCTACCGCCCGCCGCCGCCGCCAGGCAACCGCCCGGGCACCCAGACCCCGGGACGCGAAAGCCTTGGCGACTTCTATCTGTATCCGCTGAAGGAGCGGACCACGATCGCCGACAAGCAGACCAAGCAGGTCAGCTTCCTCGACGTCACTGGCGCCACCGCCCGCCGCGCCTACGTATTCCAGAACCCGTGGATGGGTACGCGCGACCAGGCGCTGAGCGCCGACACCGTGCTGCAGTTTTCCAGCGCCCGCGACAGCGGCCTTGGCGATGCGCTGCCCGCCGGCACCGTGCGCGTCTACCAGAAGGACGCGCGCGGCAACGCGCAGTTCGTTGGGGAAAACCGGATCGGCCACACGCCGATGGGCTCCGACATCGGCATCGTTACCGGCCAGGCATTCGACGTGAAGGTGCAGCCGGTGGTTGAGAAGCGCGAGAGCGTCGCCAAGGACCGCTGGCGCACCACCATGCGTTATACACTCACCAACGCCAAGCCGGTGGGCGTGACGGTGGACCTCATCCAGGCCGGCCTGTGGGGTGACGTGCGAATCACGCAGGAAAGCAGCAAAAGCACGCGCCGCTCGGCCGACGAGGCGCTTTGGCGGGTGAGCGTGCCCGCCAATGGCGAGACCAGCGTCACCGCCACCTTCGAATCGCGTTACTGACCGCCGGCCGTGGCGCCGGGGCGCATCCTGCTGAGCGGCCTTCTCGCCGCCGCATCGCCAGCCGCGGCGCAGCAGATCGCGCGCTCGGCCGGTCCCGATTCGGTGGACGTCACGGTGTATCGGGCGCCGTATCGGGGCGCGGGCGAGCGGATGCAGCTCTCCTGGCTGAACGGTTACGCGCTGATCAGCGAAACTCGGCGAATCAAAATTCCGGCCGGCGAATCGCAGCTCAGGTTTGAAGGCGTCGCCGGCGGCATTCTCCCGGAAAGCGCCATCGTCACCGGTTTTCCGGCGGAGGTGGTGGAAAAGAACCAGGATGCGCGGCTGCTTTCGCCGGCAAGCCTGCTCGACGCATCGCTTGGCAAGCGCGTGCACCTGCGCCGCACCTCGCGCGTCACCGGCGCCGTGCGCGAAATGGAGGCGGTCGCCCGGTCGGGCGCGAACGGGGCGGTGGTTCTGCAGACGGCCGACGGGGTGGAGGCGCTGCGCTGCACCGGGCTTGCTGAAACGCTGCGCTACGATGGCGTCCCGCCGGATCTTTCCGCCAAGCCAACCCTTTCGGTCCGGGCGCGGGCGACCCGCGCCACCACCGCCACGGTCACCTTGTCCTACCTGGCGAGCGATTTCGACTGGCAGGCGAGCTACATCGCCGAACTGTCGCCCGACGGCTCAAAGGTCGACCTCTTCGCCTGGCTGACCCTTGCCAATGGCGACGAAACCACCTTCCGCAACGCCGACACGCAAGCCGTCGCGGGCCAGATCAACCGCCAGCAGATCCGCGCGTCCCGGCCCCAGGTCCGCCCGCTGACTCTGCAATGCTGGGCGGGGGGCACGACCACCAGCGATCTTGCAGAAATCGTGCATGAGCGGGAGGAGATCGTCGTCACCGGCTCGCGGATGCCCGCGATGGAAATGGCCATGGTCTCGCCAGCGCCGCCGCCTCCGCCCCCACCCCCGGTGATGATGATGGCCGAGCAGGAGGATCTGGGCGATCTCAAGCTGTACCGGATCCCCAAGCCGGTCACCGTCGCCGCCAAAAGCCAGAAGCAGGTAGCGCTTCTTCAGCGCCGCGGCGTTCCGGCGGAGCAGGTCTACCGGCAGCGTTATTACCTTTCCAACCTGACTTACGCGCAGCCGTTGAACCGCGTCCTGGTCGTGCGAAACACGGCTGCAGCCGGCCTGGGCCTGCCGCTGCCGGCGGGGCGGGTGATGTTCACCGCCCGGGCTTTGGGGCGACCCCTGCTCGTCGGCAACGGCACGATGCGCGACTATGCCGTCGGTGAGAAGGTCGAGATCGTCTACGCAAGCGCATCGGCAGTGACCGCCCAGATGACGCAAGTCGCGCCGGGCGCGGCCGGCGCGGGCGAGTGGGAGCTGGTCGTCACCAACGCGACACCCGCCCCCATCCGCTACGAGGCCGAGCTGCAGGAATCGGGTTTCAGCCTGTCCACCGATGCAGCGCTGATCCGCCGCGACGGCTACCCGGTGTGGCAGGTCACCGTCCCCGCCAACGGCACGACGCGCCTGCGCTTCCGGGCAACCGCTCCGCCGAAGCGCTGACCCTAGGCCCGCTTTACCGGGCGCGGGCGGTGATTCTCATCGAGCGCGACGAAGGTGAACAGGCCTTCCGTCACCTTCACCTGGTCCCGCCCGCGGTTGCGGCTGGCGATTACTTCGATGCGGATGGCGAGGCTGGTGCGGCCGACCCGTTCGATCTCCGCATAAACCGAGATAAGATCGTGGAGCAGGATCGGGGCGGTGAATTCCATCGCCTGGATTGCGACGGTGGCGACCGGGCCGTCGGCCTCGCGGCTGGCGACGATGCCGGCGGCGATGTCCATCTGGCTCAGCACCCAGCCGCCGAAGATGTGGCCGTTGGCGTTGATGTCGGCCGGGCGCGGCACGACCCGCAGGATCGGCTCTTTATTGCTGGTGTTCACTGGTCCTTGGTCCTTCCGGAGGCCGCGTCGTCATGGCCCGAATTGTTCGACAGGAAAACGAGGCCCATCAGCCCGGTGCCGACCAGCACGCTGAGCCCGACCCCCGCCACGGTGGCGATGATCATGTGGATCGGCATCGGCTCGCCCAGGCTCTTCAGCCAGCCAAGCGCCGCCAGCACGGTCAGCGCCGCGGCGAGAATCATCCACTTCATCATCTTCCTATACCGCGCCCACGCCCGCGCGGCGCGCTGCACCTGCTCGAGCCGTGCCGTCTCGGCTGCGGCGGTGCGGCGTGGCGGAATGGGATCGTGTCTCGGCATCGCCGCCATGTGGCGGTGTGCCGGCGGATCATCAAGCCCGCACGAAGGAGGTGCGGGGATCGCGGCTTCCTTTCGCGGCGCGTGCGTGGGATCATCGGCACGCGAGTCGGGGCTGAGAGAAGGAGCTGGAGCATGACGATTGCCGCGATTCTGGACGCCAAGGGGCGGGGCGTCGTCACCGTGGATGCCGCCGCCCCGGTACGCGACGCAGTGCGCCTGTTGGCCGAGCACCGAATCGGCGCGGTGGTGGTGATGGAAGGGGAGACGGTCGCCGGCATCCTGTCCGAGCGCGATCTTGTTTACTGCATCGCGCGGGAAGGCGCCGCGGCGCTCGATTTGCCGGTGGCGCGGATGATGACTGCTCCGGTGATCACCGTTGAACCGAGCGTCAACGCACTGGCCGCCTTGTCCGACATGAGCAAGCGCCGGATCCGCCATCTGCCTGTGGTGGAAGGCGAAAAGCTCGCCGGCCTGGTGTCGATCGGCGATCTCGTCGCCTGGCGAATCCGCAAGATCGAGGACGAAGCCGAAGCGATGCGCGCCTACATACAGGGTGCGTAAACGGCCGCCGGCGTGCCTTGACGTACCGGCGCGGCGCTCTAAATAGCGCCCTCCCGCCACCGGCTCCCCCGAGCCAGCGGCGGGGTTTCGGCGCAATCGGAACAGAAGGCCTTGACGGCGGCGGATCGCCGCCCGATATGGCCGCGCATCAGACGGGATCGCAGCTTGCGCTCTTAACGCTCTGGTAAGTTTCGAAAAACCGAAACATGGGCCTTGCAAGGACGTTTCGCCTTCCTTACATAGGTCAAGTCGATGAGGCGGCGCCTTCTGGCGCATTCAGCCTCGCCGGCCATTCTTTGAAAATCGAGTATTTGGGAGGCCGCGGCCTCGGGGGCTTGGCCCTCGAAGACGCGGCGGGAAGGCGCGGTCTGCGGATTGCATCCTTCCATCGGAAAGCTCCCGAAGCGGCGAGGTGCCGAAACCGGAAGGGTCATCCTTCCGGCTTTGGCTTCTCGCGAACCTCTCTTTGGCTTCGGCTAACGGGCGGTTCGGCTGCTTCGAAAGCGTTCCGAAAAAAGCCATTGACGGGGCGGAAGCGCCCTCATATATGGCCTCTCACCGGCGGGGCAGGGTTGTTGCCCACCTCGCTTGCGTCTCTTAACGATCGGTAACCCGGTTGCCCCGGTTCAAGGGGATAAAGAGGCGCGTCGGCTCTTTGACATTGTTGGTTTAGATGAAGGGACATGTGGGCGGCGGCTCCAGTTTCCGGGGGTTTTAAGGCTCCGGAGGATTGGTTAAAGCTAAGTCGTTCCATTGAGTTCGTGCACGGTGGGTTTTCCCGTCGTGAGCGATCTTACATGTCTCGTTACATATCCACAGTATATGTGAAGTGCAGGAACGGCTCCTTGAAGCCGGCCTCTGCCGCTGTCAGGTTTTCCCCTGGCGGCATAGAGGTCGGACACAAACTTGAGAGTTTGATTCTGGCTCAGAACGAAC
>DASWNA010000075.1:0-153913 GCA_036399475.1 Allosphingosinicella sp.
CGCCGGCCAACTCGGCACCATCGCCGTCCACCAGCTGGGGCACGATGCCGAAGAAGGGCCGTCCCGCGCTGCCCGGCTTCATCGGGTGGGCGCCGGGCAAGGTGGTGATCATGATGCCGCCGGTCTCGGTCTGCCACCAGGTGTCGACGATTGGGCAGCGTTCGTCGCCCACCGTTTCCCAATACCAGCGCCAGGCTTCGGGGTTGATCGGTTCGCCGACGGTGCCGAGCAGGCGGAGGGAGGAGCGGTCGTGCCCCGTCACCGGCGCGTCACCTTCCCGCATCAGCGCACGGATCGCGGTGGGCGCGGTGTAGAAGATGTTGACCTTGAGCCGACCCACGACTTCCCAGAAGCGGGAGAAATCGGGGTAGTTGGGCACGCCCTCGAACATCAGGGTGGTCGCGCCGTTGGCGAGCGGGCCGTAGACGACGTAGCTGTGGCCGGTGACCCAGCCGACATCGGCGGTGCACCAGAACACTTCGCCGTCCTTGTAGTCGAAGACGTAGTGGAAGGTGGCCGCGGTCCAGACGGCGTAGCCGCCGGTGGTGTGGAGCACGCCCTTGGGCTTTCCGGTGGAGCCGGAAGTGTAGAGGATGAACAGCGGATCTTCGGCGTTCATCGGTTCGGGGGGGCAGTCTTCGGGGACCAAGGGCGCCATGTCGTGGAGCCAGTGATCCCGGCCTTCGGTCCAGTCGATATGTTGCCGAAGGTGCCGCACAACGAGCACTGCTTCGACCGCGGTACCTTTGGCGAGGGCGGCGTCTACGTTGGCTTTGAGTGGTACCACCTTACCGCCGCGCAGGCCGGCGTCGGCGGTGATCACGAAGCGGCTTGCGCAATCCTCGATGCGGCCATGGAGGGCCTCGGGGGAGAAGCCGCCGAACACCACCGAGTGCACCGCGCCGATGCGGGCGCAGGCGAGCATCGCCACCGCAGCCTCGGGGATCATCGGCATGTAGAGGGTGACCCGGTCGCCCTTGCCAGCGCCGAGCGCCTTGAGGCTGTTCGCCATGGCGACGACCTCGCGGTAGAGCTCGCCGTAGGTGAGGCTTCGGCCGGAGCCGGGCTCGTCCCCTTCGAACAGGATCGCGACCTGATCGGCGCGGGTTTCCAGATGGCGGTCGATGCAATTGTAGGAGAGGTTGAGCACCCCGTCGCCGAACCAGCGGATCTCGACGGGATCGAAGGAGGAGCCGTCGATCTGCGTCGGCGCCCGGACCCAGTCGATCCGCCCCATCTGCTCGCGCCAGAAGCCGTCGGGGTCGCTCAAGGAGCGCGCGTACATCGCCTCATACTCTTCGGCGTTGCAGTGGCTGGTGCGGACGAAGGCTTCGGGCGGCGAGACTCGGTCGATCATCAATGCTCTCCTGTGGGGCCTGATTAGCCAGCCGGACGCCGCGTTTCCAGCGGCGCGAAGCACCGACCCCGGTAACCTGGATCAGGCTGTATTTCCGGAACTCGGCTGCGATTTCGCGGGTTTAAAGCGATCATGTCGGCCCCGAACCAAGCCAGTATCGCGTCTTCCGCTGCCGGGGCCCCTTCAGACCAATCCCAACGGGGGAAACAGATGTTCTTCGGCAGCAAGACCGACAGCGGAACCGCGCTCCTGACGCAGGAGGCCGCGGTGCTCGAAGTCGGCGTTTATCGCGGTCCGCATTATTACAGCCACACGCCGATGGTGCGGGTGCAGGTCGATCTCGGCCGGCTGGAGGAATTTCCGACCAACCAGATTCCCGGCTTCGCCGATGCTTTGCTCAAGCTGATCCCGGGCGTCGGCCGCCACCGCTGCTCGCTGAAGGTGCGCGGCGGCTTCGAGAAGCGGCTGCACGAGGGCACCTGGCTCGGCCACGTCGCCGAGCATGTCGCGCTCGAGCTCCAAACCCTGGCCGGCTCGCGCGCGGTGCGCGGCAAGACGCGATCGGTGAAAGGCAGACCGGGCGTCTACAACGTGATGTTCGCCTATAATGAGGAGCAGGTCGGCCTCGCCGCGGGGCGCATCGCGTTCGAACTGGTCGATTCGCTGCTTCCCGCCGAGCTGCAGGGCATGCGCGGCCTCGACAAGATCTACCGCTTCGAGACGGCGGGCGACTTCGACTTCGACCGGCGAATGGATGCACTTCGGCGGCTGGTCCGACGCAACCAGCTTGGCCCCACCACCAAGTCGCTTGTGGACGAGGCGACGCGGCGCGGCATTCCGGTGATGCGGCTCGACAATCAGAGCCTGATCCAGCTTGGCCATGGCAAGTTTGCCAAGCGAATCCGCGCTTCTATCACCGGCCAGACCAGCTTCGTCGCCACCGAACTCGCATCGAACAAGGACATGACCAAGAAGCTGCTCGACGAGAGCGGCGTTCCGGTGCCGCGCGGCGTGGTGGTGCGGGACGCCGATGAGGCCGTGCGCGCGGCGAAGCGCCTCGGCTACCCGCTGGTCGTCAAGCCGCTGGACGGCAATCACGGCCGCGGCGTGACCATCGGAATCACGGGCGACGACCAGCTCCGCTTCGGCTTCGCCGCCGCACAGGCGCAGGCGAAGACCAAGGACGTCATCGTCGAGCAGTTCTTCGAGGGCAACGACCACCGAATCCTGGTCGTGGGCGGCAAGATGATCGCGGTTGCCGAGCGCATTCCGGCACAGGTGAGAGGCAACGGGGTGTCAACCATCCGCCAACTCGTCGAGGAGGTGAACAAGGACCCGCGCCGCGGCAACGGGCATGAGAATGTCATGACGCGGATCAAGATCGACGCGCTGGTGGAGGAATATCTCGGCCGTTCCGGCCTGACGCCCGACAGCATTCCGGAAGCCGAGCTGGTGGTGCCGCTGCGCGCAACCGCCAACCTCTCCACCGGCGGCACCGCCGTGGACCGCACCAACGAAATCCACCCGGACAATGCCGACATCGCCCGGCGTGCGGCTTTGGTCATCGGGCTGGACGTGTGCGGGGTGGATTTCGTCTGCCCGGACATCAGCCGCTCGGTGCGCGAGACCGGCGGCGGGGTGATCGAACTCAACGCCGCGCCGGGGCTGCGCATGCATATCGAGCCTTCGGAGGGCGCACCGCGCGACGTCGCCAAGCCGATCATCGAGATGCTGTTCCCGCGCGGCAAGAAATCGCGGGTGCCGATCCTTGCGATCACCGGCACCAACGGCAAGTCCACCGTCGGGCGGATGATCAAGCACATCCTGCGCTACACCGGCTGCACGGTGGGCCTGACCTCGACGACCGGCGTGTACGTCAACGACATCCTTACTCATGACGGCGACGCCACGGGCCCGCGCAGCGCGCGGATGATCTTGCGCGATCCGACGGTGGAAGTGGCGGTGCTGGAGACGGCGCGCGGCGGCCTGCTGCGCGAAGGCCTGGCGTACAAGGAAGCGGACATTGCCGCCTGCCTCAACGTCACCGCCGATCATCTTGGCCTAAAGGGCATCGAGACCATCGAAGACCTTGCCCACGTCAAGCAGGTGGTGGTGGAGGCGGTGCGCCGCGACGGCTATTCGATCCTCAACGCCGACGATCCGCTGTGCATCAAGATGGCGCGGAGTGCGGGTGGACAGATCGTTTGGTTCACCCTGCGCGGCGGCTCCGAGATGTCGCCGATGGTGCTCGAGCATATCGAGAATGGCGGCATGGCGGTGGTCCGCGAGCCGGGCGAGGACGGCGGCACGATGGTCCTTTACGAGGACAATCGCCGCGAGTTCATCATGAAGGCCGGCGACATTCCGGCGGCGCTGCACGGCATGGCGGAGTTCAACGTCGCCAACGCGCTTGCCGCCGCGGCGATGGCGCTGACCCACGGCGTCCCGATCCTCACCATCCGCTCGGCGCTGACCCAGTTCAGCTCCACCTTCGAGCAGAATCCTGGTCGCCTCAACGTCCACGACGCGCACGGCTTCCGGGTGATCGTCGATTACGCCCACAATGCCGCCGGCCTGGAGGCGCTCGGCAAGGTCGTGAAGGGCCTCAGCCACCGCTACAAGCGCACGATCGGCACCGTCTCCATGGCCGGCGACCGGCGCGACCAGGACATCATCGAGCTTGGGCGGATCGCGGCCGGCATCTTCGACGAGCTGATCTTCCGCGAGGATCCCGCGACCCGCGGACGGGCGCGCGGCGTGGTGATGGGCCTGCTCAGGGACGGCGCCAAGGAAGCGGGCCGCACCGACGACCATATCCACCTCATCGCCGGCGAGCCGGCGTCGACCGCCGCGGCACTGGCGATGGGCCGCCCGGGCGACCTCATCGTCATTACGCCCACCGATGTCCGCGGCGCCTGGCAGCAGGTCAACGACTTCAAGCCAGTCGCCGTCCGCACCGGCGCGCGCGGCGCGCTCGTGCCGGCGGAATAAGGAAAAGCCAATGTTCGGAAAAGACGAGGGCCGCTGGGTCCTGATCGTCCATGGCGGCGCCAAGCCGTGGGAGAAAGAAGAGGAGCAGGCCAACCGCGACGGCATCGCCCAGGCGGTGCAGGCGGGATCGAAGGTGCTTGCCGATGGCGGCAGCGCGGTGGACGCTGTCGAGGCCGCGATCCGGGTGCTCGAGGACCTGCCGGTGTTCAACGCCGGCACGGGATCGGCGCCCAATGAAGCCGGCGGGATCGAGATGTGCTCCGGCTTGATGGACGGAAGCAACCTATCGGCGGGCGCCGTCGGCGCGATCCGCAACGTCCGCCACCCGATCACCGTCGCCCGCCAGTTGCTGCCGGAGAAGGAAATCCTCCTGGTTGGCGAAGGCGCGTTGCTGTTCGCCAAGGCCAACGGAGCCACGCTTGCCACCGACGAGGAGCTCAAGGCCGAAGCAGAGAAACAGGCACTTGCCGAGGGGCTGCACGACACGGTGGGCGCGGTGGCGATGGACACGGGCGGCAACCTCGCCGCGGGCACGTCCACCGGTGGGCTCAACGGCCAGAAGGTCGGCCGCATCGGCGACAGTCCGCTGCCCGGCGGCGGGCTTTATGCCGACAACCATCTCGCCGCCATTTCCTTTTCCGGCGACGGCGAGACGATCACCCGACTGGCGCTTGCCAGCCGCGTCATGGCGTCGATCGAGGACGGGCTGCCGATGGAGGAGGCGATCGCCAAGGGCCTCGCCAAGCTGCCCGGCACCGGCGGCGCGGATGCGGACGGCGGGGCGATCGGCATCGACAAGCACGGCACCCTCGCCTGGGCGCACAACAGCCCGATGTTTGCCGTCGCCTACCTGACCGCCGGCATGGCCGAACCCAAAGCCTTTCTGCACAAGGACGAAGAAACACGTGGCTGACCAAGAACGCCCAAGCGGCTGCCTGATCATCATCGGCGGCCATGAGGACCGCGACCCCAAGAGCGAGCGCGTGATCCTGCGCGAAGTGGCGAAGCACGTGAAGGGCGGCAAGCTCGTCCTCGCCACCGTCGCGAGCCACCGGCCGGAAGGCTATTTCGAGGAATATCAGGCGGCCTTTTCCGACATGGATGTCGGCGAGCTGGTCGAGCTCTACGTCGAGGAGCGCAGCCGCGCCGGCGACGAGGACAAGCTTGCCGTGCTCGACGACGCGGCGGCGGTGTTTTTCTCGGGCGGTGACCAGCTGCGCATCACCAGCCAGATCGGCGACACCGGCATCGAAGCCAAGGTGCGCGCCATCTACGAGCGCGGCGGGCTGATCGCCGGCACCTCGGCCGGCGCGTCGGTGATGAGCGAGACGATGCTGGTCAAAGGATCCAGCAAGGAGACGCACCGCATCGGCGATCTCCACATGTCGCCGGGCATGGGGCTGGTGCGCGACGTGATCATCGACCAGCATTTCGCCGAGCGCGGCCGCATGGGCCGGCTGCTCGGCGCTGTGGCGCACAACCCGCGCGTGCTCGGCCTCGGCATCGACGAGGATACGGCAGTGATGGTGGAGGGCGATACGTTCCGGGTGATCGGGTCGGGCGGCGTTTATGTCGTGGACGGCACCGACGTGACTTACTGCAACCTTGCCGAGGCGCGGGCGGAATGCGCGCTGTCGATGCACGATGTGCGGGTGCACGTGCTGTCGGACGGCGACGGGTTCGACCTCAAGGCGAGGAAGCCGCTGCCGCCGAAGCGCGATTAAGCATTTGGTTCACGCGGAGGCGCGGAGACGCGGAGGGCGCCTGTGCGCCTTACCTCGCGGAGCGAAAACTCAGACCGTCAAGAAGACGGGCTTCGCCGGCTAGGCGGGGCCTGTTCCCCCGCCTAGGCTCCTCCGCGTCTCCGCGCCTCCGCGTGGACCAACTTCCTTCGTGAGGCGCACGGCGACGGCTTCGACCTGAAGGCACGCAAGCCGTTGCCGACGAGCCGGGATTAAGCATTTGGTTCACGCGGAGGCGCGGAGACGCGGAGGGGGCTGTGTGCTTCACTCGGCCGAGCGGAGGCTCGGACCCCCTAGAAGACGGGCTTCGCCGAAGTTGCACAACCCACCGGACTCGCTCGGCCCCTCCGCGTCTCCGCGCCTCCGCGTGAACCCACCTGCTTTCTTCACCGAAACGGGACTGAAGGTTTTTTCGCGCAGAGACGCAGAGGCGCAGAGAGGCTGTTTGTGTCTCCTTGGCCGAGCGAAGACTCGGCGATCGTTTACCAGGCTTCGCTGGAAAGAGCGCGGCCTGCTCTCCTGCCTGAGCCCCTCTGCGTCTCTGCGTCTCTGCGCGAACCCTAATCCTTTTTGAAGCCGGAGCTTTCCGGCGTGTCGGCGGTTATGCTGCAATGCAACAAGAACAAATTCTCGAGCTCGGCGCCGAGCGCAGCCTTTTCGTGTCTCAGCAGGGCAAGGGCGCCGACCTCGTCCTGATCCATGGGGCGATGACCACCGCGCACGATTGGCTGGTCAGCCCCGTCCACAAGGCATTGGTCAAGTCGCACCGGGTGACGGTGGTGGACCGGCCGGGGCACGGCGTCAGCCGGCGGCCGCGGTTCGGCGGCACGCCGCGCGAGCAGGCCGATCAGATCGCCGAGGGGCTGGAGCAGCTCGGCATCCGCAAGGCGGTGTTCGGGGCGCACAGCTTTGGCGGGCTGGTCGCCCTGGCGCTTGCGGAGCGGCATCCGAAGCTGGTTGCCGAACTGGTGCTGGTCGCCCCGTTGGCGTTTCCCGAGCCGCGGCTGATCGAGCACAGCATGCTTGCGCCGCGCGCGGCGCCCTTGTTCGGGCCGCTCTTTTCGCGCTTTGCCGAGTTCACGCAGATGGACCGGCCGATGGTGGACCTGCTGCACGGGGTGATGTTCGGCCCGGCGCCGGTGCCGGAGGAATGGAAGGCGAGCTATCCTTATCCGCTGATCCTCAACGCCGGGGCGATGGTGGCGGAGGGTGAGGACAGTGCGTCGATGATGCCGCTGTCGCCGGCCGGGACGATCGACATGCGCAAGATCGAAGTGCGCACCCAGGTGCTGACCGGCACGTCCGACCGGGTGGTGGAGGACGAGCGCCAGGCCAAGGCGCTCGCCCGCCAGCTTCCGAACGGGAGTTTGATCGAGGTGGAAGGGGCGGGGCATATGCTGCACCACAGCCATGCGGAGGTGGTGGTGCGGGCGCTGCAGGGGGCGTTTGCGAGCGCTTAGGCGCCAGATACGAAGCCCTTCCCCGCTCATCCTGAGGAAGGACTGAGCTTGGCGAAGGCCTGTCTCGAAGGACCATGCGGCGCTGCTGTGCGTCCTTCGAGACGCCGCTTCGAGACGGCTTCGCCTCCTCAGCGGCTCCTCAGGATGAGCGGGTCAGGGAGCAAGCCGGACTGGATTGCTTACCCCAACAGCTCCGCGCGGTAGCGGTCGTAGCAGCGGGCGCCGCAGAGGAGGCGGATGAGGGCGCCTTCCGCCATCGGGCGGGCGCGGCGCGGGTCTCCCTCCACCAGGGGGCGGATCACTTCCTTGTTCCATTCCTCCGAATGCTTGACGTCGAGCACCGCGTGGAGGTCGAAATAATGGCGCTCGCGGCCGGTGAAGCCGAGGCGCTTCAGGGCCGCGGCGGTGTACGCGGAGCGGGCGGGGGCGGTGAGTTCAATGACGCCGAGCGCGCCGACCGAGTGGAAGGCGTAGCGGCGGTTGGTCGCCATCGCCGTCATCGCGTTGGCGAGCGCGAGGCTTTGCCAGCAGGTCGCCTCGATGCGGGGGTTGAGTTCGAGCCGCTCGACGAGCGTATCGAGCAGGGGGCCGTGCATGCCCTTGGGGTTGCCCTTGCCCATTTCGTCCCAATAATTGCGGGCGAGTTCGAGCTTCGGGCGGGTCGGCATCTTGATTTGAGTGAGGGCGGTCAAATCCTCGAAGCCCGCCTCGCCGGCCGCTTCCTGTTCCAGGAACCAGCGCAGTTCGTCCAGGCTTGCTTCCTCG
Source organism: Allosphingosinicella sp. (assembly GCA_036399475.1). GTDB lineage: Bacteria > Pseudomonadota > Alphaproteobacteria > Sphingomonadales > Sphingomonadaceae > Allosphingosinicella. Next base: position 8,316 of record DASWNA010000075.1, read on the forward strand.
GCAAGCCAGGGGAACAGCGCGTCGCCCTGGCCGGGGCCTTCCTGCTGAAGCGCTTCGAACCAGGCGATGAAGCCGTCGGCGTCTTCGGGGGCTAAAGCGGCGCGGTCGGCGACTTCGCGGCGAAGCGCTTCGATGAAGGCGCCTTCCAGGCGCTGGAAACGGGCGTCGCGTTCGAGGGTCTTTTCCCAATCGTCCGAGGGGAAGCCGGGCTGCAGCCGGTCGTGGTTCCACCCCGCGAGCGCCGCCTGGAAACCGTGGCTGACGTAAAGCGGGGACGCCGGGGTGACGGCCTCGAGCCGCATCTGGGTAGCCATGTATCATCCGTTTTGTTGAGGACTTGTAACGGTTGAACTGGCAAAGGGGGGTGGGGTTCCGCTCACGTAATGGACAGCTATGGACTGCGATTTCCTGGTGCTCGGCGGCGGCATTGCCGGCCTTTCCGCCGCTGCCGCGCTTGGCCGCCATGGCCGGGTGGTTGTGCTGGAGGCGGAAGAGGCGCTTGGTTTCCATTCGTCGGGGCGCAGCGTTTCCTTCAGCCACTATGGCATCGGCAACGCCGCGGTGCGCGGGCTGACGGCGTGGAGCCGCGGCTTTTTGGAGGGCCAGCCGGAGGGCTTTTGCGACACGCCGGTCGCCGCCTTGTCGCACTCCGTCTATTTCGCGACGGAGGAAATGCTGCCGAAACTCGCCGAATTGCAGGCGGAAATGGCACGATTCACGGATGCGATCAGACCCGTTGGGCCTGAGGAACTGCGGGCTTTGTGTCCCGCCTTGCGCACCGGCGAGGGGGCGGCGGTTTCGGGCATCTACGATCCGACGGCCTTGAAGCTCGATGCCGATGCGTTGCTTCAGTCCTATGCGCGGCAGGTGCGCGCGGCGGGGGGATCGATCCACACCGGGCGCCGGGCTGCGGCGATCCGCTTCGAGGGCGGCGGCTGGACGGTGGAGACGGAGGACGGCGGCCGCTGGTCGGCGCCGGTGCTGATCAACGCCGCTGGGGCGTGGGCGGACCGGGTGGCCGCGATGGCAGGGGTGCGGCCGATCGGGCTGGAGCCCAAGCGGCGCACGATCATCGTCATCGATCCGCCTTCGGGCATGGATTTCTCCGCCTGGCCGTTCGTGCACAGCGCGGTGAGCGATTTCTACATGCTTCCCGAATCCGGGCAGCTGCTGGTCTCGCCGGTGGACGAGGTGGAGGACGAGCCCGGTGACGCGCAGCCGGAGGATTACGACATTGCGCTGGCCGCCTACCAGCTCGAGCAATACACCACCCTCTCCGTCACCCGCATCGCGCACCGCTGGGCGGGCCTCAGGAGCTTCGTTGCCGACCGGGTGCCGACCGCAGGCTTCGACGCTGAGGCGCCCGGCTTCTTCTGGCTGGTCGGCCAGGGCGGCTACGGTTTGCAGACGGCGCCGGCGATGGCTGCGGTTGTTGAGGCGCTTGCGATCGGCGGCGCCTGGCCGCAGGGTCTTGCCGAACTGGGCGTGGTCCCCGAAACGGTGACGCCCGATCGCCTGCGCAACGGACTGGCGCATTGACGGCAACCCGAGTCCCGCAGGGACGTTTGGCGGAAAGATAAAGGGGATATACTTGGATCAGATTGCCCAGTGGCAACAACAGCCGTCCGGTTCCGGCGGTTCGAACGCCTTTCCGCCGCCTCCCCACGGTCAGCCGCCGCACGGCAAGCCGCCGCGTAGCCGCGCCTGGTATAATCCCCTGCGCTGGGGCTGGCGCCGCATCGCGCTCGCCTTCATCGCCCTGTTGATGCTGCTGATCGCCTGGCTGGCGATCACCGCGCCGCTGTCCAAGTCGCTCCAGCCGGTCGCCGCCCCGAGCCTGACCCTGCTGTCCGCCGACGGCGTTCCGATCGCCCGAAGGGGCGCCGACATCCGCGCGCCCATCGTTCTTGCCAAGCTGCCGGCACACGTGCCCAACGCCTTTATCGCGATCGAGGACAAGAGGTTCAGGAGCCACCTGGGCGTCTCGGCGCGCGGCATCGCCCGCGCCGCCTGGCGCAACGTCGGAGCCGGCGGCGTCAAGGAAGGCGGCAGCACCATCACCCAGCAGCTCGCCAAAATCTCCTTCCTGAGCAACGAGCGGACCATGACCCGCAAGGGGCAGGAAGTGCTGATCGCCTTCTGGCTCGAAGCCTGGCTCGACAAGGAACAGATCCTCGAGCGTTACCTTTCCAACGTCTATCTCGGCGACAACGTCTACGGGCTGCGCGCCGCCTCCCACCATTATTTCAGCGTGCCGCCGGAGAAGCTCAACGTCGCCCAGGCGGCGATGCTGGCCGGCATGGTCAAGGCGCCGTCGCGTCTCGCGCCGACCAAGAATTACAAGCAGGCCCGCGAGCGCGGCCGGTTGGTGATCGCCGCGATGATCGACCAGGGCTTCATCACCAACGCCCAGGCGCGCGCTCTCAAGCCCGCCAAGCTCAAGGTCGAGGCGCAGGGCGCCAACGTGCCGACCGGTACCTATTTCGCCGACTGGGTGCTCCCCGCCGCCCGCGCGCGCGGCGATGTCGAGGAAGCCTATGGCGCCCAGACGGTGCAGACCACGCTCGACAGCCGAATCCAGAAGATGGCGCTGCAAACGGTGCGCAAGGCCGGCCTCGGCTCCGCCCAGGTGGCGCTGGTCGCAATGCGGCCGGACGGCAAGATCGTCGCCATGGTCGGCGGTAAGGATTATGCGCGAAGCCCGTTCAACCGCGCCACCCAGGCGCGGCGACAGCCGGGATCGGCGTTCAAGCTGTTCGTGTGGCTCGCCGCTTTGCGCTCCGGCATGGACCCCGATGATCAGGTTGCGGATCGGCCGCTGCGGGTCGGCAACTGGCAGCCGAAGAACTATGCCAACAAGTATCGCGGCACGCTGAGCCTGAAGGACGCGCTGGCTTTGTCCAGCAACGTCGCTTCGGTGCGCCTGTCGCAGAAGGTGGGCATGGAGAATGTGATCCGCACCGCGCGCGATCTCGGCGTCACCAGCCCCTTGAACGCCAACCCAAGCCTTGCCCTTGGCACGTCCGGCGTCACCCTGCTCGAGCTCACCTCCGCTTACGCGGCGGTGGCGGCGGGGGCCTATCCGATCCGCCCGGTGGGTTTGGAGGACGAGGAGCGTCCCTGGTACCAGAGGATGTGGGACAAGGGCGTCGCGGGTGCGTCGAGCGATCCCAATTTCGATGAAATGAAGGAAATGCTCGGCGCCGTGGTGCAGCAGGGCACCGGCCGCGCCGCCGCCCTCTCGGTCCCGGCATACGGCAAGACCGGCACCACCCAGGACAGCCGCGACGCGGTGTTCGTCGGCTTCACCGACGATCTGGTGGTCGGCGTATGGATCGGCAACGACGACAACAGCCCGCTGCCCGGCGGCATGGCGGGCGGCGGCATGCCGGCCAAGATCTGGCGGGACTTCACCGCCCAGGCGGTCGGCTCGCGGGCCGCAGCGCCGACGGCGCCGCCGATCGCCGCGCCGGTTCAAGTGCAGGCGACCGACGCCAACGCTTCGGTGACGCTGCCGGTGGAAGGCCTCGACGTCGGCGTCAGCGTCGACGCGAACGGCTTCACCATCTCGGCCGAACCGACCGACCCGGGGGCGCGGCGTGCGCCCGAGGACGAGCCGGTCCCGGAAGATGAACTGCCGGACGTGATCTTGCCGGACGGGCCGCCAACCGGCGGGCGCGACCGCGACACCGTGCGCGAGCGGGACCGGGAGCGCGCCCGCGACGACGCCGGACGCGGCACCGGCGGCGATGTCTGAGGACAAGACCCAGCTAGCGGAGGACCGCACCGACATGGCCGAGGATCGCACGATCCTCGCCAACGAACGCACCTTCGCCGGCTGGATGCGCACCGGCTTCGCCTCGGTCGGCGTTGGCCTCGGCTTTCAGGCGCTGTTCGCGCAAATGCAGCCGGCCTGGATTCCCAAGCTGATCGCCACCGCCTTTCTGGTCGTGGCGATCGCCGTGTTCGTGACGGCCGAACGGCGCGCGTGCTGGATCATCGGGCGGCTGAGCAGCCACAAGGTCGAAACGGTGCGCACCCGCAATCTGCGGATCATGACCTATACTGTGGTTGCGGCCATCGCGGCGCTGATCGCGGCGTTGTGGCTGGTTAAGATGAAGCCGGAGGGGGCTTAGGGGCCCTCTGCGTGGCTGTGCGTCCTTCGAGACGCCGGTTTGACACGGGACCCCGCCAAAGTACTACTTTGGCGGGAACCCTGCTCACCGGCTCCTCAGGATGAGCGGTCTTCAGTTACTCTCCCGCTCATCCTGAGGAGGGACTGAGCGAAGTCGAAGGCCCGTCTCGAAGGACCGGCACACTGCGTCCTTCGATACGCCGCTTCGAGACGGCTTCGCCTCCTCAGCGGCTACTCAGGATGAGCGGGGGGGGGGTATTCGCCGCGTTGTGGCTGGTGAAGATGAAACCCACAGGCTGAAGAAAAGCCCCTCCCCGCACATGACGGGAAGGGGCTATGTCTTTTAGCGTCAATTCTGAAGTGCGTCAGTAACCGTCGCGGCGGGCGCGGCGGCGGTCGAGCACCTTCTTGGCGACATAGCCGCCGCCGAGCAGCAGGCCGAGCGGACCAAGGCCGCGGCGGGCCACCATTGCAATGCCGGTGCCGATCAACGCGCCGCGCAGGCCGCTGCCGCCTTCACGGCTGTTGCCGTAGCGGCTGCCCATGCGCTGGCCGACATAGCCGCCGAGAATCTTGCCGATCATTGTTCTTCTCCGAAAAAGGTTCGGCGGGAGAACCGTGGGGCGGCGGCGATGTTCCGCGCACCTTCTTCGTCATGCCGGACGGAGGACCCCATCAAAGTAGTACTTTGATGGGAACCCTGATCCGGCATCCACCTTCTTCCTGGACCGAGGCCGAAGGGAAGAAAGGTGGACCCCGGATCAAGTCCGGGGTGACGACCTTGTTTGGTTTCTCGCCCAATGGACAGACGTGTCGCCCTGAAGCCAGCCGTCATGCCGGACGGAGGACCCCATCAAAGTAGTACTTTGATGGGAACCCTGATCCGGCATCCATCTTCTTCCTGCACCGAGGCCGAAGCGAAGAAGGTGGACCCCGGATCAAGTCGGGGGTGACGAACTTGTTCCGTTTCTCAGCCCGTCACCTTGCGTTGCTCAGCCGAGGAACAGCTCCGCCGCCGCTTCGACGATGGCGTCCACGTCCAGGCGGTATTCGCGGTAGAGATCGTGGAGGTCGCCGGTCTGGCCGAAGCGGTCTACGCCGAGGGGGCTGACGCGGTGGCCGCGGACGCCGCCGAGCCAGGAGAGGGAGGCGGGGGCGCCGTCCAGGAGGGTGACGAGGCCTGCTGTAGGGGAGAGTGGGGCTAACAGGCGCTCCACATGCGCGGGGCCCCCTCCACCAGCCTTCGGCTGGTCCCCCTCCCCGTTCCGGGGAGGATTTTTGGACCAGCGCGTGGCTTGGCGGGCGCTCCAGCCGCGGTGGAGGAGGTCGGGCGAGGTTACGGCAAGGAGGCCGAGGCCGGGGACGTCGTCCTTGAGGGCTTTCCAGGCGGCGAGAGCTTCGGGGGCGAGGGCGCCGGAATAGACCAGGGCCGCTTCGGCGCCGTCGCTTGGCTTGCGGAGCCAGTAGCCGCCGGCCACTGCGTCCGCTTTCCAGCTTTCGTCCTCCCGCTCCACCTGAGCGACCGTGCGCGTGGTGAGGCGGAGATAGACGCTTTCGCCGTCCGGGCTTTGCATCAGCCGGAAGGCTTCCTCCATCAGCAACGCGAGTTCGTCGGCGAAGGCGGGTTCGTAGTGGCGCAAGCCCGGCTGGCCGAGGGCGATGAGTGGCGGGTTGATCGACTGGTGGGCGCCGCCTTCGGGGCCGAGCGTTACGCCGGACGGCGTGGCGACGAGCAGGAAGCGTGCGTCCTGGTAGCAGGCGTAGTTCAGCGCATCGAGGCCGCGGGCGATGAAGGGATCGTAGACGGTGCCGATCGGGAACAGGCGGTCGCCGAACATGTCGCCGGCCAAACCAAGCGCCGCGAGCATCAGGAACAGGTTGTTCTCGGCAATGCCGAGCTCGATGTGCTGGCCGGCCTGATGACCGCCCCATTTCTGGGCGGAGGGGATCTTGGCGGCGGCGAAGACGTCGGCCAGTTCCGAGCGGCGGAACAGGCCGCGCTGGTTCACCCAGGCGCCGAGGTTGGTGGACACGGTGACGTCGGGCGAGGTGGTGACGATCCGCTCGGCAAGCGGCCCGCCGGCGCGGCTGAGGTCGAGCAGGATGCGCCCGAACGCGGCCTGGGTGGACTGCTCCTCCCCGACGGGCACGGGAATTGCGGGTACGTCCGCGACGTTCCACACCCGCTCGCGCTTGGCCCGCGCGATGCGGCTGCCTGACACGGCGGAGCGCACGGCCTCCGCCGAATTGCCACCGAGCCCCGCCCAAGGCTCCCACTCGTCGCCCTCGGCGATGCCGAGCTTGTCGCGCAAGGCGGCGATCTGGCCGGGGTTCATCAGGCCGGCGTGGTTGTCCTTGTGGCCGGCGAAGGGCAGCCCCTGCCCTTTCACCGTGTAGGCGATGAACAGGGTCGGCACGTCGTCCTGGGCGGCGTCGAAGGCCTCGACCAGGCTTGCCATGTCGTGGCCGGCAAGGTTGGTCATCAAGGCGGCGAGCGCCTCGTCGTCGCGGGCGTCGAGGACCGGCTTCGTCTCCGGCGCGTCCTTCAAGAGCCGCTCGCGCCAGGCGGCGCCGCCGAGGTAGGAGAGCGCCGCGTAATCGGCGTTGCCGACTTCGTCGATCCAGTTCTTCAGCGCCTCGCCGCCGGGTTCGGCGAAGGCGGCTTCCATCTTCTTGCCGTACTTCAGGGTGGCGACACGCCAGCCGCACGCGGCGAAGATGTCGTCGAACCTGCGGAACATGCGCTCGGCGGTGGTGTGGTCGAGCGACTGGCGGTTATAGTCGACGATCCACCAGCAGTTGCGGATGTCGTGCTTGTACGCCTCGATCAGGCATTCGTAGATATTGCCCTCGTCGAGCTCGGCATCGCCCATCAGGGCGACGAAGCGGCCGGCCTGATCGGGCTGCATCATGCCGTGGGCGAGCATGTAATCCTGCACCAGGCTGGAGAAGGCGGTGACGGCGACGCCGAGGCCGACCGAGCCGGTGGAGAAATCGACCGGGATCTTGTCCTTGGTGCGGCTGGGATAGCTTTGCATGCCGCCAAAGCCGCGGAAGGTCTCGAGCTGCTCGCGGCTTTGGGTGCCGAGCAGGTAATGGATGGCGTGGAGCACGGGGCCGGCGTGGGGCTTCACCGCCACCCGGTCGTTGGGGCCGAGCGCGTGGAAATAGAGCGCCGCCATGATCGCCGTCATCGACGCGCAGCTCGCCTGGTGGCCGCCGACCTTGAGCCCGTCGCGGCTGTCCCGCAGGTGGTTGGCGTTGTGAATCGTCCAGGCGGACAGCCAGCGCAGCCGGTCGTCGAGCAGGCGAAGCGCGTCGAGATCGGGCCCCTTCGGCGCGCTCAGGGCGGTGGAGGTCTTGGTCAGCATGGAGTGCGCCTTAGCCGCCCGCATCGGCTCGCAACAGGGGCTGCTGCTATTGACAGAAATGTCAGCAAAGGGCAGCGTTGGGCATGCCTTATCGCCACGCCATCGGGATCGCGCCCGACGACATCGACCATATGGGGCACGTCAACAACAGCGTGTACCTGAAATGGGTGCAGGACGCCGTTGTCGGCTATTGGCAGGCCATTGCGCCGGCCGAGGCGGTGGCCGCGCACCTGTGGGTCGCGCTCAAGCACGAGATTACGTACCGGCGGCCGGCGTTCCTGGAGGACATCGTGGTGGCCGACGTGATCGCCGAAAAGGTGCAGGGCGCCCGCGCCTTCTTCTCCACGGTGATCCGCCGCGGCGAGGATGTGGTAGCCGAAGTGACGAGCTGCTGGTGCTGCCTCGATTCGGTGACCCGCAAGCCGGCGCGGCTGGCCGGCGATGTGGTGCGGCGCTTCGTTCCGGACTGACCGGCACCGGTCTAGGGATTGCCGCCGGCGCGAACGGGTTGAACCTAGTGGGTTGCGCCGGCCTTCTTGCCGCGCACCGCGTCGGCCTGGGCCTGGGCGTGGGACACCGCCTGGTCGATCTCCTGGGCGCTGGCGAGCGGCGGCGGGCTGCCTTCGCTCGGCGCCGGCGTTTCCACGGCAAGGAATGCCGCAACCGCAAGCAATCCGCTGAAACCCGCACCCACACGACCGATCTGCATTGTGTCCTCCCTTGTGACACCGCTTTTGTGGCGGGGGAGTGCGACCGCTTCATGTCGCGGCCGCAACCAAAGTGTTTCAAATGTGTCAGTGGGGGCTGTACGCGAGGGGGAAAGCAGTGCTTTTCAGGGGGCGAAACAAGAAGGATCGAAGCGGTGAAGAAGATCGAGGCCATCATCAAGCCGTTCAAGCTCGACGAGGTGAAGGAGGCGCTTCACGAGGTCGGCGTGTCCGGGATCACCGTCCTCGAGGCCAAGGGCTTCGGGCGGCAGAAGGGCCATACCGAGCTTTATCGCGGCGCCGAATATGTGGTGGATTTCCTGCCCAAGGTGAAACTGGAAGTGGTGGTGGACGACGGCTTGGCGGATCGCGTGGTGGAAGCGATCGCAAGCGCGGCGCGGACCGGGCGGATCGGGGACGGCAAAATCTTCGTGTCCACCGTGGAGGAGGCGCTTCGGATCCGGACGGGGGAGCGGGGGTCGGACGCGATTTGAGAGGTCTTCCCTCTCCCTTCGAGGGAGAGGGTACGAAGCCTTGGCGGCTCTGCCGCTTAGGCGGAGTTGGAGAGGGTGACACCGCTGGTGTCCATTCTCCACCGGTGTCACCCTCTGCCAGCTTCGCCTAAGTTCGCCGAAAGAGGCTCACTAAGGCTTCGCAACCCTCTCCCTCAAGGGAGGGGGTTCTTACTTACTTACTTACTTACTTCCCTCCCTCCCCCGCCCCACGTGAAATATTCACGTTCCACCTGACTTGGCTGGACGCAGAGCGCGCGGGCTCGAAAGGTGACGCGCGGGGGCCGGGGGATTCGCCGGCCGCGAACATTCAGACGGGAACCGAGAACATGGCGAGCGACGCGGGCAAGATCCTTGAGCGGATCAAGAGCGAAGAGATCGAGTGGGTGGACCTTCGCTTCACCGACCCCAAGGGCAAGTGGCAGCACCTCACCATGGTCTCCGGCCTGATCGACGAGGACCAGCTTACCGACGGCTTCATGTTCGACGGCTCGTCCATCGCCGGCTGGAAGGCAATCAACGAAAGCGACATGATCCTCAAGCCGGACCTGGACGCGGTCTACGTCGATCCGTTCTCGGCGACGCCGATGCTGATCCTGTTCTGCGACATCGTCGATCCGGGCACCGGCGAGCTTTACGCCCGCGATCCGCGCTCCACCGCCAAGCGGGCGGAGGCCTACCTCCAGTCCACCGGCATTGGCGACACCGTCTACGTCGGCCCGGAAGCCGAGTTCTTCCTGTTCGACGACGTGCGATACGAAGACGGGTACAACAGCAGCTACTTCCGAATCGACGACATCGAGCTGCCGACCAATACCGGCCGCGAGTACGAAGGCGGCAACCTGGCCCACCGGCCGCGCGCCAAAGGCGGTTATTTCCCGGTCGCGCCGGTGGACAGCGCCGTCGACATTCGCGGCGAAATGGTTTCGACCATGATCGAAATGGGGCTGCCCTGCGACAAGCACCACCATGAGGTTGCCGCTTCGCAGCACGAGCTCGGCCTGACCTATGGCAGCCTGGTGCAGACCGCCGACCGCATGCAGATCTACAAGTACGTCGTGCACATGGTCGCCCACGCCTACGGCAAGACGGCGACCTTCATGCCCAAGCCGATCAAGGCCGACAACGGCTCCGGCATGCACACCCACTTCTCGATCTGGAACGGTTCCAAGCCGCTGTTCGCCGGCAACGGCTATGCGGGCCTCAGCGAGCTGGCGCTGTACTTCATCGGCGGGGTGATCAAGCATGCCCGCGCGCTCAACGCCTTCACCAACCCGACCACCAACAGCTACAAGCGGCTGGTGCCGGGCTTCGAAGCGCCGGTGCTGCTGGCCTATTCGAGCCGCAACCGCTCGGCCTCGTGCCGCATCCCCTACGGCACCGGAGAGAAGTCCAAACGGGTCGAGTTCCGCTTCCCCGACGCGCTGGCCAATCCCTACCTTGCTTATGCGGCGATCCTGATGGCCGGCCTGGACGGAATCCAGAACCGCATCCACCCGGGCGAGCCGATGGACAAGAACCTCTACGATTTGCCGCCGCAGGAGCTGGTGGAAGTGCCGACGGTGGCCGGCAGCTTGCGCGAGGCTTTGCTCGCGCTGGAAGCCGACCGCGAATTCCTGATCAAGGGCGACGTGTTCAGCGAAGACCAGATCGACGCCTACATCGAGCTCAAGTGGGAAGAGCAGTTGCGCTGGGAAACCACGCCCAGCCCGGTCGAATACGACATGTATTATTCGAGCTGAGGCCGTACCCTAGGGCGCATGAAAAGCCCCTCCGTCCGCTTCGGCAGACGGAGGGCTTTTTCGTGGCGCTCAGGTAAGCGCAGACCCAGTGCTGCTTACGCGCTCCTGCTCCGCTTGCGCAGGAGGGGAGTCGGCTCCGGCGCGGGGGTCGGTTCGGCGCGCGGCTCCAGATAAGCCGGGGTGAGCATCTTGAGGCCGGCAGCGCCCGTTTTGGGGCGCGACAAGCTGCGCAGTTCGAAAGCGCGGTCGAAGCGCAGGCCGAGCTGGCCGCGCTGCGACCAGCGCACTTCCGCGTTGAGGCGGCCGCCGCCGTCGAGGTCGAGAAGAATGCGCGAATCCGCCGGCAGCGGCCGCTCGCACTCCACCATCGCGCCTTCGGCCGAGATGTTGCGCAGGCGCACCGGAAGGACGTCGCCGGCATGCTCGATGACGCCGTTCCTGAGCAGGCGGTGACGCGGCGGGCGGCTGAAGCCGACCAGCTCCGCCGTGGGGCGGCTTGCGGCGGCGAGGACGCGCGCCTCGGCCGGCGGGACCGCCTTTCCGAACAGGAAGCCCTGCACCTGGCTGCAGCCCAGGCTTCGGACCAGCGCAAGTTCTTCCATTGTCTCAGTGCCTTCCGCCGTGGTGTCCATGCCCAGGCTCTCGGCGAGGACGACAATGGCGCGGATGATGGCGGCGTTGCGGCTGGCCTTGCCTTCGGCGCCGCGCACGAAGCTGCGGTCGATCTTGATCTTGTCGAGGGGGGCGTCACGCAGGTGGCCGAGCCCGGAGCGGCCGGTGCCGAAATTGTCGAGCGCAAGGCGGACGCCGAGCATCTTGAGGCGCGACAGCATGCGTGCCGGGCCCGCCCCGTCCGACGGGAAAGCGCCTTCGCTGATCTCAAGCTCCAGCCGGGCGGGCTCGATCCCCGACGAGGCAAGCGCGCTGGTCACCACGGAGGGAAGGCCGGGATCGGCAACCTGGGCGGGAGAAAGGTTGACCGCGACGCGGACGTGGGCGGGCCAGTGCGCCGCCTCCGCGCAGGCGGTGCGCACCACCCACGCGCCGATACGCGGCATCAGCCCGCACTCCTCGGCGACGGGCAGAAAGGCGGCGGGCTCGATCAGGCCGCGGGTCGGGTGCTGCCAGCGCAGCAGCGCTTCAAAGGCGGCGACTTCCTCCGTCAGCGAATCGACGATCGGCTGGTAGAAGAGCTTCAACTGCTCCTTGCCGAGCGCGTCGCGAAGATCGTTCTCCAGGATCTGCCGCTCGGCGGCGAGCGCGTGCATTTCGGGCGCAAAGAAGCGGAAGGTGCCGCGTCCAGCGTCCTTGGCGGCGTAGAGCGCGAGATCGGCGTCCTTGATGAGGGCCGACGGATAGGTCTTGCCAGGCGTTGCGATGGCGATGCCGGCGGAGGCGCCGATTTCCACGGTGTGGCCGTCGACCTCGTAAGGGCGCGACACTTCGGCGATCAGCGCGCCGGCGATTTCCTCGATCCGGGCGACTTCGTCCATCCCGGGCAGGATCGCCTCGAACTCGTCGCCGCCGAGGCGCCCGACTTGTCCCGCGGCGCCGAGCACCGCGCCGAGGCGGGCGGCGACCTGTTTGAGGAGCTTGTCGCCCACCGGGTGGCCCAATGTGTCGTTGACCTGCTTGAAGCGGTCGAGATCGATCAGCAGAAGCGCGCAGCCGCGACGGCGCTCGGCGGCGTTGGCGAGCGCGTCGTCGAGCATCCGGCGCATCATTGCGCGGTTGGGAAGCCCGGTGAGGCTGTCGTAGCGGGCAAGCTTGGTTTCCTCCGCCTCGCTGCGGAGCTGTTCGCTGAGGTTCGCGCCGATGCCGCGAAAGCCAAGGAAGCGGCCGTAATCGTCGAAATTGGGCGTGCCCGACAGGGACCACCAGCTTTCGGCGGAGCCGGGGGCGCGGACGATTACGTCGGAGAAGGGAAAGCGCGCGCCGAGATGGAAGCCAAGAGTCCGGCGTGCTTCGTCCGAGCCCCCTTCCCCCGCGACCAGCAGAAGCTCCTCGAGGTCGGCGCCGATCGCCTGGCCGTTGTCCAGGCCGAGGCGGCCGACGAGCCCGGCGGACAAGTAGGTGACCCGCCCTTCGGCATTGGTTTCCCAGAACCAACCCCGACCGCTTGCCTCATATTCCTCAACAAAGCGGCGGGCCTTCAAGGCCTCCCACTCGGCGGCGAGGCGCTGCTGGGCGGAGAAGATGAGATCGCGGGCGCGGGACAGACTGAGGAAGGTGAAGAAGATGCTCGCCACCGCAACGATCGCGATCAGCGGGCTTGCGCTGTTGATCAGCGCCACGCCGGCAAGCGTCACCAGGCAGGACAGAACGAGCAGGACCGGGAACAGGAAAAAGGCGGCGATGCCCGCGCTGAGCGCTGCGAACAGGATTGCCCGGGCGACCAGCGGGCTTTCCGGGCCGAGCAGGAATATGGCGAGGCCGAACAAGGCGGCGGTGGCGGCGATGTAGCAAGCCGTCCAGCGCATCTTGCGGTGCGATGCGGCGTCGCACGCCATCAGCCGCCAAAGGCCGAAATCAAGCAGGAGGATGGCGGCAAGCGGCGCCCCTACGAGCAGGTTGCCCTCGCCGCGGAACAGCAACACGGCGAGCAAGGTGACGGCCCACAAGGCGTGGGAAACGGCGAGGAAGGGGATCGAGACTGCAAGCGCGCTGGCGCGTTCGGCGGCGATGCGGGCCTGCTCCTCGCTTGCCGGCGGGCTGAAGTCGAAAGGGATCAGCGCGCGCAGCGGCAGCGGCGCAATTCCCTGCGCTTCCTCGCTCAGCCCGGCAAAACGCCCTCGCCTCATGGTTTGTCCTTGGCTCCCCCTCGCCTCGCGCGCTTTTCGGTCCGCGCGCCGTGCGGCCGGATTTTTAGTCGATCCAGGTTAACGGCGCGCGTGGAGCGCTGGTTTACCGGCCGGTAACCACGTCCTTGCGCATCGGCAGCCCGGCCAGGATTTCACGTCGAAGCTGGGCCTCGGCGCCCGGGCGTCCGGCAGTGCTTGCGCCGGCCCGGGCGACCAGCAGGTGGGCAAGCGCATTGTGCCGCTCCTCCACCGTCCAGCCGCACGAGTCGACGTCGATCGCAACGTAGAAGCGCGCGCCGAACTCGCCGTCACGTTGCCATTCGACCTGCGCATCGACCGTGCCGATGTCGGGAATTTCGATGGAAACGGTGCCGCCGACCCGCAGCCGCACGTCGCAGCGGGCGCGGAAGCCGAGCTCGGACAAATCGAGCATCGCCGCCTCGACATTGCTCCACCCATTGGGCTTCAAGCGCGTCGAACCGCTCACCGGCCGGCGCTCGGCGCGGCGCGCCCCTTCCAGATTTGGTATGGCTCTGCCCATCGCCTCCTCCCGTAGCGAGAGCCATTCTAAAAGACGGGCGTTAACAAAGCGCTGCCGGCTCAATAATCCTTGGATACCCGCACGTTGACGCTTTCGCGGCCGATGGTGGAGATGCTGGACAGCAGCGAAAGCCACCGCGTGATCTGATATTCGACGACCGTCGCCGAATAGCCGCGCGCGTCCGTTATCACTTCCACATAGACGCGGCGGCCGAGATATTTGCCCGCGGCGATGGCGGTGCCCTGGCCGGTGGTGATGTCGGCGGGGACGATGCGCAGCCGGTCGAGCCCGGTGGCGGCGCGCACCGCGTTGATCGGGTCGAGCCCGCCGCCCGAGTTGTTCAAGGAGGCGACCGCGGCGGCGAGTTGCAGCGCTTCGGGCGCCGACAGGTTGGTGATCGAGGTGCCGAAGAGGAGCCGGGAGAGGAGCTCGTCCTGCGGCAGGGCCGGCGTGCTGGTGAACGCGATCTCGGGCCGCTGGCCGCGCCCGGTGACCCGGATCACCGCGTTCAGGCCCTGGACGCCGCCCGCGGCGGTGATGTCGAGCACCGGGTTGACCGGACTCTCGCCCCCGAAGCGGATCTGCCCGCGCTGGAGGTCGAAGCGGCGCCCGGCGAAATCGTAGGACCCGCGAGCAAGGTCGGCGGTGCCGGTGATGCGGGGCTCGGTGACGGTGCCGCGGACCTGTAGGTCGGCGCTCCATTCGCTGTTGATGCCGAGGCCGGTGACGGTCAGCCGGCCGGGCGCGACGACGTCGAGGTCGAGCGCCCAGGGGGTGAGGCGGCGGGCCACCGGGCGCTCGTCGGCGGGCAGGTTGATTTCGCGGACGTTGAGACGGTTGAGCTGGGCCGAAGCGCGCACGCTGCCCAGGCGGAAGGCGCCGGAGGTGAGCCGGACCTTGCCGGAGATCGACCCGGTCTCGCCGTCGGAGCGAATCGCGATCGGGCCGCTGACCTGCGCCCTGAGATCATCGCGGTCGAGAAGCTGCGCGCTGTCTGCGTTCAGCGAAATGTCCATTCCGAAGCCGCGCGGGCCGGCAAGATCGAAGGCGGCGCGGCCGCTGACCTTGCCCTTGTTCTTGGTGGTGCCCGAGAAGCTGTCCAGCACCAGCCGTGAGCCGCCGAAGCGGCCGGCGGCGCGCACGTTTTCGATCACCATGCCGGTGACGGCGCTTTCGATGCGCGCCTTGTCGGTGCGCAGCGAGCCGCGAATCTGCGGGCTGTTGAGGCTTCCGCGCGCGTCGGCGCCGATCGCCACCGCGCCGCTGACGTCGATCAGCTCCACGCCGGTCAGCCGCCACAGCGTGTCGGCGGCGCCGTTGTAGCGGATCTGAGCCACCATCGGCGCGGCGGCCAGCCGTTCGCCGATATTGCCGTTGAGCCCGATCGGCGACAGCCGCGCCTGCGCCCGGCCGATGGTGCGGCCCTCGCTCACCGCAACCGCGCGGATGCCGGCATTGCCGTTCTCCAGCCGCGCCGCGACTCCGATGTCCACCGGCCGGGAGGACAATACGAGGCCGGAGCGGGTGAGGCCGCGCACCCGGAGGTCGGCTGCCCCGCTCGGCTGCCCGCCGCCTTCGGGGAAGCGGTAGGAGAGCGTGCCCGATGCGTTTCCGCCGAGCCCGAGCTCGGGCCAGCCGATGTCGAGCACGGAGAGCGGCATCGCGTCCATGCGGGCGTTGAGCTCGGTGGTCGGGCCGCCGAACAGGCCGCTCAAGGTGGCGCTTCCGCCCGCGAACGACACGCCGGCCGACTGCAGCCGCCAGGCGTTGCCCTCGCGCACAAGGATGGCCGGCTGGGTGAGCCGGATCGGGCGGCGGTCGACGGAGCCCTCGCCGGTCAGCCGCACCCGGCCGGGCGAGAAGTCCGCCACCGCCGCGAAGGAGAAGTTGCGCCCGCGCGTGCCCGCGATCCGCGCCGTCACCCGCCCGCTGCCGCCGCGCATGCTTCCGCTCGCCTCGACGCTGGCGATGGAGACGGGGCCGCGGCTCACCCCCCGCGCGCTGAGGTTCCCCTCGAGAGTGGTCCCCGCCGGATCGAGGATCACCACCCCGCGCAGCCGCCCGGTGCGGATCGCGATCGGCGGCGGCCCGGCGAAGCGCGCATTGTCGGCGGTCATGTCCACCGCAATGCGCTGCACGCCGTTGACCGGGCTGAACACCAGCCGCCCGAGCAGCCCGCCGCCCGACACGTCGAGCGCGCCGAAGAAGCCGCCCGCATCGGCGCGAAGCGAGCCACTCGCCCGGGTGCTGGACACGGTCAGCATCGCCACCTGTATGGTCGCCGCGCCGCCGGGCGGAAGCAGGATGTTGCCGGTGGAGGCGAAGGGCCCGAGGTACGAGCCCCCCGTCGCGCGGTAGGCGAAACCGCTCGCGTTGGGCTCGAGCGCAAGCACCATGTCGCGGATGCCGAGCGCCTTGTTCGGGTTGGGCAGCCGCAAGGTGACCCGCGGCCGCTCGATCCGGCCCTCGAGCGCGATTCCGAACGCGCCGTAGGCCGCCTGCTTGCCCTGCCCTTCGAAGGCGAAGGTGCCGTCGCGCCGCCTCAGCCCGCTGCCGGCGATGGCGATGCCCGGCGCGCGAATTCGCAGGTTGTTGAAGTGCAGGATGAAATCGTTGCCGCGCACCAGATCGGCTTCGAGGTACGGCAGCCCGCCGGCGAGGCCCGCCAGGAACTTGTTGTCGAAGCGCCGCATCCAGGCGCGGCCCTTGCCGGTGACCAGCGTGCCCTTGCCGCTCGGGTGGCGGACGATGCGCAGGTCGGCGGCGACATCCACCACGCCGAGGCTCGGCACCTGGTAGTTGGGCAGGTTGGCGGCGACATCGACCTGGTAGCGGCCGTTTCGCAGATCGACGACCAGCCCGACCTTGCCGTTGAGCTTGGCGGACTTGGCGGTGAGTCCCTCCCCGCGCAGCTCGCCCGCGGTGACCTTGAGCCGCCCCTCGATGCGCAGATCGGCCATAATCGCGCCCGCGACCTCGCCGACTCCGGTGACCCGCCGGACCGTGGCCACGATCGGCACGGTGACAGGCGCCTTCGACATCCGCCCCCTGCCCTCGGCGCGGACATCCTCGAGCCCGTCATCGTTGAACAGCAGGCGCGGCGAGGTGAGGCGGTAGGCGAAATCGAAGCTTCGGAATGGGCCGTTCAGCACCGCCGTCAAGCGCACCCGCTCGCCGCGCATGTTTGGAAACAAGGCCGCCGGCTGCAGCAGGTCCGCGCCGATGCGCAGGTTGCGGAGCCGGTTGCGCCCCAAATCGACCGCCCCCGCCGCCTCCACCCGCAACGCGGCCGAGCGCAGCGACAAGCGCCCGTCAATGCGCCGCTCGGCAAAGGTGCCGCGGCCGTTGAGCAGCACGCGAGGCGCGGTCAGGCGCTGCTTCTTGCCGGTGAGGAATTGCGCGGGGTTGGCCCAGCCGGACACGCCGTAGCGGCCGCTTTCCGCCTTGAGCTGCAACTCGGCGGCGCGTCGGCCGGACAGGTCGAGCCGGGCGGTGCCGGCCCAGGACGCCCAGCGGCCGTCGCCGTCCACCACGAGGGCGATCGGCCGCTGCGTGCCGAGCAGGGCGCCGACGACGCTCCTCGCCGGCGCCTCCACCCGCGCTTCGATGTCGAAGCGGTCGCGGTCCGGCTGGGCATCGAGGCGGAGGCGCACCCGGTCGCCGCTGCCCTTCACCGCGGCGTCGAGGCGGACGAGCGCGCGGCCGGCGCGGATGTCGGCCTCGCCCGAGAGGCTGGCGATCCGCGCCTCGCCCGCCACCGCCTTGCCGATGCGAAGCTGGGCGACATCGAGCCGGCCGATGTGGATGTCGAAGCCGGGCAGCACCGGCCCGGGCTCCTCGGCGGGGCGGAGCTTGGGCAGGCGATGGAGGCTGGCGAGCTGCGCTTCGAGGTCGTGGATGATCAGCCGGTTGGTGACCCAGCCCAATGGCTGCCAGTCCACCTCGATCAGCGGCGATTCGACGAACAGGCCGTCGGGATCGTAGAGGCGGACATCGACCAGCCTTGTGTCGCCCCATATCGACCCCTCGATCCGGCCGATCTGGATCTTGAGGCCCGATTCCGGCGCCATTGCGGCGATGCGGTCGGCGAGGAAGCGGTGGCCCGCGCCGGTGTCGAGCAGCAAAGCGGCGGTGACGGCGAGCAGGAAGGCGGTGAGGAGCAGGCCTACCGCCCATTTGGCGAGCCCCGACGTCCAGCGGGCGCGGCGGCGGCGGCGCGGCGGCGCGGCGGGCGCATCGCCCTCCGCACTGTCCGTCTCCGTTCCAGCCGCAGGCTCCTCCATCAGAACGCCTGGCCGAGCGAGACGTAGACCGCCACCCGCGCGTCCCCCGCGCGCGGGTTGAGCGGGGTGCCGAGATCGACGCGGATCGGCCCGAAGCGGGTGTGGTAGCGCACGCCGATGCCCGCGCCGAAGCGCAGGTCGCCGAAAGAGGGCAGAGGCGACGTGTCGATATTGCCGCCGTCGAGGAACGGCACGACCCCCCAATTGCCCCACCGCACCCGCGCTTCCAGCGAGAATTCGGCGAGGCTTCGGCCGCCGATCGGATCGTCGAACACCGGATCGCGCGGGCCGAGGCGCTGGAAACCGTACCCCCGCACCGATCCGCCGCCGCCGGCATAGAAACGGCGCGACGGCGCGATGCGATCGCGGCTTGCACCGACGATGGTGCCGGCCCGGGCGCGGCCGGCGAGGGTCACCGTCGGCGTGACCGGCTGATAGAAGCTGCCGTCGAGCTGAAGCCGCGAATAGCCGAAGCCGCTGCCCTGGAACGACGCTTCGGGCGAGAAGCGCGCGGCCAACCGGTAGCCGTTCGTGGGATCGAGCAGATCGTTCGACCCGTCATAGGAAAGCGTCGCCGGAAGCGCGCCGATGAAGAACGTGCGGCGCCGCGTCGTGCCGGTGTCGATATCCACGTCCTGCTCGTCCGACGCAATCAGCTCGCCGCCGACCGACCAGGTCCATTTCTTCTGCCAGATCAGGTTGGTCTGCCGCTCGATATTGGCGGCGAGGTAGCTGGTGCGCGCGTCATAGGCGGCGCGATCGATGTTGCTGACCGCGAACTGGGCAGTGAGCACCTGGTCGCGGCGCAGGAAATTGTTGCGGCGCAGGGTGGCGCCGACCAGCTGCTCGCGGGTGCCGGCCACGCCGCGGAACGTGACCGCGCCCTCGGGCGGAAGCAGGTTCCTGTGCTGCCAACTCGCCTCCACGCGGATGCCTTCGCCGGTGCCATAGCCCGCCGCCCCCGCAATGGTGCGCATCGGCGCGCGCTCCAGCGTGACGGCGAGGTCGACGATCTTGGGATCGGCGCTGGCGACGGGGCGGATGGCGACGGTGGAGACCAGCCCGGTGGCGATCAAGGCGCGGCGAAGGTCCTCGACCCTGGCCTGGGTATAGGCCTCTCCCGGCTTCCAGCGTGCGATCCGCTGGAGATGGGTTGGGCTGAACAGCGGCCGCCCTTCGACCAGGATGCGCCCGAACTGGCGGGCGCCGTTGGGATCGACCGGGAGGACGAGGGTGGCGGTGCGCGCCTGGTGGTCGACCGCGACGTCGAGCTCGCCCACTTCGGCAAAGGCGTAACCGCGCTTGCCGAGCTCGGCCCGCACCGCCGCCTCGCCCGCCGTTACCTTGTCGGCATCGACCGGATCGTTGACGGCAACGCCCAATGCCTCGCGCAGAGCGGCGGCGTCTTCGGCGCTTGCCTCGGTGACGCCCTCCAGCCGCACATCGGTGAAACGGTACAGCGGCCCCGGCTCGGCCTGAAGGGTGACCCGCACCGGCCCGCCCGCCGCTTCCGCGACTTCGACCCGTGCCTCGACAAGTGCGTCGTAGAAGCCCCGCCCGCGCAGCAGCTCGCCGAGCAGTTCGGCGTCCTCGCGGGCGCGGCGGTCGATCTGGGCGGCGTTGGCCGGGTCTTCCCGGTTCTTCTCCAAGGTGGAGAGCGCATCGAAGCGTGGGCGCAAGGTTGCCGCGAGCGCCTCGTCGAGACCTTCCAGCGCCACCACATAAGCGCGCTCGGCGGCTATGTCGGCGATGCCGGTGTCGGGCGCCCCGGCGATTCCGGTGCCGGCGCTGTCCTCCAACTCCGGCCAATCGACGCCGATGCCCGGCATCGGATCGAGCGGGGCGGAGGGATCGAGCGGCGCATCCAGTTCGGAGAACGGATCGGCCTGCGCGCGCGGCGCAGACTCATCGGGCGCGGGCGCGTCGGCGGGCGGCGCGGCCTGCTCCTGGGCGACGGCGGAGGCGGGGCACACAAGGCTGCAACCGGCAGCCGCGGCAGCCGCCGTGCCCCATGCGGATAAGCGAAACATGGGGGCGAGCCTAACGGGCGGCCAAGCCTCCCGCCAGCGTTGAATCAAGGCGGAAAAAGGGCGCCCCGGCTGGTCGATCGGGCCTAGTGAACCAGGCGCTGCTAGTGAATAAGACCGGCGCTCGCCTCCAGGCCAAGGGTGCCGATCATTCGCTCGACTTCGCGCCAGCGGCAGAAATGGACGACGTTGCCAAGGTCGCGGCTTTGCCCGGCGCGGCGGCGCGCTTCGGACACGGCATGGTCGCCGAAATCGGAAATAAGGTCCGCGGCCTCGGCAAAGGCGCCCCGGCCGGTGATGTGAACGTTGTGGTGCAAGCAAACCCCCCGGCGTGTCGATGGGGCCGGTGTAGCCGCCAACCCGTTGCGAAATTGCTGCGCTGCAATGGTGAAGACAAGATTTATCCGGGCACTGGGGGAGCCGGTTCGCGTACCCGGAAGCAGCCGTCACCCCGGACTTGATCCGGGGTCCACCTTCTTCTTCCCCCTCGCCCGCACAGAAGAAGGTGGATGCCGGATCAAGTCCGGCATGACGAGCTAGGGAGCCAGGCTTTCGCTTCACGCCTCCAGAGGCCAGCCGCGCCGCTGGTCGGTTCGCCCTCCGCCGTGGAATCCGTCACCCCGGACTTGATCCGGGGTCCACCTTCTTTTCCCACGGACGCAGAGAAAAGAAGGTGGATGCCGGATCAAGTCCGGCATGACGAGCTAAGGGCGAACCGATCGCATCTCTCAAGGCACAGGAAAGGCCCCACCGGGCTGGTCAATGCCGCCGCGCGGTGCCAGAAGCGCGGCCATGGCGAACGGCTCCAGATACACCCAGGCGGCGGGCTCGATCCTCGCCATCGCGATCATCACCGGCACTGTCGGCGGCATCATCGTCGGCCAGCCGAGCATCGGCATCCTGGTCGGCACCGCCGCCGGCGCGCTGCTCGCCTTGCTGTTCTGGCTGAACGAGCGCCGCCGCTAAAACGCTTACAGCAGCCGGTGCCCGACCCAGACCACGCGCCCGACCACATCCACCGCTGCCGGATCGCATTCCGGCCACGACGGATAGGCCTCGTTGTCGCTGCGCACCGAAATGCCGCGCCCGGCCGGATTGCGGGCCACCCGCTTCACCACCAGCGCGTCGTCGATGCGGAGCACGTAGATGCCGTCGCGAAGCCGCTCGGCCCCGTCGCCGCGATCGACCAGGATCTCGTCGCCGTCCGACAAGGTCGGCACCATCGAATCGCCCTGCACCCGGATCAGCGACAGCCGCCCCGCCGCCGCGCCGCCACCGATCCGCATCCGCCGAAGCCAGGCCTCGTCGAAAGCGATCTGGCCGAGCGCCCGCTCCTCCCCCGCCTCGGCTCCCGGGCCGGCCGAAGCGCCGACATCGAGCCGCGCCACCGCAACCAGGCTGCCGCGCTCCCGCGCCTGCTCCGGCCCGCCGAGAAGCGCCTCATCGATGCGGAAGTAGCGGGCCAGCGCCCGGCGATCCTCCTCCGACAAGCGCTTGGGCGTGCCGCGCTTGATATATTGCTGCACGTAAGCGGGGTTGCGGCCGATCAGCCGCGACAGGCCGGCATAATCCTCCCCCCTTTCCCCGATGAGGCGCGCGAGCAGCGATCGTGGGTCGTGGGCCATTCATCTTCGTAACGATAGGAAATTTCCTAGACAAGTAGGAAAACTCCTCCGAATGTAGAACAGATCAGGAACAGTGATTCGGAAGGAGTTCGGCGTGAGTAGAACGCTGCTGCGGCGCATCGAGCGCTATCTGCACAAGACGCGAATCGCGCCGACCACCTTTGGGCGGCTCTGCGCGCGCGATCCCCAGTTGGTCTTCGACATGCGGCGCGGGCGCGAGCCGCGGCTCGGGCTGCGCCGCAAGATCACGGCCTATCTGGATGGACGGGAGGGATTATCATGACCGGGACGCTGAGCCTCAGCACCGCGTTTTTGCGCGCCGTGCGCCTTTTGCTGGAGCCGCTCGGCGGTTTCGAGCTGGAGGAAACCAATACGCGGCGGTGGGAGAGCGGCCACTTCGCGGGCGCGCGTCACCAGTTCATTTTCCGCTTCATCGGCGATCATGCGGAGCGCGCGGCGAACGCACTGGTGCGAAGGATCGCGTCCGAGGATCTCGACGTGGAAGGCCAGCTGGTGGCCGACATCACGCTGTGCTCGGAGGAACGGACCCGCAGCCCGGTCTGCGTCTTGATGAAGATCGAAGCGCTGACCGTCTGCTGCTGATCAGCCGCGGGCGGCGAGCTTCTGGAGGTCGCCGATCGCGTTGCGCAGCCGGTGGCCGACGGCATCGTCGGCCTGGGGCGCAACCGCGGCCGGATTGAGGGTCACCCGCTCCTTGCGGCCAAGGCCGAATTCGAGCCGCTGCATGAGCTTGGACAGGCTTGCATCCGGGTCTTCGGCCGGGGTGGGCTCTTCGGCCGCGGGCTCTGGCTCCACCGCGTCAACGATGACGGGCTCTACCGGCTCCGGCGCGAGTGTTTCGGCGACGAGCGGCTCTGGCTCCGGCTCGGCCGCACGTACCGGCTCCGGCTCCGGCGCATGTACCGGCTCGGGCCAAACCAGCGGCGCTTCGGGCTCGGCGTTGGCCTCGGCGGCTTCGTCAACCGGCTCGGCTTCAACGGTTTCCGGCTCCTGCTCCATCAGGAATGCGGGCACCTTCGCTTCCGGGGCAAGCAGCAACTCCTCGGCGGGCGTTTCGTCGGGCTCGCCGAGATCGCGTGCCACCAGCGGCCGGCGCGCGGGCGCGTCGGGATGGGCGTCGGCGCGGCGCAGGCGAATGGGTTCTGGCGGCGCATCGGCTTCGGTGAAGGCGCGCCGCTTGACCCGCGGCCGGTCCGCAAGCTTGAGAAGCAGCAGCGCGCCGCCGAACACGGCAAGCCCCACGGCCGCCGCGAACGCGACGCGCGCGGTGAAGCCGAGCGGCGGCTGGGCGGGCGGGAAGATGTCGGCAAGGCCGCTTGCCAAAGCGATCTGGGTCAGCCGCCATTCCGGAAGCCAGAAGGCGGCGAACAGGAACGAAGCGCCGGCGAAGCCCGCAAGCGCCAGGTCGAAGACGCTGCCGCGCGCCAGGGACGTAAATCTTTTCATCAAAGCGCCTTGCCCGTCAGTCTTTGGTAAGCGGGCATGTAACGCGAAATGTTCAACGACCAGTTACGATCGCGTTCAACGAAGGCGTGCGCCGTGTCCCGCCGTTCTTCCCACTGCCCGCGATTGCCGAACAAGGTGTCGAGCGCGCCGGCAAGCGCCGACGGATCGCCGGCCGGGAACAGGGTGCCGGTGACGCCGTCCTCGATCAGCTCGCGATGGCCGCCGACATTGGACGCGGCGACGAGCTTGCGCTGCGCCATGGCTTCCAAGGGCTTCAAGGGCGTGACCAACTCGGTCAGCCGCATCGCCTTGCGCGGGTAAGCCAGCACGTCGATCAGTCCGTAATAGCGCTCCACCTCATGGTGGGGCACACGGCCGATGAAGTGGATGCGCTCGCGTGCCGACGAGGCCTCGGCCTGCGCCTTCAGCGCCTCCTCCATCGGCCCGCCGCCGACCAGCAGCAGGTGCGCCTTGGGCCTTTTGGCGAGCAGGATCGGCATTGCCGAAATCAGATCGTCGAGCCCTTCATAGTCGTAGAACGAGCCGATGAAGCCGACCACATCCGCGCCGCGCAGGCCGAGGCGCCGCGCAAGGTTGAGATCGGCCGGCACCGGATTGCCGAACAGGCTCATGTCTACGCCGTTGGGCGAGACGATGATCTTCGCCGCCGGAATGCCGCGGGACACCAGGTCGCGCCGCAGCCCTTCGCAGATCACCGCCACCGCGTCGGCGCGGCGGGCCGCATAGGTCTCGGCCCTGCGGATCAGCTTGTAGCGCACCGAATCCTCGGTGCCGGTGCCGTTGCCGACCGCGGCATCCTCCCAGAATGCGCGGATCTCGTAGATCAAAGGCAGCCCCCGCTTGCGCGCCACCGGCAAGGCGGCAAGCGCATTCAGCACCGGCGAGTGGACGTGGAGCTGGTCCGGCTTCCACGTCTCCACCAGCGCGTCCAGCCGCTTCGACAGCGCCCGAATTTCCCGCCACTCCCTGAGCGGCGACGGCGCCTTGGCCGGGGCGGGCGTGCGGAAGAAGTCGATGCCCTCGATATGCTCCGGGTCCGGCCCGCCGCGATCGTGCCGCGCCCCCGTCAGGCACGCGACTTCAAGCCCCCGCGCCTTTTGCGCGGTGACGATCGCGCGGGTGCGAAAGGTGTAGCCGCTATGAAGCGGCAGGCTATGGTCGAGCACGTGGAGTATCCGCATGCCGATGCTTGTGCCACCATTGCCTTAACGGCCCGTCAACCGCCGCCGTTTATCAGCGTGCCGGTGAGGACCCGGGCATGATCGACAATCTCGCGCTTGCGCTGAGCCACGGGCTGCTGATCCTTGCCGCCTGGCGCCTGCTTTCGCGCCCCGATCTCGACGACCCCGACATCGCCGCTCCGCCCCCGCCCGAGCCCAGGAACAAGAAAAGCTTCCTCAAGGCCGCCCCCGATGCGTGACCTCGGCTTCGTCATCTATCTCGCCGCGCTGATCGGCCTCGGCTTCAAGCGCCCGTTCCTGCTGGTGCTCGCCTTTGCCTATATCGACATCGTCCAGCCGCAGCGCCTGTCTTATTACCTGCTCAATTCGGTGCAGGTGTCGATGATCGTCGCCGCAATGGCGTTCGGCGCCTGGGTGCTGTTCGACACCAAGAAAGGCGCCCGCTTCGCCCCGCGGCAGGGGATGATCCTGCTTCTGCTCGTCTACGTCTGGGCGACGACCCAGCAGGCCGACTTCCCCGTCGAAGCGCAGGGCAAGTGGGAGTGGGCGTCGAAGGCGCTGATCTGGGCGATCTTCCTCCCCCTCGCGCTGCGCACCCGGCTGCGCATCGAGGCCTATCTGCTGTTCATGGTGCTCTCCGCCTCGGCGATCTTCATCGTCGGCGGGATCAAGACCGCGGTCTCAGGCGGCGGCTACGGCCAGCAGATCTTCATGCTCAACGACAATACGGGCCTCTACGAAGGCTCAACCGGCTCGACCTTCGCCGTCGCAATCATCCCGCTGATCCTCTGGTTCTGCCGCCACGGCACCATCTTCCCCCCCGACTGGCGGGTGAAGCTGTTCAGTGCGAACCTGATCTTCGCCTGCCTGCTGATCCCGGTCGGCACCGCGGCGCGCACCGGCATGCTGTGCATCGCCGCGATCGCCGGGCTGGTGATGCGCGACATGAAGCGCCGCGTCGGCTACGCGATCCTGGTCTGCGCGGTCGCCGTCGCCGCCGTGCCGATGCTGCCCAAGGACTTCACCGGCCGCATGGACGCCATCGCCGGCTATGAAGCCGACGCCTCCGCCACCACCCGCCTCGCCATCTGGGCGTGGACCTGGAACTACGTCCAGAGCCGCCCCTTCGGCGGCGGCTTCGACGCCTATCGCTCCAGCGAGATCAAGGTCGAGACCAAGGCGGTGGAAGGCACCGGCGCCGTCGCCAGCGTCCAGGCCACCAGCCAGGAGGACAAGAGCCGCGCCTATCACTCCTCCTATTTCGAGATGCTCGGCGAGCAGGGCTTCCCCGGCCTGTTCCTGTTCCTGATGATCCACGTCGGCGGCCTTGTCCGAATGGAGGTTCTGCGCCGCCGCTTCAAAAAGGCGGACGGCGAGGACGCCTGGATTTCCCCGCTTGCCACCGCGCTCCAGCACGCCCACATCGTCTACCTGATCGGCTCGCTGTTCGTCGGCATTGCCTTTCAGCCCTTCGCCTACCTGCTGGTCGCGGTGCAGATCGGCCTCGACAACACGGTGTCGGCAAAGGCGCGCGAGAAAAAGCCGATCGGGCTCAAGCCGGCGGCGGCCGCGGCTTAAAGAAGAAAGCCCTCTCCCTCCCGCTTCGCGGGCCCTCCCTTCTCCCGCCAACGGGAGAGGGGAGAACTTGCGCCCACGTCCTGCGAACATTCCGTTTCGCCGAAGAAGCGCCCAATGTAGGGGCATGCAGAACGCCCTCCACTCCCGCCCATTGCGGACATTGCCTTTCACGTGCAGGTTGGAAGGTGTGTTCGATCAGCACTTTTCACCATTCCGCGCGGGTCTTCAAACTCGCGCAATCAAATACCGAGACGCTGTTGATGGTCGGTCCCGCAGCCTGCTCACCTGAAGGCGGACCGATGCTTGGCATTCCAGCGCCGGTTCGGCCGGCTTAGGTTCAATGGTGAAGAAAACTCGCGACCCGCTCCTGGGAGCTGCGCGCCCCGCAAGCCTTGCGCACCTGCCGAACGGATCCGGGCCGGCCGTCCGGTCGTGGCGCGACAGGTTGAGATGGGGGGTGAGAGCAAATCTCTTCGTTGCACTTGCCACTTTTATCGGCTGGGAACACCTGGACGTCATCTGGCCGACGCAGCTTCTTCCCGAGGGCATCCCGATTGGGGCCGACCGTGAAATGGAAGGGCTCCTTACTCTGGGCGATCCGGGCGCATTGCCGAGCCTGGCCACTCCCGAAGGCCTTCGCGACGACTGGCGGAACTGGATCAGCCTCGATCAGCGGCAGGATTCTTCAAAGTGCCTCCCAATAGCCAAGCAGCTTCGGGATCAACTCGTCGCCAACGGCAGGCCGCGGCGGGACGCCGGCGGTGCCGTCCAATATTGGGTGAAGCTCCGGCTCCAGAAGCGGCTGGGCCCGTCCTTTTGCAATCCGGATGGCGGACTTGAGATCAACCAGGCTCTTGCCGGGATCGACTCGATCAGGCCGGTCCCCTGCAGCCGTGACGTATTCGTTGCGCACGGCTTCCTGTGCCCGGGCGAACGCCGCTCGCCCAACCGCGAAAGCCAGACGATGGTGGACACGGCGGATTACTATCCGCAGGCGGCTGCGAGCGCAGGTACAGTGGGTAACGTTCACGTGCGCGTAGAGCGGGATGCCACCGGGTCGCCAATATCCTGCAGAATACTCGCGTCGAGCGGGAGCGACGATCTCGATCGCCAGACATGCAAATTGATCGGGACCGATCCCTATTTCACGCGCGAGGGCGCCGGCAGCAAAGGGCGAGATATCACCGTCCCGCTCCAACAGCGCGTCACGTGGCAGTTGCCCTAGCTAAAGCAGCATAAGGCGCGGAACACCGTTCGCAGGGTTGCTACAGCGAGGCGAAGCGGCTGCGGCCTCGGTTATCCGCTCCATGGTAAACACTGGACGCTTCTGCTCGGCGACCTGGCCGCGCGTCAGCCCTTCAGCGGCTTGCGCATCACCATCTTGGCCGTCCAGGCGAAGCGGCCAACCGCCGGAAGCAGCTTGAACAGCCCGGCATCCGCGGCGTCCAGCGCCTTGAGCGCCGGCTTGAACAGCTTGGGCGCCTTGGAAAACACCAGCGCGCCCATCGACAGCAGGGTGAAATATTCCAGTTCAAGCGTACCGAAATGCCTGCGCGCGTGGGCGAAGTCGCGGGCGAGGAGGGGATGCTCGTCGACGGTGCGCAGGTGCGGCGTGAAGCGGCGGTAGAGTTCGATCAGCGGGTTGTGCGCCATCGGCTCCAGAAAGATCGCGGTGCCGCCGGGGCGAAGCACGCGGGCGATTGACGCATAGGCTTTTTCGAGATCGAGATGGTGAAGGATGGCGCGGCCGATCACCAGGTCGAAGCTCTCGTCCGGAAAGGTCAGTTCCTCGGCGTTCATGACCGCAAAGCGGGCGTCGATGCCCTCTTCCGCGGCGATCACCCGCGCGGTTTCCACCGCCTCGTCGGAGATGTCGATGGCGGTTACCCGCCCGCCCTGCTTGGCGAGCCGCGCGACGTAGGAGCAATCGCCGCAGCCATATTCCAGGATGTCGGCGCCCTTGGCGAGCGGCTCCAGATCCCGCTCGAACGCGCGGTAGGCGGCGCGGGGAAGCTCGTAGATCGAGCTCGATCCGCGATGCTCCTGCGCTTCGCCGAACTTGCGGTTATGGAATTCCCGCTCCGCGTCGAGCCGGCGCTGCGTGTCGAGCGCTTCAAGCGTGGCTGCGGACGTTGGCTGATCCACCGGGCAATCTCCGTAAACTTCTGGAGATTGCCCGGTAGCCTAAGGCGGTTAAGATCGGGTGTCGATCAGGCCGTTTCGAGCGATGCCTCGGCCTGCTCGACCAGGCCGATAAACGCTTCGGTGAACGCCGGAATGTCCTCCGGCATGCGGCTGGTGACCAGGTTGCCGTCCACCGCCACTTCCCGATCGACGACGTTGCCGCCGGCGTTGCGAAGATCGGTGCGGATCGACGGCCAGCCGGTGACGGTGCGGCCGCGCACTACATCGGCTTCGACCAGCAGCCACGGCGCGTGGCAGATCGCGGCCACCGGCTTGCCGCTTTCGACGAAGCTGCGGATGATCGACACCACGCCTTCCTCCATGCGCAGCTTGTCCGGATTCTTGGTGCCGCCCGGAAGCACCAGCGCGTCGAAGGTCTCGATGTCGAGGCCGTCGAGCGTGGCATCCACCGGCACCTTGGCGCCGTTGTCGCCCTCGATGTCGCCGGTTTCCAAGCTGGCGAGGGTCACGTCCGCGCCGCGTTCCTTCAGGATGCGGCGCGGCTCCAGCAGCTCCGAATCCTCGAAACCGTCGGCGGCGATGATGAGGATTTTTGCGTCCGAAATGCTCGGCATGAATTCACTCCTGTGGGGTTTGGCCGAATGGCACGTTGGTGACGCGAACGGGTGTGCCTCCGTCCCGTTCCCGGAACCGCGCGGGCTTGCGCGCGGTTTGCGCCATGATGATCAAATATGTCGATGACAGCCGCCCCGGAATCACCCGCAAGCGCCGCGGCCGCTTCTGGCAATATTTCGGGCCGGACGGGCAGCGGATCACCGACCGCGAGGAGATCGAGCGGCTGAACGCGGTCGGCATGCCGCCCGCCTATGAGCGCTGCTGGTTCTGCCCCGATCCGCAGGGCCACATGCAGGCGATCGGCTTCGACGCCAAGGGCCGTAAGCAATACCGCTACCATCCCGGCTTTCGCGAGCAGCAGGAGAATCTGAAGTACGAGCGGCTCGCCCGCTTCGGCCGCTGCCTGCCCTTGCTCAGGAAGAAGGTCGAGGCCGACCTGCAGGGCAAGGCGACCGACAAGGACACGGTGCTCGCCGCCGTCGTGCGCCTGATCGACGAGACCCGGATGCGGATCGGCAACGAGGAATATGCCAAGGAGAACAAAAGCTTCGGCGCGACCACCCTGCGCAACCGCCACGCCAAGGTAACGCGCGGCAAATTGCAGATCAGCTACGTCGGCAAGCACGGCGTCAAGCGCACGGTGACGATCACCGACCGCAACCTCACCCGCATCGCCAAGAAGACGCAGGACCTGCCCGGCCAGCACCTGTTCGAATATGTCCAGGAGGGCGGCGACATCTGTCCGGTCACCTCCGGCGACGTCAACGCCTATATCAAGGACGCGATGGGCGACGATTTCACCGCCAAGGATTTCCGCACCTGGGGCGCAAGCGTGATCGCCTTTGAGGAGATGGCCAAGCGCCTGGGCGAAACCGGCAAGGTGCGGCTGAAAAGCGTCATGGAGCCGGTCGCCGAAGCGCTTGGCAACACGCCGGCGATCAGCCGCAAGTCCTACGTCCACCCGGCCCTGATCGAAGCCGCCAAGGATGCCGGCGCGATCGGCGACGGCAAATTCCCGAGAGCGACGAAGTTCATGAGCGGCGCCGAACGCGGCTTGATCGACTTTCTCGAGGCGCTTCCGGAGGAGACCGCCAAGGTGGAGGAAAAGGTGGCGAAACGCGCTGCTGACAAGGGGGAGAGCAAGGCGAAAGCCGCGGCGGAGGTTGCGCAGGAGGCGAAGGCAAAGCTGGAAGGCGCGGTAGGCTAGAAGTAGCCGCACCCTGCGCCCCATTCGTCACCCCGGACTTGATCCGGGGTCCACCTTCTTCCCTTCAGCCGGCGCGTAAGCAAGAAGGTGGATGCCGGATCAAGTCCGGCATGACGAGCAAGTTGAGCCGCCCCACCTTTGGATCACGGCCTAGGTGCACTTGCCGCATCACCACTCCCCCAACCTGTAGGGTTAAAATCCTCCGCCTAACCCCCTAAGTGCCCCCCATGAGCAACCAGTCCGGCCGGGTCACCGAGGCCACACAGAACTTCACCGAACAAACCAGCGCGATCGCCACCGAGGCGGGCCGCTGGATCACGACCAATGCCGTCGACGTGGCGATCGCGGCGCTCGCCGGCACCCTGATCGCCTTCGCCTTGATCGGCATTCGCGCACTCGCCGTCCGCACCGTGCGCAGGATGGCCGCCGCCGACAATCCGCACTGGCCGCTGATCTTCGCCAAGGCGGCGGCGCGCACCAACCTCTTCTTCATCGTCATGTGTGCGGCCGAATTGGTCGGCGAGCACGCCGCGACGCCCCCCGAAATCCTGCGCGTCATCCACATCCTGTTCGTGGTCGCGGCCGCAATCCAGGCGGCGATCTGGGCGCGCGAGCTGATCCTGGGCTACATCCAGCACCGCGCCGGCGTGGACGACGAACATTCCACCTTGTCCTCCGCGATCGGCATTATCCGGCTGCTGGTTACGGTGGCCCTGTTCGCAATCGCCATCGTCCTCATTCTCGACAATCTCGGCGTCAACGTCACCGGCCTGATCGCGGGCCTCGGCATCGGCGGCATCGCCATCGGTCTTGCCGCCCAAGGCATCTTCGCCGACCTGTTCGCCGCCCTGTCGATCATCTTCGACCAGCCCTTTCGCCGGGGCCAGACGATCACCTTCGGCACCCCGCCGACCACCGGTACCGTTGAGCGGATCGGCCTCAAGAGCACCCGCATCCGCTCGCTGAACGGCGAGGAAGTGGTGATTTCCAACACCAAGCTGCTCGAAAGCCAGCTTCAGAACTGGGCGCCGCTCCAGCGCCGCCGCGGCGTGATGGTCTTCGGCCTCACCTACCAGACGCCCGCCGAGACGATCGAAGCGATCGGCGCGGAGCTGCGGGCCATCGTCGATGCCGTCCCGGGCGCCACCTTCGACCGCGCCCATGCCACCCAGTTCGGCGCCTCCTCGATCGATTTCGAGTTCATCTTCCACGTCGAATCCGCCGACATCGTCGACTTCATGGCCGCCCGCCAGGCGATCATGGTCGCCATGATGAAGCGCTTCCCGGAGGTCGGCGCGGACTTCGCGTACCCGACGCAGGTGACCTACACGGCGGCGCCGGACGGCACATTCGTGATGCCCTACGCGCAGGTCCCGGCGGCCGGGAAAGCGGCGGGCGAGGGGGCATCCTCCCTCCCTGCAAGGGAGGGGCCGGGGGTGGGTAGCGACTGAGCCGGCTCGATGCCGGCGAAGGCGCCCGGAGCAGCTCAGCAGCATCGAGCTGCTTCGCCGCTGACCCACCCCTCCCCTCCCTTGCAGGGAGGGGTGTCACGCCGCCTTGGCGTATTCCTCCAACTTCGCGATATGCGCCGCTTTCTCCTCCTCAGGCAGGAATGACCCCAGAAAACTGTTCCGCGCCAGCGTCACCAACTGCTCGCGGGTCAGCCGCCGCCCGGCCGCCGCGGCGAGGTAGTTCGCGTTCACATACCCGCCAAAGTAGGCGGGATCGTCCGAGTTGATCGTCGCCCGGAGCCCCGCATCGAGCATCGCGTCGATCGGGTGGTCGTCCATGTGCCCCACTACGCACAGCTTCGTGTTGGACAGCGGACACACGGTCAGCGTCATCCCCTCCGCCGCGAGCCGCCTGACCAAAGCCGGATCCTCCAGCGCCCGGTTGCCATGGTCGAGCCGGTCGATCTTCAACACATCCAGCGCCTGCCAGACATAGTCCGGAGGCCCCTCCTCGCCGGCATGGGCGACCCGCTTCAGCCCAAGCGCCGCCGCCGCCGCGAACACGCGCGCGAACTTCTCCGGCGGGTGGCCGACTTCCGAGCTGTCCAGCCCCACCGCCTCGATCCGGTCCAGCCACGGCTCCGCCTGCTTCAGCGTCTCGAACGCCTCCGCCTCGTCGAGGTGGCGCAGGAAACACAGGATCAGCCGCGAGGTGATCCCGTGCGTCTCCTTGGCCTCGTCCATCCCCGCGAGCAGGCCCGCAATCGCCGTGTCGAACGGCACGCCGCGGGCGGTGTGGGTCTGCGGATCGAAGAAGATCTCGGCATGCACCACCGAGTCCGCGGCCGCGCGGTCGAAATAGGCCGCGGCGAGATCGCGGAAATCCGCCTCCTCGCGAAGCACGTCGGCGCCCGCATAATAGATGTCGAGGAAGTCCTGCAGGTTGGAAAATTCGTACGCTGCCCGCACCTCCTCGACGCTCGCGTACGGGATCGCCACCCCGTTGCGCCGGGCAAGCGCGAACATCAGCTCGGGCTCCAGGCTCCCCTCGATATGCATGTGAAGCTCGGCCTTGGGCAGGCGGGCGATGAAGTCAGATAAGTCGCTCATCCGCCCCGCCTAGCCAATCCGCGCCGGGCCGTCACCTGCCTGCAACCGGCAGCCCGAAGGCGACCCTGGTCGCCGCGTGCGGGGAGCAGGTGCAAAGGTTACGAAGTTGAGGCTTTCGCCTGGCGCATCGTGTATCCTTTGGCACCTTTGCCAGGCTTGGAACGGCCCTAATCCAACGCCTTCCCGGCATCCGGCGCCTGCCACTTTCCCGCGGATCCCAGCGATGCCGCACCCCAGCCCGCCGTGCGCGAGATCTGGGAGGCGAACACCCGGCAGCAAGAGAAAAACCGCTACCACAAGGCAGCGCAAAAGTCAAGAACAAAGAAAGAACGAAATCCCTTGCCCGCCCGGCCCAGCCGGGCCGATACAAGCCGCCATGCGCCGCCTCACCCCCAAGGACCTCCACTTCCTGATTCGCTTCGCGCTAAGCCAGCTCCCCAAGTCCCTCCTCCGCGACATCCAACTAAACCGCCCCAAACGCGACACCGCCCTCGACATCGCCACCGACCAGGTTTGCGCCCGCTTCGACGCGCACGAGGTCCACGCGCCCGATCCGGTGGAGCCGCATTGACGCCGCTTCAGACTTGGTCCGAATCCGCATACCGGCTGATACACGGCTTCAAAACGTGGCCAAGTGGTTGCCACTCTAGAGCAATCAACGCACAACCTGCCTTGGAGACAGAAGGCAAACCATGATGGCGATACCTGCCGAAGGATATATATTTGCAGCGTTGGTTGCAGCCAGTGCGGCTTTCATCGGCATTGTCATTGGGAAAGAGCAAAAGACAACAGAATTCCGGCAAGACTGGATCAATGCACAACGAACCGATCTTGCACTGATTATAAGCTTGTCAGAGTACGCTGCAAATCAGGAGAATCACGCTTCCACCCTCAAGAAATTTGATGAAGCTTATGCTAGAGTGCGGCTTAGAGAAAACCCGACTAAACCCGAGTGGATACAGGTGATCAAATATGTGGAAATGCTTCGCAATGCCGCTTTCGTCGTAAAACGACCCAAAGATATTAGAGGATATCACGATATCATAGTCCAGCTATCTACTGAGCTTTTGAAGTCGGAGTGGAATCGAGTCCGTCGAGGAGAAAAGTGGTTCGTTGCTGCGAAGTGGTTGATACCCCCGGCGGTTTTTCTGGGTGTTTGCGCGCTCGCATATGGCAAAGGATTTTTGCAGATACAGTTGTAGCAATGCGCCACCGGTTAGAGGCTCGCTGCTTCAGCTCATGAAATATAGGGGCCGTCGCCTACTCCGTAGCCCCGTCAGGCATCGGTACACCGCCTTCTGTGAGACACCGGCAAGCTTCTTGTACAAGTTTGGTTGGTAGCGTTTGCTGGCGGGATCGTTGCTGAAGGTGGAAGCGGTGGGCCTTCGTCCGCCAGCTTGATATGCTTTGAGCGGGGGTCGTACCAAACGCGCACCTCCAGGCTGATTGACTTTGTTGCCGGCTCCGAGCCCGCCTTCGCGTGAATCAAAGGGCGGCAGATCAAGCCGCAAAGAGTTGAGGAAGGACGGAAGCGGTTGCGCCCCTAAGGCTCAGGCTGGCGGCGGAACTCGCAGCGGCGGCGGCGTCACGCTTCCCGCATGCGGTCCTTCCTCCACGAACTGCACCTTCGCCGCTTCGTAAGCCCGCCGAAGCGCTTCGACCAGTTCCGGCCGCACATCGCGATGAGAGCGCTCGAATCGCAGCACCGTCCGCCGGCTCACCCCCGCAGCCGACGCCGCATCCTCCAGCGACCACTCAAGTGCCGCCCGCGCCATGCGCGACTGGGCGGGCAGAAGCACAGGACGATCCAGATCAACCCCCTTGGCAATGTCAAAGAGCGTCCAGCAGTGGAATACGGTGCAGCGCCAACAGATCAAAAAAAAGAGCCACAGGATAGTACAGCACCATGACGATCAGAAAGGCCAAAAAGGCGCGAGGCACAGCCTTCAGGCACGATGTCTCTTGTATCCTGCCGATAGCCAAGACTACCATAATCAAGGTACCGAAAATTTCGTACATCATGACAGTAAGGATTAAGCCGACACTTTCTAGCTGATAGCCTAGTGTAAACCCAATCAGGCTATGCATATAGACCGCACAGCTGGGATAAATGGTGGCTGCTTCCGTCTCATCTAAAGAAAGCCTAAACCTTCTTTTTTTCCTTTTGGAGAAGATCCACCAAACGGTGTAAACGGTGAGCAGCGCCTGAAACGGAAATACAATGAAGTTGTGCAGCTGTCGGATTCTTAGAAGGTGATCCTTGCTGTTAAGCGCACTATCGACGTAAGCGTCTTGGAACCATGACCCGAAAACGTTTATCAGCTGGAAAGCCATCGTTCCCAAGGAGGCGTTTCCACCTGTCGAATTCACCCAATCAACGTACCCGGGGACGATCAACTTCACTATGAAATACGAGATAATTATCGTCGATGTGAACACCGTCCATGGGGATGAGAATTCTCTACTGCCTCTACCCCACTCTTGCGCCATTCTCAAGGGAGCTATCATTACCGTGATTGTAGACAAGATTGTTATAGCAAGCGACTGAACTTGGAAAGCAGCCTTCCACCGATCTTTTCCTGAGATTTGCTCGGGCTGATATGCCGTTCCGCAATCACGGCAGAATCTGCCAAAGTCCCGCCGGTTGCATCTTGGACAACGGAGTTTAGCCACACTCAGCCCCCTGCGCAGAAGAAGACACTCCTAGCTAGCAGACCTCAAGTAATATTCAATACAGCTAGTTCTCTTGGATGATTGCATCAGGAGACCTGACCGACCGAACACCAAAGCTCTACTGCTCAAGCGTCATCGTCGCACACTGCCTGGGTGATGATCCTACGGATTGCCTCGGGACGCGGTGGTACGTCCGGCTGCCGATTACGCCACGCGTCTAATCGGGCCAGCAGTTCCGGCTGCAGGCGCGTCCCTACGAGTAAACCGGTTTGCTTCGGCCGCTTCTTGCGCACTTTCGTGTTGTCGCGAGTTGCTTCTGCCATGGCGGCATGCTATCGGCAAGGCGAGCCGAGAGGAAGCTGCAACTTCCCCCCGGCTCTGACCATAAACCACCTGACTAGAGGTGACCCATGGCTGATAAGCCGCTTAGCACCACCCGCCGTGCGCTCCTAGGCGCGGCGGCGTCTCTCCCTGTTGCTTCCGTCGCTACCAAGGCGGCACAAAGAGCCCCGCACACCTTCCACGTCCGCTGGAGCCGCACCCTCGCCGTCTATCGCCGCGCCGAAGCGCGCGTAGCCGCCTTCAAGGCCGAGGAAGCGCTCCTGCCGCCGGAGCGAAGGGAATGGCCGGCGGTCAAACCCCTGGAAGAACGATTCGGCGACCTCGACTCCCGCCGCCTTAACGTCCTGCGGCGGCTATTTCAGGTGCCGGCGCCTGACCTTTCTGCCTTGGCGCTGAAACTGGAGCTCGCCGTGGCCGATCAGGCTTGGGAGTTGGAGGGGTGCGAGAGCTGCCTCGCCGCACTGGCTGACGATGCACGGCGCCTTGATGCGGACGCTTCATGAGCATCTTGTACCAGCGGCAGATCATGCCCTCACGCCGGTTTGATCGATCCGCCCCCGTTATCCACAGGCTTAGCGCTCCAGAGCATTAGGTTACAAGCTCCGGGCACGGTATTCTGGCGCCATGGCTGACAACATCATTCCTATCCTCGCCGGGGTGCCACTCATCCTGGTTGGCCTCGCGCGCCTCTTAGAGGCTGCAGCTGTCGTGATACTCGCGTGCCGATCTGGTGATCGAGTTCGACTTGAAAACGAAGGAACTGAAAGGAAGCGGCACACCCGACTTCGACTTGTTTTGTGGCATCGGTGATGTGGTTGTGACATCACCTCCGTGCGGTGCGTGGTAGATAGGCCGCAACCGAATTTGCCGTAGAGGAGTTGCAGATGAACTACATGCGCGTGGAAAGTTTTAGACCCGCTCGATTGCCGGACGTTCAAGGCCCAGCGATAGTCCTACCCGGCTTGGATACGAGAGCTAGCGCATTTCTCGTCACGGAAGCGGACCCAGCGATAGTTTGCTTTATCACGGGCGACTACGTGGGCAGTGCTTTCGAAAAGGCCACAGCAAAAAATTGGTCCGGCCTTGCCGTTGAAGGCGTCCGGTTCGAAGTCGATGAGAGCTCCAAGTTCAAGCCTGCTTACGTTGACCAACCGGTCGGATCAATTATTCGGGTATCCGGCGGCTTGGAGGTGATCGTAATGATGAAGGGCTTACACGGCTTCGACGAAGCCCAGAGAGTCGCACTGTCTGATGGCCTTCGCAGCACGGCAGATGACATGGAGGTTGGTTTCACCCGCTGGCGCGCGATGCTCGGTCACGGCACTGACGCACAGGAAATTTTTAAATTCGAGGCGACGAAGACTGCGAACTTCTGAAGGTCGGGATATCTGGGGTGCCCCCACCATGTCTGCCGGGAGGAGGTCCACGATAATGGAAAATACTAAGGATTTGCGGCGATATACCACATTGCCGGTCCTTTTAGACATGCTGGTGCGCAACCAGCTGACGTTGCTCGCCCCGGATAATTGGGCAGACGTGAACGATCGCAATGCCCTCGGGATCTATCAGCAGGCGCTCCACTACGGATTCGTGGGAGCAATGTGCCTGACCCAAGCCGCAGAGACTTTCCATCACTGGGAGGTTTTCGCTGGGGGCGGCGGGGGAGTTGCTGTCGTTTTCGACCGGGGCGAATTCGAGGCCCTATTTGAGAACCAAGCGCACTTTATTGCCGCTCCTGTGCAATATATCAAACTTAACGAAATCGGCGAGATAGAAGCTGACGACATTCACCGCCTGCCTTTCCTCAAGCGGTGGGGTTTTCGGCACGAGGAGGAATACCGCCTCCTTGGTTATACGGTAGAAAAGCGACGGTCCTTGGTAGCACCGATGCCAAGAAATTTGATTAAGCGAGTGATATTTAGCCCATTTGCTCATCCTACTCTTGTGGAGAGCGCTACCCTCGCGTTGAGAGCACTTGCTGGCTGGAAAACTCTCAGAGTTGGCCACTCCCACCTGACGGACAACCAAACTTGGCAAAAGGCGCTTCGTGATTTCCCGTCCCGCCATGGCACCATCTATGGCCCGTGGATCGATACTCAAATCGATTTCGGAGAAGGCACCCCAGCCGAACACCCTCGCGACTGATAGGTAGGGCAGAGACGACGCCCTTCCGCTAACTAGCAACTCCCTTGCCCTTCCCCGGCCGCAAGCCTCGCTTGCGGACGAAGCGCAGCGGGGTTATACGCCCCCCGTCCAGCGGGTGCCTCTAAGGCGCTCGCGGGGGCTCAGCTTTCGGGTAAGCGCGTGGGGCAGGTGCCAAGGGGTGCCGTCCTGACGCGCCCTTTTGGCTTATGTGCCTCCTTCGCGCTCCCCTTGGGAACGCCCGCACGGACAGCCGCGTCGGCATGGGGTCGCCGCGGCAGTCGGGTGCACAAGACCGTGGGAGACAACCCGCGGCCGGCAAAACAGTTAATGAGGAACACCACACACATGGCAACAACGGCAATGCCGAGCCGCGATGATTTCGCGGCCATGCTCAACGAATCCCTCGGCGGCGAAAACGAAAGCTTCGAGGGCCGCGTCGTCACCGGAACGGTGACCGCGATCGAAAACGACCTCGCCGTCATCGACGTGGGCCTGAAATCCGAAGGCCGCGTGCCGCTTCGCGAATTCGCAGCGCCGGGCCAGAAGGCCGAGATCGCCGTCGGCGACAAGGTCGAAGTCTATGTCGACCGGGTCGAAAACCACCAGGGCGAAGCGATGCTGTCGCGCGACCGCGCACGCCGCGAAGCCGCCTGGGACAAGCTCGAGACCGAATTCACCGCCGGCAACCGAGTCGACGGCGTGATCTTCGGGCGGGTCAAGGGCGGCTTCACCGTCGATCTCGGCGGCGCCGTGGCGTTCCTGCCCGGCTCCCAGGTCGACATCCGCCCGGTCCGCGACGTCACCCCGCTGATGGACCAGCCGATGCCGTTCCAGATTTTGAAGATGGATCGCCGCCGCGGCAACATCGTCGTGTCGCGCCGCGCCATCCTCGAAGAAACCCGCGCCGAGCAGCGTTCGGGCCTGATCCTGAGCCTCGCCGAGGGCCAGGTGGTGGACGGCGTCGTCAAGAACATCACCGATTACGGCGCCTTCGTCGACCTGGGCGGCATCGACGGCCTGCTCCACGTCACCGACATCTCCTACAAGCGGGTCAACCACCCGTCGGAGGTGATCAACATCGGCGACACGGTGAAGGTGCAGATCATCCGCATCAACCGCGAGACGCAGCGCATTTCGCTCGGCATGAAGCAGCTCGAGGCCGATCCCTGGGAAGGCGCCGCCGCCAAGTATCCGGTGGACGGCGTGTTCAAGGGCCGCGTGACCAACATCACCGAATATGGTGCGTTCGTTGAGCTCGAGGCCGGCATCGAGGGCCTCGTCCACGTCTCCGAAATGAGCTGGACCAAGAAGAACGTCCACCCGGGCAAGATCGTCTCGACCAGCCAAGAAGTCGACGTGTCGGTGCTCGAGGTCGATGAGGACAAGCGCCGCATTTCGCTTGGCCTCAAGCAGGCGCAGGCCAATCCGTGGCAGGCATTCGCCGATTCCAACCCGGTCGGCACCGAGCTTGAGGGCGAAGTCAAGAACGCCACCGAGTTCGGCCTGTTCATCGGGCTCGACGGCGACGTCGACGGCATGGTCCATATGTCCGACATCGCCTGGGGGATCACCGGCGAGGACGCGCTCAACCTCCACCGCAAGGGCGAGATGGTGAAGGCGGTCGTGCTCGACGTCGATGTCGAGAAGGAGCGCATTTCGCTCGGCATGAAGCAGCTCGAGCGTGGCGGAGTTGCCAAGGGCGGCGCCGGTGCTTCGGGCGGCGTCAACAAGAACGAGACGGTGACGGTTACCGTTCTCGAGGTTCGCGACGGCGGGCTTGAAGTGCAGGTCGGCGACGACGGCGCGACGGGCTTCATCAAGCGCACCGATCTTGGCCGCGACCGCGACGAGCAGCGCCCCGAGCGCTTCCAGGTCGGCCAGAAGTTCGACGCGCTGGTGATCGGCTTCGACCGGTCCAAGAAGCCGAACTTCTCGATCAAGGCCCTGCAGATCTCCGAAGAGAAGCAGGCCGTTGCGCAATACGGTTCGTCCGACTCGGGCGCGAGCCTGGGCGACATCCTCGGCGAAGCCCTCAAGGCCAAGCAGGAGAAGTAAGGATGGGGGGCGGGCGCCGGTTGCGGTGCCCGCCTTTTCTCCCGTCCGCGCCGCGATACTCAAGGCCCCGGAAACGGGGCTTTATTTATGTCGCGCGAACGACCTGTGTTATTGCGTTTCACCCGAACATGCTGTTTAACCGGGGGTAGTGGGTCGCGGCCGGGGGGCATGCGGCGTCCGCGCGACCGTTTACTCATTTGGGGGAAAGCCCGTGATCCGTTCCGAGCTGGTCCAGAAACTCTGCGACGACCATCCCGATCTGACGGGCAAGGAAATCGAGCGCGTCGTCGGCTCGTTCTTCGATTCGGTGATCGATCAGCTCCAAGGCGGGGGCCGCGTCGAGCTGCGCGGCTTCGGTGCTTTCTCGACGCGGGAGCGCGAAGCGCGCAAGGGGCGCAACCCGCGCACCGGCGATCAGGTCGAGGTGGACGCCAAGCGCGTTCCTTACTTCAAGCCGGGCAAGGAAATGCGCGAGCGGCTGAACCTCAGCCAGGTTACCGCCGACTAAGCGCCGGGGCCGCGGCCCTTCACGCATTAAGCGCTTGCTTCGCTGCCGCCCATCGCGGCAGACCGCCCGATGTGCGGACGTGGCGGAACCGGTAGACGCCGGAGACTTAAAATCTTCTGCCCTTCGGGGCGTGCGGGTTCGAGTCCCGCCGTCCGCACCAGCCCGCTTCAGGCTTTCGCGCAATTTCGTCCGCTCGCCGGTGCCGCGCGGGAACAAATCTCCACCGCGCACCTTCCTTCTACATGGCTTCCCCCGACGATCGCTGGACCCGCGCGATGCGTGCGCGCGACTACCAGGCGGCGTGGCGCGTGTCGGCGGAGGCGCTTGCGGCGCGTGACCCGGCGACGCGCGACGACCCGGCCTTGCCCTATCACCTGCGCTGGGTGTGGGACGGGCAGCCGGTGGACGGGCGGCACGTGCTGGTGCGTTGCTACCATGGCCTGGGCGACACGATCCAGTTCGCGCGCTACCTGCCGCTGCTCGCGGCGCGGGCGGCGTCGGTGACGTTGGAAGGGCCGCAGCGGCTCGCGGCGCTGCTCAGCCAGATTGCCGGCGTGGACCGCTTCGTCCCCTTCGACCCGGCGCATCCCCAGCCGCCATCCGAGTGCGACCTCGAGATCATGGATCTGGCCTTTGCCCTGCGCACGCCCCCGGCGCAGTTGCCGCCGCCCTACCTCCACGCCGCGCCCGCACCGCTGCCGGAGGGCACGATCGCCTTGTGCTGGGAGGCCGGCGACTGGGACCCGAACCGCTGCGTCCCTGCTGAACTGCTTACCGACTTGTGCGCGACGCGCCCATGCCTGTCGCTTGTGCCGGGCCCCACCGCCCTGCCCGTTCTGAATCCGGACGGGTGCCCATTCGACATGGACCTGACCGCATCCTGGGTGGCCGGAGCGTCGTTGGTGATCACCGTCGATACAATGATCGCGCACCTCGCCGGGGCGATGAACACGCCGACCTGGCTGCTGCTCAAGCACGATCCGGACTGGCGCTGGTCTCCGGAAGGCGGGCGCAGCGACTGGTACCCGTCGATGCGCCTCTACCAGCAGGCGCAGCCGGGCGCGTGGGACGACGTGCTCGCCCGGGTGGCCGCGGATCTTCGCGCCGCTCCCCTGCCCCGCACTTTGGAGGGCGTTCGATGACCTCCGCGCAAGCCACCCCCAGCGTCCCGGTCTCCTGGGGCGAACTGCTCGACAAGATCACCATCCTGGAGATCAAGGAAGAGCGGATCGCCGACCCCGCGGCACGTTCCAACGTGCGGCGCGAACTGGGCCTGCTGCGCGACATCGCCGCACCGGCGCTCGAGGAGCCCGCCGCAACCCGGCTGCTGGCGACGCTCAGGCGGATCAACGAGCGGCTTTGGGACATCGAGGACGATATCCGGGGCAAGGAAGCGCAGGCGGATTTCGGCCCCGCTTTCATCGCGCTCGCTCGTGCCGTGTACAAAACCAACGATCAGCGCGCGGCGCTGAAGAAGGAGCTGAACGGCCTGCTCAACTCCGAACTCGTCGAGGAGAAGAGCTACGCCCCGGCTGCCTTCTTCACCCAGGAGACGCGCTAAGGGCCAGCGCCCGGCGCCGGCTGCGGAAGCCCCTAACCAAGCGCCGCCGGGTCCGCTAGATAAGGGGGCATGAGAGCCGGCCCCCGCCTCCTCGCCTCCTTGCTCGCCGCCGCGGCGCTGCCCGCGCTTGCCGGTTGCCGCAAGGGGGAGACCGGCCCGGTCGACGTGGTTGCGATCGGCGGGCCGCCGCAACTCGTCAACCCCAACCGCGTGCCGCTCGATGCCGGGACGGGTTTTCTCCTTTCGGCCGCGGCGCAGGGCCTGGTGCGCTTCGACGCGGCCGGCGAGATCGAGCCCGCTCTGGCGCAGCGCTGGACCGTTTCGGACGACGGGCTGCGCTACACCTTCCGGCTGGCGCGCCTGCAATGGCCGGCGGGTGGGCGGATCACCGCCTACCAGGTGGTGCCAAGGCTGCGCGCGGCGGCGAGCGCATCCAGCCTCAATCCGGTCAAGCCGATCCTGGGCGCGATCCAGGAGATCGAGGCGATGACCGACGAGGTTCTGGAAATCACCCTGAAATCGCCGCGACCCGGTTTTCTCCAGCTCCTCGCCCAGCCTGAAATGGCGGTGCTGCGCAAGGACAGCGGATCGGGGCCGTATCAAATATTCCCCGTT
The DNA here is from genome assembly GCA_036399475.1 of Allosphingosinicella sp. Classification (GTDB taxonomy): domain Bacteria; phylum Pseudomonadota; class Alphaproteobacteria; order Sphingomonadales; family Sphingomonadaceae; genus Allosphingosinicella. The sequence continues at coordinate 50,734 of DASWNA010000075.1, forward strand.
GCAGACGGCGGAGTCGAGCTTCGCCTCCCTCCGCGGGACGAGGAGGACGAGGACGCACAACCCGCGCCCGAGCCGCCGCTGATCCTCCATGGCGCGCGTGCGGCTATGGCGGTGGTCCGCTTCACGGCAGGCAATGCGGATTTGGTGATCGGCGGAACAGTTGCCGACCTGCCGGTCGCGCAGGCAGGCGGGGCGCCGGCCAACAGCCTGGTATTCGATCCGGTGGGCGGGCTGTTCGGGCTCTCCTTCGGCAGCATCGAAGGCGCTTTGGGCCAAGCCGAGGCGCGTCAGGCGCTGGCCATGGCGATCGATCGCGTCGCGCTCGTCTCCGCACTGCGTGTCCCTGCACTGCAGCCGCGCGAGACGATTCTTACGCCCGGGATCGAGGGCATCGCCCAGGCGGCGGCGCCCGGCTGGGCAGCGCTGCCCCTTGATGGGCGCCGTGCACTTGCCGCTTCCACCCTCTCCCGCCTGTCGCCCGAGCGGCTGCGCCTGCGCGTCGCTTTGCCTGAAGGGCCGGGCTGGCGCCTGGTCTTCGCCTACCTGCGCCGCGACTGGGCAGCCGTGGGCGTGGATGCGGTCCAGGTCGCCGCCGATGCGCCGGCCGAGGTGCGCCTGATCGACGAGGTCGCGCCGGTGACATTGGCAAGCTGGTACCTGCGCCATTTCGCCTGCAACGCGAGCCGGGTGTGCGACGCGGCCGCCGACGCGCTGCTCGCCAGTGCGCGGGTTGCTCCGACCCAGGGCGAGCGCCGGGCGCTGCTCGGGGCGGCAGACCGGATCATTACCGACGCGGCACCGTTCATCCCCCTGGCGGCGCCCGTGCGCTGGTCTTTGGTGTCGCAGCGCCTTAACGGCTTCCGCCCCAACCGCTTCGGCCGCCATTCGGCCGGCGAGCTTATCCGCCGAGCGCCCTAGGAGAGACCATGACCGATCGCCGCGAACAGTTCGAACGCATGGCCGCCCAGTTACCGATCGGCCGCGATCCCGCCTCGGTGCGGCGCCGGCTCGAGGCGATGGAGCAGTTGCTCGAACGCGCCTTCGTGGTGCCCGGTACCAATTACCGAGTCGGGCTCGATGCCGTCGTCGGCCTGGTGCCGGTGGTCGGCGATCTCGTCACCACGGCAATGGGCGCCTGGCTGGTGTGGGAGGCGCGCAACCTTGGCATGTCCAAGTTCCACCTGCTCCGGATGGGCGGCAACGTCGCGGTGGACGCCATTGTCGGCGCGGTGCCGCTGGTCGGCGACGCCTTCGATTTCGTGTTCCGCTCCAACACCCGCAACATCCGTATTCTGAAACGGTGGCTGGACAAGCACCACCCGGAGACCGGGGTGATCGAAGGCGAAGTGATCGGCCGCGCTTAAGCGCTTGCGAAGTCGAGACCGATATCGGCAGCCGGCGCGGACTGGGTGATGCGGCCGACCGAGAGGTAGGTTACGCCGGTTTCCGCCTTGGCGCGGATGGTATCGAGGTTGATGCCGCCGCTCGCCTCAGTGGGCACACGGCCGCCGACGATCCGCACCGCCTCGCGAAGCGTCTCGGGCTCCATATTGTCGAGCAGCAGGTGGCTCGCGCCGGCAGCCAGCGCCGGCTCGATCTGATCGAGCCGGTCGACTTCCACGATTACGGACGCGATGCCGGCGTCGACGGCGCGGCGCACCGCTTCTCCGATGCCGCCCGCAACGGCGACGTGATTGTCCTTGATCATCGCCGCGTCCCACAGGCCCATGCGGTGGTTCTTCGCGCCGCCCATCCGCGTCGCGTATTTCTCGAGCAGGCGCAGGCCGGGAATGGTCTTGCGGGTGTCGAGCAGGATCGCGCCGGTGCCGGCGATGGCGTTAACATAGGCACGGGTAAGCGTGGCGATTCCGGAAAGGTGCTGCACCGTGTTGAGCGCCGAGCGCTCGGCCGTGAGCAAAGCGCGCGCCTTGCCGTGGAGGCGAAGCACATCGGTCCCGCGTTCCACCGCCTGTCCGTCCTCCGCCAGGCTTTCAATCTCCACCTCGGCATCGAGCGCGCGGAAGAACGCTTCGGCGATCGGCAGGCCGGCGACGACGATCGCATCGCGGCTGTCCATCACGCCTTTGAAGCGGGCCTCGGAGGGGATCACGGCCGCCGACGTGATGTCGCCCCCTTCCCCCAAATCCTCCGCCAGCGTGGCGCGGACGAAGCCGTCGATGTCGAAGCCGGGAAGGGTGAAATCCATGCTGGCCGGTTAATCGCGGCGCCGTGGGGAAACAAGACGCGCCTGTGAGTTGTCACACTTTGTAGGTCCGCGACTCCGGGCGCGGGCTAGTTCCTGGGCAGCCGGCCGCTGATCCAAAACTCGCCTTCTAGGTGGCCCCCCACCCGGGGAGGCGCTTTCACCATCGCCGGATCGGCGACGACGTTGATCCGCGCGCCGCTTAGGGTTTCCACCAGCATCCACCAGTAGCTGCCCTTGCCGGTGCCGTTCTGCCGCAGATCGCTCTTCAAGATCTTGCCGGCAAAGGCGACGTGTGCGCTGGGTGCCGCCTCGCCTGGGCCTTCGGCGGCGAACATGCCGGACGGGATAAAATAATCGGCCGCGTACTGGATCTCGCGGCCTTTCTGGCTGGCGGAGAAGGCCGCTTCGCTCTCGTACAGCGTCAGCGAATCGGCAAAGGCGGTGAGATCGACGTTGAGCTTCGCTTTCCGGGTGAAACGGGGCGCCTCGCGCGGATCGGCCAAGTCCATCACAAACGGCACTTCCAGCCCTCCGAAGTGGACTTGGATTGCCGTCTCGAACGGTTTCCACTCAGCCGGGGAAACGTCGCTTTCCACAACGACGGCCATGCTTCCTTCGCCGCGCAGCGCCGGATTTACCGTCGCAATCTCCATCCGGTCGCCGGCGCCTTTCCTGAGACCGATCCATAATTCGGCGCCGCTCGCGTCCTCGACGATGCAGAGATCGTCGTCCTTCGCGAGGGGGACAAGCGCGCACTGCTCGACATGGGCGATGAGCTCGGTCTCCATGCTCCCGCGATCTTCAACAGGGAGCGGGAAGCCGATCATCGAAAAGTGCGAGGCGAGGAGTGCAAGCGATACCCAGCCCATTTACGAGGCCGCGAACACCGGCCGGCCGACATCGCCCTTGCCGACGGTGTTGCCGGCCATTTCCAGCATCCGGTCGAGCGACTTCTTGGCGGCGAGGCGCAGGTTCTCCTCGATCCGCACCTGCGGCTCGAGGTCGCGAAGCGCGAGGTAGAGCTTCTCCATGGTGTTGAGCGCCATGTAGGGACACATGTTGCAGTTGCAGTTCCCGTCCGCGCCCGGTGCGCCGATGAAGGTCTTGCCCGGCGCCGCTTTCTCCATCTGGTGGATGATGTGCGGCTCGGTGGCGACGATCATCGTCTCCGATGGATCCGACAAAGCGAATTCAAGGATCGCGCGGGTCGAACCGACCATGTCGGCGTGGTCGAGGATGATCGGCGGGCATTCGGGATGCGCGAGCACCGGCGCGCCCGGATGCCGCGCCTTGAGCTTCAGCAGCTCGGTCTCGGAGAACGCCTCGTGGACGATGCACACACCCGGCCAGAGCAGCATGTCCCGCCCTGTCTTGCGCTTGAGGTAGCCGCCCAGATTCTTGTCGGGGCCGAAGATGATCTTCTGGTCGAGCGGGATCTGCGACAGGATCGCGTCCGCGGACGAGCTGGTGACGATGATGTCGCTGAGCGCCTTCACCTCGGTGGAGCAATTTATGTAGGTCAGCGCGATATGGTCCGGATGGGCCTCGCGGAACGCCTTGAACTGCTCGGGCGGGCAGGAATCCTCGAGGCTGCAGCCGGCATCCATGTCGGGCAGGATCACCGTCTTGTCGGGCGACAGGATCTTGGCGGTTTCGGCCATGAAGCGGACGCCGCAAAAGGCGATCACGTCGGCATCCGTCGCCGCCGCCTTGCGGGACAGATCGAGGCTGTCGCCGATAAAATCCGCGATGTCCTGGATCTCGGGCGCCTGATAATAATGGGCAAGGATGACGGCGTTGCGCTCCTTGCGCAGCCGGTCGATCTCCACGCGCAGGTCGAGGCCGCGCAGGCTGACATTCGGTGCGTTCATTGCGTCAACCCTCCAAAACCGCGCGCGGCGGCTACCCCAGCACGACAAAAGCTAGGAAGAACAGCGATATTTTCAAGCCGGCGGCAGGCGGCCGCAGCTTCAACGGGCTTGATTTGCGCGCTCCTCGAGAACGTCTTCGATCCGCCGGGACCGGTCCATTTGCTCACCGTTCCCGGTGGCGCTTTTGGGCTCCCAAGGGAAGCTCACGGCCACCCGGACATCGTCGATCCCCGCCGCCGCGAGAGGCCCCGACGCCATTCTGGTAAGCACTGCCCTTGCATTCTCGCGCGCTTTGTTGAGGTGCTCCGGCCTCCGCGCTTCCTGCATGGACCTGGCCTCGGCGCGCTGCGAAACCTGCCGCGCAAGATCCACCGAGGCGCGGCGGGAAATGAACACGCCCTTTTGCTGAACCCTCGCCGCCGTTTCGTCGATGTTCGGCTTGGCGGGCATGACATCGGGGACATCGATGGTCACCGTCCTCGTTTTCCCGTCCCAGCGATAGGAGCCGGTTCCAAGACGCGACACGTCCATGAAATAGTTCACCGAGAACGGCAGCACGGCGACCGTCTCCGAGGAGAGTACGCCCAGGAAGCCCTTGTCGGTGCCGCGTACCGTCACCTCGCCGGCCAATTCACCGACCTTCAGTTGCGCCCTGTTCGTGAAGTGCGCCGAGACGATGCGCGATGCATCGAGGCCGAGCTTGTTCTCAGCCTCCCGGCGGGCGGCATATTGCGTCCAGGCGAAATAGCCGAGGGCGCCGATCACCATCAGGAGCAGGACGAGGTTGCTCTTTTTCATGGACCCAATCTCCACTCGTCACCTTCCACGCGGACTCGGCCTCTGCTTTTCAAATCAAGCAAATGGGCGAGAACCGAAAGGGCCGCGGCCGGGTGGAGGCCGGGATCGACCTCGCGGTACATGTGGCGAACCATGTCCCCTATACGCGCGCCGCCCCCGCCGAGATGCGCCACGATTTGATCTTCGCGGCCGCGGCGGTGGGCGATCAGGCGCTGGACGTGAGCATGCGGGTCCGTCACGGCGGGGCCGTGGGTTGGTAAGTAGATGCTGTCGTCGCGGGCGAGGAGCTTGTCGAGGCTGCGCATGTAATCGCCCATGTCGCCGTCGGGCGGCGCGACGATGCTGGTCGACCAGCCCATGACATGATCGCCGGAGAAGAGCGTCTTCGTCTCCGGAAGCGCGAAGCAGAGGTGGTTGGAGGTGTGGCCGGGCGTGGCAACCGCTTCCAGGGTCCAGCCGGGGACGGAGAGGCTCTCGCCGTCGGCGAGGACGCGGTCGGGCCGGTAATCGGGGTCGAAGGACTCGTCGGAGCGGATGTCCTCGGCCGCCAGCGGGAGCGGGGCGCAGCCGACGATCGGCGCGCCCGTCGCGGCGGCAAGCGCGCGGCTGGCAGGACTGTGGTCGCGGTGAGTGTGGGTGCACAGGATGGCGGACACGTGCTCGCCGGCAAGAGCGCTCAACAACGCTTCAATATGCACGGGGTCGTCCGGTCCGGGGTCGATCACCGCCACTTCGCCGTCGCCGACGATGAACACCTGCGTGCCAGTATAGGTGAAAGGCGATGGGTTGGGCGCCAGTAGGCGGCGGACGAGGGGCGCGACGCGCTCGATCCTGCCGGTGGGCAATTCCTCCATCGCCGCCATGTGGGCCTTTGCGCGCCCAAAACCAAGAGAAAGGGCGCCGGGATCGGCTCCCGGCGCCCTGGCCTCGCGCTCCTCGCGTATTCAGTTGGGAGCGCGCAGCCTAGCGATGGCGCCGCCAAGCGCGGCTTCGACCTTGGCCTTGTGCTCGGCGCCGAGGCTGTCGTTGGAGCGGATGCGGGCGAGCGCTTCTTCCAGCTTGGTCGCCCGCTCGGCGCTTGAGAGCTTGTCGTCGGCGCAGATCAGCACCTTGGTGCGCTCGCCGCCGGTGGTCTCGTCCACCTTGGTGGCCGCGCCGTTGGGGCAGGTGAACTCCCCGCCTGCCCCCTGCATCATCCGGAACTCGCGCACCGGCCTACCGGTCTCCTTGCCGTCCTCCTTGTTGGTTTGGCGGGAGTTGAGAACGATCACCCGCTGCACGCTTGCCTTGCCCTCGCCGTCCGGATGCGGATGGGCAAATGCGGCGCCGCTCAAGACAACCGAAGCGGCTGCGGCGATCGTGAGGACCGTGGTTCTTCTCATGATCTTATTCTCCCTGGTCTGAACTGTTGAGCATGATCTGGAGGCGGCGGATCGAGTCGCCTGCCGCGGCGATGCGGGTGTCGCCGGCCCGCGCCGCCTTGATCGCGCGGGCGATCTCGGGCGGCAGCGGCGCCTGGGGCACCATCTGGGCGCGGATGATCAGGACGCGGGCGGCGGGCGCCCCGTCCGAGCCGCCCGTGCGGATCTCCTCGCGCGACACCCGCACAAGCCGCAGTTCGCGGATCGGAGGCTCTGGGGGCGCCGCCGCCTCCGGCATCGCAGGCAAGGCGGCCACTTCCGCCGGAACGGCGGGCGGTGCGACTCTTGGCTGGCGCCGCGGTGCGGCCTCCACGCTCCGCCGTGTGGTCCGGGGCGATGCCGGGCGGACCTTGGCGGCGACTGCCTGCTGAGGCGCCGTCGTCTTCGGGGCAGAGACCGCGGGGGCGCTTGCCACTTGCACCGGGCGCGGAGGCTCCTTGGCGGCTTCGCTTACTCCGGGGTTGCCGACGGCAAAGCCGGTCAGCGCAACGACCGATAAGGCAGCCAGCCCTCCGGCTCGGCGCGCACCGCTGATCCGGTGGCCGGCCATCATGCGCAGGCGCTGCTTGAGCTGGTCGGCGCCGTTCAGCGCGCAGGCGGCGATCAGGCCTGGGCGGCTCGCCGACTTGACGAGGGCGCGGGCGTAATCGCACCGCTCATCGGCAGAGGCGGTGGCAGCAACGGCGGCATCGCAGGACAATTCCTGGTCGGCGCGAAATGCACGGTGGGCGATCCAGGCGACCGGGTTGAACCAGTTGAAGGCGAGCACCAGGGTCGCCGCCAGGTTCCACCAGATGTCGCGGCGGCGGTGGTGGGTGACTTCGTGGGCAAGCGCCAGGCGGCGCTCGGCGGGGCTGTAGCGGCGTTCGAAATCCTCCGGCAGCACGATGCGCGGGTGGAGGAGGCCGATGGCGAGCGGGCCGTCCACCGCCGCGCTGACCACCGTCGCGATCCCGTCCTGATCCGGCGGGCGCGCCGGGCGGGCGCTAAGGTCGAGCCGGCGTGCAAAGGCGCGGTAGGCGAGCCATTGGGAGCCAAGAAAGATAACCGCGCCGCCGGCCCACAAAGCGAGGATCAGGGGCGCCCAATCGATGGGCCCGGCGATGGCCGCCAGCGGCGCGGTTCCCCCCGCGGCCACCGAGGGGACGAACGCCGCGGCCGCGGGAAGCTGGATGTCGGGCGTGAGCTGCGGCAGCGGCGGCAGCACAAGCCGCACCGCCGGCACCGCCCACAGCGCGTAGGCCCAGCCGGCGCCGAACGCGCGCGCAACCGGGCCGCGCAAGGCGAGCACAACCAGCAGCAGGATCGTGGTGGTCACGAACGTCTCGAGGAGCCAGGCGATCATGACTTGAGCGCCTTGAGCAACGCCTCGATCTCCTCGATGTCCGCGGCGCTGAGCCGGTCCCGCTCGGCAAGGTGCGCGACCAGCGGCGTCAGGCGCCCGCCGAACATCCGGTCGAGCAGCCGGCCCGATTCCTCGGCGACATAGTCTTCGCGGCGGATGGCGGGGCGATAGAGGTAGCGGCGGCCGTCTTCCTGGTGGGCAAGGACGCCCTTGGCGAGGAGCCGCGACAGCATGGTCTTGACGGTGGCGAGGCTCCAGCCGCGCTGCGCGGGCACGCGCTCGGCCACTTCTGCGGCGGTCAGCGGAGAGCGCTCCCAAAGCACCTCCATCACCGCATATTCCCCTTCGGCGATCCGCTCCAACTCTTCCCTCCCACACGCTGCGATTACAGATGTAGTCAGGAGTCGGCTGAACGGCTGGTGAATGGGGCGGCGTGTGCGAGGCGGCGTTATTACTCCCCTCCCTTTCCTGAGCGCCATCGGAAACTCGCAAGAGCAGGAAAGGGAGGGGTTGGGGATGGGTTTTGCGCCAACGCCCCGCTCGTGGTGGGCAAGATAGGAAACCCACCCCCTGCCCCTCCCTTTCGGCCGCCGCGGCCAATTACACCTGCCTCGCAGAGGGAGGGGCGTCAGGTTGCGCGGGCGGACATCTCCCCTCCCTTCGCGCGGACCTGCGAGGAGAGGCGCGGGGGCGAGTGAGGGAGGGGTTGGGGGTGGGTTGAATGCCCGCGCGTGGTGAGGAGGGAAACCCACCCCCAGCCCCTCCCTTTCGGCCGAACGCGGCAAATTACGCCTGCCTCGCGAAGGGAGGGGAGTCAGGTTGCGCGGGCGGACATCTCCCCTCCCTTCGCGCGGACCTGCGGGGAGAGGCGCGGGGCAAGTGAGGGAGGGGTTGGGGGTGGGTCGGATGCCCGCGCGGGGTGAGGAGGGAAACCCACCCCCTGCCCCTCCCTTTCGGCGGCCGCGGCAAATTACGCCTGCCTCGCGAAGGGAGGGGAGTCAGGTTGCGCGGGTGGACATCTCCCCTCCCTTCGCGTGGACCTGTGGGGAGAGGCGGGGAGTCAGGTGGGAGGGGGCGGGGTGGGGTCGTATGCCCGCTCGTGGTCGACAAGAGGGAAACCCACCCCCAGCCCCTCCCTTTTGGACGCCTCGGCAAATTACGCCTGCCTCGCGAAGGGAGGGGAGTCAGGTTGCGCGGGTGGACATCTCCCCTCCCTTCGCGCGGACCTGTGGGGAGAGGCGGGGAGTCAGGTGGGAGGGGGCGGGGTGGGGTCGTATGCCCGCTCGTGGTCGACAAGAGGGAAACCCACCCCTAGCCCCTCCCTTTCGGCCGCCGCGGCCAATTACACCTGCCTCGCGGAGGGAGGGGAGTCGGGCTGTGCGGGTGGACATCTCCCCTCCCTTCGCGCGGACCTGTGGGGAGAGGCGGGAGTCAGGTGAGGGAGGGGTTGGGGGTGGGTTGGATGCCCGCGCATGGTGGACGGGAGGGGAAACCCACCCCCTGCCCCTCCCTTTCGGCCGCCGCGGCCAATTACACCTGCCTCGCGGAGGGAGGGGAGGCAGGGTTGTGAGCGCCGGGCGCCACGTGACGGGTGGCAGAATGTCGGAGCGCTTTACAAACCGGGCGCGTGGTTAATCGGCATAAACCATTGGGAGCCGCGGAATTCCGCCATTGGCACGGTCTGGCACGCGGCGTGTATCTGTATCCGCGTCCACACTGCTTCAGAAGCAAAAGGGGCGGACGGCGCTTTTTCTGGTCGCGCCGTCCGCCCCGTTTTTTTTGGGCGATGAAGGTTAGCGGCTCAGGCCTTTGCGACCTGCTTTTCGTCCAGGAGCTGGCCGAGCTCGCCCGCTTCGTACATTTCCATCATGATGTCGGAGCCGCCGACGAACTCGCCCTTCACATAAAGCTGGGGGATGGTCGGCCAATCGGAATAGGCCTTGATGCCCTGGCGGATTTCCGGATCCTGGAGCACGTCGACGGTTTCGTAGCCGACGCCGAGATGATCGAGGATAGAAATCGCGCGGCTGGAGAAGCCGCATTGCGGAAAGAGCGCGGTGCCCTTCATGAACAGGACGACGTCCTTGTTGCGGACGATTTCGTCGATTCGGGTGGTTGCGTCGGTCATGGTTGCTTCCTGATCTCAGTCGGGGGTTGCGGTGGTGAGCTGGAGCGCGTGGAGCACGCCGCCCATGCGGCCGCCGAGCGCTTCGTAGACGCGCTGGTGCTGGCGGACGCGCGGCGTCCCCCGGAAACTCTCCGCCACCACGCGCGCGGCATAATGGTCGCCGTCGCCGGCAAGGTCGGTGATCTCCACCCGGGCATCGGGGATGGCGGCAACGATCAGCGTTTCGATCTCTTCGGCGGCCATCGGCACCGGTTCAGCCCTGCGCTTCGATGAACTGACGGCGCGCTTCGACGTTTTTGTGCTCAAGGGCTTCGCGGACCTTTTGCTCGTCCGTTTCGACACCGGCCGAGGTCAGGTCGCCGATCAGCTTGCGGATCACGTCCTCGTCGCCTGCTTCCTCGAAATCGGCGCGAACCACTTCCTTGGCATAGGCATCGGCTTCCGCTTCGGTGAGGCCCATCAGCCGCGCCGCCCATTCGCCGAGCAGCCGGTTGCGGCGCGCGGTGATCTTGAACTGCAGCTCCTGATCGTGGGCGTAGCGGTTTTCGAACGCCTGTTCGCGGTTGTCGAAGGTGGTCATGGCGCTCCCTTGGCTTTGTTCACGCCCAGATAGGCGCGCGGGGGAGTGGGCGCAACTTGGAGCTTGCGCGAGGGCATCCGAACATCGTCGCCCCAGCCAAGGCTGGGGCCCATGCTGACGCCCCACCCGCGCAGACTTCACCAGCTCAGTATGGATGCCAGCCTTCGCTGGCATGACGGGGAGAGGGTTATTCGGTGGTCACCACGAGCTTCCCAATGGCGGCGCGGGCGGCCATGTGGGCGATGGCGTCGCCGCCTTGGGCGAGCGGCCAGGTGCGGCTGATCTTCGGCGCGATCCTGCCTTCGTCCCACAGGCGGAAGAGGGTCTGGATGTGCGCTGCGTTCGCCTTGGGCTCGCGGGCGGCGAAGGCGCCCCAGAAGACGCCGCATACGTCGCAGCTCTTGAGCAGGGTGAGGTTGAGCGGAAGCCTCGGGATGCCCGCGGGGAAGCCGACCACCAGGTAGCGGCCTTCCCAGCCGATCGCGCGCAAGGCCGGCTCGGCATAGTCGCCGCCGACGGGATCGTAGATCAGGTCCGCGCCCGCCGGCCCCACCGCATCCTTGAAGAGCTGGGACAGCGCCTTGGAACCATCCTTGTCGAACGGGCCGCGCGGGTAGATCACCGCCGCGTCCGCCCCCGCCTCGCGCGCCGCCTGCGCCTTTTCCTCGGACGAGACGGCGGCGACGACCCGGGCGCCGTACGCCTTGCCGAGTTCCACCGCGGCAAGGCCGACGCCGCCGGCCGCGCCGAGCACGAGCAGGGTCTGGCCTTGCTTGAGCTTCCCCCGGTCGAGCAAAGCGTGGATCGAAGTCGCGTAGGTGAGGATCAGCGCCGAGCCTTCCTCGAAGCTGCGCCCTTTCGGCAGCGGCAGCGCCATTGCCGCCTGCACCAACACCTTTTCGGAAAGCCCGCCATGGCCGATCATGGCGATCAGCCGGTCGCCTTCGGCCCAGCCGGTGACGCCCTCGCCGACACCTTCGACCACGCCGGCGATCTCGCCGCCGGGCGCGAAGGGCCGGGGCGGCTTAAACTGATATTTGTCCTCGATGATCAGCACGTCGGGGTAGTTGATCGCGCAGGCTTTCACCCGGACGAGAAGCTGGCCGGGGCCGGCGACCGGATCGGAAAACTCGGCAAGCTCCAGCGTCTCGGGACCGCCGGGTGCGCGCGACAGCAGGGCTTTCATTGGACGTTCTCCGGTTCGGCTGGGCGGCGGCGCCCGCCACTTTCGACTAAAGCCCGGCGCGGCTCCGCACAATGGTTGAGCGCCCCCCTTCCGTGACGGACGCGGAACGGAAGTGCTCGTGCCCTCGTTCGGTGTTTTTCGCGTCGGGAGATGTTCATGCCCAGCCTCAACAGCGTCGTTGCACTTACTCGGATCGGCTTTGCGTCGCGCGGCGTGATGTACCTGATCATCGGCTATCTCGCCTTGCGCAGCGGGCGCACCGAGGACGGCGCGGGTGCGCTCGCGACGCTGAGCAGCGGATCGGGGCAGATCCTGCTGTACCTGATGGCGCTCGGCTTTTTCGCCTACGGCTTCTGGCGCCTGTCGGAAGCGGCGGTGGACAGCGAAGGCCATGGCTCGGATGCCAAGGGCAAGGCGGTCCGCGCGGGCGGCGTAATCAGCGGGCTGGTGCACTTCGGCCTTGGCTACCTCGCCCTGAAGCTGGCCAGCGGACATGGCGACGGGGGCGGCGGGGATGCCGCGCAAAGCGGCGCCGCGACCGCGCTGGAGATGCCGCTCGGTGGCGCAATGCTGATGCTTGTCGCGGCGGGGCTGGCCCTGACCGGCGCCTTTCAGCTGATCAAGGCGTTCAAGGGCGATTTCCTGCGCCAGCTCGACCCCCAGGCGGCAAGCCAGGCCTGGGTGAAGTGGCTTGGGCGCGCAGGCTATGCCGCGCGCGGCGTGGTGTTCCTGGCGATGGGCTGGTTCCTGTTCCAGGCGGCGGCGCAATCCGACGCCGGCGAGGCGGGCGGAATGGCGGCGGCGCTCGATGCCTTTCCAAGCACCCTCGCCACCGCCGTGGCGGCGGGCCTGCTGCTGTTCGGCCTGTTCAGCTTCGTCGAGGCGCGCTTTCGGCGGATCAACGACCCGCGGGTTCTCGACCGGCTGAAGGGGAAGCTCAGCTAAGCGGCCAGGCGCTTATTGCGCGGCCTGCGGGAAGCGCGGCAGCTTGGCGACGTCCGCCTGCTCATGCCCGATGATCATTCGCGCCTTCAGATTCTTCGCAATGGCATTGAAGCGGTCCATCGAGGCGAGCGTGTCGGCGCGGTTGTCGTTGAAGCCGGGAACGCCCCTGTTCCGGTAGTTTTCGGCGAAGTGATAGAGATCGCCGGTGAGCAGGACGTTGCCGGTGCGGGGCAGCTTCACCAGCAGCGAATGGTGTCCCTCGGTGTGGCCCGGCGTGTCGAGGATGACGACGCTGCCGTCGCCGAACACGTCGCGGTCGCCGGCGAGCGCCTCGACCTTGGCGCCGCCCTTCATCCACGGCGCGAAGCGGGCGGCGGCCTCGCCTTTCTTGCTGAACTCGTAATCCTCCGCGCCGATCAGCAGCGTGGCTTTGGGAAAGTCCGGCAACTGACCGATATGGTCGAAATGGGCGTGGCTGATGCCGACGAAATTCACCCGCTCGGGCGCGACGCCGATCTGGCGGAGCTGGTCGACGATCCTGGTGCGCACCGAGGTGGTGAACGGGCCGCTGGTGGCGCTGGTGCCGGCCAGTTCGCCGGGCAGGCCGGCGTCCCACAGCAGGAAGTTCTCGCCGTGGCGGATGAGGTAGCAGCTGTCGGCCAGCGTCTTTTTCTGGCCGACGTAGAGGTAGGTGTCGGAGAAGACGTCGAGGTTGGAGACGTCCACCGTGCCGCAATCGAGGCGCCACAACTGCATGGACGCGGGCGTGGTGGGCGCGGGCAAGGGCGCGGCCTGCATGCCGGTGAGGGCGAGAAAGGCCGTTGCGGCCAGCGCCAGATCCTTCATGCCCTTGTCTCCCCCTTCGCCAGTGCGGCGAGTTTTAGCTTTCGTAGCGTGCCGTGGTCTTCGCCGCCACTTCCTCGGCGGTGACGCCGGGCGCAAGCTCGACGAGCCGGAACGGGCTTGCGTGATCGGGCCGCTGGAAGACGGCAAGGTCGGTGACGATCATGTCGACCACGTTCTTGCCGGTCAGCGGCAGGGTGCAGGCGGGGATGAACTTCGCGTCGCCGCTCTTTGAATTGTGCTCCATCACGACGATGATCTTCTTCACCCCGGCGACGAGGTCCATGGCGCCCCCCATGCCCTTCACCATCTTGCCCGGGATCATCCAGTTGGCGATGTCGCCGCCTTCAGAGACCTCCATTGCGCCGAGCACGGTCAGGTCGATATGCCCGCCGCGGATCATCGCGAAGCTGTCGGAGGAGGAGAAGTAGCTGGAGGAGGGAAGCTGGCTGATCGTCTGCTTGCCGGCATTGATCAGGTCGGCATCCTCCTCGCCCTCATAGGGGAAAGGTCCGATGCCGAGCATGCCGTTCTCCGACTGCAGCGTCACTTCCATCCCGTCCGGAATGTTGTTCGCCACCAGCGTCGGAATGCCGATGCCTAGGTTGACGTAATAGCCGTCCTGCAGCTCGTGCGCCGCACGCGCGGCCATCTGGTTACGATCCCAAGCCATCAGGCCATCTCCCCATTATTCACAGTCAACCAGCCCCGTTCGTACCGAGCGTAGTCGAGGTGCGCAGGCACGGACTCCTCGGGCGCGCCCCTCGACTTCGCTCGGGACGAACGGCGTTTGGCGGGTGCCCAAATGGTCACGCCGCCTCCCGCGTCCGCACCGTGCGGAATTCGATCTTCTTTTCGTAGGAGGCGCCGAGGATCATGCGTTTTACGTAGATGCTGGGGAGGTGGACCGAGTCGGGCTCGAGGGTGCCGACGGGGACGATCTCCTCCACTTCGGCAACGCAGACCTTGCCGGCGCCCGCCATCGGCTGGTTGAAGTTACGGGCGGTTTTGCGGAAGACGAGGTTGCCGGCTTCGTCGGCCTTCCAGCCCTTGACGATCGACAGATCGGCGCGAATGCCGCGCTCGAGGATGAAGGTTTCGCCGTCGAACTCCTTATGCTCCTTGCCCTCGGCGACGATCGTGCCGACGCCCGTCTTGGTGTAGAAGCCCGGGATGCCCGCGCCGCCGGACCGGCAGCGCTCGGCGAGCGTCCCTTGGGGGCAGAACTCGACCTCGAGCTCGCCGGCGAGATATTGCCGCTCGAACTCCTTGTTCTCGCCGACATAGGAGCTGATCATCTTGCCGATCTGGCGGGTGCGGAGCAGCTTGCCGAGGCCCTCATTGTCGATGCCGGCATTGTTGGACACCACCGTCAGGTTCTTGACCCCGCTGTCGCGGATCGCGTCGATCAGGCGTTCCGGAATGCCGCAGAGGCCGAAGCCGCCGGCGCAGATCGTCATGCCGTCGAACAGCAGCCCGTCGAGCGCCGCCACCGCATCGGGATAGGTTTTCCGCATCACCGCTCCTCAAGAAAGTCGAAGCGGCGATAGAGGGCGGAGCCGAGTCAGGTCAAGGAAAGCTGAACGGCCTTTCAGGTCGGCGCCTCCCCAGGCAATCCGGGGATGCGGCGCCGTTCAGCTGTTGAGCTTGGCCAGCACGCCCTGGAGCTGCATGGCGTTGGACATGTCGCCTTCCACCTTGAGCTTGCCCATCATGAACGCGGTCATGCCATCGAGCTTGCCGTCGCGCATCGCTTCCCAATCGGCCCAATCGATCTTGATGGTGGTGTCGGCGGCGCCGTCTTCCTCCGTCGCCTGGTTGGCGACGCCGTCGAGCATGACCACGCCCTCGGGGCCGAAGTCGAGCTTGACGCGCTTGCCGGGGAGCCAGGCGGACTTCTCGTTCAGGGCAGCGGCCATCTCGCTCTTGTTCATCGTCGATCTCCCGAAAAAATGTGCGGCACACCTACTTTCCGGCCCCGGCGGGTTCAAGCGGGTTTACAGGGGTGTCAGCAACGGCTCGGCTTTTCAGGGCCACCGAAGGAGGCTAGGCGCGGCGCCATGACCAGCACACGCACCGGCGGCCGAATCCTTGTCGACAACCTCCTGGCGCAGGGCTGCGACCGGATCTTCACCGTGCCCGGCGAAAGCTTCCTCGCCGTGCTCGACGCGCTGCACGACAGCCCCGAGGTGGACCTGGTCGTCTGCCGTCAGGAAGGCGGCGTGTCGTTCATGGCCGAGGCCGACGGCAAGCTGACCGGGCGGCCGGGAGTCGCCTTCGTGACGCGCGGGCCGGGCGCAACCAACGCCAGCATCGGCGTCCATGTCGCGTTCCAGGATTCCACCCCGATGATCCTGTTCATCGGCGACGTCGCCCGCGGCGACCGCGACCGCGAAGGTTTCCAGGAGATCGACTTCGCCGCGATGTTCGGCCCCCTCGCCAAATGGGCGGCGCGGATCGACGATGCCGCGCGAATCCCCGAATATGTCGCCCGCGCCTACGCCACCGCGATGTCGGGACGGCCCGGACCGGTGGTGCTTGCGTTGCCCGAAGACATGCTGCGCGACGCAGTGGATGCGGTGGATCGCCCCAAGGTGGCGCCGCCGGTGCAGCCCGCCGATCCGATGGCTGTCTCCACGCTGATGTCGCTGCTTGGGGACGCCTGCTCGCCGGTTGCGATCGTCGGCGGCGCGGGCTGGGACGGGGCCGCGTCCCACCATTTCACCGCCTGGGCGGAGCGGGTCGGAATTCCCGTTGCCGCCGCCTTCCGCCGCCAGGATGCGGTGCCGAACGGCTGTGCCGTTTACGCCGGCAACCTCGGCTACGGACCCAACCCGAAGCTGCTCGAGCGGGTACGCAATGCGGATTTGCTGCTTGTCGTCGGCCCGCGGCTGGGAGAGGCGACCACGGACGGCTATACGCTGATCACCCCCGACCATCCGGGCCAGACCCTGGTCCACGTTCATCCGGACCCGAACGAACTCAACCGGGTCTACAAGACCTGCCTGCCGATATGCGCCGATATGCGCGAGTTCGCCGAACTGGTGGAGAGCTGGGAGGACGAGGTCATCCACTTCGATGCGGGCGCCGAGGCGCATGCCGAGTGGCTGGAATGGTCGACGCCGCAGCCGCGGGAAGCGGCGCTGGACCTCGGCCCCTGCGTCACCGCGCTGCGCGAGGCGCTCCCCGCCGACACGATCGTCTGCAACGGCGCCGGCAACTTCTCCGGCTGGTTCCACCGTTATTGGCACTACGCCGCGCTTCCCTGCCAGCTCGCACCAACCAACGGCGCAATGGGCTACGGCCTGCCCGCAGGCGTGGCGGCGGCGATCCGCTTTCCGGAGCGGCAGGTGCTGGTGCCGTCGGGCGACGGCGATTTCCTGATGAACGGGCAGGAGCTTGCGACCGCGGTGCGCTACGGGGCGTCGCTGCTCGTGCTGGTGATCGATAATGGCAGCTACGGCACGATCCGGATGCACCAGGAGCGCGACTATCCCGAACGGATCAGCGGCACCGAGCTTGCCAACCCCGATTTCGCCGCCCTTGCGCGCGCTTTCGGCGCCTGGGCGGAGACGGTGGAGCGGACGGAGGAGTTCGCGCCCGCACTGGCCCGCGCGATGGCGGAAAAGGGCGTTCGCCTCCTCCACCTCAAGACCGACGTGGAGCAGATCACCAACGCGACGACGATCTCGAACCTGCGGGAGCGCAGCCGCGCCCAGTGACGCGCGGCGCGCTCCCGCTTAGCCGACGCTACTTCTTCTTCTTTGCAGCAACCGGCTTGGTCTTGCCAGCGCCGGGGCCTGCGCCCAGATCCGTACCAGTCGTTGGGTTGACGCTTGCATCGGATGCCGTGCGCACCGCCATCGCCGTGGCATCCTTGCGCTCACGGGAGGAAAGCTTGACGCTTGCAGTGCCGTCCCCGCCGTCGATCGCAGCGGCGGCTTCCATGACGTCCAGCCGCTCCCACTCGTCGCCGCTGTTCCACGGGCCGAGCATGTCGCCCTCCCCTTGCGAGGCATTGACGTAAAGGCTCGAATATTCGGGCTCACCCGGCAGCTTGCCGACCGGGAAATTGTTCTCGATCGCATAGAGCGCTTTTTCGAACGATTTCTGGTGGGCCACTTCGCGGGTCATCAGGAACTTCAAGGCATCCTTCACGCCGGGATCATCGGTGACGTTGATCAGCCGCTCATAGACGATCTTGGCGCGCGCTTCGGCGGCGATGTTGGAGCGCAAGTCCACCGTCGGTTCCCCGCGGCTGTCGACATAATGGCCGTTGAACGGAACGCCTGACGAATTCACCAGCGCCGGGCCGCCGCCGTACAGGAGCGACTCGGTGTGGCTGATGCCGCCGGCGTTGATCTCGCGGTAGAGCTCCGCTTCGGAAAGGCTGCCTTCCGACATCTTCGCCTTCGCGCCCTTGTTGAGCATGACGACGATGGAGCCGATAATCTCGAGGTGGCTCAGTTCCTCGGTTGCGATGTCGAGGAGCAGGTCCTTGCGACCGGGATCGTCCTCAGCCAAGCCCTGGGTGAAGTAGCGCATCGCCGCGGCAAGCTCCCCGTCGGGGCCGCCGAACTGTTCGAGCATGAAGGTGCCGAGCACCGGGTTCGGCTCGGAAACCCGGACGGTATATTGAAGCTTCTTGTTGTGGACGAACATCGTCGCACCTCCAGTGGATGAGGTGATAGCGAGCGAACGGGGAGGCTGAGCTCCCGTTCCCCATGTGCAAGTCTCAAACGGTTGCGGGCCCGTGGCCGCCTAGGCAGCGCCGGACCCGCACCCGGTCAGAGCTTGTTGATGACGCCCTTGACCGCGCCCTTCAGCTCCTGGCCGGAGCCCTTGAGGCGCTGCGCATCGCCTTCGCTGCGCGTTTCGGCGTCGGGGCTGGTTTGCTTAACGCCCCCGACGGTCTTGTTGGCGGCGCCCTTCAGCTTGTCGGTGAATTCACCCATGATCGTAACTCCTTGCATCCCGCCGGCACCCGGGAGCGGCGCCGCAACAGTTGCAAGGGTAACGAGGCGATGAAGCGGCCGGTTCCCCTTCGTCACAGCCCGAACGGGTAGGTTTCGTCCTCTCCGGGAAGTTGTTCGCCGGGGAGCGGCGTCACTGCACCGGTTTCGTCGAACCACACCCAGGCATCATACTGCTTTGGCAGGGTCGCCTCGGCATAATGGCTCCAGCGCTCGGTCTGCGGGCGGTAGATGACGCCGATGAAGCGCTCCAGCCGGGGCTCGGCGAGTGCGTCCGCCACGGCCTCGTTCACGCCTTGCCTGAGGTCGAGCAGGAAGCGCGGCACGCCGCTGTCGTGGCAGAGCCGCTCGTAGCTGCCGGCGAGCGAAGGGCGGACGTCCATCACCTCCATCGGCTCGTCCCAATTGTCCGCCGCCGCGACCGTCCCGCTGTGGGTGCCGAAGCCGATCAGGCGCGCGGCGTTGCCGAACTTTTCCTTGGTAAGCTGGCCGATGTTGAGCTCCTCGCGGACCTGGCCCATTTCGGTGTGCGCGGCATTGCCGATGTGGCTGTTATGGGCCCAGACGACCGCCTTTGAATTCGGCCCTTTTGCGTCGAGAAGCTGGCAGAGCGTTTCGAACATGTGGGTATCGCGCAAATTCCAGCTCTCCGCCGAGCCCTGGTACATGGCGCGATAATATTGCTCGGCATTGCGGATCAGGCGGGCGTTGGCGGCGGCGTCGAGCCAGTCCTCGCACTCCGCGCCCATGCAGTCCATGCGCCGCTTCATCAGTTCGCGAAGCATCTCGATTGCGCCCACCTCGCAGCGGCCATAGCCTTCGGAAAGCGCCATGCGCCCGTAAGCGGCGGGGTCCTCGCGCCAGGGTTGAAGGCAGCCGTAACGCTCGCGCGCCAGTTTAGCGGCCTCCGGGTCGGCCTCGTCGAGGAAGTCTATCACCGCGCGGATCGAGCCGGACAGATTGTAGAGATCGAGGCCGTAGAAGCCGGCCATGCCGCCCAGCTCCCGGCCCGCATTGTGGCGGCGGAGCCAGCGGACGAAGGCATCGATCTCGTGGTTGCGCCACATCCAGGTCGGGAAGCGCTGGAACGCCTCTTCCTCGTCGCCGTCCCGGCGCGGGCGGTGGCGGACGTAACGATCGATACTCGCCGCGTCCGGCCAGTCCGCCTCCACCGCGACGATGTTGAAGCCGTGCTCGGTGATCAGGCGCTGGGTGATGGCGGCGCGGGCGCGGTAGAAGTCGCTGGTGCCGTGGCTCGCCTCGCCGAGCAGCACCACCCGCGCATCGGCGAAGCGGTCGAACCAGTCGCCGAAGGAAGGGTCCTCGATGTCGGGCAGCGGCTCGGCGGCCTCGCGGATCAGTTCGGCGGGGGTACGCGGGTCGGCGCGGCCGCCGCTTTCCGTCCAGGCATGGGCGCCGATCAGTGGGACGAAGCGCACCTCGCCGACTTCCTCCTGCTCGTATTCGTCCTCGCCCGTGCGGGTGATCTTGAGCAGGGTCTGCACCGCGTCGGGTTCGCCGACGGGGATGACCAGCCGCCCGCCGATCTCGAGCTGTTCGAGCAGCGCGTCGGGGACATGGCTTCCGGCCGCGGAGACAATGATCGCGTCGAACGGCCCCTTGTCTTCGAAGCCGCGCGTGCCGTCGCCTTCGTAGATCGAGACGTTGTCATAGCCGAGCCGCTCCATGCGCGCTCCGGCGAGCTTGGCAAGCGGGAGGTGGCGCTCGATGGCGATCACTTCGTTCACCAGCTGCGCGATCACCGCCGCCGCGTAGCCGGAGCCGGCGCCGACTTCGAGCACGACATCCATGGGCCCAAGCTCGGCCGCCTCGATCATCAGTGCGACGATGAAGGGCTGCGACACCGTCTGCCCCGCCTCGATAGGCAGCGGATGGTCGTGGTAGGCGGAAGCGCCCTGCCCCTCCGGCACGAACTCTTCCCGGGGCACGGCGCGGAATGCATCCAGGATGGCGGGATCGGCGATGCCGCGCGCGGCGATCTGCGTCTCCACCATGGTCTCGCGCAGGCTGGCGAAGTCTGTCATGGCTCCTCCTCCCCACCGTTAACCGGCAAGGTCAGGGAAAGATGCACGAGCGGATCGTCGGCCTTTACGAAGAGAATGCCGCCGCATTCGACCGGATGCGGGGGCGCGGCCTTTTCGAAAAGCCCTGGCTGGATCGCTTCGCCGCCGCCTTGCCACCGGGCGGCACGATCCTCGACATCGGCTGCGGCATGGGCGAGCCGATCGCCGCTTACCTGATCGGGCTCGGCTTTCGAGTCACCGGCTACGACAGTGCGCCGTCGATGATCACACTCTGCCGGGAGCGCTTCCCGGGGGGCGAGTGGATCGTCGGCGACATGCGCGCGCTCGATCTCGGGCAAACGTTCGATGGCCTCCTGGCCTGGCACAGCAGCTTCCACCTCTCGCACGACGACCAGCGCACGCTTTTTCCCCGCTTCGCCGCGCACACGACGCCCGGCGGGTACCTCATGTTCACCAGCGGCGACGATGAAGGCGTGCGGATCGGCGAGTGGGTTGGCGAGCCGCTCTACCATGCGAGCCTCGCTCCGGAGGAGTATCGCCAATTGCTGGAAACGAACGACTTCGATGTCGTTCATCACGACCCTCGCGATCGGGAGTGCGGGGATGCGACGGTATGGCTGGCGCAAAAGCGTTAGGCTGACCAGTCCTCCAGCTGAAGACCGGGCACAGCGCGGAAGTCGCGCATGTTCAGCGTGACCAGGACCGCACCGGCGACAAGCGCCTGCGCGGCGATCATGCGGTCAATGATCAACCCTCGAGCAAAGCCGAGTTCCGCAACGATCCGGCCGTAAGCCGACGCTTCGGGCACTCCGAACGGCAGGATGTCGAGCGTCTCGTAAAGTGCCTCCAAAGCGGCGCGGCGCTGCTCACGTCCTTCGACCGACCGGCTAACGCCGCTTTCCAGCTCAACCGCAGTGACTGCGGAGATCAAGGCAACGGGAGTGAGCGGAGCCGCCTTTTCAAGGATGCGCGGATCGCCGTCGCGGAGCGCGATGGCGACGTTGGTGTCGAACAGGAAGCGCAATCAGAGCCCCGGACGCTCGGGGAACTCGATCGGCTCGCGCGGCTGCACCCCGTCGGGCGGCGGGCCGATTTCCCGGAGGCGGCGGACGAGTTCGGCCATTGTCCGGTTCTTGGGAGTGATCGTCAGCACATCGCCCACCCGGCGAATGGTCACTTCGACGTCCGATCCGAAGGAGACCTCCTTTGGTAGGCGAAGGGCCTCGCTGTTGCCGCTTCGGAACGTCTTGCTGTCGACCTCGATCATCGGCGCCTCCGGCAATGTATATACGCGTATCTACGGCTCAGATCAAACCGGCGAGCGGGCTGGACGGGTCGGCGTAGCGGCGTTTGCCCATGCGGCCGGCGCGGTAGGCGAGGCGGCCGGATTCGACCGCCATGCGCATCGCGCCCGCCATCATGATCGGGTCCTTGGCTTCGGCGATCGCGGTGTTCATGAGCACGCCGTCGCAGCCCAATTCCATCGCCACCGCGGCGTCGGAGGCGGTGCCGACGCCGGCATCGACCAGCACGGGCACGGCCGAATTCTCGACCATGATACGGATCATGACTTCGTTCTGCAGGCCGAGGCCGGAGCCGATCGGGGCACCGAGCGGCATGATCGCCACGGCGCCGGCATTTTCCAGGCGCTTGGCGGCGATCGGATCGTCGGCGCAGTAAACCATCGGCTCGAACCCCTCTTTGGAGAGGATCTCACAGGCGCGCAGGGTTTCGAGCATGTCGGGATAGAGCGTCTTAGCTTCGCCGAGCACCTCCAGCTTCACCAAGGTCCAGCCGCCCGCCTCGCGCGCCAGGCGCAGGGTGCGGATCGCGTCTTCGGCGGTGAAGCAGCCGGCGGTGTTGGGGAGGTAGACGATCTTCTTCGGGTCGATGAAGTCGGTCAGCATCGGCTGGTTGGGATCGGCGATGTTGACGCGCCGCACCGCCACCGTGACGAGCTCGGCGCCGGACGCCTCAACGGCGGCGGCGTTCTGCTCGAAGCTTTTATACTTGCCGGTGCCGACGATCAGCCGCGAGCGGAACGTCCGCCCCGCCACCGTCCA
This sequence comes from Allosphingosinicella sp., assembly GCA_036399475.1. Taxonomy (GTDB): domain Bacteria; phylum Pseudomonadota; class Alphaproteobacteria; order Sphingomonadales; family Sphingomonadaceae; genus Allosphingosinicella. The sequence goes on from DASWNA010000075.1 coordinate 73,138, forward strand.
GCTGTCGTCCTGAATCTGGGTAATCGCGTTCACGTCCGCATCTTCCTTCAACCGCCGCCGACGAAGGTGACGATTTCATAATCGTCGCCGTCCTCGACCTTCACGTCGCCAAGCGTCGAGCGCGCCACGATCTCCAAGTTGCGCTCTACCGCCACCCGGGTCGGCTCAAGCCCAAGCTCCAGCGCGAGATCGGCGACGCTGATCCCCGCCGCCACCCGCCGGTGCTGGCCGTTGACCGAGATTGAAAGCGTGTCTTCCACCGATGCCTCGCGCAATTGCGTTCGTCCCGAGCGAAGTCGAGGGGCGCACCTCCAGCGTCCGTGCAGCGCCCCACGACTTCGCTCGGGACGAACGAGGTTGGGTTCACTGCATGAACGCCATATAGGGAGGCCCCATGGCGACGCTACCCACCATCTATGTGCTGAACGGCCCCAACCTCAACCTGCTCGGCACGCGCGAGCCGGAGATTTATGGCGCGGACACGCTCGACGATATCGCCGGCCGCCTCGAAGACCGCGCCCTCGAACTCGGCGTCACCGTCGATGTCCGCCAATCGAACCACGAAGGCCACCTGATCGACTGGCTGCACGAGGCGCAGGCGGAGGGCGCACGTGCGGTGATCCTGAACGCGGGCGGCTTCACCCACACCTCCGTTGCGCTGCTCGACGCGATCAAGGCGGTGACCACGCCGGTGATCGAAGTGCACCTTTCCAATCCGCACGCCCGTGAAAGCTTCCGCCACCGCAGCCTCATCGCCAAGGCGGCGCGGGGAACAATCGCCGGCTTCGGGGCGCTCAGCTACCAGCTTGCTCTGGACGCGGCGGCGCGTCTCTGACATTTCGCGCCCCACACATTTTCGCGCCCAACAGGGAAAAGAGGGTCCTTTCATGACCGATGACAATCGCAGCAGCCCCGAAGCGGGCATGCGCGTCGACGCCGAACTGGTGCGCCAGCTCGCCGAGCTCCTCAACACCAACCACTTGACCGAGATCGAGGTGGAGGACGGCGACCGTCGCATATCGGTGAAGCGCCAGATCACCGCCGCCGCCCCCGTGGCATTCGCCGCGCCGGCGCCTGCCGCTGCCGCGGCCGCCGCCGCTCCCGCCGCGGCGCCTGCCCCCGCCGCCGAAGTGCCGCCCGCCGCCAACCCCGGCACGGTGAAATCGCCGATGGTCGGCACCGTCTACCTGTCCGGCGAACCCGGCGCGAAAGCCTTCGTTTCCCCCGGCCAGGCCGTTCGCGAGGGCGAGACGCTGGTCATCGTCGAGGCGATGAAGGTGATGAACCCGATCGTCGCGCCGCGCGCCGGCACCGTCACCCAGGTGCTTGTCCAGGATGCCCAGCCCGTCGAGTTCGACCAGCCGCTGGTGATCGTCGAATAATGCCGATCCAGAAGGTCCTGATCGCGAACCGGGGCGAGATCGCGCTTCGCATCCACCGCGCCTGCCACGAAATGGGCATCAAGACGGTGGCGGTGCATTCCACCGCCGACGCCGACGCGATGCACGTCCGGCTCGCCGACGAGGCGATCTGCATCGGCCCCCCGGCGGCGTCCGACAGCTACCTCAACATCCCCAACATCATCTCGGCCGCCGAGATCAGCCACGCGGACGCCATCCACCCGGGCTACGGCTTCCTGTCCGAAAATGCCCGCTTTGCCGAAATCGTCGAAAGCCACGGCATCATCTGGATCGGCCCCAAGCCCGAGCACATCCGGATCATGGGCGACAAGATCGAAGCCAAGCGCACCGCCGCGGCGCTCGGCCTGCCCCTCGTCCCCGGCTCCGACGGGCCGGTGGAGAATTTCGCCGACGCTCGGGCGATCGCCGCTGAGACCGGCTACCCGGTGATCGTCAAGGCCGCTTCCGGCGGCGGCGGGCGCGGCATGAAGGTCGTCCAGTCCGAAGACCAGCTCGAAACGCTGATCGCCCAGGCCGGCTCCGAAGCGAAGGCGGCGTTCGGCGACGCCACCGTCTATATCGAGAAATATCTCGGCGATCCGCGCCACATCGAGTTCCAGGTGTTCGGCGACGGCCGGGGCAACGCCATCCACCTCGGCGAGCGCGATTGCTCGCTGCAGCGCCGCCACCAGAAGGTGCTGGAGGAGGCCCCCTCCCCCGTCATAACCGCCGAAGAGCGCGCGCGGATGGGCGGCATCGTCTCAAGGGCGATGTCCGACATGGGCTATCGCGGCGCCGGCACCGTCGAGTTCCTATACGAGAACGGCGAATTCTACTTCATCGAAATGAACACCCGGCTTCAGGTCGAGCATCCGGTGACCGAGATGATCACCGGCATCGATCTGGTACGCGAGCAGATCCGGATCGCCGCCGGCGAGGACCTGACCTGCACCCAGGAGCAGGTCCAGTTCCGCGGCCACGCCATCGAGTGCCGGATCAACGCCGAGGACCCGCGCACCTTCATGCCCTCGCCCGGCACGGTGAAGGCCTATCTCGCACCGGGCGGCATGCACGTCCGCGTCGATAGCGGCCTCTACGGCGGCTATAAGGTGCCGCCTTACTATGACAGCATGATCGCCAAGCTGATCGTCTACGGCACCACCCGCGAACGCTGCATCATGCGCCTTCGCCGGGCGCTCGAGGAATATGTCATCGAGGGGATGAAGACCACCATACCGCTCCACCAGAAGCTGATCGAGGACCCCGAGTTCCTGGCCGGTGAGTATACGATCAAGTGGCTCGAGCAATGGCTTGCCCGGGACGAGGAGCCGGCATGAAGGCGACCATCTACCACAACGGCAAATGCGGCACCTCGCGCAAGACGCTGGACATCCTCCAGGCCGAGGGTGCCGACATCACGATCGTCGAATACCTCAAGACCCCGCCGTCCAAGGAAGAACTGCGCCGCCTCTATGAACGCGCCGGCCTCACGCCGCGTGAAGGGCTGCGCGCCACGGAGACGCTCGCCCGCGACCTCGATCTGGTCGACGGCGCCGTCAGCGAGGAAGCGATTCTCGACGCCATGATCGCCAACCCGGTGCTGATCGAGCGGCCGCTGGTCGAAACCGAGAAAGGCGTGCGCCTCTGCCGCCCGCAGGACAAGGTCCGCGAAATCCTCTGACCGGTTGACGTGGGCCGCGGCGCGCGACAAGCGCGAAGGGCAATGGCCTCCATCGACCCGGACCTCTTGCTGCGCGCATATGCGATCGGCGTGTTCCCGATGTCGGACAGCCGCGACGCCGCCGACGTCTTCTGGGTCGAGCCCCGCCGCCGGGCGATCATCCCGATCGACGGCTTCCTGCTCTCCCGCTCGCTCCGCAAGACGCTTCGCTCGGGCGAATTCGAAGTCACCTGCGACCGCGCCTTTGGCGACGTCATCCGCCGCTGCTCGGAGCGCGACGAGACCTGGATAAACGGCGAGATCGAGCGCAGCTTCACGGAGCTTCACCGCTTGGGCCACGCCCATTCGGTGGAAACATGGCACGGCGGCGAATTGGTCGGAGGCCTGTACGGCGTGCGGCTGGGCGGCGCGTTCTTCGGCGAAAGCATGTTCTCGCTGCGCACCGACGCCTCCAAGGTGGCGCTCGCCTGGCTGGTTGCGCGGCTGAAGGTCGGCGGGTTCCGGCTGCTCGACTGCCAGTTCATGACCGAGCATCTGCGAAGCCTCGGCGCGATCGAGATCCCGCAGACCGATTATCTTGCGCTGTTGGCCGATGCGCTGTCGTCGCCGTCATCGTCCGAGGAAACTGCGGGCCTTGCCGCCTTGGTCGCGGGCGTGGACTTCGCCCGAGGCGAGGATCCCGAATTCGGCGCCCTCGACCGGCTGCTCGCGGCAGCTTCCGGCGCAGGCGCGTCGGCAGCCGCGCCAGGGTGCGTCATCTCGCAGCTCTTGGTCCAGACATCGTAGACCGGATGCTCGACGACGTTGAGCGACGGCGATTCCTTGTAGATCCAGCCGGAGAAAACCCGGTGGAACTCGCCCTGCGGGTTGCGCACGTCGAGCTGCACGAAGGCGCCGGTGAGCTTCTGCACCTCCCAGGGCGCCGCGGTTTCACAGGCGCGCAGGCGCACGATCACGCCGCCGGCCTGGATAGCCTGGCCCGGCTTCATCTTGAGGTCGCGCGAAATGCCGTTGCGCTTGTTGAGAAGGCCCAGCACCGCCACGCGTTCGCCCATCGGAGTCGTGCCCGGTGCAAGCTGGGTTACCGTCTGAGGTACATCGACGGTTTTCGGCTCAGCCTCGGCCTGGGCGTTGCCCTGCGCCTTTTGCGGGTCGCCGCCGCCTTGGCCGCAGGATGCAAGCGCGAGCAAGAAGGCTCCGGCACCGGCGCGGAAGCTCAGCCGGCTCATCCCTGGTCCGGAGTCCAGGCCTCGTAATCGCCGCTCGCCGCGGCCCGAACGCCGCCCCGGTCCAAGGCGCCGGCCGGCCGGTAGGCGTCCGACGTGCCGGTGCGGTTGCCGGTCGGCTGCTTCAGGAACTTGGGCGCGGGCGGAAGCGCGTCGTCGGGATGGCCGTCGATCTGGTGGTGGAGCCAGCTATACCATTCGGGCGGAAGCTGTCCGGCGTCGTTGGCGCCCTTGTAGAGGACGAACCGGCGGTTGCCCTTTTTCGATTCGAAATAACGGTTGCCGAAGGCATCGCTTCCAAATTCGCGTCCGGTGCGGCGGATATGGAGCGACGTGCCGATCGTCGCGCCGTCCCACCAGGTGAAGATCTTCTTCAGGAATCCCATGCCTGCCGCCTAGCGCCGAAGGGGGCGGACGCGCAAGCCTTTGGGGTGCCGAAGCGTGATCGGAACCGCCCGATCCACAGCCCTGACCAAAAGAGTTGACAGCAACTCGACATAGGTAGACTTATCGGTCATGACCCGCTCCCGCGCTCTTTCCTCCCAGGCTTGGTCGCTTCTCATAGCGCTTGCCGGCTCCGGAAGCGCCTGGCGGCACGGCTATGATCTTGCACGGCTGACCGGTCTTCGGTCCGGCACGCTCTATCCGCTGCTGATCCGGCTTGAGGGACAGGGCTATCTGGAAGCGCAATGGCAGCCGCCCGCCTCACCGGGACGGCCGCCCCGTCACGCCTACCGGCTCACCGCAACCGGCGCCGCGCTTGCCAGGAGCGGCCCCGACTCCGCCGCCGGAGAAGGTGCCGCGCGCACCGCTTCAACATGATCGCCCGACCTTTGCGCGTGATGGCGAGGCTTGCCGGGCGTCTGCTCGAATATGTGTACCCGCCGAAGGGCAGTGACTGGGCCCAAGCGATGCGCTGGGAGATCGACTCGGTGGAGGGGGACGGCGCCGCCCTGCTGTTCGCACTCGGCTGCCTGTGGGGCGGGTGCCGCCTGAGGGTCGCGGATCGGATTGTTTTGGTCATCCAGGGAGGAACGAGCATGAGGAATAACTTCACGGCGTTGGGCGAACCGCGCATTGCGGGGATCGCCTGCGCCTTTGCCGCAACCCTGCTGGGCATGATGTACATGGCCGCGGCCGGGGCACCGGCGCGCTACCTCGTCGTCAATGCGGCGGCCTTTCTGCTTGGCCTGGTCGCGCTTGGCGGGTTTGCGGGGGCCGCGTCGCGGCGCTTTGGAAGCGCCGTCACGATCCTGTTCGGCCTCTGCCTTCTTGCTACCGCTCTCTTCGGAGCGGCGGCGGACGGCGCGGCGCGCTGGATCTTCATCGGCCCGCTCGGCGTGCAGGTGAGCCTCGTCGTCGTGCCGTTCATGATCGTAGCATTCGCCGGCCGGCCGGACGCCGCGGGGTTCGCCGGGATCGCGGCTGCCGCACTTGCGCTGGCGATCCAGCCGGATCGCGCGATGGCCGCAGTGCTCGCTCTCGGAATGGTTGTTCTTCTGTCCTCAAGGCCTTCGCGCTGGTCGGCGCTCGCCGCCTTGGCCGCAGCGGCGGGCTTCACCGCGGCGCTCGCCAGGCCCGAGGCGCTTCCCGCCGTACCGTTCGTCGATCAAATCCTCTACACGGCGTTCGACGTGCACCCTCTGGCGGGCGCCGCCGTGCTGCTCGGCTCGGCCTTGCTTCCAGTGGCGGCGATTGCCGGGTGGCGCCGCGATCCCGATCGGCGGCACCTGTACCTGACCTTCGCTGCCGTCTGGCTCGGCTGCATCCTTGCCGCCGCCGTCGGCAACTATCCGACGCCGGTGGTCGGCTATGGCGGCAGCTTCATTCTGGGCTACCTTCTCAGCCTGGCCGCACTGCCAACGCGCCAGCGCGCATCGAGGGCACTTCCGGAGGAGCGCAGGAACCAGGAGGCGCGCGGCCATCGCGGGCACTCGAAGGCCGCGTTTCTTCGCTGATCCGGGGGGCGCCTCGGAGCGGAGTCTACCGCGCGGGAGGCTTGGCTTCGTCGCCCGCTTTGGGCACCTGCATCAGGTCGCGCGATGAAAGCCAGGCCTCCAGCGCCAGCGGCCATTTGTCGGCGGGCAGATCGTGCGGGCGCATGCCGAAGCCGTGGCCACCCTTTTGGTAAAGGTGGATTTCGGCCGGCAGCCCCGCACGGCTCCACCGCTCATAGATGGCAACGCTTTTTTGCCACGGAACCTGCGGATCGTCCTGCGCGGCCGCCACGAACACCGGCGGGGCGCCGGGCCCGGGCGCCTCCTCGGTGGGTAGTGCGCCATAAAGGCTGATTGCAAAGTCCGGCCTCGCGGCAGGCCCGGGCGCCAGCGCAACGCCCAACATCGTGATAGCGCCTGCCGAAAAGCCGATCATGCCGACGCGGTCCGCGGCAACGCCATATCTGGCCGCATTGCCGCGGATCAGGCGCAAAGCCTGCACGGCGTCCGCCATTGCAACTTGGCGGGCGGGCTCCGTCCTCTTCACGAAATCGTCGAAACTTTCGGGGCCTCCGGAGCCTTGGCCAGTGGGCGGGCGGACCCGGTATTTGAGCACAAAGGCGGTGACGCCGCGCTCCGCCAGCCACCGCGCGGTCTCCGTTCCGTCCAGGTCCCAGGCCAAGGCCCGGAAGGAGCCGCCCGGAAGCACCACGATCGCCGTCTTGTTGGCGCGGTCCGGCCGCGGCCGGAAGACGGTCAGCGTCGGCACGGTGACGTTGGTGACGATGTGGACCTTGCCGGCCACGGGCAGCTCGGCGTCCACTTCCTCCTCAGGCCCGGTCCAGCTTTCCGTGCCCGGCGCGGCGCCCGGCCAGAGACGAACGATTTCCCTGGACTGAGGCGCGCCGGTATCCGCGGCCTGCGTCGTTCCGCATCCTGACCCAGCGAGGCCCGCGGCGACGAGCGAGAGAAGCGTGCTGTTGCGGATCTTCATGCAGGCCCCTCGGTTCGCCCCCACTTAGCAGGGCCAGCCTATTCAAGCCGATGGCGGCGTCAGCGCGCTTCCACTTCAACGGCAAGCGGCCCCTTGCGCCCGGAGGCGATTCGGGCGCGGAGCAATTGATCGGGGATGAGGTCGGCAAGGCCGCCGCGGCGCACCGTTTCCATGTGGACGAAAATGTCCTCCTCCTCGTCGCCCTCGCCGTCGCGATTGAGGAAGCCGTAGCCCTTGAGGCGGTTGAACCATTTCACCCGCACCGCCTCGAACGCCCCGGCGTCGGCCAGCAAGGCCGAGGGATCGACCCGTTCGGCGGGGGACGCGGCGCTACGCGGGGCTTCGCTGACAATGGCCTGGCTGAGATCGATCGACAGGACCTTGCGCGCCTGGAGACCCCGTTCCTGCTCGGCGACGAGGCACTCGATCACCGCGCCTTCGGGAAGGCTGCGGCGGTCATGTTCCTTAAGCACGCTGAAGTGGACAAGGACGTCGCCTTCGATCTGATCGCTGACGAGGAAGCCGAACCCCCGCGTGGCGTCGAACCACTTCATCGAGCCGGTGATCCGGGTCAGCGCCTCGTCGTCGGCATGCGGCATCGCCTCCTCCGGCACGCCGGAGGCGGATCCTTCCGCAAGATTTTCCCGGCCCGAGGTCATTAACGGCAATCCATGATAGCGCCCGGCGGGAGGACTATCATGGCTGTTGCAACCTTGTGAACTGTTTCCGCGTGCTTTTTAACGACCGTCCGAATCCGGGATTTCGCCGGGGGAAGCGTTAAGGATGCGCCGCACCAGATCCATCGGGTGCCCGGCCCGAAGCATAGCGCCGATGGCTTTCTGCCGACCCGCCTGGTCGTGCGCCGCCGCGGCATAGGGGCCGAGCCGGCGGCGCTCGGCGAAGCGTAGCGCCGAGGTCCAGGCGGATTCGCGCGCTTCCTCGCGTGCGGGAGCGGCGTCCTCCGGGTCGATACCGGCCGCCTTCAGGGCGTCGCCGACCCTTCGCTCGCCGAAACCGCGCCGGGTCAGCGCGGCGCCGCGCGAGGCCGCGAAAGCCTTGTCGTCGACGTAGCGCAGCCCGGCGAGCTTCTCGACCAGCGCGTTAATCGGTGGTGCGCTTTCCCCTCCCCAGCCCCTCTCGACCACCTTGCGCTTGAGGTATTGGCGCAGCTTGGCGCGGGTCGTCGCATAGCGGCCCGCATAGAAGAGGGCGAGGCGCTCCAGACCCTCTTTGTCGAGCGGCGGGCGGGGCTTACGGGCGGAGTCCTGTTTCACGCGCCATGATTGTGCCACACTCCCCGCCGATTATGAAAGGCCATCGCCTCTTTACCGGGGCAGGGGCCCAAGCGCCCGCTGGCGCGCCCCACGAGATGAGGATCAATACCCCAGTGCCTACTGGTTCAGTTCAAGAGAATTCCGCACTTGCCCCCACCCCCACCGCGGACGACTTGCCGCGCCGGCTTGCCGACTTCGGCACGCTTGGGGAGGCGCTGGATTATGCCGCGCAGGGTGTTCGCGGGCTCAATTTCCACGACCCGCGTGGGCAGCTTTCCCGCGCCTTTACCTTTCGCGAGCTGCGCGAGGATGCGCTGCAGGCCGCTTACCGCCTGATTGCCGCCGGAACCCAGCCCGCGGACCGGATTGCGATCGTCGCGGAAACCGGGCCGGAATTCGCCGCCTTGTTCTTTGGTTGCATCTACGCCGGCGCGTGGCCGGTTCCCTTGCCGCTGCCGACCTCCTTTGGCGGGCGCGATTCGTATATCGAGCAGCTTTCCGTGCAGCTCGCCAGTTCGGACCCCAAGGCATTGTTCTTCCCGGCCGAGCTTGCCTCAATGGCCGGTGCCGCCGCCGAGGGTGCGAGCATCCAGGGTCTGATCTGGGAGGAGTTCGCCCGCCGCGAAGCTCCGGAGGCGCCGCTTCCGCAGGCGGCGACCGACGACATCGCCTATCTCCAATATTCCTCGGGCTCGACGCGCTTCCCGCACGGCGTTGCGATCACCCACCACGCGCTTCTCAACAACCTCGCCGCGCACAGCCACGGCATGGAAGTGGTGGACAGCGATCGCTGCGTGTCGTGGCTCCCATGGTACCACGACATGGGCCTGGTCGGCTGCTTCCTGTCGCCGGTCGCCAACCAGGTTTCGACCGATTACCTCAAGACCGAGGATTTCGCCCGCCGCCCGCTCGCCTGGCTGGACCTGATCAGCCGCAATGCGGGCACCACGCTGAGCTACTCCCCCACCTTCGGTTACGACATCTGCGCACGCCGCATGTCCAGCCAGTCCAAGGTGTCGGAACGCTTCGACCTTTCCCGCTGGCGCGTGGCCGGCAACGGCGCCGACATGATCCGCCCGGACGTGATGCAGGCGTTCGTCGATGCCTTCCACGAAGCGGGCTTCAGCGCCAAGAGCTTCCTCCCCTCCTACGGCCTCGCCGAAGCGACCCTCGCAGTGTCGATCATGCCGCCGGGCGAGGGGATCGTCGTCGAACTGGTGGAGGAGACCCTGCTGGCCGGCGGCGGCAAGGCCGAACGCGACCGCCCGCAGCGTTACCGCTCGGTGGTGAACTGCGGCCGCCCGGCCCGCGACATGGAGATCGCCATCCTCGACGAGGACGGCCGTCCGCTGTCGGATCGCGAGATCGGCAAAGTGTGGTGCAAAGGCCCGTCGGTGATGGTCGGCTACTTTCGGGACCCGGACGCGACCGCCGCCTGCCTTACCGACGACGGTTGGCTGGACACGGGCGACATGGGCTACATGTCGGACGGCTACATTTACATCGTCGGCCGCGCCAAGGACATGATCATCATCAACGGCAAGAACCACTGGCCGCAGGACATCGAGTGGGCGGTGGAGCAGATTCCCGGCTTCAAGGCCGGCGACATCGCCGCATTCTCGATCACCACGCCGGGCGGCGAGGAGACGCCGGCGGTGCTGGTCCAGTGCCGCACCTCCGACACCGAAGAACGCGGCCGCCTGCGCGACCAGATTCGGGAGCGGGTGCGTGCGATCACCGGCATCAACTGCGTGATCGAGCTCGTCCCGCCGCGCACCCTGCCGCGCACCAGCTCGGGCAAGCTGTCGCGCGCCAAGGCCAGGAACCTGTACCTTTCCGGCGAGATCCAGCCCTACGACATCGCCGCCTAAGGCGGGCTGCGGCGCGCGGCACCAAGCCGCAACCCAAGCCTTGCACCGGCCAAACCCCGCGTCTAAGGAGCGGGGGGCTTAGGAGTGTAGCTCAGTTGGTAGAGCATCGGTCTCCAAAACCGAGGGCCGTGGGTTCGAGTCCCTCCACTCCTGCCACCCCGAAGCAAGGCGGATAAGGCGTCCTCCGCCGAGCGCCGGAAGGCGATGCAAGGGCGAAGCCCGCGGCAAGGCGGAGGACGCCTTATCCGCCGGTCGCGCGAAGCGCGATGCGAAGCCGGCGGACGGCCTGCGCGGCGATGCGAAGCGAGCACAGCGACAGGACCGACGTCACGGGATTTACTCCCGTGACGGCCCCCAGCATCAGAAGCACCCGCTCCGCGTGTGTTCCTCCCCCTCCCCCTCTCCCCCCACACCACCTCCCCCCAACACCCCCTGCCCCCAACCCTTGCCAACCCCCGCGGCCGGCGCTATCTCCCGGCCTTCGCATTCATCGGCATTCTCCGGCTGACCGGCCCTCCGGTCGAAGGCGGCTGTCCGGAACAGACGCGGCGCACCCCCACCGGCGCGCACGAAACACAGGCGAGGCACGAGACGAAGCCATGGCAAATCCCGGCGAATTCCTGCGGCAGGTCCGCGCCGAAACCGCAAAGGTGGTGTGGCCGACCCGCAAGGAAACGGTAACCACCGCGATCATGGTGGTGATCATGACCTCCATCTTGAGCGTGTTCTTTTTCGTCACCGATTACACGTTCTCGACCATTGTCCAGGCGCTGCTCGGCCTGCTGTCGCCGCGGCCCTGATCGCCCGCGCGGCCCGCGCGGCCAAAAAAAGATAAAGAGGAAGCTTCATGTCGTCTCGCTGGTACATCATCCACGCTTATTCCGGCTTCGAGAACAAGGTCCGCGACCAGATCCTCGCCGACGCCACCCGCATGGGCCTCGAGACCCTGGTGGAATCGGTGGAAGTGCCGACCGAGAAGATCACGGAAGTGCGCCGCGGCAAGAAGGTCACCTCCGACCGCAAGTTCTTCCCCGGCTACGTGCTCGCCAAGCTGGAAATGACCGACGACGTCTACCACCTCGTCAAGAACACCCCCAAGGTGACCGGCTTCCTCGGCTCCATGGGCAAGCCCCAGCCGATCAGCGAGGGCGAAGCCGCCCGAATCCTCAACACCAAGGAAGAAGCCGCCGCCGCCGCCCCCAAGACCAAGATCAGCGTCGACTACGAGATCGGCGACTCGGTGAAGGTGCTGGACGGCCCGTTCGCAAGCTTCAACGGGGTTGTGGAGGAACTCGATTTCGACCGCGGGCGTGTGAAGGTGGGCGTGTCGATCTTTGGGCGCGCGACGCCGGTGGAACTCGAGTTCGAGCAGGTTGAGCGGGTAAAATAGTACGTCTCAAAGTGGTACTTTGAGCCGGGTAGGCTACAAGGGCCGGGGTGGAAACACTCCGGTCTTTTTGTTTGAGTTCACGCCGGGGCGCGGCGACTGCCAAAGTGCAAGCGGCTTCAAGCGCGTGCCCGTCTGTGCTAAACTCTTCGGGAGGAGTCGTGGGAATAGGCAATGGCGTGCAATGCGGGGCGCACCCGCGCCTGGACATGGCGGTGCAGCTGCTGCCCGGCAACTGCGGAGTATGAGGCGTGGGCCTGCGGTGCGGTTACGCGCACATGGGTCGTCTGGCGGGAATCCTGCTCAAGATGCGACGACGCTCCGCGCACCCGACCGTGCCCCGGCCGGTAAAGCCGAGGAGGCGCAGCGGGCCGGTGGTTTGACCCGAGACGAGGCCACTTACGACAGAAGCGCTGTCATGGCGCGTGTTCGAAGCAAGGACACCAGCCCAGAATTGGTGGTGCGGCGCATAGCACACCGGCTCGGATACCGGTTTCGCCTTCACCGCCGCGACCTTCCGGGTACGCCGGATCTTGTATTCCCGATGTACCGCGCCGTGATATTCGTTCACGGCTGCTTCTGGCATCAGCACGCCTGCTCACGCGGAAGTCGTATTCCGAAGACGAACCAAGACTACTGGAAACCAAAGCTCGAACGAAACGTGCTACGTGACAGCACCGCGCGGAGTCGTCTCACAGAGCAGAAGTGGCGTGTACTGGTAATCTGGGAGTGTGAAACTCGCGACAGGGCGAGGGTAGCTTACTCCTTATCCCAGTTCCTGACCGTGCTAGACCCGCCTGATGGGGGTCATCTCTGACGTTTTAACCACCGATCCTCCCCGCCTCACAGCGGTTCGCCTCATTATATCGCTGCCACTGCGCTGAATGTCGAAGTCGACGTAGTTAAGTTCCTCATCGCGTCCTTTGAAGCATCGGTGGAACGCCGACAAAAGTTCAGATTCTCCCAAGGGCTGTCCGAATGTAACGGGCTTGGTTAAAGACGGCAAATGGCTGGGGAAGAGGTAGATGCACGCAGGCGGTACTCGATACGGCCCTATATCAGTACTACGCACTGTATCGCCCTCCGCTGCGATTTTCGGACATGGCCGACCTAACGTTCCGCAAACCATGTCCCAAACTATCAGCCCATCTACCTTCTGCTCACGGTGTATGATCTCAGCGCTCAGGCGAGTGTGAATACCGGACCAAGCATTCCGCCGAGGGTCGGCGCCAAGGTTCGTGCATACGCTCCAAATCACAAATTCGTCGGCATGAGCCGGTCGTTCGAATATGTTGGTGTTATTACCGTCAAGACACCCTTTAAGGTCGATAACTGCGACACGGCCACTCAGAAGCCTGATTGCGTAATCGTTCCTACTCGCGTCTTCCGTTAAGTCCCACCCAGCAATATATCCTTCGTCCTCCATGTGATTTAGAACGTGGAGGACGAACTCTCGTTTCGGACGTAAAGTCGCGGAGAACTGACCTCGGACGCGCTCCACTGCCCCGCGGAACAGTCCCGAGTTATAGAAGTCCTTCTCGTCTAATCCATGATCGCCAAGAAGATGCGCGCTTGTCTTGAGAGTTTCGGCAAATGCTTCAATTTGGAGCCGCAAAGCCCTATTTTGTTCGCACGGGATGACGCTCATGCAGCTTCCTGGACAGCAGTGTTCACGATGCCCAGTATGGGCTCGAAAACATAGCGTGCCAAGTGGCGGACGACTGGAACCGCAACGCCATCGCCCGTGAGATGATACGCTTCATTATAGTTTCGTGGAATCTTGTACTCGTCTTCCAGCCCCATGAGGCGTGCCGTTTCGCGGGCCGAGATGAGGCGCGAGCGAATGCTACTGCCCTCAACGACGATGATCACTTGGCGGCTCGATCCTCCAGCCGGCGTCCGAAGGCACCCGGAGATGTCGTCAAACCGCACTTCCGCGCGCTGAACTTTCTTACCGTGGCTATCGAGCCGCGTCCGTTTGTAGATCCCTCCTACCACCCGGTGGCCAGCGCGCTTGGCAGCGTTAACCTTCGCTAGGTTAAGCGGAGACATCATCGCCAACAGTTGCTGCGTCTCAGCGGCAGTATGCCACGAAACGCTTGTTGGATGCTCTTCAATCATACTAGCGAACGTTGTATTCCTACGGGGCGGGACAGGTACGTTCCACCAGACCAACGCCCGCGACAGGTCTGTTGGCAGCCTGTTAACCGCGCTCTGCAGCGCTCGAGAATGAAATGGCTCGATTGGCCCCGGCGCTAGCAGCGCGGAGTCGATCTCCACGTCTGCTCGGACACCAATAACAAAAAGCCTCGGCCGAGACTGAGGCACAAAGAGCGCCGCGTTGATTACCAGTGCGCCCACACGATACCCGGATTTTACGAAAGTTTCGCAAATCGCCTCGAAATCTTTGCCGCCATGCGATGTGAGGGTCCCGCAAACATTCTCAAGTGCGATCAGCTTCGGCGGACGGCGGTCTGCAATCAGATCATTGATCACATCCCAGAACGGATAAAAGGTTCCCGAACGCTCCCCCTTAAGCCCCGCGCCGCCCCCCGCCAGGGACAGGTCTTGACACGGGAATGAACCCCAAACGAGGTCTGCAATCCCAGGCAACTCGTGCCCCTTGATCGCTTTGACGTCGCCTACCTTCAACTCACCCCCAGTCCCCCAGTTCGCCTGATAGGTCAGCCCTTTCTTGTGGTCGAAGTCGTTGGCGAAAAGGCAGGTCCATCCGCTCCCGAGACCCGCTCGAGCCATGCCGCCGCCAGCGAAGAACTCGTAAAAGCTAGTCATTTGCCACTCGCCGTTCGACATGAGAGCCTCCTGACCTTGAGTCACGATCAAGTTTTTCCTCGATCGCCTCCGTGATCCACGTGTTACGAGAGACGCTGCCCGGACGACTTACGCGGGCGCGATCAATAGACGCGAAGGTCTCCCCCGGGAGCCGGAGGTTGATCCGATCGATGGGCGTGCTGTTCTGTGTGGTCATGGCGCCATTATGGCGCCATGTTCTACTTATGTCCAGCGCTGTTCGTCGTGGGTCCGTGGGGGCTAATCGTCCTCACCTGGGTCGCTCTCTCCTGCCAGTCCGAGCAGAGTGGCATGATAACTCGCCAAGCGTTTGAAGTGCGCGTCCATGGCGCGAGCGACTTGAGGCGAGTTCTTCACCGCTAGAAAGTGACCCACGATTTGGGTGTAGTGAGCCGCCTGCCGAGGCAATCGCTGTAACGGATCAATCTTATCGGCTATTTCGTCGTCAGCCATAACTTGGACGATTTGCCCCGGACTCGGAACCGCAGCGCCGCCCACCGGGGTAGGCAGGACAGATCCGTTCATAAGCTGTGATAACGGATTGAAGTGGTGGAACAGAAGAGATTCGAGAGGTTTAATCGCCGCTGCGCTGGCTACCGGGTATGCCATCACCCAAGCAATCTCCCACACGTCCACCTGCCGGTTTGCGACGATGTCTGAGCGAGCCGAGGTAAGATGCCGCGAAACACGACGTCGGATACCCTCTTGCGACTGCCCTACATACACCGGAACGCGATCAAGGTCGCAGAGAACGTAAACTCCAATCTCCCTGGTGAGGGAACGGACAGCCTTCTTTCTGAATTCAAAATCTATTGCCATAATAGTTCTTTAGCACCAAAATGCAGTGATCCAAGTTTTGACCTTAGTGCAGCAGCGCGCGCATCCGTATTACGCCAGATGCTCGTGAATCGTGCGTAGAAAAACGTCAAGGCGCAAAGAACGGGAGCGGTCCATTGGGGTCCGCCTCAAGGACAGCATTCGAATATTCGCCCCAGCAGTGTTCGGGGTCCGCTTCGAGTAACACTGCGATCCGATGAACCTCCTCCTCTGAGAAGGTATCTATGGGGTGAGCGTGGCCTAGTGCCTTGAACACTCGGGTAAGGAGTTCTTTGTCAGTCATTATCTCTCCGGTGTACTGTCTAGCTAATCCTGGTAGTGGTGCGGCGGCTGAAGCGCCTCCCCCAGCAGCCTTCTGATCGCTTCCGGCTTGCTCGGCTTTGGGTCCGGGTGGGCTGCTATCCAGGCGTCGAGCCTGGCCTCCAGCTCCGGGTAAAGGCGGAGGCCTATGGAGGGGCCGATGCCGGTGCGTGGGCGGCCGCCCTTGTGTTTCTTTTCCTCGGCTATTGCGGCCACCATAGGTTAGTGCTATCGGATTGCTCATAGCGAACCGGAGCAGGGATTAGGCCCCCTGCGCCGGCTCTGACCCTCGAACGCCTTGTTGAAGGAGGCGAAGGATGGCTGCTGGGCAGCTTAAACGAACAATTGTGGACGGGCTAGGCGCGTCCTTCGAGACGGGCCTTCGACACGGGCACCCGCCAAAGTGGTACTTTGGCGGGAACCTTGCTCAGTCGGGCATTTCAGAAGCCGCCCCGCGGCTTCCGAAAGGCCCGATCCTCAGGATGGGCGGGGAGGGCTGGGCTGATGGCGCGTGATCGGACTCGGCGGGGCTGTCCTGAGCTGAGTCGAAGGGAGGTGCTTGGAGCGGTTGTGGCTGTGCCGGTGTCCTTCGAGATGGGCCTTCGACAGGCTCAGTCCCTCCTCAGGATGAGCGGGACTGAGGAAGGGGACCCCTCCACCGCGTTGCACGCGGTCCCCCTCCCCCAGAAATCTGGGGGAGGATTAAGGTGGGCTGCTCTGGTGGGCGAACTGGAGGCGCGGTGGGGCGAGGTGGTTGCGGCGGAGGGGGCTTTGGCGGGGCTGCCTTTTGCGGAGGCGGAGGCTCGGCAGGGGGAGTATGACCGGGTGGGGGCGGCGTTTGAGCGGGCGTTGGGGCGCGTGCTTCGGGCGCCGGCGCCGGATGTGGCGGCGCTGGGGGTGAAGATCGTGCTGCTGGTCGATCATGATGCGGGGACGCTGGACTGCGGGGAGGCGTGTCTGGCGGCGCTTCGGCGGGATGCCCTTCGGCTGTGCTCAGGACAGGCGGTTCGGCTTTGTCCCTCGGCTTCGCTTGGGACGGGTTCGGCGGGGGTGGCTGGTTTTCCTTCCGCGTAGCGGCTCCTCGGCTGATTTGGTTCACGCGGAGGCGCGGAGACGCGGAGGGTGGCTGCATTGGCGGCTGTGCCTTCAGACGCATGATTGCGTGGGGGCGCGTGAGGGTTGGAGGGCGCTTCGCGCCTTTTCTTCTCCGCGTCTCTACGCCTCTGCGTGAAAACACTCCTTCTTCCGCACGCCTTTGCGTGAAGCGCTTGCCGGCGCCGGATCACCCTTCGCTCGGAAGGCGCCAGCTCCCGGTCTCGTTGAAGTGCCGCTGGCGGAGCATGGCGGCGACCTTGGCGGCGATGGCGGGGGCGACGGCCTCGAACTTGGGGGGCAGATGGGGGCGGCGGTTGACGGAGCGCTGGAAGCGGCCGTGGGGGTTGGCGAATTCGAGCTGCAGCATGGCTTGCTCCACGGTCATGCGGGGCATGGGGAGGATGCGCAGCTCCAGCCCCTCGGTGCCGGAGACGTTGCGGTCCATGATGGCGAGCTGGAGGCGGTCCTGGCCGATCGCGGCGGCGACTTTCAGTTCATGGGCGAAGGCGGGATCGCGGCGGGCCAAAGCGAGGAAGCTGGAATGGGCGAAGCCGCACTCGGACGCGGCGAGGCGGAGGCTCCAGCCCTGGCTGAGATAGTCGAGGAGGGCGGCGTCGGTGGCGGCGCTTATGCCCCCGACGCGGGGGCGGCGGCGGTGCGGGCGGGCGGCGGCGAGGGCGGCGGCCCAGGCGGCGGCGAAGGCGGGGTCGCGGGCGCGGCGCTTTGTGTAGGTGGCGCGGTGGACGCCGAGCTCGCGGGCGGCCAGGCGGGCGTTGCCGGTGCGGGTTAGCGCCGCGAGGAAGCGGGCGTTTTCGCGTGTGCGGCGGCGGGCGGCTGGGGTGGGCATGGCAAAGCCTTCGCGTGAACGGTGTGTGTTCACGCGATGTTCTGGGGTGATGTCCTATTTTTCAAGGGGGTGCGTGGGGAGAGAGGGTGTGGCCCCTCCCCTCCCCTCCGCGCTTATTCCACGGTGACGCTTTTGGCGAGGTTGCGGGGCTGGTCGACGTCCGTGCCTTTGAACACGGCGACGTGGTAGGCGAGGAGCTGGACGGGGATGGCGTAGGTCAGCGGCACGATCAGGGGGTGGACGGACGGCATCTCGATGGTCGCGATCAGGCGGGGATCGGCGGCGGCGGCGAGGCCTTCGGCGTCGGAGATGAGCACCACCTGGCCGCCGCGGGCCTGGACTTCCTGCATGTTGGAGATGGTTTTCTCGAACAACGGGCCGGAGGGGGCGAGGACGATAACGGGGACGTGTTCGTCGATCAGCGCGATCGGGCCGTGCTTCATCTCGCCGGCGGCATAGCCTTCGGCGTGGATGTAGCTGATTTCCTTGAGCTTCAAGGCGCCTTCCAGCGCCATCGGGTAATCCGGGCCGCGGCCGAGGTAGAGGACGTCGCGGGCCTTGGCGATGAGGGGGGCCATAATGCGGATGTCGTCATCGTGGGCCAAGGCGGCGTTCATTGCGGCGGGAGCTTCGGACAGGTGGGCGACGATTTCGCGCTCTTCCTCGGCGGTCATGCGGCCCTTGTCGCGGGCAACCTTAGCGGCGAGCGCGGCCAAGACGGCGAGCTGGCAGGTGAAGGCCTTGGTGGAGGCGACTCCGATTTCGGGGCCGGCGCGGGTGGGGAGCAGGAGGTCGGCCTCGCGCGCCATGGAGCTGGTGGGGACGTTGACGACGACGGCGATGCGCTGGCCGTGCTCGCGGGCGTGGCGAAGGGCGGCGAGGGTGTCGGCGGTTTCGCCGGACTGGGAGATGAAGAGGGCGAGGCCGCCTTCCTCGAGCACGGGCTGGCGGTAGCGGAATTCGGAGGCGATATCGAGCTCGACCGGGACCCGGGCGAATTGCTCCAGCCAGTATTTGGCGACCATGCCGGCGTAGAAGCTGGTGCCGCAGGCGACGATGGTGATGCGGGGCACGTCGGCGAAGGAGAAGTTCATGTCGGGCAGCGCGACCTGCTGCTCGAAGGGGCGGATGTAGGATTGCAGGGTCTCGGCGACGACGAGCGGCTGCTCGAAGATTTCCTTCTGCATGTAGTGGCGGTGATTGCCCTTTTCGGTCATCGCCGAGGAGGCGCCGGACAGGACGATTTCGCGCTCCACCGCTTCGTTGGCGCGGTTGTAGATCTGGGCGCCGTCGTTCGACACCACTGCCCAGTCGCCCTCGTCGAGATAGGCGATGCGCTGGGTGAGCGCGGCGAGGGCGAGGGCGTCGGACCCGAGATAGGTCTCGCCGTCGCCATAGCCCAAGGTGAGCGGCGCGCCCATGCGGGCGCCGATCAGCATGCCGGGAAAGTCGCGGAACAGGATGGTGATGGCAAAGGCGCCGTGCAGGCGGGGGAGAACGGCGGCAACGGCGTCCTTGGGGGAAAGGCCCTGCTTGAGCTGGTGATCGACAAGGTGGGCGACCACTTCGCTGTCGGTTTCCGACAGGAAGACGCGTCCTTCCGCCTGCATTTCCTCGCGCAGCGGGCGGAAATTCTCGATGATGCCGTTGTGGACCAGGGCGACGCCGTCGACGATGTGCGGGTGGGCGTTGCCGACGGTTGGCGCGCCGTGGGTCGCCCAGCGGGTGTGGGCGATGCCGACGTTGCCGGGGAGAGGATCGCCGGCGAGCACCGCGGCGAGGTTGTCGAGCTTGCCCTCCGCGCGGCGGCGCTCGAGCTTGCCGTCGACCAGGGTGCAGAGCCCCGCGGAATCATAGCCGCGATATTCCAGGCGGCGAAGGCCGTCCATGAGCCGGGGCGTGACCTGGGTTGCGCCGACGATACCGATGATTCCGCACATAAGCTGGTTCTAGCTCGCTTTCTTCTTGGCAGTCATGGCGGCCCGGAAACGGGCGGCCCAGCCGGTCTTGGTTTGCTGTGCGCCGCGGGCAACGGCAAGGGCGTCGGCTTCGACACTCTGGGTGATGACGGACCCGGCGCCGACGATCGCGCCGGCGCCGATGCTGACGGGAGCGACGAGCGCGGAGTTGGAGCCGATAAAGGCCCCTGCCCCAATCTGCGTGCCGTATTTGAAGAAGCCGTCATAATTGCAGGTGATGGTGCCCGCGCCGATGTTGGCGCCCTCGCCCACGTCGGCGTCGCCGATGTAGCTGAGGTGGTTGGCCTTGGCGCCCTTGCCGAAGCGGGCTTTCTTGACCTCGACGAAATTGCCGATCTTGGCCTTCTCGCCGATGTCGGCGCCGGGGCGCAGGCGGGCATAGGGGCCGATCTCGGCGCCGGTGGCGACGGTGGCACCCTCCAGGTGGGAGAAGGCGCGGATCTTCGCCGCTTCGCCGATGACCACGCCGGGGCCGAAGACAACGTTGGGCTCGACCACGGTGTCGCGGCCGATTTGGGTGTCGTGGGCGAGCCACACCGTCTCGGGCGCGATCAGGGTGACGCCGTCGGCCATCAGCGTCGCCCGGCGGCGCTGCTGCCAGAGGTTTTCGAGGATGGCGAGTTCGCTGCGGCTGTTGACGCCGGCGACCTCGTCCGGATCGGTTTCGATAACCGCCGAAACCCGGCCGACGGCGGCGGCGAGCATGACGATATCGGGAAGGTAATATTCGCCGGCGGCATTGTCGTTGTCGACGCCGGAAAGGAGCGGCCAGAGATCGGCGGCGCGGGCGGCCATCAGGCCGGAGTTGCACAAATCGACGGCGCGCTCTTCGGGCGTGGCATCCTTGTGCTCGACCATTTTGCGGATCAGCCCGGCCTCGTCGGCGATCACCCGCCCGTAATTGAGCGGATTGGACGGGCGGAAGCCGACCACCACGGAGGCGGGATGGTCGTCGGCGGCGAGGCGATCGAGCATGCGCTGCATGGTGGCGGCTTCGACGAGCGGCGCGTCGCCGTAGAGGATGAGGACATCGCCGTCGAAATCGGCAAGCGCGGTTTCGGCCTGCTGGACGGCATGGGCAGTGCCGAACTGCGGATCCTGGACGACGACCTCGCCGCCGTGGCTGGCGACGAGCGGCTCGACCTGCTCACGGCCGGAGCCGACCACCACCACGGTGCGCGCCGCGCCGAGGCTTTCGACCGAGGCGAGCAGATGTTCGAGCATCGGCCGCCCGGCGATCGGATGGAGGACCTTGTGCAGGTCCGACTTCATACGGGTGCCCTTGCCGGCGGCGAGGATCACGGCGGCGAAGGGGCGCGGGGCGAGGTTGGATTGGTGCTGGGTCACGGCCCGGCCTTTCGCATGATAATGTTGCCAATTCCATAGCGTGCGACCAGAGCCGGGCGCTTATGGCCCCGCTTTCCCGTCTGCCCTTTCGCACGATCGCCTTCGACCTGGACGGCACGCTTGCCGACACTGCGCCCGACATTGCAGCCGGCCTCAACCGGATGCTGGCGGCGCTTGGCCGCGATACGCTGGCGCAGGACGCGATCCGCGACATGGTGGGCGGTGGCGCGCGCTCGCTGGTGCAGCGCGCGCTCACCATCACCGGCGGCGCGGCTGAGGAATTGGTGGACCAGGGCTTGCCGATGTACCTCGATTTCTACGCACAGGACGTGTGCGTCGGCACGAGGCCCTATCCCGGCGTCGAGGCGGCGCTGGATGCGCTTGCGGCCGACGGCATCGCTTTAGCCCTGTGCACCAACAAGGTGGAGCAGCTGACCCACGCGCTGGTCGAGGCGCTTGGCTGGCAGGGGCGGTTCGCCTCCGTGGTCGGCGGCGACACGCTGCCGACGCGCAAGCCCGAGCCGGCGATGCTGCACGAGGCGATCGCCCGCGCAGGCGGCGCGCCGGCGGTGTTCGTCGGCGATTCGATCACCGATGCGGACACCGCCCGGGCGGCGGCGGTGCCGTTCGTTGCGGTGAGCTTCGGCTATTCGGACCGGCCGGTGGAGGCGCTGGGCGCCGATGCGGTGATCGACGCCTTCTGCGGCCTCCACGCAGCCCTCGTTTATTTGGCCGAGAGAAACGCCTTCACCTCGCGCTGAAACGCTTCGGGCGCGTCCCACATGATGAAGTGGTAGGAATTCGGCACCTGGGTGAGCTTCGCCTGAGGCACGTTGGCGTAAGACAGCTTGTAGAATTGCGCCATCTGCTCGTCCGTGATCGGAGCGCTTGGCGCGCGGACCCAGAGCACCTGCATCGGCACCTTGATGGATTTCAGCGCCGGCCGCTGGTCGAGCAGGATCAGCTCGTACATCGCCCGCGCCGAGACCTTTGCGTCGCTGTCCAGCGAGTGAGCGACCGCGGCTGGGCGGAGTGATTCGGTGCGAACCATGCCCGCGATGGTCTGAGCGGCCATCGCCTTGCGCGCTTCGCCGGTGCCGCCGGCGATGCCGGCGCGCATCTGCTCGGCAATCGGGCGAACGGTTTCAGGCGTTGCGCCGGGGCCGCCGAACAGTGCCGCCATGAAGGGGACCATGTCCAACACCATGACCTTGGAGGCGAGTTGGGGGTGCTTGGACGCGACCATCATCGCCAAGGTCCCGCCGAGGCTGTGGCCGATGATGGCGGGGCGCTTGAGCTTGGCCTCGCGGATGTAGCGGGCGATCTCCTCAGCGACCGGGGCGACGACCTCCCCCGAGGCGTTGGCGCCGGGTGCCTTGCCGGCGAAGCCGGCGACGTGGACGAGGTGGTAGCGGTAGCCGGGGAGAGCGGCGACGGTGCTGTCCCATACGCGAGGCGAGGAGCTGAGGCCGGGGATGAGGATAACGTCGGGGCCGGAGCCCTTTACCTCGACCGAGATGCGCTGGCTGGCGAAAGCGGGAGCGGCGGCAGCCGGCTTTGCGGCGGCGGGCGCGGCGGCGGAGGGGATTGCGGCGAGGGTGGAGAGCAGGAGAATGGCATGATGCTTCATGGCTTGGTTCCTTGATGATGCGGATTGGGAAAGACGTTCTCCACGGACACGCCGAAGGCGACCGCGATCCGGTAGGCGAGATCGAGCGAGGGATCGTGGCGTTCGGCCTCGAGCGCGTTGATCGCCTGGCGCGACACGCCGATCGCGGTTCCGAGCTGCTCCTGGGTCCAGCCGCGCTCGGCGCGAAGCACGCGCAGGCGGCTCTTCATGGCCGCGTGTCGTTGATGAAGGGGGTGACCATGCCGAAGGCGCCCCAATAAAAGGGGTAGACCAGCCACATCGGAAGGTCGCGCAGGCCGAGGAATTGCTCGGCGACCCCGGCGAAGACGGCCGCGGTGATCGTGACGCCCGCGGCGGCGATCATCCGCTTGGCGGTGATGCCGCGGACATATTCGTCCTGGCGCGCGATCAGGCGGTAGGCGGCGATGAACTGTCCTGCGACGGCGAGCGCGAGCACGATCGCGATTGCCGAGCGCGCGGCGAGCGGGAGGCGGTCGCCTTCGCTTCCCCACGCCAGCAGCCAGATGGCGAGCAGGAACAGGATCCACATGAGGGTGGAGCCGATCACGTAGGGACGGGAAGAAGGCCAGCCGTCGTCCATGGAAAGAACTCCTGCCTAAATGGAAGGAACTCTTTACATCCGCGAGTTGGCGCTTGTCAACGCGGCTTGCGGGCCTTGGTGAGGAGGTGGCGCGCGAGGAGGTGGGGCGGCATGCGCAGCCAATGGGAGCGGACGTAGAAGCCCAAGCGGGTGAACGGGCGGCGTTCGCGGCCCCAGCCGTCGCGGGCGAGCAGGCGGCGGATGTAGAGGGCATCGGTGGCGTGGCCGCGGCCGGCGAGGCTTTTGTCGACCGGGGTTTCGTAGAGGCGGCGGGCGAGGCGGAGGGCTCGGGCGGTGTGGGGGCGAAGCTGGTGGCGGTCTGCCCGGGCGGCGAGACGCGTCCAAAAGCCTTCCGTAGCGCCGAAACGGCGGAGCAGGCGGTCGATGTCCCACAGGTTGCGAAGCCCGCCGGCGAGGTCTCCGTCGGCGAAGAGGTGGGCGACGGCGTGGAGGATCATGTCTTCGGGGCAAAGGATGCGCATCGCGCCCGGGAGCGCGATGCTGTCGTTCGCGAGGGCGGCGGCGTCCGGGGTCGGGCGTGCGGTGGGGGGGAGGATTGTGTGGTGGACGTCGATCATCCGGTCGCGGTCGCGGTGGATGAGCGGCGGCAGTTCGTGCATCCAGGTGCGGTAATAAAGGTCGTCATAGGCGTCTTCCTTCACCCATTCCCAGCCGGCGGCGAGAAGCGCGGCTTCGGCGGCGTCGAGCTGTTCGCGGGGGACGAGGATGTCGAGATCGCCGATCGAGCGGCCCTCCCCTGCGGGCAAGTTGCCGGCGGCGTAGGCGGTGCCCTTGAGCAGGATGAGGGGGATGTCGCCGAGGGCGCGCTGGGCCATTTCGGCTTCCCAGAGCGCCTGGGTGCGGGCGTAGGCGGCGTCCTGGCGGGCGTCTTCGAGGATGGCCGCGACCTCGGGCGGCACGGGCGCGTCGGCGAGGCGGAAGGCGAGGCTGCCGAGGAGGCTTTCGGCGCGGGCGGTGCAGATGAGGCCCGTCCAGTCACGCACTTCGGCGGCGCGGGCGGGATCGGCGAGGAGGCGGGTGAGGAGGCGGGCGTCCTTCACGCGGTTTTGCTCCACAGGGTGTCGATCAGGGCGGCGGCCTCCGCGCCGCTGCGATAGTCGATGGCGAAGGAGGGTGTGGCGGTGACGAGCCTGGTCAGCGCGTCGAAGCCGGGGCGGCCGAGGGCGACGTAGTTGGTCGACGCTTGGGTCAGGCGGACGAAGGTTTCGGCGGCGCCGACCGGTCGGGTCTCGGGCTCGAAGTCGCGGTTGAAGCGGGGGAAGAGGATGAGCGCGGGGCGCGCCGGCTCGGCCATTCGGGCGATGGCGTCCGCGGGGGGGCGGAGGTGGCGGATGGTGCCCTTGGGCGTGCCCTTGAGCACCGGCCCGAGGCGGTCGGGGGCGGCGTTGTCGAACAGGGCGAGGCTCTGGTTCTTGAGGCTGATCGCGCGGGGGAATGGGTGGATCAGGCCTGTGGCGGGATCGAGGAGCGCGAATTCGTCGCCCAGGAAGCGCCAGCCGGCCTCCCCAAGCATGGCCGCGAGGGTGGATTTGCCGGCGCCGGAGTGGCCGGTGAGGAGAAGCGCGCGGCCGCCCCGCTCGACGGTGCCGGCGTGGAGCAAGAGGAAGCGCTTCTGGCCGAGCGCCATTTGGAGGTTCATGCCCATTTCGGCGGCAAGCAGCCCTTGGGCGAGCGGCAGCGGCGCGGCGTCGGGGAGCGTGTAGTCGCCGTGGATCGCGACGGAAGGGCGGATCAGGCGGCGCCAGGGCTTTTCGGGTTCGAGGCGGACGGTGAAGTCGGCGATCCCGTCCGGCTTCGGATAGGGGGCGTAGAGGGCGGCGAGCTGGGCGATGGGCTGCGGCCAGGCCGAGCCGATGCGGAAGCTGACGGGGCCGATCTTGAGATCGAGGCGGTGCCTCATGCGCGGCGGACCAGGCCGGCGGCTTCGAGCTCGGCAAGGCGGGCGGACATGGCGGCTGCGGCGTCTTCGGCTTCGAGGTCGAAGCTTTCGGCGATTCGGGCGAGCACATCCTCGGCCGTGCCGGGGCGCCCGGCGAGGGCGGCGAGGATCTGCGGCGCGGGGGGGGCGAGGAGGTGGGTGGTGCCCGAGGCGGCGTGGTAGAGGGCGGTGAGGCTTTCGAGGGGGATTTGGCTGAGCGCTTCGGGCGCCTCGGCGACGAAGGTGGGACCGGCCATGCCGGCCCGCTCTGGCTGAATCAGCGCGGCATCTGCAGGGAGGCGTAGCAGGTGAAACCGCTCATCCCCGACTGCAGACGGCGAATATAGTTGGTGTAGGCCTGGGCCGCTTCGGCATCCATTCCGGCCGGCGTCGGGCCGCCGTTGAGGAGCGCCTTGGCTTCCTCGCCGGTGATCGGGCGCGGCGCGGGCGGAAAGGCGCCCTGGGTTCCGGCGGGGACGAGGCTGCCGTCGGCGGAGATGTGGCTTCCGGCCGCTTCGGGGGCGGGCACGGGGATTTCGCAGTTGAGCACCGAGCCGGCGGTCTGGGCGAGCGCCGGGCGGATGGTGACCACGGTGGACGCCGCGGCGGCGCCGAGCGCGAGCACGACCCGCCGGCTGGGCAGGGCCATGCCGCTGGCGTCGTTCGGTTGGTTCGGCTTGTCGCTCATCGTCACCCGCATGTATGCTTATGCTCTTTCATAAGCGTAAAGGCCGGAAAGCGCGAGGCGAAGCGTCGGTGGGGCGTCCCGGCGCGAGACAGGGAGAAAAATCGTTCCGGGGTCGTTTGAATGGGGTGCCGCCGGAGTGTTGGCGGCTCCAACCAGGAGGATGCTTCCCATGAAGAGCTTATTCTTTGCCGCAGCGTTGATGCTCGGCAGTGCCGGACTCGCGCAAACCGGAAACACGGTGAACGATCCCGACCAGAGCAGCGGCCCACGCGGTGTGACCCAGCAGGGCACCGATCCCGACGGCATGGCCTGCACGCCGGCCGGCTATAATGCAGGCGGCGGCGGCTATCCGATGTGCGAAGGCGCGATGGCGGGCGGCACCGCTGCCGGCGGCACGATGGCCGGCGGCACGGCGAGCGGCGGCGCGATGGCCAGCGGCTCGACCGGCGGCGCAATGGCGGGCCCCCTGCCCGCTTGTTCGCGCACCGTGACCGACCGCTGCACCCAGACCTACGAGCGCGGCGTCCGCCGCCGCTGAGGCTTTTCGAGAAGCCGAACATGCCCTACTCCGCGCTTCACGTTCGAGGCGCGGAGGAGGGTTTTTTCATGTCCATTTCATTCAAGGGCCGGGTCGCGATCGTCACCGGCGCGGGCGGCGGACTTGGCCGGGCCTATGCGCTGGAGCTTGCCCGGCGCGGCGCCAAGGTGGTGGTCAACGACCTGGGCGGCGCGCGCGATGGATCGGGCGCGTCCGATGCAGCCGCAAAGGTGGTGGCGGAGATCGAGGCTGCCGGCGGCACGGCGATGGCGAACGGCGCAAGCGTCACCGACGCCGAACAGGTCGAGGCGATGGTCGCGGCGGTGCAGGAGCGGTGGGGCGCGGTCCACATCCTGATCAACAATGCCGGCATCCTGCGCGACAAGAGCTTCGCCAAGATGAGCATCGACGATTTCCGCGCGGTAGTGGACGTGCACCTGCTGGGCTCCGCGATCTGCACCAAGGCGGTTTGGGAGACGATGCGGACCCAGGCCTATGGCCGGATCCTGATGACCGCGAGTTCCACGGGGCTGTACGGTAATTTCGGGCAGGCGAATTACGGCGCCGCCAAGCTCGGCCTCGCGGGATTTGCCAAGACGCTGCACCTGGAGGGCGCCAAGTACGGCGTGCGGGTCAACACCATCGCACCGACCGCGGCGACGCGGATGACCGAGGACATCTTTCCGCCCGAGATGCTGGGCCTGTTCAATCCGGAGAACGTGGTTCCGGCGGCTTTGTACCTGGTGTCGGAGGACGCGCCCTCCAACGTCATCGTCGGCGCGGGCGGCGGAGTTGTGCAGGCGGCGTATGTGACGCTGACGCCGGGCTATGCGCTTCCCGAAGGCCGGCGGACGGTGGAGGAAGTGGCGGAGAACTGGGCCAAGGTGATCGACCGCACCGGCGAGATCGTTCCGCAATCGGGCGCAGAGCAGGCGATGCTGATCCTGAGGACGCTCCAAGGCAGCGCCTGACGCATTGCTGTATTGATACAGCAACACACCCATGCTATGCCCCTCCGCACAGGGAGGAGAAACATATGTATTCGGAAACCGATATCGAGGCCGCGGTGGCGGCGGGGGTGCTTACCCCCGATGCCGCAGCCGCGCTTCGCAACTATGTTGCAACCGAGCGCAGCGCGCCGAGCGTGGATGAAGAGCATTTCCGGCTGATCACCGGCTTCAACGACATCTTCGTCGGCATCGCCGCGGCGATCCTGCTGTTCGCGGTGGCGTGGATCGGGCAATCGATTGGGCCGAAGATCGGCGGCGACGGCCCCTCCCCCTTCGCCGGTTTGTTCGTTGCCGCAACGGCCTGGGGCCTGGCCGAATTCTTTACCCGGAAACGGCGCATGGCGCTGCCCAGCATCCTGCTCCTGCTCGCCTTCACCGGCGGTGTCGCGATGACCGCCGCGACGGTTCTTACGCTTGCGGTGGGGATGGACGCGATCGAGAATAATGAGCGCATCGCGGGCCTGATCATGGCTGGTTCGGCGGCGGTCGCCGGCGGCGCGACCTGGCTGCACTGGAGGCGTTTCCGGGTCCCGATCACCGTTGCCGCAGGCGCGGCAACCGTTGTCGGCACCCTGCTCGGCCTGCTCGCTTATGCGATCGGCGAGGCGGAGATGCTGAAGAATGTGATGCTGTCGGCCGGCCTGGTGCTCGGCCTTGGCGTGTTCCTGTTCGCAATGCGCTGGGATTCGTCCGATCCGCGCCGCGAGACTCGCCGTTCGGATGTCGCCTTCTGGCTTCACCTGCTTGCGGCGCCGCTGATCGTTCACCCGATCTTTTCGCTGCTCGGCCTCAACGATGGCGACGCATCCATCGGCGAAGCGGTGGTTGTCCTGTTCGTCTACCTGCTGTTCGGCCTGACCGCGCTTGCAGTGGACCGGCGGGCGCTGCTCGTCTCGGCGCTCGCTTATGTGCTGTTCGCGCTGATCAGCCTGTTCGACAAGTTCGGGGCGGTGGAACTCAACATCGCGCTTGCCGCCTTTGTGATCGGATCGGGGCTGCTGCTGCTGTCCGCCTTCTGGCATTCGGTGCGGCGTTCGGTGGTCCAGCCGCTTCCCGCCGGGCTGCAGTCGCGGCTGCCGGTACTCGACAGGCCGGCGGCACACGCCGCGGCCTGACACCCGCCAAGACCTAAGCTTACCTGGCCCTCTCCGCTCCGGCGGGGAGGGTCTTTTGCCGTCAGTCGTTGACGACCTTGAGCAGCCGCCGCTCGATTGGGGACAGAAGCGGGCCGAGTTCGTGGCCGCGGCGGAGCACGGTGCCGGCTTCGTTGACCAGGGCCCACATGCCCTGGCGGTTGCGCAAGGCGGGGCGTTTCTCGATCCTGTATTCGGGCCGTTCGGCGCTGCGCCGGAACGCCCAGAAGGCGGCGTGATCGCGGCCGAACTGGATCGCGTAATCCTTCCACATGCCGGCGGCGACCATGCGGCCGTAAAGGTCGATGATCCGGCTAAGCTCGGCGCGAGTGAAGCCGATCTGCGATGCGGAGGCGGACGGAAACGGGTGAAGCGTGCCCATCAGGCGCGGTCGCGCTCCCGGCCGCCTTGTTCTTCGAGGAGCAAAGCGAGGCGCTTGCGCAGAAGCTCGACCTCGCACTGGAGAAGCTCGAGCTTCTGGGTCTGCGGATCGAACATTTCGGTGCACGGCGTGCCGTAAGGGAGGAAATTGCCGGACGAGCGCTCGGCGGCGACAAGGGTGGAGCGCGCCGGAATACCGATCATGGTTGCGCCCTCCGGCACGTCGCGGGTGACCACAGCGTTGGCGCCGATGCGCGCCCGGTCCCCGACCGTGATCGGGCCAAGCACCTGCGCGCCCGAGCCGATGATCGCGTTGTTGCCGATGGTCGGGTGGCGATTTCCGGCAATGCCGGCGGCGGGATTGGTGCCGCCCAAGGTGACATGCTGGTAAACGGTCACGTTGTCGCCGATCACCGCTGTCTCGCCGATCACCACGAAACCATGATCGATAAAGAAGTGGCGCCCAATGGTTGCGCCGGGGTGGATGTCGTTGCCGGTCAGGAAGCGGGCGAGGTGGTTGATGAAGCGGGCCAGGAAATAGAGCTCACCGCGGAACAGCCAGTGGGCGATGCGGTGCATGCCGACGGAAAGCACGCCCGGATAGAGCAGGATTTCCCAACGCGAGCGCGGCGCGGGATCGCGCGCCTTGATCGAATCAAGATATGAAACCAACCCCGCCAGCATAAGCGATCCCTTGTCTCCGCTCAGCGCGCCAAGATAAGGGCGGCGGCTGGTAATATCCAGCGAACCGGCCAACTTTCCGGCCCGGCGCTTTTCGCTTGCCTGAGGCGGGCGCACTCACCGACAGAGGGAGCGACCAGCAAAGGCGCTCGGGGGGCCATGTTCGACCTGTCCAGTTTCGGCCCTGCCGACCTGCTGCCCACCATCGCCGTTGGGCTGGTCCAGGCGCTCGGTTGAGGAGAATGATGGAGCCGCTTGCCGCCTCTATGCCGCCCGAAGAGCTGCGCGGGGCGATGCGCAAGCTTGGCTACGCGACGCATGGCGACCTTGCCGAAGCGATCGGGGTCAGCCGTTCGTCGGTGAGCCTGTGGGTGCAGGGCAAGGTGGGCGTGCCGCGGCCGGTGGCAATGCTGATCCGAATGATGGTGGCGGCGCAGCGGCGGTCTTTTTGAGGCTGTGGGGAGGGGGAGCCTGAGTTTGAGGACCCAACGTCCTCGTTCGTCCCGAGCGAGTCGAGGGGCGTGGCACGAGCGTCTGAGGTGCGCCCCTCGACTTCGCTCGGGACGAACGAATCTTGTGGCCCCTTTGAGCGGCTTGGCCACTAGGCTTGCGGCTTGGGCGCCTGACGGATGGAGGCGATCGCCGCGGCGTCGCGCTTGTACGGGTCGGGGCCGAAGACCAGGCCGCCGCCTTTCGCCGGAAGCATCGTCAGGTAGGTGAGGTAGACCGGCACCGGTTCCGGCAGGTCGACCTGCTGCTCCGGCGCGGTGCCGCGCGGTTTGGGGGCCGCGCCGTTGAACAGCCAGGCGGCGAGGCGGGGCGCATCCGAGACGCGGACGCAGCCCGAACTGATGTTGCGGGCGGAGCGCGCGAAGAGCGACCTTTCGGGGAAATCGTGGAGGTAGATGCCGAGTTCGTTGGGCATCATGAACTTGACCGCGCCCATCACATTGGAGCCGCCGGGAAGCTGGCGCATGCGAAGCTTGACCTTGCCGGTGGCGGCGGCGCGCCAGTTCACCTGGGAAAGCTTCACCACGCGGGGGCTGTCTCCCCAGTCGGAGAGCACTTCGATGCGCTCGCGCGTGAGGAAGCCGGTGCCCTCCTTGAGCACCCGTTTGGCGCGTTCCCCAGCGAGGTCGGGCGGCACGTTCCAATAGGGGTTCAGGGTGACAAAGCGGAGCAGGCCGGCGATGGCGGGGGTCTGCATGTTCGGCTTGCCGACGATGACGCGCATCGGGCCTTCCACTTTGTCGCCGTCGATCATCCAGAGGCGGGCGGAGCCGGTGTCGACGATGATGTAGCGGCCGGCATGCGCCGGGATGGCGCGGGCGCGTTCCAGGTTGGCGCGGATCAGGGCTGTTTCGCGGGCGCCGGGCTGCGGGTGAACGGCGTGCCACTGGACGGCGGCGCTGCGCAGGGCTTCGTAGAGCGGATTGAGGCGCGCCGCTTCGCCGGGCTTTGCGCCGGTGAGCGCGGCGGGCACGTCGGCCGGCTCCGGGGCGATGCCCTCGTCGATGTAGCGAAGGGTGCGCACCGGGCGGTGGAGGCCGGCGAGGTAGGCGGCGTAGGCTCGGGAAAGGAGGAGGTCGGCGTGCGCCATTGCGGCGCGGTCGCCGGGGCCCGCGGCGATTGCAGCCCGGATTTCGGCGAGGCGGTAGGCGGCTGGATCGAGGCCCTCCACGTCGGCGGTGGCGAGGCGGTGGAGGAGCGCCTTGCCCTCCGGTTTCACCCCCTGCGCGTCCACCCAGAGGGGCCGGTGACCCCGGGCGGCATAGGCCCTGGCAACTTCGGGCGGCACGACCACCGGGGCGAGCGCTGCGCGCTGCGGGCGGGCGGCGGGCTCCGGCGTACGAACGGCTTCGCTGCCGCAGCCTTGCAGCGAGGCGAGCGACAGGGCGGCGATGGTCCAGATACGGCGCGGCAAGACGGCGCAAACTCCTGATTGGCTAATCCGCCTTCAACCATAGATTCGGCTGAGAACCCAAGCGGTAAGCACCACGGCGATGATCGATAATGGGGCACCGACCCTGGGATAATCGCGGAACAGGTAGTTGCCGGGGCGCATGACCAGCAGGTTGTTCTGGTGGCCGATGGGGGTGAGGAAATCGCAGGACGAGCCGATCAGCACCGCGAGCAGTGCCGCATCCGGGTTGATGCCGAGGTTGGCGGCGGCCCCTACCCCGACCTGGGCCATGACCAGAGCGGTAGCGACATTGTTGAGGAAGACGGTGAGGATCATGGTGAGGCCGACGATGACGGCGAGCATGACGAACAATGGCGCGCCGCCGACCGTCCAGCCGATCGCTGCGGCGATGGCGTCGCTTCCGCCCGCTTCGTCGAAGGCTCGCCCGATCGGGATCATCGCGGCGAGGAGAACGATGACGGGGAGGTCGACGGAGCGATAGGCTTCGTCGGCGGGGAGCAGGCGCAGCAGGCAGATGGCGAGGGCGGCGCCGATGAAGGTTGCGGTCGGCGAGATGCCGAAGACGGCGGAGAGCAAGACGGCCGCCGCGTAGATGGCGATGACCAGCACGGCCGGGCGCCCTGCCCTCACCGGCGCGGCCCGTCGGCCGATTTCGAGCAGGCGACCGCGGCGAATGAGGTCGGCGAGTGCGTCGGGGGCGCCGCGCAGGAAGAGCTGGTCGCCGGGCTCGATGCTGTTGCTTGCAAGCGGGCGGCGGAGGCGGGCGGCGCGAGGGCCGCCGGCGACCAGCTCGACCGCGCCGCCGCTGAGCGCCTCCAAGGAACCATAGCCCTGGCCGACCAGCGAGGAGCCGTGGATGACCGAGACGTGGGCGGTGACGCGGTCCGGCAGGTGATGCTCGGGCGTGTCGGGAATCAAGCGGGCCTTTTCCGCGACTTCCCAGGGGTGGTCGCGGCTCATCACCAGCACGCGATCGTCGTAGCGGAGGCGGTCCTGGGGTTCGAGACGCACCCGCTCGCCGTCGCGGAGCACCGCAAGGAGGGAGGCGCCAGCGTCGCGCAGGCCGCGGCGGGCGCTCGCCAGCGTGATGTCGCCCTTGAAGGCGCCCATCGGCATGCCGAGCTCAAAGGCGAGCACCCGGCGGGCGGTTTCCAGCCCGGTGCCGCCGCGGCGCGGGGTGATGCGCCAGCCGATCAGAAGCAAATAAAGGAGGCCGGCGCCTGCAACCGCGGCGGCGACCGGGGTCATGTCGAACATGCCGAAGGGTTCGCCGACAGTATCCTCGCGCACGGAGGAGACGATGAGGTTGGCGGGGGTGCCGATCAGAGTCGTCATTCCGCCGAGGATGGTGGCGAAGGACAAAGGCATCAGCACCGCGCCGGGCGGAAGCTTGTGATCGCGGGCGATGGTCAGCGCGATCGGCATGGTGATGGCGAGCGCGGCGATGTTGTTCATGAAGGCGGAGAGGATGGTGCCCATCAAGAGCACGCCGCCAATCCGCACGCTTGGGAAGCGCACGTTGGGGATAAGGAAGGCGGTCATCGCCTGGGCGCCGCCGGTATATTCCACCGCCCGCCCGACGACGAGGACTGCGGCGACGATCAAAACGGCGGGCGAGCCGAAGCCGGCAAGCGCGCCTTCGAGGCTGACCAGGCCGCTCATCCAGCCGAGCAGTAGGACGATGAGGGCCACCGCGTCGGGGCGGATCCTGTCGCTGACGAACAGGACAAGGGCGAGCAGCATGATCGCTGAGCTGAGGAAGCCGTCGCTCATGCGGGCGCCCTAACGGAGGTGGAGCGCGGTGTCTCCCAAGGAGTTCACGCGGCTTCGGTGGTTTCCACGCCTTCCGAGGCTTCGAGCCAGCGCGCTTCCGCTTCGGCGATCTGCGCTTCGAGTTCGGCGCGGCGCTTCATCAGTTCGGTCATGGTGTGCTTGGCGAGCGACGCTTCGGCGGCGGAGGGGTCGAACATGGCGCGGTCGACGGCGCCGCGTTGGGCGGTGAGCCTGGCGACTTCGGCTTCGGCGGCCTTGGCCTTTGTGCGCAGCGCCTTGCTTTTCTCGCGGGCGGCGGCGGCGGCGCGGCGTTCGTCCTTGCGGTTGGCCTTGGGCTCCGACTTCGAGGACCCGTTGTCCTTTTGGAGGATCATCGAGGTGTAATCGTCGAGGCTGCCGTCATATTCCGCCGCGGTGCCGTCGTGGACAAGGACCAGGCGGTCGGCGGTGAGTTCGATCATGTGACGGTCGTGGCTGACCAGCACCACGGCGCCCGAATAATCGTTTAGCGCCTGGACCAGCGCCTCGCGGGAGTCGACGTCCAGGTGGTTGGTCGGCTCGTCGAGGATCAGCATGTGCGGCGCTTCACGGGTGATGAGGGCGAGGGCCAGGCGGGCGCGCTCGCCGCCCGAGAGCTTGCGCACCTCGGTGGTCGCCTTGTCCGCCGAGAAGCCGAAGCGGCCGAGCTGGGCGCGGACGGCGGAAGGGGTGGCACCCTTCATCTGGCGGGACATGTGTTCCAGCGGCGTGTCGGCGCCGTCGAGTTCCTCGACCTGGTACTGGGTGAAATAGCCGACCTTCATCTTGCCGCTGGCGTTGATCTCCCCGTCCATGGGGGCAAGCTGGGCGGCGAGGAGGCGGGCAAGCGTGGTCTTGCCGTTGCCGTTGCGGCCGAGCAGCGCGATCCGGTCGGTCGGGTCGAGGCGGAGGTTGACGCGCTGCAGGACGGGCGTGTCGCCGTAGCCCACCGAGGCCATGTCGAGCGTGACCAACGGCGGTCGAAGCTCGGACGGGTTGGGGAAGCCGAAGGACAAAGAGGGATCGTTGGCCAGTTCGGCGATCGGCTGCATCCGGGCGAGCGCCTTGACGCGGCTCTGCGCCTGCTTGGCGGTGGAGGCGCGGGCGGAGTTGCGGGCGATGAAGTCCTTGAGCTTGTCCTGCTGCGCGACCTGGTTGGCGCGGGCGGCGGCGAGCTGGGCCTGGCGCTCGGCGCGCTGGCGCTCGAAGGCGTCGTAGCCGCCCGGGTAGAGGGTGAGCTTGCCGCGCTCGAGGTGGAGGATGTGATCGACAACGTTGTTGAGGAAGTCGCGTTCGTGGCTGACGATCAGAATGGTGGCGCGGTAGCTTTGCAGGAAGTCCTCGAGCCACAGCACCGCTTCGAGATCGAGGTGGTTCGAAGGCTCGTCGAGGAGCAGCAGATCGGGCTCGGAGAAGAGCAAGGCGGCGAGCGCGACGCGCATCTTCCAGCCGCCCGAGAAGCTGTCGAGCGGTTGGTGCTGGGCGTCTTCGTCGAAGCCCAGGCCGACGAGGATCCGCGCGGCGCGGGAGGGGGCGGCGTGGGCGTCGATGGCGTTGAGGCGCTCGTGGATCTCGCCGAGGCGGCCGAGGTCCTGGACGGTGTCGGCTTCGGTAAGGAGGGCGGCGCGCTCGAGGTCGGCGGCGAGCACGGTCTCGAACGGGGTCGTCTCGCCCGAGGGCGCTTCCTGGGCGATGTAGCCCAAGCGCGAGCCGCGCGGCATCTCGGCGGCGCCCTCGTCGGGATCGAGTTGGCCGGCGACGACGCGAACGAGGGTCGACTTGCCGGCGCCGTTGCGGCCGATCAGGCCGATGCGGGCGCGCGGCGGAAGGGCTGCAGTGGCGCGGTCGAGGATCGTACGCCCGCCAAGGCGCACCGTGATACCGTTCAGATTGAGCATGGCGGCGCCCCTAGCATGGCGCGCCGCTCAGCCCAAGGCCCTCAAAGCGTCGCGTGGACCGTCGCAATGGCCTTCATCACCGCGCCGACGCGGGCGGCGGCCTGGATGGTTTCGGCTTTGACGCCGTGCTGCTGGAGGACGCGTTCGTGGCTGTCGATGCACATGCCGCAGCCGTTCATGGCGGACACGGCGAGGCTGAACAGTTCGAAATCGTCCTTTTCGATGCCGTGGGTGGCGATGGCGTTCATGCGCAGCTTGGCCGGGAGGGTGCCGTATTCCGGGTTCGAGGCCAAGTGGACGAAGCGGTAGTAGACGTTGTTCATCGCCATCACGGCGGCGGCGGCGCGGGCTGCGTTGGCGGCTTCGGGGCTGAGCTTGCCGTCCACTTCGGCTTCGGCGGCGGCGACGACAGGACGGTAGCCGGAGCCGTGCGCGCAGGCGAGGAGCAGGCCATATTTGCGCTGATCGCCCAGCGTCTGGTCGTTGAGCAGGGACGACAGGTTGAGGCGCAGGTCCTTGGCGTAATCCGGGAGCGTGTCGGCGAATTCCTTGAGGGACATGGGGGCGGTTCCTTCGGGAGAGTGGAAAGAGAAGGGGCGCGGAAAACTGGTTCCCGCGCCCCCTTATGGTCGTTCAGGCAAGCCTGAGCTCAAGCCGCCGGGCGGAGCGGCTCCTGGCCTTCCTGCCAGTTGCAGGGGCACAGTTCGTCGGTCTGCAGGGCGTCGAGAACGCGAAGCGTCTCCTGCGGGTTGCGGCCGACGTTGAGGCCGTTCACCGTGACGTGCTGGATGACGTTGTCCGGATCGACGATGAAGGTCGCGCGGAAGGCGACGCCTTCATCCCGGGCGAGAATGCCGAGGGCGGAGGCGAGCTCCTTTTTGTTGTCGGCGATCCACGGGAAATCGGCCGCGGCAAGACGCTCGTCGGACTTGCGCCAGGCGTGATGGACGAAATCGGTGTCGGTGGAGGCGCCGATCAGAACGGTGTCGCGGTCCTCGAAATCGCTCTTCAGATCGCCATAGCCGATGATCTCGGTTGGGCAGACGAAGGTGAAATCCTTGGGCCAGTAGAAGAGGATTTTCCACTTTCCGTTGGTCTCAGCGAGGTTGAGGGTTTCGCCGGCCGGAAGGTTGCCGCCCTGCTGGACGGGAACGGTGAGGGTGGGGAGAGTATCGCCTACGGTGAGCATGTTGAGCCTCCTGTTGGATGTGGTCGAAAGTGCCGCGGAGCGTCACATCGTGTGAGGCGGATATAGGGGGTGGTGGTGATTGTGCAAATTGATTAAGTTCAGCTTATAGATCGAGTGAGGCGATTAGCGGGTGAGTACGCATCTTCCGACGTTGAAGCAGCTCCAGTATCTGGTGGCGCTGAAGGACCATGGCCATTTCGGGCGGGCGGCGGAGGCGTGTTTCGTGACGCAGTCTACGCTTTCGGCGGGCCTACGTGAGCTCGAGACGCTGATCGGGGTGACGCTGGTGGAGCGGACCCGGCGGGTGGTGCGGTTCACGCCGCTGGGCGAGCGGATCGCCGACAAGGCGCGGCGGGTGCTTCGGGAAGCGGACGAGCTTGCCGACATGGCGCGGGCGGCGGGCAAGCCCTTGTCGGGCGACCTGAGGATGGGCGTGATCCCGACGATCGCGCCGTTCCTGCTGCCGCGGCTGCTGCCAAAGCTGAGGACCGCGTGGCCGGACCTGAAGCTGTACCTGCGCGAGGACACCAGCGGGGCGGCGTGCGAGGGGCTTCACCGCGGGCTGCTCGACTGCGTGCTGCTGGCGCTACCGTATGGCTGCGGCGAGGTGGAGAGCGAGGTGCTGTTCGACGACGCGCTTTGGGTGGCCTTCCCCCCCGGTGAGGAGCGGAATGCGGCGGCGATCACGCCGCGCGAGATCGACCAGGACCGGCTGCTACTGCTGGAGGACGGCCATTGCCTGCGCGACCATGCGCTTGCCGCCTGCAACCGGCCGGAGCTGCGCGCGGAGGCAACCATGCTCGGCACGTCGCTGCACACCATGGTGCAGATGGTCGGCAACGGGCTTGGCGTGACCATGGTGCCGCAGATGGCCATCGAGGCGGGGATATTGGAGGGCACGGGGGTCACCGCGCGGCCCCTGAAGGCGGAGCACGCCTATCGGCGGATCGCGCTGATCTGGCGCAAAGGCAGCCCGCGAGAAAAGGACTTTCGCCTGCTTGCCGAGGCGCTGCGCGGCACCGCCGCCGAAGCGCGTATGGCCTAGATCGGGCGCGCGCCCGCCTCGTCCTTGAGCACGAAACCGACCCGGATCAGGGCGTAGCCGAGGCCGTAGCAGGCGACCAGCGTGAAGACGATCGCCAGGAAGCCGCCGGCCGACAAGGCCGGCGCCGTCCAGTACAAGATGATGAGCACGGCGCGGAGCGGCCATTCGAAGATGTGGGCGTCGACGTCCGACCAGGCGGTGGCGAGATGGGCCGCCACGATCGCGCAGGGCACGAGGGCGAAGACAACCGGCGGACGCACCGCCTCTCCGAGGGTGAAACCGAGCGCCGCCGCCGCGGCGGCAAGCGTCAGGAGCGCGCCGATAGCCAAGGCAACACGGCGCGGCCTCGGCGATGCGCCAACGGCTTCGTGCAGCGGCGCGTAGAACAAGGAGCCGGTCCAGGCGGCGAGGAGCAGCGGCAAGCCGACCGCAGCGGCGGCCGCAGGCGTGAGCTGGGCGGCGCCGGCAAGAGCGGCAAGCGCGGCGACGGTTGGAAGAAAGACGCGGGGGCGATTGCTCGGCTCCGCCCATTCGGGGCTGATCCAGCCGCTGCGCAGCACCTTCCAGCCGAGCGCGGCGGCGAGGGCGGCGGAAAGCGCCGCGGCCGGCCAGGTGGGCGGAAGCAAGGCCCCAAGCGGCGGCAGCGCCAGTACGAGCGCGGCGGTGAATGCCAGGCCCCTGGCCGGCTCCCGCTCCCGCTCCCAGTGGCGCTCGCGCTCGCGCCGACGCCAGGCGGCGAGTTGCGCCCAGCCCCGAATCCCGGCGAGGCTCAGCGCGGCGGCGGCGGCGAGCAGGGCCAGAAAGATCGGAAGAAGCCCGCCGGCAGGCGCGAGCGCGACAAGGGCGGCAAGCGCGAGCAGCATCGACGTTCCGCTCCACCACCAGCCGAAATGGCGCGGCAGATGGGGCCCGGCCAGGTGATCGCGCCACCACGCGACGCCTGCGGGGTTGAGATCGCTTTCCAGGGTCGGCCGCTCGTTCAGCAAGCCGAGAAAATCGGAAACGTCGTCGGCCACCCCGAACTCGAACAGCCCGAGCTTGCCGCGGGGCGGTCCGGCGAGTTCCCGAAAGGCGCGGTGATGCGGGTGATGCGGCTGGCCGAGGAGCTGGCGGAAGTGCAGGTCATCGAGGCGCTGAATGATCCGGCCGACCGCCCAATCGCGCAGCCGGGCATGATCCTTCCAGGCAAATCGGGCGAGCGCGGGCTCGATCAGCGGATCGGAGCGCGGAAAATTGCTGGCGATCGCCTCGGCGAGCCAGCGCTCCACCGCGACGGCCTGATCGACATGGTCGAGATCGGGGTGGGCGAGCAGCGCCTGGCCAAGGGCATGGACCCGCTCGGGATCGGGCGCGTCTTCCGCGTACAGCAGGTCTTCCAGTTCGGCGACGGCGGGACCGGGGCCTTCGCCGGCGAAGGCCGGACGATCAGGGCGCCAGTTCTGCCAATTCTCCGGATCGTCGAACTCGTCATAGGCGTCATCGTCCGAATCGGCGGCAAGCGCCCCTTCCCCCTCCTCCAACGCCACCTCATCGAGGTCGATATCCGGCAGGTCTTCTTCCCACCAAGGCGTGTTCGTGCCCCATTCGGTGGCCGCTTCCATCGCCGCACGCAGCGCAATGAACGCGGCCGGATCGGCGTCGATATCCACCGTCTTGAGCGTGCGGGCATACGCACGCTTGACCTCGCGCGGGTCGTCGGTCGGTGCGATGCCGAGCAAGGCCCATTGATCGGCGAGCTTCACAGGATGCGCTCGCCTTCCACTTCGTCCAGCGCCTTGACGAGTTCTTCGCGGGCGGCGGCGGCGATGCGCGGATCCTGGCTGTCCAGTGCGTTTTCGAAACGCGAGATCAGCCCGGACACATAGGCCCGCATATCGCCGAGATGGCCCTCGTAGCAGCGCTTGGCACGCTCCAGCACGGCGCGGCTTGCATCTTCCTCGCGCGGGTGGAACTTGAGGCGGGCAAGCTCGGCCCGGCGCTTTTCAAGGGCGGCGGCATCCTGCCCCTCCTCTTCGTCGGCGATGACGATTTGCCGGGTTTCGCCGGTTTCGGGCACCGTTACGTCCACTTCGAGGAGGCCGCTTGCATCGTAGCTGAAGCGCACGTCGACCGCGACGGTGCCTGCGCGCTTGGCCGGCACCGGAATCTTCACCGAGCCAAGGCGGACATTCTCCGCGACCAGGCGCGATTCGCCCTGGAAGATGCCGAATTCAACGGCGCGCTGCCCGTCCTGGACGGTTGAGTAGGTCTCCACCCGGCTTGCCGGAACCACCGTGTTGCGCTCGATCACCGGCGAAAACAGGCCGGTGCGAAGGCCGCCGCCTGGCATCGGCTCGCTGGTTTCGATGCCGAGGGTGAAGGGGCAGACGTCGGTGAGGCGGATTTCTTTCAAGGCGGCGTCGCGTTCCTTGAGGCCGCCCTGGATGGCGGCGCCCAGCGCCACGGCATAATCGGGATGGACCCGGGTGGCGGGAAAGCGGCCGAACATCCGGGTGGCGGCGCGGCGCACCACCGGCATCCGGGTGGCGCCGCCGACCATCACGATCTCGCTCAACTGCTCGACCTTGACGCCGCCGTCGCGAAGCGAGCGGATCACCGGCTCGCGCAGCCGATCGATCAGCGGTGCGCAGCGTTCCTCGAAAGCCGCGGTGTCGATCACGGTTTCGTGGCGCTCGCCGTCCCAGACGAAGCCGAAGGTTGCTTCGGGGGAGTCGCTGAGGTGGCGGCGGGCGCGCTCGGCGGCGTCGCGAACCGCTTCATCGAAGCGGGGATCGGCGACATCCTTCAAGGTCCCGCCGATGCGCTGAAGCGCGAGCTGCGACAGGGCCGTGTTGAAATCCTCGCCGCCAAGGCGGTTGTCGCCGGCCGAGGAGCGGACTTCGATGACGCCTTCGAAGATTTCCACGATCGAGACGTCGAAGGTGCCGCCGCCGAGATCGAAGACAAGAAAGGGCTGTTCTTCCTCAAGCTCGTGGATGCCGTAGGCAAGGGCGGCGGCGGTCGGCTCGTTGATCAGGCGTTCAACGGTGAAGCCGGCGAGCTCGCCGGCGCGGCGGGTGGCCTTGCGCTGCTTGTCGTTGAAGTAAGCGGGGACGGTGATCACCGCGCGATCGGCGGCTTGGCCGGTGAACGCCTCGACATCGGCCTTGAGGCTGCGCAGCACAAAGGACGAGAGTTCTTCCGACGAGAATTGCTTGCGGCCAAGCTTGTGGCGGACCTGGGTGCCCATTGCACGCTTGAACAGGGTGCGGGCGGCGAGCGGCTCCGTTACGATACGCTCGCGCGCCGCCATGCCGGTGACGAGCGACCCGTCCGGCGCGAGGGCCACGGCGGACGGGGTGAGGAAGTCGCCAAGGCTGTTGGGGACGAGCACGGGCGCTCCGTCGCGGAAGATGGCGACGGCGCTGTTGGTGGTTCCAAGATCAATTCCGACAATCATGGCGCGGGTTGTAAGGCGCGTTGCGGCTTAGTCTAGGCGAGGATTTCAGCGAGCGTCACGGGCTGCCATTGCCGGACATCGACGCCGACATCGTGCTGGCGGGGCATCGGCTTCAAGCGGCCGTGGCTGTGGCCGTGGAGGTTCAAGGCGCCGCGATGCTGGCCGTTCCAGGTGCGGAAAGGGTAATGGCAGAGCACCAGGGGGACGCCCGCTTCGGACAGTTCCGCATAATGGCCGACGCTTTCCCACTCCGGGCAGGCCTGGACGCCCGGCGGGTCGTTGTTGCCGACGATCAGATGCTTGCGGCCGGCAAGTTGCGCCAGGAGGCCGGCTGCGTCGTCCGCGCGGCGTGCGAAATCGCCCAGGTGCCAGACCTCGTCATCGGGCCCCACCGCCTCGTTCCAGCGCCTGATCATCAGTTCGTCCATCTCGGCGGTGGAGGTGAACGGCCGCTTTTGGATGTTAAGGGTCCGGTGATCCGAGAAATGGGTATCGCTGGTGAAGAAGGTCTGGCCCATTCGGGCGGCATTAGCAGCGGCGGACCGGGGCCGTGAAGGGCCGCGGATCGTGGGGACGCCGACGGAGCGCTTTCGCGGCAGCGTCGTTGGACCGCGCAAAGGGCGTGCAGGCGCAGCCCGCATTCGGACGGAGCATGACATGGCCGGAACGGCGTTGGTGGTGGGAGCAAGCGGGATCGTCGGAAGCGCAACGGCCGACGCGCTGCTGGCCGAGGGCTGGCAGGTGCACGGCCTCGCCCGGCGGCCGAGTGCGCGCGAAGGCGTAACCCCCGTCGCCGCCGATCTTCAGGACAAGGCGGCCACTGCCGCCGCCTTGGCCAACCTCCGGCCCGACGCCGTGTTCATCACTACCTGGCTGCGCCAAGGCAGCGAGGCGGAGAATATCCGGGTCAACGCCGCGATGGTGCGCAACCTGCTCGACGGGCTGCGGGCCGGCGGGAGCACCCGGCATGTCGCCCTGGTGACCGGGCTCAAACATTATCTCGGCCCCTTTGAGGCCTATGGAAAGGGCACG
The DNA here is from genome assembly GCA_036399475.1 of Allosphingosinicella sp. Taxonomy (GTDB): domain Bacteria; phylum Pseudomonadota; class Alphaproteobacteria; order Sphingomonadales; family Sphingomonadaceae; genus Allosphingosinicella. The sequence continues at coordinate 115,043 of DASWNA010000075.1, forward strand.
CTGCCGCAGACGCCGTTTCGCGAGGAGCAGGGGCGGCTCGACATCGAGAATTTCTATTATGCGCAGGAGGACGAACTCTTCGCCGCGGCCGAGCGGGACGGCTTTTCGTGGAGCGTCCACCGGCCGCACACGGTGATCGGCATGGCGGTGGGCAACGCGATGAACATGGGCACCACCCTTGCCGCCTACGCGACTTTGTGCCGCGAAACCGGCCGGCCGTTCCGCTTCCCCGGCTCGGCCGCGCAGTGGAACGGGCTGACCGACATGACGGATGCGCGGCTGCTCGCCCGTCATCTGCTGTGGGCGGCGAACACCCCGGTGGCGCGCAACGAGGCGTTCAACGTCGTCAACGGCGACGTCTTCCGGTGGAGCTGGATGTGGGGACGGATCGCCCAGTGGTTCGGGCTGGAGCCGGCCGGCTTCGACGGGGGCGTCCAGCCGCTCGAGGCGCAGATGGCCGATGACGGGCCGCTGTGGCAGGCGATCGCTGAGCGCGAGGGGCTGGCCGAACCGGACCTGAGCCGCCTGTCGTCGCCGTGGCATACCGACGCCGATCTCGGCCGCCCGATCGAGGTCGTCACCGACATGAGCAAGAGCCGCAGGCTGGGCTTTACCGCTTATCAACCGACCGACGACGCCTTTTTCGACCTGTTCTCGCGGTTGCGCGCGGAACGGCTCATTCCCTGAAACGCCCCGTCCAATCCATGCGAAAGGCCCGCCCGTGAACAACGATCGACTAACCGCCCACGCGCCCAAGGTGCTGAGCCTTTTGCGAATCATGTCCGGGCTCCTGCTGCTCGCCCACGGCACCCAGAAGTTCCTGGGGTTTCCAGCGGGCAAGATGGCCGGCTCCGGCTGGGCCTTTGCCCAACCGGGCGCCTATGCAGGGGTCATCGAGCTGATCGCCGGAGCGCTGATCGCGCTTGGCCTGTTCACGCGCCCGGCGGCCTTTCTCGCCTCCGGCACGATGGCCTTCGCCTATTTCATCGGCCACGCTTCGCAGGGCTTCTGGCCGGTCAACAATGGCGGCGACGCAGCGATCCTGTACTGCTTCGTGTTCCTTTACTTCGTCTTTGCCGGGCCAGGCCCGATCAGCGTGGATGCGCGGCTTCGGCGGCCGGCATAAGCCGCGCGAGGGGGCGTGTTCGAAGCCGCTGCGCTTTCGAGGCGTGCTGCAGCCTCGGTCCCGTTGGCGCCCCTGCCTATCGACCCTCTTCCGCTGGCCTGCGGTCCTGCTACGGTTGTGCCATGTTTGAGGGCTTGGTCTTCGGCTGGCGCTCGGCTCTGCTGACAGCCTGTGTGTTGCAACTGCTTGCCGTTGCCGCCGCGATGCAGCGGACGCTTATGAACCGGAAGGCCAATCGCACGCTTGCGGTGCTGCTGGTGGTTCTCGCGGGCGTTCTTGCGCCGTGGTTGATCGGATTCGCGGGCTTTTACGACCGGTGGCGGTGGCTCACGTTCGCACCTTTGGCATGTCCGCCCGCCATCGGACCGCTCCTGTGGTTCTACATCCACGCGCTTGTTCGCGGACGATGGCCACCCTGGGCCGGCCTGCATTTGGCTCCGCCGGCCGCGTATCTCCTCTTCATGACCGGCAGCTTCCTGCTTCCCATGTCGCTGAAGGAGCCCTGGGCGGATCTAACACTGGACCCCGTGGACCGGATCGTCTGGCTGGGCTCTGCAGCGGGTCTCGCCGTTTATGCGGTCAAGGGCCTTCGTCTGCTTCGCCGCTACCGTGCGCTTCTTTCGGCGCACCGCAGCGACGACCACCGCTATGCGGCCCTTTGGCTGAACCGGGCGCTCGGCGCCACCTTGGCCCTGCTCCTTGTCTGGACGATCTACGCACTCTGGAATGCCGTTTCACCGCTCGGCTACTTCACGCTGATGGGCCTGCATCTCGCGATCGCACTGTTCTCGCTCTATCTCGCGGTGGAAGGCTGGCGGCACGCGGCCTTGCCGTTTCCCAGCATGGACGCGTTGACCCCGGAGCCTTCGCCCGAGCCTTTGCCCGAGCCCCCTGGCCGCGACTGGCGCGATCAGGGTGCCCGGTGGGCCGATACGGTTCGAAAGGAAGGGTGGGCAGCGATGCCCGAATTGTCGCTGGTGACGCTCGCGCGGCGGCTTGGCACCAACATGAGCCATCTGTCTCGAGCGCTCAACGAGGGCCTTGGTGTAGGCTTTTCCGGCTTCATCAACGGACTGCGCTGCGAGGCCGTCGCCGCAGCCATCGACCGGGGCGCAACGGGCGACCTGCTCGACCTCGCTCTCGAGGCGGGGTTCAGCTCCAAGGCGAGCTTCAATCGCGCTTTCCAGGCCGCCTACGGCATGACCCCGTCCGCATACCGGCGTTCGGCGCAGGGTAAAGCGTCTCAGATCACGAATCTCGGATCGGATACGCGAAATTGAGGCGCGCTCGGGGGGCGGTTCGGCCAGATGGCGGGGCATGAACCGACGCCAACTTCTGTTCGCGCTTGCCGCGACCTCGCTGCTGCCCCGCTTTGCCCGGGGCGCGCAGATGCCGACACCGACGCCGGAGGCGCTTGCCAACGACATTGCCATCGTGCGCCGCGCACTTGCCCTTCATTGCGGTGTGTATCGCTATAATGCGCCGGCCGAGATGGACGCCCGGCTGCGGCGGCTCACGCGCGATTTCGCTTCCGCGCCCGACATCGCCCAGCGCTACCTTCTGCTTTCGCGCTTTCTCGCCACCATTCGGGACGGGCACACCTACGCCAACTTCTTCAACCAGCGCCGAACCGTGGCAGCCGAGCTTTTCGATCGGCCGACAAGGGTGCCGTTTCACTTCCGGTGGCTAGACCGGCGCATGGTGGTCACCGCCCATGGCGGAAGCCAGTTGCCGCCGGGCACGATCGTGGACCGCCTGAATGGAAGGCGAGGCCGGGACATTTTGGAGACCCTGCTGCCGTACACCCGCACCGACGGCCATAACGAGGCGAAGCGCGTGTCGCTGCTCGAGCTCCGCGGCACGGAAGGGATCGAAACCTTCGATGTGTTCCACGGCCTGGTCTATGGTCCGCCGGCCGGTGGCCGCCACCGCGTCGAGGCGACATTGCCGGACGGCCGGCGCGTCACGGCCGCGCTGCCCGTGCTGAGCCTTGCCCAGCGCCGTGCGCAGATGGCCGTGGCGGAAACCGGAGATGGCCCGATCTGGAGCTGGACCGTTCGTCCGGACGGCGTTGCCGTGCTCGATATGCCAAGCTGGGTCTTGTACAACAGCAAGTGGGATTGGCAGCCTTGGCTGAATGCCAGAATGGACACCCTGCCCTCGCTGAAGGGCCTGGTCATCGACCTGCGCGGCAACGAGGGCGGGAACGATTGCGGCGCTCCGATCCTTGCGCGGCTGATCGCAACCAGGCTGATGCGAGACGCCGGCGAGCGGCGCGTGCGGTTTCGCACCACGCCCGAAGATCTCGATCCTTATCTCGACACCTGGGACGATCGCTTCCGGACGCTTGGCGTGGACGGGACCGATCTGGGCAACGGGTTCTTCCGCCTTCCGCCGGTCGAAGGCGTCGACTGGATCGATCCCGTCGCACCGCGTGTGACGCGGCCGGTGGCGGCGCTCGTCGGCCCGGTAAACAGCTCCGCCACCTTTCAATTCGCCCACCTGGCGAAGCGGAGCCGTGCGATCCGGCTGTTCGGGGAAGAAACGGGTGGAAATCTGAAGGGCACCATCGGCGGCGGCTTCTTCTTCGTCCGCCTGCCGGCGAGCGGCCTCGAGTTCGACCTTCCGCTCATCGGCTACTTCCCCAGCGGGCCCCGAAGAGACGGAGGCGTGGAGCCCGACGTGGTGGTCGCCACCGCGCCCGGCGATATCGCGGCGGGGCGGGATCCCGTGATGAACGCTGCCGTGCGTTGGGCAGCGAGCAGGTAGGGGGACAGGCGCGTGCCGATGGCCTGCTTCCCGGCGGATGCAGCGGCAAGGCGGGCGCTTAAATCAACAAAGTGACTAGGCTATGTTAAAGTGGCGGAATAGGCTGGAACGTGGCAGCCGTTGAAGCCGTTCGCCCCCCAAGTTGGTCAAAGGATACCAACCGTTTGAAGCACTTAGGCAAGTGCGGTGAAGCGATGAGGGTTTTGCTATGAGCTCGATCGAGTTGTGGGGCGGTTATGAATGCACCGTCAACCGGGTGGGACACGAATGGTTCGATCAAACACCTCGCAGCGGTCATGAAGAGCGCATCGAGGACTTGCAGCTCTTTGCCGATCTAGGCGTACGGTCGCTTCGCTATCCCGCGCTTTGGGAGCGGATTTCGCCCGAGACACCGGACAGCCGCGACTTCCGCTGGACCGACGAGCGGCTGGCCGAGATCCGCCGGCTGGGCATGAACCCGATCCTGACGCTCTGCCACCACGGCAGCGGCCCGCATTATACCAGCCTGATCGACGACAGCTTCGCGCCGGGCCTCGCCGACCACGCTGCCGCGGTTGCCGCCCGCTATCCCTGGGTACGCGACTGGACGCCGGTGAACGAGAACCTGACGACCGCGCGCTTCAGCGCCCTGTACGGCTATTGGTATCCCCACACCAAGGATGAGCGGCTGTTCTGGACCGCGCTGCTCAACGAAATCGACGCCACCAGGCTGGCGATGCGAGAGATCCGCCGGATCAACCCGGACGCGCGGCTGATCCAGACGGACGACCTCGGCTATTGCCACGCAACGCCGCCGCTCCAATGCGACGCCGATTTCCAGAACGAGCGGCGCTGGGTCGGCTGGGACCTGCTGTGCGGGACGGTTGTTCCCGGCCACGCGCTCTGGGACCATATCGCAAGCTTCGGCCTTGCCGACCGGCTGCGCGTGATCGCCGACGATCCGTGCCCGCCCGACATTATCGGCATCAACCACTATCTTTCGAGCGAACGCCTCCGCGACCACCGGGTGGAGCTTTACCCCCACCGCTCGCTTGCCGACCGGGAGACCGGGAAATGCTCCGGCCTGGAATTCGTCGACGTCGATGCGATCCGCAACCGCAAGGAGGGCGTTCTCGGCCTGCCGGCGCTGCTCAAGCAGGCGTGGGACCGCTACGGCCTGCCGATGGCGGTAACCGAGTGCCACAACGGCGCGACGCGCGAGGAGCAGGTTCGCTGGTTCGTCGAGGTCTGGCAGGGGGTTGCCGAACTGCAGGATGCCGGCGTGGACATTCGGGCGGTCACCGCCTGGTCGCTGCTCGGCTCGCACGACTGGAACCGGATGGTGACGCGCTTCATCGGCCATTACGAGACCGGGGTTTACGACTGCCGGACGGGCTCGCCGCGGGCAACGCTGATGGAGCCGGTTCTCCAGCAACTGGCCGGCGGCGGAATGCCCGATCTTCCGTTTCTGAAGTCGCCCGGCTGGTGGCATCGCAGCTCCCGCTTCATCGACGCGGTTCCCGGCAGCGAGCCCAGCTTCGAGGTCGAGATCGGGGCGGCGGACATGTCTCCGCTGATGATCGTCGGCGATGGCGGCCCGCTTACCCGGCTTGCCGTCCGGGCGTGCGAGGTGCGCGGGCTGCACTATGTCCGCTGCGGGGGTGAAGGCGCCCGGATGATTGCCGATGCCCGGCCTTGGGCGGTGCTCGACACGCGGGACGGCGGCGGCGCAGCGGCGCTCGTCGAGGCTTGTGAACGCAGCGGCGTTCGATGCGCGGTTGTGGCGAGCCCGACATCGCGGCATCCGGCGCCCCGGGCGGACAAGGTGCTGCTGGTTCGATCGGGCGCCGTCTACGCGCCCTGGGATCGCTCAAGCCGGGCCGTGCAGATCCTGGACGCGCTCGATAGCGGACGGCCTGTTCAGGCGGATTCCGGGCGGCTTTGGGACCGAGTCTACGGCCCCGATCTGATCGACGGCGTACTCGACCTGCTGCTCGACGGCGTCACCGGCGAGATCTGGTTCGTTCCCGGCGAGCGGGTCAGCGAGGCCGAGTTCGCGCGCGCACTGGCGGAGGTCGCCGACCGGGACGCGGGCCTGATCGAAGCCGTCGGATCGCCGGCGGGTCCACCGCTGTTCGCGTGGAGCGGCGGCGAGGCGTCCTACCTGCCGCCGGGCGAAACCACGCTTGAGCGCTTTGTCCGGGAATGCAGGGCTGCCCGCTGCGAAGGCGACCTGGCCGTGCACCGGCGCGAAGACGAGGTCAGGCTGGAGGCGGCGGAGTGAGCGGCTCACCGGGCATGGCAAGGAGCGCATCATGACGGCGGAGGATGTCAGCTACCATTCGGAACGTGCCGAGCGGGAACTTCAACTGGGCCTCACGGCGCCGTCGGTCTCCGCCGCGCGATCGCACCTCCAGCTCTCTTCACTGCACAAGCAGAAGGTCCTGGAAACGCGCGCCGCCGAAAGCCACAAGCCACGGCCGCCCTGCATCATCGGTTGAATTACCGGCGGCGCGCGGCCAGCAACGCGCCTGACGCGGCGGCAAGGGAAACAACCGCGAATACCGTCCACCGCCCCGGCGAGCGCCCGCTTACCCGCGTGGACGGATCTTCTCCGCGCCGCATGCCAGGCAGGCGTTCGATACCGTGCGACACCCGGGAAAGGCCGGAACTCAGCGCTCGCAACGGGGCGGTTGCCGGTCCCGAGCGACCGTCGGCAATCGCGTCGGCGAGGTCGCGGCAGCGGTCGACGAGGGCGAGCGGCAAGGCGGACAACCAATTGCCCGGTGGACGGCGTGCCACCACCGGATGCGCGCGGGTGGGTGCGACCCACCGCACCGCTTCCCAGGCCAGGCCGAGCAGTTGAAGCTGCGCCGGGGAAAGCCTGGCCTGGAGGCGCGGCAGAAGCGCGTCTTCTTCATCGCGGACGTCGGCGCGGAGCAGCGCCACGACCCGGCCGAGAACCTCCTGGTAGGCCGGCGATCCGCGCCCCAGCGATTCCAGCCGCGTCACCAGTTGGTTGATCTCCTGATGCTCCTGTTCGACGCGGAGAGTCAGCGCGTGGCCGTCGGGCAGTACGCGCCGCATCACCGGCCACAGCACGGCCTCCTCGGCGAAGGCGTGGGGAAAAACCAGCCGGTAGATCGAGCGCAGAACCCGGTCGTGCTCGCGATCCGAAGCGTCGCCGAGCCGGTGCAGCAGCCTGTCCAGTTGGACATGGTCCTGCTTTTGCCGGTTGAGCACGCTGAGGCGGCCGCCGAGTTCGGACACATTCTGCTGGGCGAGTGACGTCATGTTTCCTCCTTTGCGGCTGCGGCGGCGTTGCCGACGCGGCAGTTCTTGCCCCGCCTCAGAAGCGGAGCGCCCCTGAGACCTGAAGCAGGTTGCGAAGGCCGCGGTGCTCGTCCCAGCGGTGCAGGTAGGTGACGCCCAGCTGCAGATCATTGTCCCGCGCGAGCGCAATCCGGTGGGTGAGATTGGGGCCGATGAAGTGGCCCTTGTCGAGCGGGTCGCGGCGGAAGCCGCCGAGCTCGGCCGCCTGACCCGATGCTTCAACGCCGAGCCAGGTGGCAGGGCCGACCGCGCGCCGGCCGCGGGCCGCATAGGCGATCAGGCCGCCCTCCTGCGCGCGCTCATTGACGCGGCGGAGCATCAAATTTCCCTGCGCCCACCAGTGCGGCGTCTTCTTTTCGGCAATCAGCCGCGCTTCGAGGCGCGCCAGTTCCCCATCGCTGAGGTCGAGGCCGGCCTGAACCCACAGGCCGAGCCCGATCGGATCCTTTTCCGCATCGCTGAAGCGGACGATGGCGATCGCGCTGTCATAGTCGAAGTAAAGGCGGTCTTTCCGGACCAGCGGGCCGCTTCTGTAGCTGAGCTGGGTCTCTCCGCCGAGCGCCACCCGGTCGGTGACGCCGTAGAATGACTGGCCCGAATGCTGCCGCTTGTCGCGTGTGCCTTTGGCCTTGCCGAACTGGCCGACATATTCCAGTTCCCACTCGCCATCGGCCGGCCCCAGTCCTTCAACCGTCTCCGCCTCCTGCGCGGCGGCGGGCAGGCCGGTCAGGAGCAGAAGGGCGATTGCGCATGGCGAGAGCCACCCGAAGGGAAGCCTGACGGCAGCGCGCATCCTCATGGCGTCCTTCTCCTGTCTCCCGGCGGACAGCCGCAATCGTTGAGGCTCATGACGCCCGCGCACGGCCGGTAAGCCGCGCGCGGTGCGCCAGGGTGCCGAAGTTTACCCGCCGGTGCTGGTGCCGCCGGTGCCGCCGGTGCCGGTACCGCCGCCGGTTCCAGTGGTGCCCGTGCCACCCGTGCCGCCGCCAGCTCCGGTAGTGCCCGTGCCGCCGGTGCCGCCACCGGTCGCGGTGGTGCCGGTGCCGCCGGTTCCGGTGGTGCCGGTGCCGGTGGTGCCGGTGGTGCCGGTGCCGGTGCCGGCGCCGGTGGTGCCCGTACCGCCCGTGCCGGCGGCGCCGCCCGTGGTTCCGGTGCCGTCGGTCATGCCCGTGCCGGCGCCGGCACCCACCGTCCCGTTGGCGCCCATGGCGCCGCCGGTTGTGCCGCCTGCGCCCATGTCACCAGCCGTACCGGTCGCGCCCATGTCCTCGATGGCCATGTTGCCGGTATCCATCGCAGCCATGTTGTTCTGCGAGTCGCCGCCGCCACCGCCGCACGCGGCAGCAGCCAGAGCAAGGGACACCGCGCACGTGCTTCGCATAATCAGTCGCGTCATTGCCAATCTCCTCAGCGCCTTATGCGCACGCGGTAAACAACTTGAAACATCCTCAAGTGTTCCAATGACTTAGCAAGAGCCCGGAGACAGTAAAGCTAATATCCTGCGTCAGTAAGGCCGCTTGGACCTCCGTCCCGGTGGAGTTGCCGTCTCTCGCCCGAATTTAATTGCGCCGGAATTTGGACGCCGCACGCCAGTTGGTGCGCGCGACGTCCAGATGCTTTCGCCAGGCCGGTTAGCGGCGGCGGGCGCCGCGCTGGACGCAGCTATCGGTGACGGTGCGCGAACAGGTCGGGTAGCTGCGCGTGCCGCCGGCGCCTGCTCCGCCCATGCCGCCGTAGGCGCCGGTTGTGCCGGCTCCGGCGCCGCCCGCCGAACCGCCCGAGCTGTTCCAGTTGCCGCTGCTCCCCGCCTGCCCCTGACCGCCTTGGCCAGCTCCGGCCGAGCCGGACTGCCCAACCCCGGCCCGAGCACCCATGGAGGCCCCATCGGTGGGATCCGGGCCCATAGGCTGCCCGCTTGCGGACCCGCCGTTCGACTGGGTGCCGGACTGCCCGGTCGAGCCTTGGCCGCTGGTCGCCTGCCCGGAATGAGCGGAATGGTCCATCGACGTTCCTGCCTGCCCGGCTTGCGAACCGCTGCCGGCCTGAGCGACGGCGATGCTGCTGGCGCAAATGGCCGCCGCGAAGATCATGATTTTCATGTGCCTGTCCTTTTTCCGTTTCATCGGGAACGATGCCGCAACTGCACGCCGGCACCTGAGCAGCTAAACTTCCCTCGCCGGGCCGGGGTCCGGGCAATCGCGCCGGGTCTCACCTGGATCAGTGAGTTTTTTCAGGTGGATCGGGCGATCTGCCGGAAACACTCCTGGCGACGCGGCTCAGCCGGTGCGCGGCGCTCCGATAAGATATTGCGGATCGAAGTCGCCCAGTTCGGCCAGCTTCGCTGCGTCGCGAACAACGACCTCGGCATCGGTGACCTCGATCGCGCCCGCATCGGCGAGGCTGCCGAGCTCCCGCTCGACGTAAAGCGTGACCGACCCGAGCGCCGCTCCGATTTCGGCGGCGCTAAGCGGCAGAACCGTGTCCTCCAGCCCATCGGCGTTGATCAGTTGCAGCCGGACGGCCGTTTCGGCGATCAGATGCGCTGCCCGCCCCTTCAGGCCGCGCCTCTGGTCGTTCAGCAGCCACTCCCGGTAGAGCGCCGATTCCACCTGGCCCTGCAACCAGATTGCACGGCCGACGGCGGGAACGGAGAAAACGAGTTCCCGCAACGCTTCGGCGGGAATGACGGCCACTTCGCCCGACCGAAAGGTGCGGGCCGAATAGTCGCTGCCGCGGCCCAGCATGGCCTCGATGTTGATGATCTCTCCGGGCAGGTTGATCGCAACGACCCGGATCACCCGGCCGGAGAACTTCTCCTTGTGCGCAAAGGCGTTGAGGAGGAGGTAGCAGGCGTCGGCCGGATCGCCCGGCTCGACCAGCCGCGCCCCGCTTTCACAGAATTTCAGCTCATGGGGGAGTGCGCGGATCGCTGCACGCTCGCGCTCACCAAGGGGCGTGAGCCGCGCCAGGACTCCGATCATCTTTTCAAACGGCGCCGCGCGGTCGGGTGGCGCGTGGCGTTCGGCTTGGCTCGGTTGCATTGTTATGGTCTGCCACACCGGCCTGGAGGCTTCACCAATCCAAGTTAGCGCTGACCCCGGCAAGCGAGCGCCGAGGAGAAAACCCGAGCACGCCGGCGAGCAGCCGAAGGGAGGATCGCGCATCAGCCGACGCACTCGGGCCGCCGAGTTTGATTCGCTCGGCTTAAGCACATAATCTACATCAAGCCTGGCCAAGGCCATACCGTCCTAATACCGGGTCCTCTGCGGGCACCCGGCGGTTATGGGTTCTTTCGCTTGATCAAGGGGGCGGCTTCATCGTGAGACTTGCAACGAGTGTAATGGTTCTTGGCGCTTTGACTTTGTCCGCGTGCGCGCCGCGCGGGCCGGCGCCGACGGTTGCGGCGGTTGCGACGGTTGCGGTGACGCCGGAGACCGTCACGGCGCGCGCCAGCGAAACACGGCAGGTCCAGATCCAGGTTTTCGCACCAAGGCGGCCCAAGGGCGTGCTGGTGTTCGGGCATGGTGCAAGCGGATCGCCGGACCGCTACCTGCCCCTGTTCGCCCGGCTAAACGCCGCCGGCTATGCCGTGATGGCGCCGGTGCACGTCGATTCGATGCAGAACCCGGAGCATGCAAAGTACAATCTGCAGACTGCGTTCGGGGAGCGGATTGCCGATGTCGGTGCGACGGCCCGGGCAGCGGCGGAGCGGTTCCCGGGCCTGCCTCTGGCCGCGGCGGGGCATAGTTATGGGGCGCTTCTCGCCCAGATGCAGGGCGGTGCGCTTCGCTACATCACCGATGCGCGGGTCAGCCAGGTCCGGGCGGTGGTGAGCTTCTCGTCACCGGGCATTATTCCAGGGCTGGTTCAGCCGGGCGTCGCCTTCAGCACGGTAGCAGTGCCCTCGCTGACCGTCACCGGGACGGCCGATGTCGTACCCGGCTTCGTCAGCAACTGGGAGGACCACCTGGCCGCCTTTCGAGGCGCACCCGCGGGCGGCCGCTACGCCTTGGTGCTGCCAGGTGCCGAGCATAATCTCATGGTAGGGGGCGAACACGAGAATTTCGCGCGCGCGGCCGACGTGACGATCCTGTTCCTCGATGCCTATCTGATCGGTGACGCAAAGGCCCGAAGGCGGCTCGATGCATCGACCCAGGGCCTCCAGCGGCGCTGAGTGGACGAATGCGATTTGGCTTAGCAAGGATCATCGCGGCTGCGATATTCCTGTCGCTTCTCCCCGCCGCATCGACCGCGTCGGCATCGAAACCGGTGCATGTTCGTGTGTCTCGGGAAGGCGGAAGCTGGACCGTGACCTATGGTCTCAATGCCGATGCAGCGGGCTGGGCCTTTCCTGTTTCGGCGGTGACTTTTGCTGAGAATAAGGCGTGGCGCCCTAAGCAGTGGCGGGTGTTGACCCCAAACGTCGAACTGCGACGGGAGGGTAACTACGACGTGCTGCGGTCAACCAATGACCGGCCGGTTCCACGCAAGGTGCGGATCGCCATCACGCCGGCAAGCGGCAGCCTTCGGCGTGAGTACGATCCTGCCGTGCTGTTGGGGAATGGGACTGTCGCGCTTTACAGCGATCAGTTCGATGTCGCCCGCGTTCCCTCTCAAGTCCGGGTGGAAGCGTGGTCGCCGGAAATGTCGGTAACGGCGATGGGCGGCGCACCGGCCAGGATACGCTTTCATGACGCCGCCGGGCCGGTTTTCGTCAACGGCCGAAGGCGGACCGACCCGGTGTTATCGGGCGCCGAGACATATGTGATCTTCGGTGCCGCCCGGATTACGGAAGGCGAGGACGTTGCCACGCTGTCGCATCCAGACCTGCCGGCCTGGCTGAAATCCGAACTGCTGAACCTCACGCCCGCGATTGCCGCCGGCTATGCAGAGCGACTCGGTCCGAAAGTCGAGGGGGGCCGGCCCTTGCTGCTGCTTGCTTGGCGCGGCTCGACGCCGGGCAAGGTGATTGCCGACGGCGGGGTGCGACCCGGCCAAATTCTCATGAACTTCGAAGGCGAAGGGTTGCTCGAGCCAAATGCGAAAGCGCAGGGGCGCGCGCAGTGGTTCATTGCGCATGAACTCTCGCACTTCTGGCTCGGCTCGTCGGGCGTTGGATATTCAAAGCCAGGCGACGCCTGGATCACCGAAGGCGGTGCCGACATGATGGCGGTCTCGGTCCTGAAGACCATCAAGCCCTCATTCGACGCCGATGGCGAGGCGCAACGGGCCGTGGACGACTGCATCAGGCTGTCCGTCAAACCCGTGTCCAGCGCGTCCGAGCGGAACGAGAGCCGAGCTCCCTATGCCTGCGGACTTGTGTTCGCGCTTGCTGCTCAGGGGGCGGTTCGACGAAATGGCGGAGCGGACTATTTCGACTTCCTCAGGCCGCTGCTTGATGCCCACCGGGAGGACCGGAAATTATCGGGCTCCGACTGGCTCCATCATCTCACCGAACTGACCGGCAACCCTGCATCGGCAATGGCGATCGGCAAGCTCGTCAACGAGGGCTCGGACGATCCGGCCGCTACCATCTCGACACTTTTCACACTCACGAACGTCTCCCACACACGGTCGGCCGCTGGGCTGCGGCTGGGGGCTTGGGAAGGCGACTGAGCGAGCCTTATTCGGCGCGATCGACCGAGTTGAAGAAGCTGTCGATTCGGGGCGGCGGTGCTTCGCTCTTGCGGGGCGGCGATGGTGGGGCGGCGGCCGGCTCGGGCGGCGCGGCGGGGGTTTCGGCGAGCACCGGCGGAAGCGGCAGGTCCGGGCCTTCCGGAACCGGCGTTGCGGTGGCGGCGGAGTTGGCGGCGGCGCTTTGCAGGCGGGGGCCGAGCCGCTGAAGTTCCTCGGGCGTGGCGCACCAGCGGATCCAGGCGTCCGCCATGAAATCATCGGGATCTTCCCAGTCGATGACGGCCCCTTCGGCAACCACGGCGAGGCCGTCCGGCGTAACCACGAAGGGGCGGAAGACGCCCGCGAGTGGCCTCCTGCCGGCGGTGGCGACTTCGCCGCAGGCAGAGCCGCCGGCGCCGGAGCGGAGCCCACGATATTGGGCGTCGGCCGCGCCGGGCAGGGCAACGGCCATGGCGCGGACCACCCTGGCCTGCAGCACGGCGGGGTCTTCGCCGGCGGGAAGCACCGGCGCGGCGACGTTGGGGAGCTCGGCCGGGCGCTCGGCGAATTCCTCGCCTTCCCCGTTCTTGGAGCCGCAGGCGGTAGCGAAAAGCAGGAGAATCGGGAGGAGCGTCTTCATGGCGGCGACTTTGACGGCTACGGGGGCTTGTGGAAAGGTCCCGCCGCGGGTGAGATGGGCCGGACGTTGAAAGGAATCGAACATCGTGCGCCCTGCTTTGCTGCTCCTCTCCTGCCTGACGCTCGGCGGCTGCGCCGGCTATGCGGCCGATTACCTGAAGCCGAAAGGCAAACTGATCGCGCCCCAGCTTGCCCGCTACGGCTTCACCGGGGCTCAGGGCGAGTGCGTGGAGGCCCAGCTTACGAAGAGTCTCAGCGTGTGGCAGCTGCGCCAGCTTGGCGACCTTGCCGGCCGGCTGCAGACCGGGGGCAATAATCCCGCCTCGCTGGGCGCGCGCGAATTCCTGTCGGTGGCGGGGCTGGTGGAGGACGCGAAGGTGAAGCCCGAAGCCGTGAAGGCGCTGGCCGCCTGCGACGTTGGCGGGGCGCAGGTGGCGGCCGCTGTGCCTTCACCGGTGGCGGCGCCGGCTGTTCCTGGAGCAACGCCCGTATCGCCGCCGGTCCCGGGCACCGCTCCAGCGGCGGCGGCGGGGCCGACGCCCTTGTGGGTGAATTTGGGCGCGGCGCGGACGGGCCAGGGGATTGCGGTCGACGCGGTGAGCGTCAGCCGCGGGCCGAGCTGGCGCCAGGCCTGGTTCCGGCTGCTCAACACCGATCAATCCAATGTCGGCGACGTCGGCTACCTGCTGCGCATCGATTGCCCGGCCAAGACGATCACCGCCCATTCCGGCCGCAAATACGCGCCGGACGGATCGCTTGCCGAGCAGAAGGACTATCCCGCGCCGGAAGGCCCGATGGGGATCGAGCCGGGGACGGTGATCGAAGTCGCCTACCACGCGCTGTGCGACGATCCACGGTAATTGGCTTCAGCGCAGGCGGTAGAAGCCGGCGAGGCGGTCGAGCGCCATGACGAGGACGAGCTTGCCGGCGCGGGCGGGCCAGCCGAGCGCTTGTTCGGCATCGCGCATCGCCTCGCCCCAGCAGACCACCCGCCACAAGATGTCGGTGAGGCCGGGGCCGACCTCGGCGACGGCGGCGTCGAAGCGGCGCCGGGCGGCGATCTGGGCGGTGGTGGGATCGCTTGGCGTGGGGGCACCGCGGGCGGTGCCGGAACTCGGCGTGCCTTGGTAGTCCATCGTCACGCGGGGGGCGAGCTGGGCGCGTTCCCAATCGGCGCGGAGCTGCTCGCCGGCGGCGAACTGGCGTTCGCTGACGTGGCCGCGGGCGAGCAACCAGCCGAGCGGCGATTCGGCTAGGTTCTTGACCACCGAGCGGGAGACCTTGCGGATCCTGCGGCTGCGGACCGGCCGGTAGGCGGCGGAGCCCCCCTGCCCTTGGCACTCCTCCCCGTCCCGCGGCAGTGCCACGTCCGCAAGCAGCCTGTTACCCACCCTTTTCGCCTTCATCTTCGTGCCCTTTCGAATCATCTTCCGGAACGGCTTGCCACCGGCGCCTGCATGTAGGAAAGTGATAACCACATTGGTTAGGAGAGCGCGTTCGTGATCACCCGCATCCGTGAAGTCCGGCGCGCCCGGCGCATGACCCTGCAGGACGTGGCCGACCGCTGCGACCCGCCGACCACACCGCAAACCGTTGGGCGGCTGGAAACAGGGATGCGCACCGTTTCGATGGGGTGGCTGAACCGGATTGCGGGCGCGCTGGGCGTCGACGCCACCGATCTGGTGACGGTGCCGGACCGCGGCAACGTGCCGGTCGCGGCGGTGCTTCACCACAATGGCGCGCAAGCGCCGCGCCGGACGGAGGTGTCGCTGATCCCGCAGGCCGACGAGGAGACGATCGCCATCCAGGTTCAATCCGGCGTGGGCGAGTACCGGGCGGGCGACGAAATCTGGCTGGAGAAGCTGGAGCCGGCGGGCTTTGGCGGAGCAATGAACCGCGACGTGCTGGTGCCGCGTTCGGGTGGGCGGTTCATCTTCGGGCGGCTGATCGGGCGCGACGGGAGCAAGCTCCACATCCTGCCGCTGGGCGCGGGCATGCGGCAGGTGGTGGTCGGCGATCCGCCCTGGGCGGCGGTGGCGTCGCGGCTCATCCGGGCGCTGTGAGCCAGCGCCTTGGCGCGCGCGCGCCCGCCTTGACGCGCGTGTACGTGCGTACGTGCGTGCTTCTGGACGGGGGCGGCGCGGGCGCGTAAAAGCCCGACGGGCAAAGGACATTCCAGATCATGCAGAAATTCCGCCGGGGCCTTGCGGCCGCCGTCCTCCTCGCCATTGTGCCCGCGGTCAGGGCCGTTGCCGCGCAGGCACCGGCGACCACGCAGGCGCAACCGGCCCCAACCCCGGCCCCCACCCCACCGCCGGCGACCGGCGGCGTCGGGCCGGCCGAGCTTCGCAATTTCAACCTGCCCGGCGAGCGCACCACGCCGCCGGCGCCGGTACAGCAGCCCGCGCCCAGGGTGGTCACTCCCCCGCCCGCAAGCACGACCCGCGCGCCCTCGCGCCCGGCCGAGCAGCGTCCCGCCCCTGCCCGTCCGGCCGCCGAGACGCCGCGCGCCGCGGCACCGACGCCGGTGGAGGACGCAGCGCCCGCGGGCGCCGCGCCAGTACCCGAGGTCCAAACGCCTGCAGCCACATTGGAGCCGTCCGCCACTGCGCCGGTTGCGGTTGAGCCGCTTCCCACCACTGCTGAACCGCAGCCGCAACCTGCTCCCCAGGCCGCGCCGCAAGATGCCCAGGGCGGCTGGAGCCCCTGGTGGCTTGCGCTTCCGGCGGTGCTGGCGCTTGCCGTTTTCGTCGCGCTTCGCCGCCGCCGCCGGAGCGCGGAGGAGGATTATGCCGAGGTGATGGTTGAGCGCGAGGCGGACGAGCCTGAAGCGATGCCCGCCGAAGCGCCGCGTGCGGTGGCAGCGCCGGCGCCGCGCAGAAGCGCCGAGTCGATTCCGCCCGCGCCCAAGGCGGCCGGCAAGCCGGCGCTGAAGCTTCCGCCCAAGGTGCGGGTGGTGCCCGCTGCGCCTGCCGCTCCGCCGGAGCCGGTGGGGCCGCGCGCGGTGCTGGAGATCGAGTTCATTCCGGCGCGCGCTTCGGCCACCGAGGACGCTGCGGTGGTGGAGTTCGAGCTGGTGCTGAAGAATGTCGGCAACGCGCCGGCGGGGAACATCCGGATCGACACGCGCATGTTCAACGCCAGCGCGACCAAGGAGATGGCGGACTTCCTCAAGGGTGCGATCCACGAAACGAGCGGATCGCCGCACGTGCAGATCGCGCCCGGCGGCGAGCTGCGCCTGCAAAGCGCGATGGCGATGCCGAAGCAGGATGTTCGCGAGATCATGATGCAGGGCCAACGGCTGTTCGTGCCGGCGGTGGCGTCGGTGTTCGCCTGGGACTGGGGCACGGACGGGCGCGGGCGGGCGACGATGTCGTGGCTGGTCGGGCGCGAGACGGAGAACAAGGCGGCGAAGATGGGGGCGTTCCGGCTCGATCTCGGGCCGCGAATTTACCGGCAGATTGGGGTACGGCCGCTCAAGTTGGTGGCTTGAGGGTCGGGCTCGCAGCCGCCAAGCCGTCACCCCGGACTTGATCCGGGGTCCACCTTTTTTCCAACCGCGGTCAGAGAAGAAGGTGGATGCCGGATCAAGTCCGGCATGACGGACACGGCTAAGCCGCGAAGGCTTCCGTTGGCACGGTCCAAGCAGCCACCGCGCCGTCGAGGGCTGCGGCCTTGAGGCCGGCCGCTTCCGGCACCACGCAGGCCAGATAGTAACGCGCGGCGGCGATCTTCATGCTGAGGAAGAGGGGATCGCCCTCGCCTGCCTCGAGCTGGCGTTCGGCCTCCTCGCGCTGGCGGTGCATCAGCCAGCCGCAGGTCGCGGCGGAGAGCATATTCAGGAACGGGTAGGAGCCGCCGAGCTTCGCGTCGGGCGCGGCGGCGGCAAGGTGGGCGGCGACGTCCTCGATCGCGTCGAGGAGGTCGGCGAGGGGTTCGCCGGCTTCGGCGCGCATGTCCGCGATCAACGACGCGAACACGGTGCCGCCTTCCAGGCCGAGCTTGCGGCCGACGAGGTCGGCGGCCTGGATGCCGTTGGTGCCTTCGTAGATCGGCGCGATTCGGATGTCGCGCAGGTGCTGGGCGGCGCCGGTTTCCTCGACGAAGCCCATTCCGCCGTGAACCTGCACGCCCAAACTCGCCACCTCGCAGCCGATGTCGGTGCCGTAGGCTTTGACCAGGGGGGTGAGGAGATCGGCGCGGAATTGGGCGGCGGCGTCGCCGAGGCTGCCGCGGTCGGTTTGGCCGGCGGCGTAGTAGCACAAAGCGCGGGCGGCCTGGGTGAGCGCCTTCATACGCAGCAGCATGCGGCGGACGTCGGGGTGGTCGATGATCGCGGCGGGGCGGCCTTCGCGCGCGCCCTGGATGCGACCCGTGGCAAAGGCGACGGCGGCCTGGGTGGCGCGCTCGCCGATCGAGACGCCCTGCAGGCCGACGTTTAGGCGCGCATTGTTCATCATGGTGAACATGGCGCGCATGCCGCCCATTTCCGGACCGACCAGCCAGCCGGTGCAGCGCCCTTCGTCGCCATAGGACATGACGCAGGTCGGCGAGGCGTGGATGCCGAGCTTGTGCTCGATCGAGACGCAGCGAAGGTCGTTGGCGGTGCCGTCGGGCAGGATCTTGGGGACAAGGAAGAGCGAGATGCCGCGGGTGCCCGGCGGCGCGTCGGGGGTGCGGGCGAGGACGAGGTGGACGATGTTGTCGGCCATGTCGTGATCGCCGAAGGTGATGAAGATCTTTGTGCCGGTGATCGAAAAGCTGCCGTCGCCATTGGGCACGGCGCGGCTTTTCAGGGCGCCGACGTCCGAGCCGGCCTGCGGCTCGGTGAGGTTCATGGTGCCGCTCCACTCGCCGGTGACGAGCTTGGGCAGCCACTGCGCCTTGAGCTCGTCCGAGCCGTGGTGCTTGAGCGCTTCGACCGTGCCGGGGGTGAGCATCATGATCAGCGAAAAGGCCATGTTGGCGGCGCCGAGATCCTCCATCACCACGGTGGCGAGGGTGAGCGGCAGGCCCTGCCCGCCATGTTCGACCGGGCCGGCAAGCGTGCCCCAGCCGGCTTCGACATAGGCCCGGTAGGCTTCCTTGAAGCCGGGGGGCATGGTGACGCCCTCTGGGGACCATCTCGCGCCCACGCTGTCGCCGACGCGGTTCAAGGGCGCGAACTCGCCGGCCGCGAAGGCCCCTGCCCCTTCGACGATGGCCTCGATCAGATCGGGGGTCGCGTCGGCGAAGGTCGGGTGCGCCGCGAGCTCGTCGATGCGGACGATGTGGCGAAGGACGAACAACTGGTCGGCGACGGGCGGCGTAAAGGTCATTCTCGCTCCGGTGGTGCAAGGGGCTGTCAGGGGGCTATAGCGTGGCACCGTGAACCCGCCAAACGCCCCTTCCGAATACCAGACGCGGGTGCTGCCGCTGAGCGAGGACGCAGTGGCGGACGCGGCGCGGCTGATCCTGGCGGGCGAGCCGGTCGCGGTGCCGACGGAGACGGTTTACGGGCTTGCGGCGGATGCGACGAATGCGGAGGCGGTGGCGCGGATCTACGCGGCCAAGGGGCGGCCGAGCTTCAATCCGTTGATCGTGCATGTGCTTGACGGGGAAGCGGCGGAGCGGCTGGCGATTTTCTCCGGAGCGGCGCGGGCGGTTGCGGCGGCGTTCTGGCCGGGGCCGGTGACCTTGGTGCTGCCGCTGCGCGAGGGTGGGGAACTTGCACCGGCGGTGACGGCGGGGCTCGGGACGGTGGCGGTGCGCTGCCCGGCGCACCCGGCGATGCGGGCGCTGCTGGACGCCTGCGGGCGGCCGCTTGCCGCGCCGTCTGCCAATGCCAGCGGGCGGATCAGCCCGGTAAGCGCCGCGCATGTGCTGAGCACCTTAAGCGGGCGCCTGAAGTTGATACTGGACGGCGGCATATCGGAGGAGGGGCTGGAATCCACGATCGTGCGGATCGACGAGGCCGGCGTGGCGCTGCTTCGGCCGGGACCGGTGGAGATCGGCGACATCGCGGCGGTGGCGGGGCTTGCCGAGGCCGAGGCGGGGCTAACAATCCAGGCGCCCGGGCAGATGGCCAGCCATTATGCGCCAACCAAGCCGGTGCGGCTGGATGCGCGGGAAGCGGCGGCGGGGGAATGGCTGATCGGCTTTCGCGCGGTTGAAGGTGACGAGAGCCTGAGCCCGTCGGGAGACCTGCGCGAGGCGGCGGCGAATGTGTTCAGCGCGCTGCACCGGGCCGAAGCGTCGGCGGCGGAGCGGATCGCGGTTGCGCCGATCCCGGAGGAAGGCATCGGCCGGGCGATCAACGACCGGCTTCGGCGGGCGGCGGCGCGGCGCTAGAAGCCTGCGCGGCCTCGGCAGCTTTCCCCACGAAAAAGGGGACGGAGCTTGGCCCCATCCCCTCCTGCATTCCCAAGGGAATGCTTATTCGTTCGGAGCTGCCTGCGGCTCGGCCGCGGCATCCGCCGCAGGGGCGTCGGCCGTGGTTTCCATAACCGCCGAAGCAGCGTCCGGAGTCATTCCGGTGCCGTCCGGGGCGAGCGTGACCTTGAGCGGGCTCGGCGTCAGATTGTTCATGGAACCGTTGGTGCCGTCGACCATGGCGCCGATGATGCCACCGGCCAGGATGTTGCCCGCACCGGCAGCCGCGCCGCCGCCGGAGAACTTGCTCTTCACTTCCGCGGTGGTCTTTTCATAGCCGACCTTGGAGAAAGTGGCGACGAAGCCATTCTTGCGCTTCAGCTTGAGCTTGCACGGCGTGACGCAGGTCTGGCCGGTCGACAAAGCGACGTCGGCCTGGCTGGGCGTCGATTCGATGACGAATTTTTGCTTGGTGCCGCGCGTAACCGTAGCGCAGGCGGGAAGAAGCAGCGTGGCAATGGCCACGCAGCACAGACGTGCAGATACCTTCATGATGTAAAACCCCCGAAAACTCGACAGTCCCCCTGCCGATGCCGCACACTTTGCATGGAAGCCGTTGGCGGACAATAGTTTTCAAACAGGGTCGCTGGCCCGGCACGGGATTCGGGCGAACCGGGCGAAACGAATCCGCATTTCCGCGACGGGCAGGCCGGCGTTCCGGCCGCCGTTTTCGCCTGCGTCAGGCCAGCTTGTCGGCGTACAGCAAGCGGCCGGGGCCAAGGCGGGCGAGCACTTGCTGGAGGCTGTTGTAGGACATTGCGAAACAGCCTTCCGAGCGGCCGAGCTTGCCGGTCTCGGCGATCACGCCGGGCTCCGCATACCAGGCGGAGTGGACGACAATGGCGCGGCCTTCGGCATTGCTGTTGCGCCCTTCCAGGCCCTTGAGCTTCATCGAGCGGCCGTATTTGCCCTGATAGTAATCGCCGGTGACGTAGGCGCCGGCCGACGAGGCGTTGGAGCCGTAGGCGTTCGAGAAATGCTCGAGGTGGCCGCAATGGGCCGGATCGGAGCCGCGGCCATGGGCGACGAAGTGGCTGGAAACGCGGCCGGTAGCGGTGTCGAGAAGGTAGAAGCGCTTTTCGCCCGAGGCCTTGGAGAAATCGGTGATTCCGACGGTGTCGAGGTGGCGCAGGCGGCGGCGGTTGGCGTCGAAGGCGGCGCGGGCGCGGGCCAGCAGCCGGGGATCGATTGCGCCGTCGACGAGTACGCGCGGCTGGGCGGGGACCCGGGCCGCTACTGCGGCGTGGGCCGGAACGGGCGCGGCTTTCGGGTCCTTGCCGAGTCCGGCGACGATCTGTGCCAGGGTCTGTGCCTGGGCGGTGGAAGCGAGCACGCCGGCGGCAGCACCGGCGCCAAGCAATTGCCTGCGCGAGTAAATCACTGTGTGGAACCCCTCCGCTATGGCCATGCTATATAGGGGAAAAAAGGTTAAAACTGAATGAATTGATGGGGGAAAACGGGGCGGGAACAGGCGCTTTGGCCCGGGCGGCGCACGGTTCGTCGGTAAGCGGCGGCCGGCGCGGGAACCAAGGTGATTCGGGCGGCACGGCGGCGGCTTTCAGCCAGGAGAAGAAGAAGCGGGATTCCCGCTTTCGCGGGAATGACGGTGGTAGCCTGGAAGTGACGAGTGGAGCCCGGCGAATGACCGGTGAGGCCCGGGCGGGCTGCTCTAGATCTTCTCGGCGTAGAGGAGGCGGCCGGAGCCTAGGCGGGTCATGGCTTCGGCGTGGCTGATGCCGGGCAGCGCGAAGCAGCCTTCGGAGCGGCCGAGCTTGCCAAACTGGGCGATCATCGAAGGCTCGGCATAGCGGGCAGAGTGGACGACGATGGCGCGGGCTTCGGCGTTGTAATTGGTGTGATCGAGGCCGCTGAGGCGCATCGACCAGCCATATTTGCCGGTATACGCGTCGCCGGTGAGGTAGGCGCCTTCCGATGTCGCCTCCGACCCGAAATCGTTGGAGAAATGTTCGAGCCAGCCGCTGTGCGCCGGATCGGAGCCGCGGCCGTGGGCGCACAGATGCTCGGTGGTGAAGCCGGAGCGCAGGTCGACGATGTAGAAGCGCGGATCGCGCGAGGCGCGGCTGAAATCGGCGATTCCGATCACGTCGGCATGGGGAATGATGCCGCGGCGCGCCTCGAGCGCGGCCATCGCGCGAGCGCGGAGCGCGGGATCGATGCGGGGCTGGAGCGGCGCCACGGCGGCAAAGGCCCGGGCCGGCAGGACGCTCGCGGCCCCTGCGGCGGCGGCGATCGACAGAAACGAACGGCGTGTAAGCGACACTCAAGCAACCTTTCGAACAAGCCCGATCATTGCAGGCTCGCTTCCATGTCTCAACGTGCTCCGGGCCGGTTCCGATCCGCCTACCCCGCCAAGGAATCGGCTCGCCGCTTTTCGTTACGGAACCGCAAGGCCGGAACGCGCGTCTTTGAGCCTATGGGAGCCTTTGACCGACTCGCCGTGAAGCCTGGGTTGCCGCCGATGGAGGCGAAATCGGTCGATTCGCTTCCCGTCGGCGGCGGCTGGCAGTACGAGCCGAAGTGGGACGGCTTCCGCTGCCTGGTGTTTCGCGACGGGCCGGAAGTGCATCTCCAGTCCAAGGCGGGCAAGCCGCTGGGGCGCTATTTTCCGGAAGTGGTGGACCTGGTGCTGCAGATGGAGGCGGATCGGTTCGTGGCGGACGGGGAGCTGATCATTCCGGTGGACGGCGCCTTGAGCTTCGATGCGCTGCAGCTTCGCCTGCATCCGGCGGAGAGCCGGGTGAAGAAGCTGGCCGCGGAAACGCCCGCGCAGTTGATGCTGTTCGACCTCCTTTTCTATCGCGAGACGAGCTACCTCCAAGCGCCGCTTGAGCTCCGCCGCTCCTCCCTGGAAATCCTGCACCGGGGCGAGGAGGGCGAAGACCTGCTGCTGTCGCCGTTCACCGAGGACCGGAGCGTGGCGCAGGGCTGGCTCGACCAGGCCGGCGGGGCGCTGGACGGCGTGGTCGCGAAGCGGCGCGACGGGGTTTACGAGGCCGGCGAACGGGCGATGCTGAAGATCAAGCAGCTCAAGACCGCCGACTGCGTGGTGGGCGGCTTTCGCTACGGGAGCGGGAGCAAAACGGTGGGCTCGCTGCTGCTTGGGTTGTTCAACGACGAGGGAAAGCTCGACCATGTCGGCTTTACGTCCTCGTTCGGGAATGAGGACAAGGTTGCGTTGACGGCGCGGCTGGAGGCGCTGGTGGGTGAGCCGGGCTTTACCGGTGACGCGCCGGGTCGGCCGAGCCGCTGGGCGACCGAGCGCAGCGTCGAGTGGCAGCCGCTCAGGCACGAGCTGATTGCCGAGGTGCGCTACGACCATGTCAGCGGCAACCGCTTCCGCCACGGCACGAAGTTCCTGCGCTGGCGGCCGGACAAGGCGCCGGAGCAGTGCGGGATGGACCAGCTCCAGCCCGAAGCGGCGGCCTTGGCGACGGCGCTTGGAGGCGCGGCATGACGGAGGAACGGTTCGTTGAGGGCGTCCGGCTGAGCAATCCGGACAAGGTGCTCTACCCCGAGCAGGGCATCACCAAGGGCGACCTGGCCGATTATTACGTGAAGGTGGCGGAGCGCCTGCTGCCCCACGCTGGAATGCGGCCGATCACGATGGTGCGCTGCCCGACGGGGACGGGCAAGAAGTGCTTCTACCAGCGCCACGCCGGTTCGGGCGTGCCGGAGCAATTGGGCGAGGTGACGGTGCCCGGTTTCGACGAGCCGTATCTGTACATCAAGGATGTGCCGGGGCTGATCGCGATGGTGCAGATGGGGGTGCTGGAGATGCATCCCTGGGCGGTGACGGTAGAACATCCCGACCGCGCGGACCGGATCATCTTCGATCTCGATCCGGACGAGGGGCTCGGCTTTGGCGAGGTGATCCGGGCGGCGCTGGAGGTGCGGGAGCGGCTTGCGGCGCTGGGGCTGGTGAGCTTCGTCAAGACAACGGGCGGCAAGGGGCTGCACGTGGTGGCGCCGGTGGAGGCGACGGCCGAGTGGCGCGACGTGAAGCTGTTCGCCAAGGGCGTGTCGGCGCAGATGGCGGCGGACTCGCCCGAGCGGTTCCTGACCAAGATTTCCAAGGCGGAGCGGGCCGGGCGGATCTTCATCGATTACCTGAGGAACGACCCGACCTCGACGGCGGTGGCGCCTTACTCGACGCGCTCGCGCGCCGGCGCGCCGGTGGCGATGCCGATCCGCTGGGACGAGGTGAAGGAGGGGCTCGATCCCTGCGATTACACGATCGCGACGGTGCCGGGGCTGATCGCCGGGCAGACGGCGGATCCGTGGGCGGATATGCTGGCGGTGAAGCAGGTGCTGCCCGACGCGCCGCGGGGGTAAAGGGCCGTTTGCGAATATGCTGTGCGTCCTTGGAGACGCCGGTTCGACAACGGGACCCCGCCAAAGTAGTACTTTGGCGGGAACCCTGCTCACCGGCTCCTCAGGATGAGCGGAGTGGGTGGGACGCAGGTGCTGCCCGAGCGCCTCCCCAGCCGCTCATCCTGAGGAGGGACTGAGCTTGTCGAAGGCCCGTCTCGAAGGACCCGCGAGGACACGGTGCGTCCTTCGAGACGCCGGTTCGACAGGCTCACCGGCTCCTCAGGATGAGCGGGGTGGGCGCGGGGGTAGAGCCCACACCGTCATGCCGGACGGAGGAACCCATCAAAGTAGTACTTTGATGGAACCCTGATCCGGCATCCACCTTCTTTCTTCTCCCGCTAACTTCCGCAGCGTTGTGCAAGCAGAAGGTGGACCCCGGATCAAGTCCGGGGTGACGGCGGTGGTGAGAAGGTCCGCGCCTCCTTGCCCCCTGCCCGCGCCGCATTATCTCCTGTCCGAAGGAGAATTCAGACATGGCGCAGGAACAGGCGACGCTTGCGGGCGGGTGCTTTTGGTGCACGGAAGCGGTGTTCAAGGACGTGATCGGAGTGAGCCGGGTCGAGAGCGGCTATATCGGCGGGCACGTGCCGAACCCGACCTACAAGGCGGTGTGCAGCGGCACGACAGGGCACGCCGAGGCGATCCGGGTGACGTTCGACAACGACCGGATCAGCTATGGCGACATCCTGGAGATGTTCTTCGCGACCCACGATCCAACGCAGCTCAACCGGCAGGGCAACGATGTCGGTACGCAATATCGCTCGGCGGTGTTTCCGCACGATGCGGCGCAGGAGGCTGCTGTGAAACAAGCGATTGCGCGCGGCGCGGGGGACTGGCCGGGGCCGATCGTCACCACGGTCGAGCCGCTGTCCGACTGGTGGCCGGCGGAGGATTACCACCAAGATTATTGGGAGGGCGAGGGCCGGAGCAATCCGTATTGCATCGCCATCATCCCGGCCAAGCTTCGCAAGCTCCGGAAGAGCTTCTCGGATAAGGTGAAGAGCGCGGACGCGGCGGCCTGAACCTCCTCTCCGTCCCCTTGATCAGTGCAGCGGCCAGGTTGCCAGGATCAGGGGGACGCCGAGAACGATGACCAGCAGGCTTAAAGGCGCGCCCAAACGGGCGTAGTCGCTGAAGCGGTAGCCGCCGGGACCCATCACAAGCGTATTGCACTGGTGGCCGATGGGGGTGAGGAAGTCGCAGCCCGCCCCCACCGCGGTCGCCATCAGAAAGGCTTCCGGACGGTAGCCAAGGTCGCTTGCGAAGGTGGCGGCGATCGGCGCCATGACCAGCACGGTGGCGGCGTTGTTAAGGAACGGCGTTACCGCCATTGCCGCCACCAGGATCAGGCCGAGCGCGCCCCAGGCGGGGAGCGTCGCGGCGACTTGTGAGAGCCAGGCGGCGACCACGTCGGTCGCGCCGGTGGTGCGCAGGGAGTCCGAGACGGGGATGAGGGCGCCGATCATGATCAGGATCGGCCATTCGATCCGGTCATAGGCTTCGCGCGCCGGCAGGGCGCCGGCGAGCATGATCAGCGCGGCGGCGCCGAAGAACGCGACGGCGACGGGCACGTAGCCGAGCGCCGTCAGCGCCATCGCCGCGGCGAGGATGCCGACGGGAATGAGGCCGCGGCGGGCGCTGCCGAGGCGCAGGGTGCGTTCGGCGAGCGGCAGGCAGCCGAGCTCGCGCAGGCGTTCCGGCAGGGTGTCGAGCGTGCCCTGGAGGACGATCACGTCGCCGGGGTTGAGCACGATGTCTCGGAGGCGCGAGGTGATGCGCTCGCCGCGGCGGGAGACGGCGATGAGGTTGACGCCGTGGCGGTCGTGGAGCGCCATACGGCCGGCGGCCTGGCCGGTGAGCACGCTGTCGCGGCCGACCACCGCTTCGATCACGCCGACGTTGGAGCTGCGGGTCGCGGCGGCGGCTTCGCGGTGCTGGCCTTCGAGCTCCAGGCCGGCGGCGGCGATGGCGCGTTCCAGCGCGTCGGGCTCTCCCTTGAGGGTGAGGACGTCGCCAGCGTTGATCATTGCGTCGGGCAGCGGCATGGCGCCGGGCTTGCCCCAGCGGTGGATGGAGGTAACGGTAATCTCCCCCTCCACCATGGCGCGAAAGGCGGAGACGGTGATCCCTTCGGCGGGGGAGTTGGCGGGGACTTCGGCTTCGGTGGCGTAATCCTCGATGTCGAGCGCTTCGCCGAGGGTCGGCGCGGCGCGGCGGCTGGCGGGGAGGAGCTTGTAGCCGAAGCGCAGGAAGATGAGGCCGGCGCAGGCCAGGCCGAGGCCGACGGGGGCGTAATCGAACATCCCGAACGGCTCGCCGGTCATGTCCTCGCGGACCTTGGAGACGATGATGTTCGGCGAGGTTCCGACCAGGGTGATGAGGCCGCCGAGCAAGCTTCCGAACGCCATCGGCATCAGCATGCAGGAGGGGGAGGAACCGGACTTCCTGGCAAGCTGGAACGCGGACGGCATCAGCATGGCGAGCGCGCCGATATTCTTCACCATGGCGGAGAGGAAGGTGACGGAGCCGACCAGCACGGTGAGCTGGCTGCCCATCTTGGTCATGCCGTTGGTGAGCCGCGCGATCACCGCCTCGACAACGCCTGATCGCTCCACCGCGGCGGAGATGACGAGGGCGGAGGCGACGATGATGACGATGTCGTCGGAGAAGCCGGAAAAGGCCTCGTCCGGCTTGACGATGCCGAGCAGCAAACTGACGAGCAAGGCAAGCACGGCAACCAGATCGAAGCGGATCCGGCCCCAGATGAAGAGCAGCATCATCCCCGCAAGGACCGCGAAGGCGAGGGCTTGGGGGGTGGTCATGAAGGGCCTTGGGGCTTGAGAGGAGTTGGCGTAACGCCGCCGAGCGCCCGAGGGTCCACGGCGGATGCGCGATGGAAACGGCGGCGGCGGCGGGGCTTCACTTGCCGCAAGCATTGTCTTTCGCGCGCCTCCTGTGCCATGCGCTTGGCGGGAGGCGCTCGAGGGGGGCGCCAGGGGCAACACACATTGGGAGAGGCTCCCCTGCCGGCACCTTGCGTGACCTTGTGGATCGGCCCGTCGCTGGGCGCGGTTGAGCGCGCGTGCCTGAAATCGGTGCTTCGCCATGGGCACAGGCTTGCCCTGTACTGCTACGCGCCGCCGGCCGGAGTGCCGGAGGGGGTTGAGCTTCGCGACGCCGCCGACATCCTGCCGGAAAGCCGGATCATCCGGCACAAGACGGGCAGTGTCGCCTTGTTCGCCAACTGGTTTCGCTATGAACTCCAGCGGCGCGGGTTGGGGACGTGGCTGGACACCGACGCTTACCTGTTGAAGCCGCTGGAGAGTGAGAAGCCGTATCTGCTCGGCGAATATGAGCCCGGGAAGATCAACAACGGCCTCATCCGGATTCCGCCGGACTCGCCCTTGCTGCCGCCGCTGATCGCATTGTTCGAGGAGACCAGCGTGCCGCCGTGGCTTCCGCCGCGGGCGCGGCTGGCGGCGTGGTGGCGGCTCAAGACGACCGGCAGGAGCGGGCTGTCGCAGATGCCGTGGGGCGTGGCCGGGCCGCAGGCGCTGACCGCCATCGCGATCCGCCATGGCCTTGGCCATCTCGCCGAGCCGCCGGAGGTGCTTTACCCGGCGGCGTGGCAGGATGCCGACTGGGTTCGCGACCCCGCCGTCCGGCTGGAGGACGTGATCACCGAGCGGACGGTGTCGATCCACGTCTGGAACGAGCGGATCAAGCATTTCAAGAACCAGCCGGCGCCTCGCGGCAGCTTCCTTGCGCGGCTGCAGGCCGAAGGCGCACCGGATGCCGTCGAGGCCGCGGCATGAGCGGCGTGCCTGCAGTCAGCGTCATCCTCCCCGTCCACAACGGCATGCCGTATGTGGAGGAAAGCGCCCAATCGATCCTCGACCAGAGCTTCGCCGATTTCGAACTGGTGATCGGCGACGATGGGTCGAGCGACGGCACCAGCGAAGTGGTGGCGCGGCTTGCGGCGGGTGATCGGCGGGTGCGCGTGGTGCGCCGGGAGCAGGCGTCCGGGCTTGCGGCGAGCGCCAACTGGGTGATTTCGGAAACCCGGGCGCCGCTGATCGCCATCGCCCATGCCGACGACCGCGCCTACCCCGAGCGGCTCGAGCGGCAAGTGGCGGTGCTGCGCGGCGAAGCGGACATCGACCTGGTCGGCACCTTGTGGGACGGCATGGACGAGGAAGGCCGCAAGGTGCGTCCCGGCGACTTCTGGCGGCTGCTTCGGCGATCGAATTTCGCGCCGTTCTCGCACAGCTCGATCATGTTCCGGCGAAGCGCCTTCGAGCGCGCGGGCGGATACCGGCCGCAGGCGGAATATTGGGAGGATCTGGACCTTTATTATCGCATGGCCGGTGCCGGCCGGATCGTGGTGCTTCCGCATGTGCTGTCCACCGTGCGCCACGCGCGGATCAGCACGCGGCTTCGGCACAGCCAGATCCGGGTGGAGAATGCAGTCGACCTGATGTTTCGGTCCACCCAGGCCTATGCCGAGGGCAAGGACCATACGCCGCTGCTGATGGCCCATGCGCCGCTTGCCGAGCACCGGCTTCACCCGATGACCTTCGTGTCGTGCGGATCGACGCGTTTGTGGTCCGGCCGGTCGCCGCGCATCTGGAGACGGATGCGCGCGCGGGCGCTGCTTCGCTTCGACGTGGCGACGCTTCATGCGCTGTTTTGGGTTGCATGGGGGACGGCAAGCCCCAAGACGCTGCGGATGTTCCTGCGCACCCTGCTCCACATTCGCAACGCCTTTGCCAAGCCGCTGCTCCGGGACCGCACTTATGTCGAATGGCGGCCCGAGGCGGAGGAGCATGCGCATGCGCCCGTGTTGATGCCCGAGGCCGGGTCCCGCTGATGCCGCTGTCGCTCAGCGTCGTCATGCCGGTGCACAACGCCCTCCCCTATCTGGATGAGGCGATCGGCAGCATCGTCAACCAGAGCTACCGCGACTTCGAGCTGGTGATCCTTGACGATTGCTCCACCGACGGATCGAGCGAAGTTCTGAAAGGCTGGGCAGCGCGCGATCCGCGCATCCGCCTGGTCACCGCGGAAAAGCGTCTCGGACCGGCGGGAAGCTCGAACCGCGTGGTTGCCGAATCATCCGGCGCGCTGGTGGCGAGAATGGACGCGGACGACATCGCCCACCCCGACCGGCTTGCCCGGCAGATTGCCGTGCTGGAAGGGAATGCGGATGCGGTTCTGGTCGGGTCGCTTCACGACACGATCGACGGCTCCGGTCAGCGGGTGCGGGAGCCCGACATTTCCCGGCTGGTGCGCCATTCCCCGTTTGCGCCGTTTGTGCACGGATCGATCACCGTCCGCCGCGCCGCCTTCGACCAGGTCGGCGGCTACCGATCGGCGTGCGATTATTGGGAGGATATCGACCTGTTCGTCCGGCTGGCGCGGGTGGGGCGGATCCTTGTCGTCCCCGATGCCCTGTATAGCCATCGCATCGCGGTGACGAGCACCCGCCTCACCTCTCGCCGCGACACCGTGGCCGGGGCGTATGGCCAAATGTACCAGTGCCTGGAGCGGTATGTCGGGGGCGAGAGCTATGAGGATCTGCTCGACGCGCCGGCCCCCGGCTCGGTTGCGCCTGGGACCTTTACGCTGCTCGGATCGCCCGTGGTCTGGGCCGGCGGCTCGCCCAAGCTGCTTCGGCCCTTGCTGACCGGCGGGCACCTTTCGGCCAACCTGGAATCGGCGGCAGTGCTTGCCTGGACCGCCTGGGCCGATTTCAGCCCGCGCAGCCTGCGGCTGTTCCTGCGCGGTTTCCTGCGGCTTAGGAACCGCCGGGCGAAGGGCCAGGTGAAGGGCAAAGCCTGGATCGAGTGGGCGCCGCCGCACGGCTAGGGCCGGTCGGCGAAGATCCAGTCGGCGTCGACGTTCTTGAGGCGGAAGCCCGCCACGCCGAGCCGCGCTTCGACGCGGGCGCGGGTGCGGAAATGCTCCCCCTCCCCGCGGTCGGCGCGGAAATCGTGGATGTTGACGATCACCCGCTCGACGGGCGCGAGATCGATATGCTCCAGCAAGGGACCCTCGGCGCCTTCGATGTTCATCTTGAGGAGATCCACCCGGGTAACGCCGTGACGGGCGAGGAAGGCGTCCCAGCTAATCCCTTCCACCGGAACGCGGCCGCCGCCGAGGATGGAGGCGTCGACGCCGCCGCGGGTCGGCTCGATGCGCACGCAGGGTTCCGGGCCGATCGCCAGGCCGTAAGGCTCGAACCCGGCCGGGAGCTGCGCCAGCGTCAGGCACAAGCATTCGTAGGTCCAGGGATCGATCTCGACGGCGATGTAGCGCAGCCCAGGCGCCTGGAGTGCAAGCGGGATGATCTCGGTGCCGAGGCCGGCGCCGATATCGACCACCACGTCGGTTCCGCTTGGGCGATATTCGCGGAAGTAGATCTGCTCGAATGCCGCGCGGCGATAGACGGGGCGGATCGCCTCCTCCGGGAAGCGCACGAAATGGCGAACGCCGTCCACCGGGTAGTACAAATGCCCGGTGGCCCGGTCGCGGCGCATGCCGACCGCGAGGGGTTTCAAGCGTTTCAGGAGTGCGCGCATGCGGGGAGGCTTAGCCCCGCCGCATGCGCCTGTGCAAACCCGCTATTCGGTCCGGACCGCCGTTCAGTTGCTGGCGAGCGCGGTACCCCTGGCCGTGTCGTTCAGAGCGGCGATCACCTTTGCGTCGCGGCCGTAGAGATCGGCATATTTGGCCGGCGGGCCGTCGCTGGTCGCCGCCACGGTGAAGTAGACGATGTAGACCGGGATTGGCGCGGCAGTATTGGCCTGCACGGTCTTGCCCGAGGCAACTGTCTGGCTGACCTTTTCGCGGCTCCATTCGGTGCCGTCGAGCAGGGTGGCGGCGAAGCCGACCGCGTCCTCCGTGCGGATGCAGCCGTGGCTGAACGCGCGAAGCTGCTTGTTGAACAGGTTCTTGGCGTTGGTGTCGTGCAGGTAGATGGCATAGGGATTGCCCATCACCAGCTTCATCTTGCCAAGCGCGTTGGACGGCCCCGGCGGCTGGCGCCAGCGGAACTTGCCCGGGCCGGCCGGCACGCGGACATAGCCCTTCTTTCCGGCGACATCCCCGGCGATGCTCTGCGGCACCTCCCACCACGGATTGAAAATCGCGCCCGTGATGGTGGCGCTGAGCGAAGGCGTGGGCGTCTTGAGGGCGCCGGCGACGGCGCGGCGGCGGTCCAGGGTCTGGCCGTTTTCGACCAGGGCGACGGTGTAGGCCGGCACGTTGACGATGACGTACTTCTTGCCGAGATCGCGCGGCAGCCAGCGCCAGCGATCCATGTTGAGGCGGATCTTGTCGGCGGTGGCCTTGTCGGAACTGTCGAGCATCGCCTTCAAGCCCGCATATTGCGGATGGGTGGGGAGCAGGCTTTCCAGGCTTGCGGCAACGCCTTCGCCGCCGACGGCGCGGTTCAGCAGCGCCTGCTGGTCGTAGACGTTCCAGCTATCGTCCTTGACGTGCCAGTCGATGCGGTCGTCGCCGCGAACATGGCCGAACATCAGGTCGGACGCGAGCTTCAGGTAGGTCTGGGTGGCGATTGCGCCGAGATCGTCAGACTTGGACGAAAGCGCGAGGCGGAGGCGCGAGACGTCGTAATCGGCGGGGCTGAGGCCCTCGTCGCCGACGCCTTCGATGAAGGTGAGGAGCTCTTCGACCTGGCGGCGCTTCCATTCGGCGGCGATAGCGGGCGCGGCGGGCTGTGCCGGCGCGGCGGTTGCGGCGGCGGGCGCCTGATCGGGCGCGGGAGCGGCGGTTTGCGCCAAAGCGGCGGTGGCCGCGGGTATGATCAAAAGCGGTACAAGGTAGCGGCTATACATCGGCGTTCCCTAAACAAGGCGGCGGCCGCACTCCACGAGTGCCTTGGCCAGCTCCATCCGTATCATAGCCTTTATCCTGCCTGCGCGACTCCGGCAAGGTACGCGCAAGCCGTGGAAAACAAAAATAAATCGGCCCGGCGGGTGCGCCGCCGGGCCGATGTTAACAATCCACTCAGCTGCGATCGGACGCGGTGTCCCGGTTCATCCAGCCGAAGTAGGCGCCGCCGAGCGCAAGCACGGCATGGAGGGCGATGTCGCCGCCGTAGAGCGGGATAAGGCCGAACGTGGTGCGCAGGCCCGGGATCAGGCCCATGACGGTGAGCAAGGCGTAAGCGATCGCCACGGTGCGGAAGTAACCGCGCGAGCCGGAATAGCTCTTGGCGGCGAGGGCGCCCCAGACGCCGAACAGCAAGTGGACGATGTTGTGCAGCACGTTCACCGGGAAGATGCCGAGTTCGTAGCCGAAGAAGCTGCGGACGTTGACTTCTGCGTCGGCGGCGTGGCCGCTATGGTCCATCACGTTGAGGCCGGGGATGAAACCGCCGGCACCGATGATCAGGAAAACCACGCCGAAAATCATGGCAAAGGTACGGGTGTTCATTGAATGTCTCCCTTGTGTTGCCTTCACGCGGAACAGGCGCCGTTTACGGGCGCGACATTGAACCCGCCGGCTGGGAGCGGGCGATAACGCTAGAGCGAGCCTCGCCTTCGGAAGTTCCCGCGGCGAAACGAGCGATGGCGGCCGAAATCTTCTCTCCGCCCGCCACCGAGGGCTCGATGGGATTGGCGTAATCCTCGTCCTTGTCGCAGATCAGGCGGAGGTCGATGAGCGCGGCGCCGCGGGCGAACACGGCGCGGGTGATGACGTCGTTAAAGATGGCAAGCGCGGTGCGGATGACCCGCTGGTCGGGGCTGGACGGCGGGGTGTCGTAGATCGTGCAAAAGGCGGTTGGCAGCCCCCGGGCAAGCACTGCATCCGCCATTTCGGCATAATCGCGGGCGAAGCGGTTCTGCGCGTTTTCGAGCAGCGACACCGCTTCGCCGACGGTGCCGACGCTCTGGTGCAGCAGGCCGCTCGAGCCGAGCGCGTCGTTGCCGCCGGCGCTGACGACGAGGTGGGTGGCATCGGAAGGGACGCGGGTGAGCTGGTTGAGAACGCCGCGGGTGACGGCTCCGTCGACCGCGAGGAGGGTCGCCTTACCCCCGAACGGAAGCTTGGCGCGAAGCTGCTTCACCACATCGGGGCCGCCGGGGACGTAGACGCCGTTGTCGAAGATGGAGTCGCCGAGAAGGACTGCGTGGGTCATGCGAGGCGGAAAGGCTCAGCGGGCGATGAGTTCCCTAACGGCGGCGGCGAAGGTGGCGCCGTGGTCGGGGGCGAAGGCGAGGTAGAGGTCGGGTTCGATGGCTTCGAGTTCGATCAGCTGGGGGGTGCCGGCGGGGCCTCGGACGAGGTCGATGCGGGCGTAGAGGAGGGGTTCGTCCACGGCCGCGAGGATTCGGGCGGCGGCTTCGAACTCGTCGGGGGCGGGATCGTGGGCGGCGATGATGCCCTGGAATTCGGGCTGGACCCGGAAATCGCCGGGCTGCGGGCGCTTGCTGATCGCGTGGCTGAAGCGGCCGCCAAAGTAGAGGAGGGAGACTTCGCCGGTCTGCTCGATGGCGGGGAGGTAGGGCTGGATCATGGCTGGGCCTTCGGGGCCGCCGTCGAGGCTTTTGCCCGGGCGCCAGCGGATGGTCTGCCAGGCGGTGGAGGAGACTTGCGGCTTGGCGACAAGGGCGTCGGTGGCGAAGCGGACGCGGGCTTCTTCCATGGTGTCGAGGGTCAGGCGATCGGCGTACAGGGTGGGGACGACGGGCGCGCCGCGTTCGCCCAGGCGGCCGACATAGCGCTTGTCGGCGTTCCAGCGCAGCACGGAGGCGGGGTTCTGGAGGCGGACGCCCTGCCCCTCCCAGCTTGTAACCGCGTCGACCCACCGGTCGTGGGCGCGCGGATAGCCCCAGACGAGCAGCGGCAGGGCGAGCGCGAAGTCCGCGAGGTCATCCGCCTCGGCCCAGCTTCTGCCGACCACTTCGATACCTGCTGCACGCAGCGGCGCGGCGTTACGCTCCAGCACGTCCCGCCAGCGCGTCTGGTACCCTTCGTCGGCAAGATCGGGGGTGAGGATGCAGATGGTGTCGGTCATGAAGCGGCGCCTCAAGGCATGTTGAAGTTGATGCCCTGGGCAAGGGGCAAGTCGCGGCTGTAGTTGATCGTGTTGGTGGCGCGCCGCATGTAGGTGCGCCACGCGTCCGAACCGCTTTCGCGGCCGCCGCCGGTTTCCTTTTCGCCGCCGAACGCGCCGCCGATTTCGGCGCCGGACGGGCCGATGTTGACGTTGACGATGCCGCAATCGGAGCCGGCGGCGGAGAGAAACAGCTCCGCCTCGCGCAGGTCGTTGGTGAAGATGGAGGAGGACAGGCCCTGCGGCGCCAAATTGTGCGCCTCGATGGCTTCATTGAGGGTTGAGTAGCGCATCACGTACAGGATCGGCGCGAAGGTCTCGGTGAGGGTGATCGGGGTTTGGCCGGGCATCTCGACCAGGGCCGGGCGGACGTAAAAGGCGCCCTCGGCGCTAGCGAGGCGCTCGCCGCCTTGCACGGCACCGCCCTGCTCGCGCGCGGCGGCGAGCGCGGCCTGCATGGCGTCGAATCCGGGGCCGTCGATCAACGGGCCGACCAGGGTGCCGTCCGCCAGCGGGTTGCCGACGGGGACGCCCGCCCAGATCTGCTTCAGGCGGGGAACGAGTGCATCGTAGATGTCGTCATGGACGAACAGGCGGCGGAGCGTTGTGCAGCGCTGGCCGGCGGTGCCGACCGCGGCGAAGGTGATGCCGCGCTCGGCGAGGTGGAGATCGGCGGTCGGCGCGACCACCATGCCGTTATTGCCGCCGAGCTCGAGCAGGGTGCGGCCGAAGCGGGCGGCGACGCGCGGCGCAACCTCGCGGCCCATGCGGGTGGAGCCGGTGGCGGAGACGAGCGCGACGCGGGGGTTGTCGACCAAGGCCGCGCCGGTTTCGCGGGCGCCCTGCACCACCTGGCTGAGACCGGCGGGGGCGTCGCCGAAGCGCTCCAGGGCGCGCTCGAACAGCGCCTGCACGGCGCAGGCGGTGAGCGGCGTCTTCTCGGACGGCTTCCACACCACCGCGTCGCCGCAGACGAAGGCGAGGCAGGCGTTCCACGCCCAAACTGCGACCGGGAAGTTGAAGGCGGAGATCACGCCGACCACGCCGAGCGGGTGCCAGGTTTCCATCATGCGGTGGCCGGGTCGTTCGGTGGCGATGGTGAGACCGTAGAGCTGGCGCGACAGGCCGACGGCGAAGTCGCAGATGTCGATCATCTCCTGGACCTCGCCGAGACCCTCCTGGAGGATCTTGCCGGCTTCGAGGCTGACCAGGCGTCCGAGCGGTTCCTTTTCCGCGCGGAGCACATCGCCGAACAAGCGGACGAGCTCGCCGCGGCGGGGCGGCGGCACGGTACGCCAGGCCAGAAAGGCGGTGTGGGCGCGCTCGACGGCGGCGGCGACGTCCCCTGCCGAGGCTTCGGGCACGCCGCCGATCGGCTCTCCGTCGACCGGTGAGCGGGAGACGAGAGCGCCCTCGGGCACTGGCATGGCCAGACGCTCGAACAAGGCACGGGCTTCTTCGGCGGCATGGAAAGGCAAAGCGAGGCTCCCGCAAAGGTTTGGTGGAGGGGGTTGGGCTGCCCCTACCCGGCGGACTCGGCGGGTGTCGAGCCGCGCCGCCACCCTGTCGGCGTCCGGACGGACAGCCCGGTTCGCTGGCGCTATGAACGCGGCCGGGACGGGTCCACCGTCGAAGTGGCGAGCATTGGCAAGGAAGGCGCGGCGGCGGCATCGTGAGCTGCGGCAGCGTTCGCTGGTACAGCGCTCTCCGTCGAAGTCCCCGCCTAGCCGGCGAACAGCGCCTTGGCGGCGCTCAGCCTTTTCACGCCTTCCTCCAGCGTTTCGCGCTTCTTGGCGAAGCAGAGGCGGATGACGTTGGTGACGGGGTTTTCCGCGTAGAACGCCGAGAGCGGGATTGCGGCGACGCCCGCCTCGCGCACGGCGCGTTCGCAGAAGGTCATGTCGCCCAGCGCGATGCCGGAGGCGGCGAGATCGACATTGAGGAAGTAGGTACCGTCGGCGCGCAGGGTGACGAAGCCGGCATCGCGCAGCGCCGAGTCGAGCCAGTCGCGGGCGGCGGCGAAGCCGGCGCGCATGGCCCCGTAGTAATCGTCTCCCTTGCCGAGCCCGAAGGCGACGGCGGCCTGGAGGTTGGGCGGGGTGGCGTAGGCGACATATTGATGCGCCATGGAGATCGGCCCGCCGAGGTGCGGCGGCGCGGCGATCCAGCCGACCTTCCAGCCGGTCAGCGAGAAGATCTTGCCGGCCGAGCCGACCTTCACCGTCCGTTCGGCCATGCCGGGAAGCGAGGAGAGCGAGATGTGGGTGAGCCCGTCGAAGACCAGATGTTCCCACACTTCGTCGGTGAGGGCGACGCAATCGTGGGCGACGCAGCGTGTCGCGAGCAGGCTGAGCTCGGCGTGGCCGAACACCCGCGCACTCGGGTTGTGCGGGTTGTTGAAGATGACGAGCTTGGTGTTGGGCGAGAAAGCGGCGTCGAGCGCCTCGGCGGTGATCTCCCACTGCGGCGGCTCCAGCCGAACCAGTTTAGGGATGCCGCCGGCGCGTAGCACGAGCGGGAGGTAAGCGTCGTAGACCGGCTGGAGCAGGACCACCTCGTCGCCCGGGCTGACCAGCGCCATGATCGCTGCGGCGAGCGCTTCGGTGGCGCCGGAGGTGATTGTGATCCAGTCCGGATCGAGCGCGAGGCCCTGGTGGCGGGCATAATGGTCCACCACCGCCTGGCGAAGCTCGGGCAGGCCGCGCATCGGCGCATACTGGTTGGAGCCGGCGGTGAGCGCTTGGGCGGCGCGGGCGACGACATCGTCGGGCCAGCCGAAATCGGGAAAGCCCTGGCCGAGGTTGACGGCCCCGTGCTCCACCGCAAGCGCCGACATGTGGGCGAAGATCGACGTGGGGAGGTTGGCGAAGAGCGGGTTCATTGGATTACCTTGCCAATCGTCGAAGTCATAGCGGCAGGGCTATGCCCTCACCCCTAGAAATTGAGCAACGCACAGGTGCATACTCTTTGCTCACGGGCAGAGTTGCCTGCAACATCCGACATCCATGATGCCGATCAGGTATTATTTTGGCCAGGTCCGGTTCGGACACCTTCTTAAAGCTGCGAGGCGGCGTCCAGCTCCATATCCACGCACGAATTGTAGATTTGGTAGCTGCCGCCTGCCGCCTCGCCAACGCGGTCGCAGTAAGTGTGGACGCGCGCCGGAACGGTTCGAGCTTCGATCGCAGCCAGAGCGTCGTTCTCCATGTCGCGGCAGCTTTTTTCAATTATCGACGAGCCCCCTGCCGCGTCGCCGACTTTGCGGCAGTAGGAGGCGATGTCGTAGGACGGCGCGCTTGAGCCCGCGCTGGCCGGTTCCGGTTTGGCTTCAGTGACGCGATCCGCAGTGTCCTGGATGTTATTCAGCGCAGCGGACGTAGCCTCGGCGGCCGCCGCATCGTTCGCGGAGGCGTTCCCATCCATCGCTTCCGCATCGAGCGACACAGTGTTCAGGTCTGAAGCGCTGCTCTCAACCGAGTTGTTCTCGGCAGGACCGCCGCACGCACTGGTCGTTGCGCCAAGGATCAGCAGCGCCAAAGACAAAATCGATTTCATGTTTTCCCCCTGTCATGAAGCACCTCAACCAATAGCGGTCCTGGCGCGCCCCTCTCTCGTGCCAGCAACACTATCGCCTCCTACCCTTTCGAAAAAGGGCTGTAATCGTCATTGAGACCAATGGTGACGCTTTGACTGCGGTCAAATAGCGCGGGCCCTGTGGCGGAGGCGCTCGATCATCGCGGTGGCGGCGGCTGGGTTCTTCTCCTTGGCGCCCGAGATGAAGAAGACGTACGTCTCGCGGGGTGCGGGCGGCGGCGGAGCGGCGTTGTAGGGAAGACCAGCGGGGCTTTCGCCGCGGGACCAGGCCTGGGCGATGTCTGTCCATCGGTCGAGCGCGTCTTCGGGGTAGCCGGTGGGCACGTCTTCGCGGGCGCACATCAGGCGGGCGTAAGCGAAGTCTCCGCTCCGGTCTGCGACGCAGGGAAAGTCGTCGCTGTCGCCATAGACGATGGCGACGTTGGCCGCGCGGGCCATGGCGACGAAGGCGGGGTTTCGGAAGCTTTCGTGGCGGACTTCTACGGCGTGTTGCAGGGGCATTCCGGCCTGCGTCTTGGGCAGGAGGGCGAGGAACGCTCCGAAATCGTCCGGGTCGAAGCGCTTGGTGGCCATGAACTGCCAGAGGATCGGGCCGAGCTTGTCGCCGAGCTCCGTGAACCCCTGGCCGCAGAAGCGCTCAACGGCCTCGCCGCCTTCGCCCAGCAGCTTGCGGTTGCTGCAGAAGCGCGAGCCCTTGATCGCGAACTTGAAGCCGTCCGGCACCGCCTTCGCCCAGCCGGCGAACAGCTCCGGCCGCTGCAGCTTGTAGTAGGTCGCGTTGATCTCGATCGCGCCGAGGCGGCTGGCGGCATATTCGAGCTGCTTGGTCTTGGGCAGGCCAGGCGGATAGAAGGTGCCGCGCCAGGGCTCATAATCCCAGCCGCCGATGCCGACGTGAATGGGCGCTGCCGACATATGCTTCTCCTGC
>DASWNA010000076.1:0-31454 GCA_036399475.1 Allosphingosinicella sp.
CGGCCAGCGGCTTTCAGGTGATAGACTTCGGCGCGGGCGCCCGAGCGGCGCGAGATATCGATGAGTTCGTCGATTGCTCTGAGCAGGCCTGCGCCTTCGTTGCGGATGTGGCTGATATACATGCCGCCGCAGCGCGCCGCCTCGGTCGACAGCGCGACCAGCTCGTCCGTCTCCGCATAGGCCGCCGGAATGTAGATCAGCGACGATCCGACGCCCATCGCACCCTGGTTCATCGCCTCGCGCACCAGCCCGCGCATCTGGCCCAGTTGCTCCGCCGTCGGATCGACATCGTTGCGGCCAAGCGCATAGACCCGGACGCTGGACGCGCCGACGAAGCTCGCCACGTTGACGCTGGTGCCGCGCTTCTCGATGAAGTCGAAATAGCCGCCCAGACTGTTGAACGTTACGGGATAGCGGACGCCCGTCTGCTCGGCCTGCACCTCCGCCACGGTGGCCGCGTTCCACGGGCCCATCGACCAGCCTTCGCCGAACACCTCCAAAGTCACGCCCTGGCGGATGTCGCTCTGCGCTCGCCCGTCCGCGATCAGCGGCTCCGCGGCCCAGCTCAGCATGTTGATGAAGCCCGGCGAAACGGCGAGGCCCTTCGCGTCGATCTCCTGCGCGCCGCGGCCCCTCAGGTGGGTTCCGACATAAGCGATGCGATCGCCCTTCACGCCGACATCGCCCTTGTAGGGCGCGCCGCCGGAGCCGTCGTAGATCGTGCCGCCGCGGATCACGAGGTCGTAAGCCGGCGGCTTGGCAACGCGGGGCTTTGCGGGGGCGGGGGCCGCCGCGGCAAAGGCGGCGAGCGGCAAAGCGGCGAGCAACAGCCGCCGGACGCGCGATGACTTCATCTACAAAAAAATCCCTTCCGTCAGGCGACCCTAACGGAAGGGGTGAAGCTGTCCAGTACGGGGCGGCGGCTCAGCCGCCGCCCCGCATCGTCTCAGCCTCGCGGCGCATCTCCTTCGCCGCGTCGCGCATTTCGCGGACACCGTCGTCCAGCCCTTCGGCGGCTTCAAGCAGGTCCTCGTGCGTGACCCGGTCGCCGCGGGCAGCGGCCCGGGCGATTTCCCGCTCGCGATACGAATGGTCGCGCAGCTGGGCCGCCTGGCGGGCCATGTGCGCCGCGCCCGCGTCCATGCCGTCGGCGCCGTGGCGCATATTCTGCGCGCCGTCCGCCAAGCCTGCGCGCACCGAGCGCCGGACCTGGCGCTCGACTTCCTTCGCGTCGATCCCGGCAAGCGCATGGGCGCGAGCCACATCGGACGACCGGTGCGCTTCGGCGACGGCGGCCTCGACCTCGGCGGCAATCGCGTCGGCATCGATCCAAGGAGCATGCGGCGCGCGCGGGGCATGCGGAGCGATCGGCGGCTGGGGCGGATAGGGCATGTCGGGTCCATGAGGATGAAGGGCAGCGAGCATCACCGGCATGGCCGGCGCGTTCGGCGCGGCGGGTGCCATAGCGGCGAGCGGCGCACCGGGAACTTGCCGCGCGGCGGGCGCGGCAGCGGCAAGCGGCGCCGGCGGTGCAAGGGGTGCCCCCGGAGCCAGTCTTGCTTCCGGCGCCTCCGGAGCTTCCGGAGCCTCTGGAACCTTGGGCACGAACTCGAGCGCGGCCACCGGCGCCGCAACCGCGGCCACGGCAGCCATTGCGGCAAAGCTCCAGAACGAGTTGGACCGCCGCCGGAAACGCCCGTCGAGCAAAGCCTTCACCCGCCGGCTGAGCCCCGGCTCGGTCCCCGCCATCGCATTGGCGGGCACGAAGCCGCCGCTTTGCCGCGCCCAATCGAGCAGAGTCTGCGCATAACGCGCCGGCTCCACCCGCTCGGCCGCGAAACCGTCGGCGGCTTCCTCCGCCTGCTGCGCAACCTCGCGGTCGAGCCGCCAGACCAGCGGATTGAACCAGAACAGGGCAACCGACACCCGCGACGCGATCAGCGACACCCAGTCGCCGCGCAGCACATGCGCAACCTCGTGCGCCAGGATCGCGTCGGCATCCTCCGGCCGGTGCAGCGCATCCCGGTCGAGCAGGATCACCGGCCTGCGCCAGCCCCAGCTCAGCGGAGACTCCGCCTCGTCCGAAACCAGCAGCCGAATGTCGCGGCCGCCGCTGTTCACCCGCGCCAGCGCGTCCAGCCAATGCGCTTCCGTCACGGCGCGCGCCTCGCGAGTCCAGCGCGCCAGAGTCACCAGCCCGGCGGCAAGCCGCCCGCCGACCATCGCCACGCCGCCAAGATAGAGAAGCAGGAACAGGATGCCCGGATCGTTCCAGTCGCCGCTTGCCTGCGGAATGCTGAGCGCGGACGTCGCCACCTCCGGTCCACCGGCATACGCATAAGGCGCCGCCACCATCGGAGCCGCCGCGGCCGCTTGGGGCGCCGCCGTCTCCACTACCAGGGCCGGAAACAATGCCGCAATCACCGGCAACGACAACAGCAGCACCACGCCGATGCGCAGCACCGCGCCCCGGTCCGCTGCCGAGCGCGACCTGAGCAAGGTCACCAGGCCAAGCGCCGCGGCGCTGATCGCCGCCGATTTCCACGCCATCTCCAGGAGAAAATCGTAGGTCATTGGTTCCGCTCCTTTGCCGCGTCGATCGCTGCCTGCAGCGCATCGAGTTCCTCGGGTTTCAGCTTGCGCGACAGGCCCAGCAAGGCCGTCGCCGCGCTCGCCGCCGATCCGTCGAAAAAAGTTTTCACGAACTGCTGAAGCGCCCCTTCCCGCACCTTGGCGGGCTGCTTGACGCTCCGGTAGACATAGGCCTGATCCTCCACCCGGTGGGCGATCGCTCCCTTGGCCTCGAGCCGGGCAAGCATGGTGCGCACCGCCGAATGGCTTGGCGGATCGGCCATCGCCCGGCGCACGTCGGCGGCGGTCGCCTCGCCGGCGGCAAGCAGAATTTCGTAAATCTCGCGCTCGCGGCGCGGCAGGGACCCGATCATGCGACTCGCTTGCCTCCAAGGCTGCTACATCCGTAACATGCCACAAACGTAGCGCCCGGCAAACAGTTTTTTACGCGCGCGCCCTAAAGGACGTCCCCAAACATCAGCCACAGCATCACGAACCACAGCCCCAACGCCGCCGCCCCAATCCCCCACGCAATCGCTTTCGAGCCACGCTCACCCATCCCCAAAGCCTAGCCGCCCCACCCCGCCCCGCCAAGCTTCCGCAGCCTGCACCCCGACCTCCCCTCACAACGGAAAAAGGCAGGTCTCGCCAGAGCGCGCTCTGACAAAACCTGCCTTTTCAGCCCCCTCCAAAGTACCACTTCGGAGGGTTAGTCTAAGTACCACTTTGGGGGATCGGCGTCAGCCGTGCGGCCTCAGCACCACCTTGATGACGCCGTTCTCCTTGTCGCGGAACTGCTTGTACATCTCCGGCGCGTCCTCGAGGCTGGCCGGGTGGGTGATCACGAAGCTCGGGTCTATCTCGCCCGCCACGATCTTCTCCAGCAGCGGCTTCGTGTAGGCCTGGACGTGGGTCTGGCCCATTTTGATGGTCAGGCCCTTGTTCATCGCCGCGCCGATCGGCAGCTTGTCCGCCATGCCGACATACACGCCCGGGATCGACAGGGTACCGCCCTTGCGCACGCTGAAGATCGCCTCGCGCAGCACGTGAATCCGGTCTGTGGCGAGGAACATCGTCGCCTTGGCCTTGTCCAGCACCGAATCGGCCGAGCCGTGCGCCGAGGCTTCGCAGCCGACGCAATCGATCGCGCTGTCCGGCCCGCGTCCCTTCGTCCGCGCCATCAGCTCGTCATACACATCGGTTTGCGAGAAATCGATCGTCTCGGCCCCGCCCGCTTCCGCCATGGCAAGCCGCTCCGGCACTTCGTCGATGGCAATGATCCGCCCCGCGCCCATCATCTTGGCGGACCGGATCGCGAACTGCCCCACCGGCCCGCAGCCCCAGATTGCAACCGTGTCGCCGTCCTGGATCTGCGCATTCTCCGCGGCCATGTAGCCGGTCGGGAAAATGTCCGACAGAAACAATGCCTGTTCGTCGGTGATGTGATCGGGGATCTTGATCGGCCCCACATCGGCCATCGGCACCCGCAGATATTCCGCCTGGCCGCCGCAATAGCCGCCCAGCATGTGGCTGAACCCGAACAGCCCCGCGGGCGAGTGGCCCATCGCCTTTATCGCCATTTCCGCATTGGGATTGGTGGTGTCGCACAGCGAGAACAGCCCGCGGCTGCAGAACCAGCACGATCCGCAGCTGATGGTGAACGGCACCACCACCCGGTCGCCCTTTTGCAGCGTGGTGATCGCCGAGCCGACCTCCACCACTTCGCCCATATTCTCGTGGCCAAGGATGTCGCCGGCTTCCATGGTCGGCTGATAGCCGTCGAGCAGGTGGAGATCGGAGCCGCAGATCGCGCAGGCGGTGACCTTGATGATCACGTCGCGCTCGTGCTTGATTTCGGGATCGGGAACCGTGTCCACCCGGACGTCGCCTTTGCCGTGCCAACACAATGCGCGCATGATCTGGTCCTCCATCGATGTGCGCGGAGAACCAGCGGTCCGGGCGTCTGTTCCCCCACACGCGCGCCAGGCGCCCGCGTCAGCCCCGGCCCTTTAGCGTCCGCTCCATGTCGTGGAGCCGCCACCCGCCGAACAAGGCCACGCCCGCATGATAAGGCGCCCGCCCCGTCGCCCGGCTCCAGCCGGTGACGAGGTGGAGCGGCGGCACCGGCGGCGGCGGCGGCGGGTCGCCCGCCCCGCGCCAGCCGCCCGTTTCCTCCCAGATCGCCGCCCGCTTCAGCGCCTTGTCTTCGGCTTCCCGGCGCATTTCGCGCACGTCGATCGCCCGCCGCCGCGCCATGTAGACCTCCCACGGCTCGTTGCGCCGCCGCCGCCGGTGCGGCTCCTCCCAGCCGAGCCGCACCGTCTTGTGGTGCAGGTGGAGGAGTTGCAGCGCCTGCGACACGCTCATCGGCGGAAGCGCCGGCGGATCGTTGCTGCGCCACGCGTCGTGGCGTCCGCTTTCCGGCTCGAGCGTTTCCATCATTGCGCATTCCAGCCGTTGATAGCCGGTCTCCAGCGCAAGCCGCATTTCCCGCGCAAAGGCCGGGTCGTTCTTCTGCCGGCGGTAGAAAGCGCGCGGCGAAGCCCCCGCGGCCGCCGCCGAAAGCCGCACGTTGGCGCTTGCCGAAAGCACGCTCAGAAACACCTGCTCCGCCGCCGCGCTGAGCTTCCCCTTCTGCGCCAGCCGAAGCTGCAGCGTGCCGGACTTGGTGCGAACCACCACCGCCTCCCCGCCGCGCGTGCGCAGCGAAGGATCGCCCCCCGGCCCCGTTCCCCGAGCCGTCTTCGGCGCCGTCACCTCAGGACCCCTTTTCCCGCCGCCCAGGTGAAAGCGCGCATGCGCCGCCGCCACCGCCGCCTCCCAGTCCTGCGCAAACGCGGCCGAGGCCAGCCGCCGCGTATGCATGGTCGAGTGCGCCCGCCGGACCGCGCGCGCCGCAAGCCGGCTATTCCCCGTCTCCCCAAGCGCCTCCAGAA
Organism: Allosphingosinicella sp.; assembly: GCA_036399475.1. Taxonomy (GTDB): domain Bacteria; phylum Pseudomonadota; class Alphaproteobacteria; order Sphingomonadales; family Sphingomonadaceae; genus Allosphingosinicella. The sequence continues at coordinate 5,508 of DASWNA010000076.1, forward strand.
AGCGCACATTCTCGTCCCGCTGCGCACACGTAAACGGCCTTGCCATCGCCCCACTCCCCCGGGCGAGAGCGCCCGTTCGCTCTATGTTCTCAGCGATGTCCTATTTATCAAGGGGGAGCACGCGCCAACATAATCCGCTCATCCCGAGCAGGCCGTGCCAGTCGAGGCACCGCTCATCCCGAGCAGGCCGAGCCCAGTCGAGGCCGCCCGTCGAGGGACAGTCGAGGGAGGACAGTCAGGCACCCGAAAGCCGAACCAGATCCCGCTCCACCGCCCGCAGGCACCCCTCCCCGCCGTCAATCGTCGCCGCCTCATGCGCAATGATCAGCCGCACCTTGGCGAGGACCGCAAGCAGGTCCGGCGCCGGCGCAACCAGCAGCCGCCCAAGCGCCCCCTCCATCGCCTCCCCCGCCTCGTCATACCGCCCCTGCAGCGCCTCCGCCGCCTCGAACGAAAGCCCCCGCGCCGCCCCCGCAACCCCCTCCACCGCCGCCACCGCCTCTTCAAAGGCAGCAAGCGCCAAGCGCCATTGTTCCTCCCCAAGCCCGCTTGGGGAGGGGAACCACCCGCAGGGTGGTGGAGGGGTAACTTCCCCCGCCCCGCCCAAACCAGGCACCCCACCACCCCAACCGCCACCGAAGCCGCCGCGCCTAGCAGCGCCCGCCGCGACGGGTTATGAACCGCAACAGCCATCCTTCGCCTCCTTCCACAAAGGCGTTGTTGGTCAGAGCCGGGCGCAAGGTGCCAGCCTTGCCCCGGTTCGACTTTGGGATAACCAAATGTCAGGAGCGTTGCAATAGCCGAACGCGAAAAAAAGAAGATGGGGCGCCCGGCCACCGGCCGCGGGCGGCTGATCGGCGTGCGCGTTCACCCCGCTCTCGAAGCCGAACTCGACGCCTGGATCGCCACCCAGCCTGAGCCAAAGCCGTCGAAGCCGGAGGCGATCAGGCGGCTGGCACAAGCGGAGTTGGAGCGGACCAAGTCATAGCTCGGCCAGCCCCCGCTTTAAACCCGCAGGCGCTAACTTGGGCCTTCCCTACCAAGCGTTGCACAGCCAAGGTGCAGCGGGAGAATGTGCGTGACCGTTGAAGAATTCATTGAGCGCTGGCGCAAGAATGAGGGCGGAGCCGAACGCGCAAACTACGCGCTGTTCCTGACCGAGCTTTGCGAGTTGCTGGAGCTGCCGCGGCCTGATCCCGCCGATGCTACGCACGAGAACAACGACTACGTCTTCGAACGTGCGGTGAACTTCAAGGACGAAGCGGGAAATACTGGCCACGGCCGTATCGACCTCTACCGCAAGGGCTGTTTCGTCCTCGAGGCGAAGCAAAGCCGCTGGAAGGGAGGCCGAAAGGAAGTTGCCTTGGCGGCCGAGCAGCAGGGCCTCGATGCGCCGGATCAGCGCGGCCGACGCTCCGCCAAGAAGGGCTGGGACGTCCTGATGCGCAACGCACGGGAGCAGGCGGAGCAATATGCCCGTGCCCTGCCGACCTCTCATGGCTGGCCACCCTTCATTATCGTCTGCGATGTCGGGCACGCCTTCGAAATCTTCGCCGACTTCTCGGGCCAGGGTAAAAACTACCGACTGTTTCCGGATCGCTCTGGCTTCCGGATCTACCTCGACGATCTCCGCGACGAGACGGTGCGTGACCGTCTGCGCGCGATCTGGTTAGACCCGCATAGCCTCGATCCGACGAAGCGCGCCGCCGCCGTAACGCGCGACATTGCCAAACGACTCGCCAAGGTCAGCCAGTTGCTTGAGGAACGGGGTTATGCCGCCGAAAAGGTCGCGCACTTCCTGATGCGTTGCCTGTTCACCATGTTCGCCGAGGACACGGCACTGCTTGAGCCCGGCAGCTTCGCCGAGGTGCTTGGCGATGCGCGTACCAATCCCGAGAGTTTTGCGCCGATGCTGGAGGAACTGTGGCGGGCCATGGACGAAGGCGGCTTCTCCGGAGTGCTGCGCTGCAACGTCCGCAAGTTCAACGGCGGCCTGTTCGCCGAGCGCACCGCCATCCCGCTCCTGAAAGAGGAGATCGGAGAACTCTACGAAGCCGCCAAGCACGTCTGGACCGAAGTGGAGCCGGCGATCTTCGGCACCCTGCTCGAACAGGCGCTCGACAAAGCGGAACGCAAGCGCCTCGGCGCCCACTACACGCCTCGCGCCTATGTCGAGCGGCTGGTGATCGCCACGATCATCGAGCCCCTTCGTCAGGAATGGGAAGGCGAAGTGCTCGGCACCGTTGAACGCGAACGTGCCGCCGATCCGCAGGCCGCGATCAAGGCGGTCCACGACTTCCACGTAAAGCTCGCCACTACAAAGGTGCTCGATCCCGCCTGCGGCACCGGCAACTTCCTGTATGTCGCCCTAGAGCTGATGAAGCAGCTTGAAGGGGACGTGCTCGAAGTGCTGGCCGATCTCGGTGGCCAGGACGCGCTCGCCATGGAGACGACCAGCGTCCATCCGAAGAACTTCCTGGGGCTGGAGCTCAACCCCCGCGCCGCCGCCATCGCCGAGCTCGTCCTTTGGCTCGGCTACCTACAATGGCAGCTCAGAAACGGCGGGACGATCGCGGATCCCGTTCTGGAGCGGCTCAGCAACATCACAGCCATGGATGCCGTGCTGAAGCACGACGGCGAGCGGCCGAAGGCGGACGGCAGCGGCACGGAGCTTTCGAACCCCCGCCGCCCCGAATGGCCCGAGGCAGATTATATCGTCGGCAACCCGCCCTTTATCGGCGGCAAGGATGTCCGCGCGCGTCTGGGCGAGGCCTACGCCGTCGCGTTGTGGAAGGCACACCCGAACATCAACAAGTCAGCCGACTTCGTCATGTACTGGTGGAATCGAGCGGCGGAAATATTGGGGGCGAAGGGCAGCCGGCTCGAGCGCTTCGGCTTCGTCACGACCAACTCGATCACCCAGGAATTCAACCGCAGGACGGTCGCTCGCCACCTTGACGGCTCAAACCCGCTCAGCCTGCTGATGGCGATACCGGATCATCCTTGGACGAAAGCGACAGTCGACTCTGCCGCCGTAAGAATCGCGATGACTGTGGCGGCAGGCAAGGCAAGGCAAGGCAAGGCAAGGCAAGGCAAGGATGGTACTGTCATTTCCGACGGTCGTCTATACCGGATCGTCGAGGAAGCTGGGCTCGACACCGATGCGCCGGATATCCGATTTGGAGAGGTGAACGGATCGATCAACGCCGATCTGAGCGTAGGGACCGATGTCACCCGGGCAAGGCCGCTGCTTTCAAACGAGTGGCTCTGCTCGCCTGGAGTGAAGCTCCACGGCTCGGGCTTCATCTTGACGCCGGCAGAGGCAGAGCACCTGGGTCTCGGAAGCCGGGAAGGCTTGGAGCGCTATATTCGCCCGTATCGCAACGGACGCGACCTTACCGGCCGAGTGCGCAAAGTGCTGGTGATTGACCTGTTCGGGCGTGAAGAGGCGGAAGTGCGGCGCCGGTATCCGGAAGTCTACCAACACTTACTTCGTACGGTGAAGCCAGAGCGCGATGCTAACAACCGGGCCACGTACCGGACGAATTGGTGGATCTTCGGCGAGCCGAGGCGTGAGCTGAGGCCTGCGTTGGCTGGGTTGCCTCGCTACATTGCGACCGTTGAGACTGCGAAGCATCGGGTATTCCAGTTTCTCGGCGCTTCCATCCTCCCGGACAACATGCTGGTCTGCATCGCGTCGCCCGACCCTTATGTTCTGGGAGTACTGTCGTGGAAAGGAAGTGCGGCTTGGGCGCTTCAGTCGGGCGGCTGGCTGGGCATTGGCAACGACCCGCGCTACTCTAAAAGCCGGACCTTTGACCCCTTCCCCTTCCCTGATGCCACGCCCTACCAGCGCACTCGCATTGGCGAAATCGCCGAGGAACTCGACGCAACTCGCAAGACCGTGCTCGCCGATCATCCCGATCTCACCCTCACCACCCTCTACAATCTCCGCGAGAAAACTGAGAAAAGCGAGGCCCTTTCCGCCAAGGAAGAGGATCAGCGGATGCGCGGGCGGGTGGATATCATTGCCGAGTTGCACGATCGCCTCGATGCCGCCGTCGCCGAGGCTTATGGCTGGCCGGCCACCCTTTCCGACGAGGAGATCGTGACCCGCCTTGTCGCGCTGAACGCCGAGCGCGCGGCCGAGGAACGGCGCGGGATCGTGCGGTGGCTACGCCCGGAATATCAGCAAAGGAAAGCCGGGGTCGCCACCATCGAGAAGAAGCCGGAAGCCGAGCAGATCGAGGCGCTGCTGCCGGACCCCAAGGCTCAGAAACCGAGCTTCCCGCGCGATGCGATCGGGCAAACCGCCGCCGTGCTTGCCGAGCTTCGCGCCGGCGGCAGCTATTCGGCGGAGACCATCGCTATTCGCTTCCGTCAGGGACGCAAGGTAACCAACCGCATCGAAGCGACGCTCCAAGCCCTGGTGCGGCTTGGCTACGTATCCCAAGAACCCGCCGGCTACCGCCTGCGCCGGGTCGCCTGATGGCCGCTCCGGGCGTTTTCGAAGTGATATCGAGCCACGTCGCTACCTACCACGCCCCCACCCTAACCGGCACCGTAACCTGCCTCACCATCCTCGCCGCCGATGCGGAGAGGCTGTGTAGGGGGGCGGAAGCGAGGTCACCGATCAATAGCCGTACGAGAAACTTACCGTCGGTACGATGTAAAAGCGCTCATGCCTGCGGTCGGCATCATTCGACCAGCGGCGTTGGTATTGCGCCTCCAGCTCCAGCCCCGCACCTTTCAGCCGGCGGGTGGCCCAATCGGATAGATCGATCCCGGCGCCGAGCCGAAGCCGCCGATCCTCCCGCTCACGCCCCGTCGAAGCCACCATTGCATGATCGTAGAACTGAAGCTCATACTGGCCCCGCACAAAGAAGCGGAGGCTGCGGCCTATAAGTTGGCTGACCACATCGGCGCGCACGCTTGGCGCCAGCCGTTCCTCCTCCGCTTGTGAAGACCAGATGCGGGTCACCTGTGCCCGCAGCTCCCAGGAGATACCGGCAGTAGACTTGCCTTCGGCATCGACGCAGGCACCCACTGCCTCGGCCGACTGCCCACGACCCATTCTTCGCTCGCACATGATCGAAACAACGTTGCGATAGCGTATGCCCAGAGTGACCTGCTCCTCGTCGCGAACGAAGCCGTCAAGCGGGCTGCGGTAAACGCGAGTATAGCGAACGCTTCCGAAAGGGCGCATCGCATCGAGCACATCGTCGTCTGCGTCGCCTGCTTGCTCGAACCGCCCCAGCTTGTGAATTGGGTGGTAATCGTCGCCCAGCGTCAGCTCGCCGTAAAGACCGCTTTCCGGGTCCTCGTCGTTGAACTGCTGTGGCGACCAGGTGATCCCGCCTTTCACGGTCAGCGGCAAATCCCATATCGGGTGCGTGACCTTGCCGGAAAGCGCTAGCTCGTGCTCGCTCTCGTCGATGAGGTCCTCCGTCGTGTCGAACGGGTTCTTTCGTCCGATCCGGGCGCCGGTGGAAATCTCCACATTACCGCTCCATTCGGATTTCGCCTTGTTGTCCGGCGGGCCCGCGGCTGGCCCCGCCGCTCCTTGGCCCAGGGCGGGCGTTGCCGCCAAAGCGAATGCCGCTGCTGCGGTGATCGAACGTATCATGGTGCCTCCCGGTAACAGTCGGCACTCGATAGCGCCTGCGCGCCGGCCAGCCGCGTGACGGCCGTCACGCGCATGGCCGCGGGAGGCGGTTGCCCGCGCCTGCGCCCTCTGCTAAAGGCCCGCCTTCCAACGCATCAGCAATGGAAATTGCGGGAGGACGCCTCGGCGTTCGCTTGGACCGCTAAACTTGAACCCGGCCGAAAGTACCACTTTCGGACGAACCTACAGAGTGAGACACATGGCAAAGAAGATTACGGGCTATATCAAGCTCCAGGTGCCCGCGGGCTCCGCCAATCCGTCGCCGCCGATCGGCCCTGCGCTGGGCCAGCGCGGCGTCAACATCATGGAATTCTGCAAAACCTTCAACGCGGCGACCACCGAGTTGGAAAAGGGCATGCCGATCCCGACCATCATCACCGTCTACGCGGACCGCTCCTTCTCCTTCGAGACGAAGACGCCGCCGGCCACCTTCCTGCTGAAAAAGGCCGCGGGCCTGAAGTCGGGCTCCAAGGAGCCGGGCAAGGCCTCCGCGGGCAAGATCAAGCGCTCCCAGGTGCGTGAGATCGCCGAAACCAAGATGAAGGATCTGAACGCGAACGATCTCGACGCCGCGACCAAGATCATCGAAGGCTCCGCCCGCGCGATGGGCCTCCAAGTGGTGGAAGGGTAAGATCATGGCGAAGCTCACCAAGAAGCAAAAGGCGCTTGCCGCCGCGGTCGACACGACCAAGCTCTACGCGATCGACACCGCGATCGAGACGCTCAAGGCCAACGCCACCGCCAAGTTCGACGAAACCATCGAGGTTGCGCTTAATCTGGGCGTAGACCCCCGCCACGCCGACCAAATGGTCCGCGGCGTCGTCACCCTCCCCGCCGGCACCGGCAAAGACGTCCGCGTCGCGGTGTTCGCGCGCGGCGCCAAGGCGGAAGAAGCCACTGCGGCGGGCGCCGATGTGGTGGGCGCCGAGGACCTGATGGAAAGCATCCAGGGCGGCACCATCGATTTCGACCGCGTCATTGCGACACCCGACATGATGGGCATCGTCGGCCGCCTCGGCAAGGTGCTGGGTCCCAAGGGCCTGATGCCGAACCCGAAGCTCGGCACCGTTACCCCGAACGTCACCGAAGCCGTGAAAGCGGCCAAGGGCGGCCAGGTCGAGTTCCGCGTCGAAAAGGCCGGCATCATCCACTCGGGCATCGGCAAGGCGAGCTTCTCCAACGCGGATCTGCGCCGCAACTTCGATGCGTTCGTAGACGCGATCGTGCGTGCCAAGCCGGCGGGCGCCAAGGGCAAGTATGTCCAGAAGGTGGCGATGAGCTCCTCGATGGGCCCCGGCCTCAAACTCGACGTTGCCGAGGTGGCGAGCGCCTAAGCGCTTTGCATCCTCCGGGACACGCAAAGGAAGGGCCGGGCGCGAAAGCTGCCCGGCCTTTCTATTTCAGAGCCACCCGGTTTTAAAATTCGAAGTCGTTGCGGCTCAGCACCTGGCCGGGCGCGACAGTAACGAACAGCGCAAAATCGGCGATGCCGTCTCCGTCGATGTCTGCCTCAACCAGCCATTCGTCTCCCGTCGCCGCCGACGCACGCAGTTCGCCGGCGGAGTTGTGAAATGCGGCCGAGCCGATGAAAGCGAAGGGCGTGACCCCATCCGCGGCATCGCCGTTCGCGTCGAAGCCGACGAACTTGATCTTGTCGCCGTTTTCGAAGTCGAGGATTCTGTCCGCTGCGTCCGGTGCGGACGCGGACGCGGCGTGATAGACGAACTTGTCCACCCCGGCTCCGCCCTCCAGCAAATCGGCTCCCGCGCCGCCGACCAGCCAGTCCTTGCCGTCGCCGCCGCGGAGCATATCCACTCCCGCGCCGCCGTCGAGCATGTCGGCTTTGGCGCCGCCGGTAAGCGAGTCCGCGCCGGCCCCTGCCTTGATGTAGAACTTGCCGTCCAACTCAGCCGATCCGTTGAAAGTGAGAGATTCGGTGGCAAGGAGGCTGGTGGCGCTGAGGGCCAGCTGCTCGGCCGGGTGGACGGCGCTGTCGTCAACCGCCAGCCGGTAGGATACGGGATCGCCACCGGGCAGAAAGGTGCCGCTGTAAAGGACGATGCGTTCGACGCCCGCGAGCTGGCCGGCGCCCAAGGTGAGATCGTAGGCGCCCAGTAAGGCGAGACTGTCATGACCCTCGCCGCCGTCGACGCGGTCCTCCGCGTCGAGGCTTGCGCCGAAATAGAAATAATCGTCGCCGCCGCCGGCAAAAAGGACATCCGCGCCGCCTTCGTGCATCAGGAACTTCTCGCGCGCCGCAGTGCCGGTCACGGTGTCGCCTCCGGTGCTGCTCCACACAATGTCGTCGTCACCGGAGATGCCGGAGATGGTGACGGTCACCTCCGCCCCGCCGCCACCCGCAAGGCCGTAGCTGAAATGGTCCTGCGCGGTGCTGTTGCTGGCGCCCGTCGCGGCGCCGGGGAGGTGGGTGAAGACGGCACCCGGATCGTAGAGCAAGATTCCATCGAGGCGGAGGGTCACCATTGCGCCCGACAGCAGAGTGACCGACCCGCCGGGCGCCACTTGTTCTCCCGCAATTGACGCAATCGACGGCGCCGGGCCGTCCGGGTCTCGATCGTTGGCAAGCACGTCTATCGGCGTGGCGGTCGCTTCGTCGGTTTGGGCGCTGTCGGCGGCCGCCGTTACAGGATCGTCGACGGCGGAAATAGCGACAGTCGTGTCAATTCCGGCGCTCGCAAGGCTTCCGTCGGTGACGACCCAGCTCAGCGTTCGCCCGCTACCGGGCACGTCGCTTGTTGATGAAAAGGCAATCTGCCGGAGCAGCGCCTGGTACTCGGCGACGGTTGCGCTTCCGGAGAGTGACAGGACACCGGTTGCGGCATTGTATCCGAAGGCGATCGCCCCCGCGATACCGCTGGCCGAGCCGCCGATGGTCAGGAGATCGTTGGCGGCCAGGAATCCGGCAGCGATCGCGACGGTGGCGCCGGCGAGCAGCGCGTCGTTCGCATCGGCAACCATTGCGCCGGGCGCAAGGGCCACCGGTTCAGCCTGTTCCCGGTAAGACGCGGCAGCGTCCGCCTGCACCGTCGGCGCGACATTGGCGGCGCCTACCTCGGCTGTGTCGAAGGTGAAGAAGTTCTGCGGCCCGGACGAGGCGGAGCCGGCGGCGATGTCCTTTACCAGCATCGTGCCCGCGCCGGTGCCGTCCGTTTTCCACAATTCGGTACCGCCCCCCGCCGTCTGGGCCGAAAAGAGCAGGCCGTCGCCGCGATGGTGCAACCAGGTGGGGTTCGAATTGCCGGGAATGTTGATGTCCTTGACGAGCACGGTCCCCGCAGCGGTGCCGTCGGTGGACCAAAGCTCCCGCCCTTCGGCATTGCCGAGCGCGGAAAAGACGAGTCTTCCGCCGAAGACCGTGAATTCTCCGGGATCCGACGAGGCGAGGGTTGGGCGCGAAGCACTCGTCACCATGTCCTTGAGGAGCATCGTGCCTTCGGGCGTACCGTCGGTGATCCACGGCTCGATGCCTACGGGGCTCCGGGCGGAGAATACCAGCTTGTCGCCGAACAGGGTGAAGCCGGCGGGCATGGAGTGGCCGGTCCCGCTATTGATGTCCTTGAGGAGCACCGTGCCGGCGGCCGTGCCGTCGCTTACCCAAAGTTCGCGGCCGTTGCCGTCCTCCGCCGCGAAGACCAGCTTGTTGCCAAGCACCGTGAAGTTGCTTGCCGAAGAGCTGCCGGAGCCGGCCCACAGGTCGGCGAAAAGCACCGTTCCTGCGGCCGTGCCGTCCGTGACCCACATTTCGGACCCGCCCGCCGCGGTCCAGGCGGAAAAGACAATTTTGTCGCCGAAACGGGTGAACGAGATCGGGTTTGAACTTCCAAAGCCCGCTGCGATGTCGAGGAGCAGCGCAGTGCCGATGGGCGTGCCATCGGTGATCCACAGCTCGTATCCGGTGGACTGGGTGGTGGCGGTAAACAGCACCTTGTCGCCGAACACGAAGAATTTGGTGGGATTTCCCGAAACGCCGATCCCGCCAACGTCCTTCATCATGACGGTGCCGGCCGCCGTGCCGTCGCTCACCCACAGTTCAGTGCCGTTGGCGCCGTCGCTCGCCTGAAAGAGCAATTTGCCGCCAAAGGGGGTCAGTGCATCGGGATTGGACGAGCCCGCGCCGGGATTGATGTCGGCCAGCAGGCGCGTGCCCGCGGCGGTGCCGTCGGTGACCCAGAGTTCCCGGCCCGCCGCGCCGCCGCTCGCCGCGAAGTATATCTTGTCGCCCACTCGCGTGAAGCCGGTGGGGTTTGCGCCGGCGCTGCCGGGGTTCAGATCCTTGAGGAGAAAGGTGCCCGCGTCGGTACCGTCGGTGATCCACAATTCCGTGCCCGCCGTGCCGTCGTTTGCGGAAAACAGTGTCTTCTTCGCCACCCTCGGTGCCCCCGTGCTCGATTCCGAGCGCTGGCCTAGCAAGACTTGTTTCACACATGGTTAAGGCCCTGCGCGCGCCCTGCCACATCGCTGCTTGAAGCAAGCCATTGAATCGCCATGTTCTTGCGCGAAGGACGACCGTCCGGCGGGCCGTGTTTGGGCGCGCGATGTGGAGTTTGGAATGCGCAAGATCATCACCGGCCTCGCCGTCATGGCCGCCGCCGTTGCAACAACCGCAGTGCCCGCGGCAGCGGCTCCCACGCCTGTTCAGGGCGTGTGGCGCAACCCGAAGAACACGGTGCACGTGAAACTGCAACCGTGCGGGGCCACCATGTGCGGCACCGTTGTCTGGGCTGCGCCAAAGGCACAGGCCAAGGCACGCGCCGCCGGCCAGCAACTGGTCGGTGCGCAGCTCTTCCGCGAGTTCAAGCCCGCCGGCCCGAACCAGTGGAAGGGCCGCGTCTTCGTGCCCGATCTCAACCGCACCTTTTCCGGCACCATCACCGCCTCGGGTCCAACCCGGGTCGTCGGCCGCGGCTGCCTGATCGGCGGCTTCTTCTGCAAGGAACAGACCTGGGTGAAGATCAGCTAAGCCTGAGCGGCATCGCTGAACGGCAAGGGCGGGAGCCGAGGCTTCCGCCTTTTTCATATCCGGGCACGCGCCGGTCTGCCCAAGGGTTGAAGCTTCGGCCAAATCCTGTATAGGCGCGCAATCGCTTCCGCAGGTTCGCCCGCGGGAGCTGCCGTCCGAGACAGCTGGTGGGGCTCGCGTCCCTTAATTCTCCAGCCTAGACGGGGAAGAGTTTTCACCGGCCACTCGCTTCAAGCGCGGCCGGGTCTGCCTGGTTTCAGGCCGTCAACCACTCCCCACGGACATCTGGCCCTTCGAGCGGTTCGCCGAGCGTGGGGCCGCCAACCCGTTTTCACGGCCTTGCGCCGGGCAAGCGGGATTTCGCCCGTCGGATGTGCCGGCGGGCTGTTTGGAGTGCAAGGCAAATGGATCGAGCTCAAAAGTCCGAGCAGGTCGCACAGCTGAAGCAGACGTTCTCCGAGGTTGGAGTGGTGGTCGTCACCCGCAATCTCGGCATGACGGTGGCCCAGTCCACCGCCCTGCGGAACCGGATGCGCGATGCTGGCGCCAGCTACAAGGTGACCAAGAACACGCTCACCCTGATTGCGCTCGAGGGTACCACCTACGCTTCGATCGGTGACTTGCTCACCGGTCCGACCGCGCTTGCAACCTCGGCCGATCCGGTCGCGGCTGCCAAGGTTGCGGTTGATTTCGCCAAGACGACCGATCGTTTCGAGATCGTCGGCGGCGCAATGGGCGATACGGTCCTCGACGTGGCAGGCGTGAGGGCGCTCGCCGAGCTTCCGTCTCTTGATGAACTGCGCGCGACGATTATCGGCCTTATCCAAGCGCCGGCAACGAAGATCGCACGCACCATCAACGAGCCGGGTGCGATGCTCGCCCGTGTCATTGGCGCATATGCCGCCAAAGAAGACGCGTAACATACCAATCTACTCGATTTGAACTGAACCTGGTGGGCTCACGGGCCCCGATTTGGAGAATGAAAAATGGCTGACATCCAGTCCCTCGTCGATCAGCTTTCCGAGCTGACCGTTCTTGAAGCTGCCGACCTTGCCAAGGCTCTCGAAGAGCGTTGGGGCGTCTCGGCCGCTGCCGCGGTTGCGGTTGCGGGCGGCGGCGGCGGCGCTGCCGCTCCGGTTGAAGAAGAAAAGACCGAGTTCGACGTGATCCTCGTCAACGACGGTGGCAAGAAGATCAACGTCATCAAGGAAGTGCGCGCCATCACGCAGCTCGGCCTCGGCGAAGCCAAGGCCCTGGTCGAAGGCGCTCCGAAGCCGATCAAGGAAGGCATCCCCAAGGCCGAAGCGGAAGAACTCCGCAAGCGTCTCGAGGAAGCCGGCGCGACCGTCGAGGTCAAGTAAGAGCAATCAGAACCATCAAATGGGTTCCCATCGAAGTACTACTTCGATGGGAACCCGGATAGTTCTGGGCTTTTAAGAGGAAGGGCGGCTCCTGCGGGGCCGCCCTTTTTTTGCGGCCTGCTCAGCCCGGCGGGTTTGATCGGGTACGCGAAGGCAAAGCCGCGGCGGGAGTTTCCCTCCTAACCGGGCCTCGCGACGACGAGACGAAGCGGCCCGTCGAAGAACGGCTGCGTTCGCAGGTGCCCGAATCGTTCATCCCAGCGGCCACTTGCAAGATCGCGCGAGAGTTGGCGGACGAAGCGGTCCACCGCTGCCTTCGGGACCAGACTCCACGAGGAGCAGGCAAAGCGCGCTTCCGAATCTAGCAATGCCTCGGGGCGGCCGTAATAGGCCTCGTTGAAGCCATCGCGACAGTTGAGCGGAACCGGCACCGGCTCCACCTCGACCTCCCCGCCTAACGCCGCGGCAAGCCGATCGATGGGCGGGAAGCGGCTTGCCTCGATCGCTCTCACCTCCGGGACATATTCGTTGAGCCAAAAGTGCGTCATCATGGCGGGATCGCAAACCAGAAGAACCACGGGGCCCCGCGTCACCCGGCGCATTTCGGCAAGCCCCTTCTCCAGGTCCGACCATTGATGCACGGTCACCGTCGCCATCGACGCGTCGAAACTGGCAGCCGGAAACGGCAGCGCCTCGGCCACCGCGTCTATTGCAACGGCAAGCTCGGCAGGGCGCTGCGCCCGCATCGATGCGGAGGGTTCCACCGCCGTCACGCACCGGTCCGTTGGCTCGTAAGATCCCGCACCCGCGCCCACGTTCAGAACGGTCCGGGCGTCTCCCAACGCCCGGAGTATCTGTGCCGCAATCAGCGGCTCGGGCTGCCGGAAGCGCGCGTAAGAACTGCCGATCTCCCCATAGTCTACGTCCCCTGCGCTACCATCGCCGAGGCGGGCCGTGTTCATCGTTCAGGTCTTCACCGCCTGCCCCAGCGGCAATGCAATAACGCCTGCGTGGAGGCCCGCGGCGCCATCGAGGGGGAATGGGCCAAGCTCGTCGCCCGCCGGCAAGCCCACGGAGAATGCTGCGGCAGTTCGCCCCTCGCGGCCGTTGGGCAGGCGGTAGCGGACGTCTGCGACAACGGTTGGAAGCAGGCTGATGCCGGGAATTTCGGCGCGCGGCAGTGCGACCGAGGCCTGGAGGGTGCGCGCTTCGCCGGCCATCAGGGTGACGGGCTGGGTGCCGACGTGGCCTGGCGGCGGCACCAGGGCGCGGGTCGGGTCCTCGCCGCGCCCGCCCAGCGTCATCCAGGTGGTGACGCGCACGTCCTCGGCATCGACCGGGCCTTCGTTGAGCACGGTGAGCTCGAACTCAACCCGGGCGCCCTCCCCTTCCAGTCCGGCGCGGACCGGGCGCATGCGCAGGTCGACGTGCGGGCGGCCGACGGGCGCGGGCGGAGCCACGGGAGCGACGGGCAGCGGCACTTCCTCGCGCACCTCGCGGTGAACCACGGTCTCGGGCCGGCGGCGGCCGCCGCGGGCGATCAGATACGCGATCGTGCCGAGCAGGAGCAGGATCGCGCCAACGATCAGCGGCCAGCCCCAGCCGCCGCCTTCATCCACCCGGGTGGTGACCTCGGGATAGACCTCAACCTCGTTGAAGCTTTCATTGTACGCGTCGGGCACCGGCAGGACTTCGACGCCGTTTGCGCTCAGCATTGGATCGGTTCCCGAAGGAACGGGGACCGGCACTTGCTGGATAATCACCGAGGACGGCGGCGGCGAGATGGCGGTCGAGGCTGGCGGGATGTCGGTCTCGGGCGGCGGCGCGGCACGGACCGGGCGCTCGGCCGGCTCGGTGCGGCGCGGGGGCGCCTCGCGCTCCGCCGGTTCGTCCGCGGGCGGCGCATCGTCCTCGACCTGGGCCGGTTCCTCATCAGGCGGCGGCGCTTGGCCCGATTGGGCGGCGGCCGGCATCGCGAACAGGCCGGCGGCGGCGAAAAGGAGAAAGGAAAGGGCGGGACGCTGGGGGGGCTTTGTCATAACAGGGCCATAACGAAGCCGCCCCCTTCCGGGTCCACGCCGATCGGCGCGGTTCTGATTATCCCAGTTCGCGGGCAACGACGCCCTCGTGCAGGCCCGACGGATTGTCGACCGAGAAGTGCGCCAGCTCTTCCCCGTCCGGCACGCCGACGGCAAAACGGGCGGTGGCATGGCCGGTGCTTCCGTCCGGCAGGCGGTAGGTCGCATCTGCGACCACCACCGGCAGTAGGGCATCGCCGGTAACTTCGGCGCTGGTCAGGCCAACTGCCGCCTGGAGGGTGCGGGTTTCGCCGGGGGGGATGGTGACGGGGGGTGTGTCCGCATGGTCGGCGGGGGCGATCAGCGCCCGTTCGGTTTCCGAAGCGCCGGCGGCGAGCATCCAGGTGGAAACCCGCACATCCTCCGCCGAAACGGAGCCGCTGTTGCCGACGGTGAGCTCGAACTCCACCCGGGCGCCGTCCTCCTGCATGCCGGCGCGGATGGCGCGCATGCTGAGGTCGATCTCCGGCGCGCCTTGCGGAGCCGGAGCGGCGGGGGCAACCGGCGCGGGCCTGGGCGCAGCAGCGGCAGCGAAGCCGGTGCCGATGATCGGAGCGGTCAGGATCGAGCCGCCCATCGGTGCAGCGGGCGCAGCGGCGGTGAGGGTCGGCGCGGCTGCAACCGGCTGCGGCGCGCGGACCGGTTCGGGCGCGATCACCGGCTCCGGCTCCGGCGTGGAAGCAGCAACGGGCTCCTCATAGGCGCGCTCGTTCTCGACATAATCATCCGTGCGCCGGCGGCGGCGCAGGAGCAGATAGGCAAGCGCTCCGGCGAGCAGCAGCCCCCCGATCAGCCATGGCAGGATCGAAGCGTCCTTCTGCTGGGCGGGCGCTGCGGCGGTTGGGACGATATCGGTTCCCCCCACCGGCGGTGCGGGCAGGGTCTCAACCTCGCCCGTCGGCACGGCGGCGACGTCGCCCCCTGAAGCGGAGTCCGCAACAGGCGCAGGCACCGGCGCGGCGGCAGTCGGCACGGATGCGGCGGGAGCGGCAGGTGCCACCGCACGTGGGGCGGGACGCGCCGCGGCGCGGACAGGCGCGCGCGCAGGGGCACGGCGCGTTGCCGGAGCGGCTCGGGCGGCCGCGGGCGGGGTTGCTGCCTGCGCTTCGGGAGCAGGGGCGGGTTCAGCCGCAGGCTCGGGCGGCGTCGGAGTGGGCGCCGGCTGCGCGGCCTCGGGCGCGGGCTGCTCGGCGGCGGGCGGATCGGCGGGGGGCTGCGCCTCCTGTGCCGCAAGCGGGGCCAAGGGGAGCGCGGCGGCGGCGAGCAAGGCGGCGGCGGCGCGGCGGAAGCCTGTGTTTTGGTTTCTCATAACAGGGGCAGAATGACCCGGCGGTCGATTCGGACGCGGAGCGTTCCGGTGGGCACGACGGGTTGTGGCTCCGGGGCGGCGGACTGAGGGGAACACCCAAGGCCTGTCACGCGAGCCCAGGGGGACGCTTCCTTGCGCGGTACGGTCAACCGTTCAGCGCGAATCCGGGAAGCCCTGACTTGCGCCTGTAATGATAGGCTGACATTGGTGCGGGACCCGGGGGGATTCGCAAATTCGTTCAACGCTTTGACCAGTGTCTGCAGCGCTCATCGGGCGGGGCGGCGTCGGGTTTGAGAGCGGTGCTTTTCTCCTGAACATCGCGTGCCTGGGCGCGCCTCTGCCGCAATCGCAAAGAAGGATCACGTAGGATGGCCATTTCGCTCACGTCGGCGGGCACGCCCTATTCGCAGAACTTCAACGGCCTCTCGAGCACGGCCGGCACGACCACAAACAATTTCAACGACGCGCCGCAGCCCGTGCCTGAATGGGTGATCCTGGAAACCGGAGGCGGCGCTCGCGACAACGAATTCTATGCGGTGGACACCGGCGGCTCGACCACTGGCGACGTCTTCAGCTACGGCGCAGCGGGCAACGCCGATCGCGCGCTCGGCAGCCTGCAGAGCGGCACCCTGATCCCGACCTTCGGCACCAGCTTCACCAACAACACCGGAGCGGCCCTGACCGAGCTGACGATCAGCTATTATGGCGAGCAATGGCGGATTTCCAACACCGCCGCCGCCCGCGACGACCGGCTCGATTTCCAGATGTCGACGGACGCGACCGGTCTCGCGACGGGCAGCTGGACGAACGTGGATGCGCTTGATTTCACCAACATCGTGAAGACCGCGGCTGCCGCCGGCGCGCTCAACGGCAATGCCGCCGAGAACCGCGTGCTCATCACCCACACCATCACCGGCCTCAACATCGCGCCGGGGGCAACCTTCTGGATCCGCTGGACCGACTTGAACGCCTCGGGGGCCGACGACGGCCTGGCCATCGACGACTTCACGCTGACCGCGGGCGCGGCCGCCCCTGCCCTTCCCAGCCTGTCGATCACCGACGTCAGCCAGTTCGAGACCAACGCCGGCACCACCACCTTCACCTTCACGGTCAGCCTGAGCGCGCCCGCGGGGGCTGGCGGCGTCACCTTCGACATCGCCACCGCCGACGGCACCGCCACCACCGCGGACGGTGATTATGTCGCGAAGGCCCTTACCGGGCAGACGATCCCCGCCGGGAGCACCACCTACACGTTCGACGTGACGGTGAACGGGGACGCCAAGCTCGAGGCGAACGAGAGCTTCGTCGTCAACATCAACAACGTGACCGGTGCCACCGTGGCCGACGGTCAGGGCACCGGCACCATCCAGAACGAGGACACGCCGCCGGAGCCGGCCGCCTCGATCGCCGACGCGTCGATCGTCGAGGGCGACAGCGGCACCTCCAACCTCACCTTCACCGTTACCCTTTCCTTCGCCCCCACCTCCGCAGTGACCATCGATTACGCCACCTCGGACGGCAGCGCGGGCGCAGGCGACTATACGGCAACGAGCGGCACCCTGACCTTCGCCGCCGGCGAGACGACCAAGACGATCACCGTCCCCGTCATCGGCGACACCGTTGCCGAGCTTCGCGAAACCCTGACCGTCACGCTGTCCAACCCGAGCGGCACGACCCTCGCGGACTCCTCCGCAGTAGGCACGATCCGCGACAATGACGGGCCGATCTACCACGATCTGTCCGCCGGCGATTTCGCCCAGAATTGGTCGAACACCAACCTCATCACCGCCGACGACGATTGGAGCGGCGTGGCCAGCATCATCGGCTATCGCGGCGACGATCTCACCGCCGCGACCGGCACCAACCCGCAAACCATCACCGGCACCAGCAACGTCGTCGACGTGATCGCCAACCAGAATGCCGCCACCAGCGGCTCCGGCGGCGTCGGCGAATTCCAGCTCGTCGACCCGACCATCGGGCTGCAGGGCTCCGGCACCGCCGACGCGCCGCACATCGTCCTCTACCTCGACGCAACCGGGCGCGAGAACGTGACCGTTTCCTATCGCCTGCGCGATCTCGACGCCTCGGTCGACAACGCCGCCCAGCAGGTGGCGCTGCAGTACCGCGTCGGCGGCACCGGCGCCTGGATCGACGTGCCGGCCGCCTTCGTCAACGACGCCACCACCGGCCCGAGCACGCTCGGCCCCGACACGCTGGTCACCGCGACGCTGCCCAGCGGTGCGGCCAACCAGTCCCAGCTCGAAGTGCGGATCATCACCGCCAACGCGGTCGGCAACGATGAATGGGTCGGCATCGACGACATCGTTGTGACCAGCGACCTCGGCCAGCCGAGCCTCGCCATTGCGGACGCAAGCGTGGTCGAAGGCGACTCCGGCACCACGCCGATCACCTTTACCGTCACCCGCGCGGGCGACTCCGTTGGCGCGGTGACCGCCGATTACACCGTTGTGCTGAACGGCAATGCCTCGGCGTCGGATTTCGGCGCGGCCCAGCCGCTGACCGGCACGGTCAGCTTTGCCGACGGTGAGACCTCGAAGACGATCACCCTGCAGGTCGCCGGGAACGTTACGCCCGAAAACGACGAAACCTTCAGCGTCCAGCTCAGCAACATCGTCGGCGGCACCAGCCATGATTCGTCGGCAACCGGCACGATCGTCAATGACGATGGCCTGCCGCCGACCGTCACGATCGCCGACGTCTCGCAGCCGGAAGGCGATTCCGGCACCTCGACGATGACCTTCACGGTTACCCGCACCGGCGGCACCCAGCCGTTCAGCGTCGACTACGCCACCGGCGGCGGCAACGCGACGGACGGCGAGGATTACCTGGGCACGAGCGGCACCCTGAACTTCGCGGAAGGCGAGACCTCCAAGACCATCACCGTGACGGTGAACGGCGACACGGACGGCGAGCCCAACGAGACCTTCACCGTGCAGCTTTCCAACCCCACCGGCTTCGCGGTGATTCAGGACGGGGCCGCAACCGGCACCATCGTCAACGACGACCCGATCTTCATTCACGACGTCCAGGGCTCGGCGTATTACAGCCCGATCCTCGCCGCCGAGGGCTTGAACAGCTTCAACGTCGCCTCCACCACCACGGTGATCATCCAGGCGGTGGTCACCGCGCTTGACGGCGACGGCACCCGGCAGGGCTTCTACCTGACGGAAGAGACCAGCGACTGGGACGATCTTGTCGCCTCGTCGGAGGGCATCTTCGTGATGACCCATGACGACGGCATTGCGGGCGTCACCCTGGCGGGCCTGTATCCCGGACTACGCGTCGGCGACCTCGTCACCGTCACCGCCCAGGTGATGGAATATCAGTCGTTCAACACCATGCCGCGCACCGTGCTGGTCAATTCGTCGCTGACGATCGACGGCAGCGGCTTTGCCCTGCCGACGCTGGCCTTGGACGAAAGCCGGCCGATCCCGAATTCGATCATGACCTTGGTCACGCCGGATTACACCGACTCCGCCGACGGTGCGGACGACAGCTTCGATGCCTCGCTTTACGGCCTTTCCTTCTGGGAAAGCGTTGAAGGGATGCTGGTCACCATCCCCGACATGGTGGCCGCCGACGGTTTCGTGCAGACCTCGGGCGGGCAGCCTTATTTCCAGGCTTATTCCACCGTCCATGCGGATGCCGACCAGATCAACAGCCGCGGGGGCTATACCATCGCGGGCGATCCGCCGCTGTCGCCGCCCGACACGCCGGAAACGGACGACGGCACCGTCCGGGGCGGCCGCCATCTCCATGACGGCGACATCAATCCGGACATCATCGAAGTCGATTTCTCCGGCTTCGCGATCGATGCGCCGGCCGGCCTCGCCGACACGCTGACCATGGGCGACAAGCTCGGCGACATCACCGGCATCATCGATTTCGATTTCACCGACCGCAAGCTGTTCGTCACCCAGATCGATCCCACTCAGTTCACCGACGTTTTCCCGGAGCAGGAAACCACCACCCTCGCCGCCGACACCCGGGCGCTCACCGTGGCGACCTTCAACGTCGAGAACCTCGATCCGGGCGATGGCGCCGCGCGCTTCACCGCCATCGCCAACGCGATCGCCAACAACCTGCGTGCGCCGGACATCATCTCGATCGAGGAGATGCAGGATAATAATGGCGCCGACGCCTCGGGCGGCTCCGATGCCTCCGTGACCTGGCAGATGCTGGTCGATGCGCTCAACGCGGCCGTTCCCGGCGCCAACTACCAGTGGGTCGATCAGGCTCCGGTTCCGGGCAGCGAAGGCGGCGAGCCGGGCGGCAACATCCGCGTCGGTTTCCTGTACAACACCGACCGGGTTCAGCTCGGCGACCTTGCCGCCGATGCGACCCTCGAGCAACGCCGCCAATATACCGACCGGATCGGCGACGGCGTGCGCGACGCTGGCGACCTCATCGCCTTTTCCGACAACATGGTGGCGGAGCAGATCAACCCGGCCGACTGGTCCGGAACGCGGCTGTCGCTGCTTGGCGAGTTCAACTTCAACGGCAACACCGTCTACGTCACCGCCAACCACCTGCCCGCCAAGGGCGGCTCGGGCGAATTTTGGCAGTTCAACCAGAACCTCGAGACCGGCGAGCCCGACAATAGCGGCTGGGCCAAGCGCAACGCGGTCGCCCAGGACATCTATGCGGTGCTCAACCGGATCGAAGCCGAAAGCGGCGGTGCCGGCGTGGTCGCAGGCGGCGACTTCAACGACTTCTACTTCTACCGCCCGCTTGAAGTCGTCACCGGCTACGTGCTTGCGGACGGCACCGCCCGCGACGGCGGCGCCCGGTTCGACAACCTCACGGTTACCGAATTGACCGAAGCCGAACGCTACACTTACACGTTCGACGGACGCAGCCAGGCAATCGATCACATCATCGTCAACCAGTCGCTGAGCGCGGTCGCGTCCTACGACGTGGTTCACCTCAACACCGGCTACAATGCGCGGGCGACGGCAACCCAGCCCGATCCTGCGCTGTCCGATCACGATCCGGCGCTCGCCGCGTTCGACTTCCGCGGCTTTGCGGAGACGCTGACCGGGACGGCTTCGGACGACGTGCTCAACGGCGAGGGCGGCGACGATACGATCGTGCTGACCGGCGGCGGCAACGACAGCGCCTCGGGCGGAGAAGGCAACGACCTCATCTATTACGGCGATGCCTTTACCAACGCGGATTCGAACGATGGCGGCGCGGGCACCGACCGGGTCGGCCTGGCCGGCAATTATGTGCTGACCTTCGACGCGGACGATCTGGTCTCGATCGAGCGGCTTGAGCTTTACGGCAGCGCCGTCGTGCCCGGCACCGCGGCGACGAGCTACGACCTCACCACGGTGGACGCCAACGTCGCGGCCGGCACCACCTTGTTCGTCACCGCCGCGTCGCTGGGGGCGGGCGAAACCCTGACCTTCAATGGCACCGCGGAACTGGACGGCCGCTTCTCGGTGCAGGGCGGTGCCGGCGCCGACCGGATTGCCGGCGGTGCCAAGGGCGACAGCCTGATCGGCAATGCCGGCGCGGACGAGCTCTATGGGCTTAACGGCAACGACGTGCTGCTTGGCGGTGCGGGCGCGGATCTGCTTCGCGGCGGCAACGGCAACGACACCTTCCGCTATCTCGCCGCCTCCGACTCCGGCATCGAAGCGGGCACCAGCGACTCGATCGTCGATTTCCAGCGCCGCACCGACAAGATCGACCTTTCGGCGATCGACGCGGACGATGAGGCCGGCGATCAGGCGTTCGCCTTCATCGGAACGGACACCTTCTCCGCGGCCGGCACCGGGGAGGTCCGCTCCACCTTCGACCAGAACGCCAATGCCTGGCGGGTCGAAGGTGACGTCAACGGCGACGGAACGGCGGATTTCGCGATCATGGTTACAACGGCAGGTCCGCAGCCGCTGACCGCGAACGACTTCCTCCTCTAACCGGCACAACGGGCGAAGCGGCACCATGTCGCTTCGCCTCGCGTTGTCCGCGCCGTGAAGAGCATCATCGGAACGGCGGGGTGGAGCATCCCGAGGGAGCAGGCGGACTCGTTTCCCGCCGAGGGGACGAGCCTGCAGCGTTATGCGGCGCGGTTCCGGGGCGCGGAGATCAATTCGTCCTTTCACCGCTCGCACCGCGCCTCGACCTGGCAGCGCTGGGCGGAAAGCGTGGACGACCATTTCCGCTTCTCCGCCAAATTGCCGAAAACCGTCACCCACCAGAAAAAGCTGGTGGACTGCGCCGACCTGGTGTCCGCCTTCCTGGAGGAGGTGGCGCCGCTTCGGGACAAGTTGGCGGTGCTGCTCGTGCAATTACCGCCCAAGCTCGCGTTCGACGCACCGGTGGCGAACGACTTCTTTGCCGACCTTCGCGCCCGCAGCGGACGCGCGATCGCTTGCGAGCCGCGCAATCCGAGCTGGTTCGAGGACGGGGCGGACGCGTTGCTTGCCGGGTTGCAGGTCGCCCGGGTGGCCGCCGACCCGGCAGTGGTGCCGGCCGCCGCGGAGCCGGGCGGCTGGCGGGGCCTCGATTATTGGCGGCTGCATGGCTCGCCGGTCATGTACCGCTCGGCCTACGGAGCCGAGCGGCTCGAGGCCTATGCCGGAGCGCTCGCCGAGGCCCGGGAGGCCGGGCGTCCGGCCTGGTGCATGTTCGACAACACCGCCTCCTCCGCCGCCACCGCCGACGCCGTGTGGCTGGCGCAGCGGCTCGGCACGTAAGTTACATGTCTACAATCAGCGCCGTCAGCGTGATCGACAGGCCCCACAGCACCATCAAGGTTGCCGGCAGATAGACCCAGCGGGTGCGCCAGCGGCGGGTCCGGTCGCGCAAACGCGCCTTTGGAACGGCGTCGAGGAACTTCAGGAACTCGATCTGGTCGGCGTCGTGCACCGCCGGGATCGTCGGCGCATCGACCTTGCGCTTGTAGCGCGGCACGCGTCCGGGCAGCCCTTCGACCCGGCCATCGGCGTGGAGCAGGAGATCGGGCGCGCGGGCGAGATGGCGAAGCGCGATGGTGCCGGCGGCGTCCTCCGATCCAATTTCCGCCCGATAGCCCTTGCGCGCCAGAGCGTGCAGCCGCTCGAATGCGAGATCCCGACTGTCCACGAGCCGCTTCCTCCTGTGGGCGCAACTGTGCCGCTGCGCTAACACAGTGTCAATGCACGGAGATTGCGCGCTTTCGGCTCAGGACAGGAGCCGCAGCGGGGCTTCGACCAGCTTCTTCAAGTCTTGCAGGAAGTTGGCGGCGTCCCAGCCGTCGACGACGCGGTGGTCGCAGGACAGCGAGAGGTTCATCCGCTTGCGGATCTCCAGATCGCCGTCCACCACCACCGGCTTCTCCTCGACCTTGTTGACCGCGATGATCGCCACTTCGGGGCGGTTGATCACCGGCGTCGAGCTGATGCCGCCCATCGGGCCGAGGCTGGAGATGGTGATTGTGGAGCCGCTGAGCTCCTCGCGCGACGCCTTGCCGGTGCGGGCGGCTTCGGCGAGGCGCAGGATTTCGGAGGCGATCTGCCAGACGGTGAGCCGCTCGGCATTGCGGATGACAGGGACCATCAGCCCGTTCGGCGTCTGCGTCGCCATGCCCATGTGGACGGCGCCCGAGCGGTAGAGGACGTTCTCGTCGTCGTCGTAGCGGGTGTTGAGCTGCGGGTAGTCGGCCAGCGTGCGCGCCATTGCCGTGACCAGAAAGGGCAGCATGGTGAGCTTCGGATTGGAACCGCGGTCGGTGTTCATCATGGCGCGGGTTTGTTCGAGCGCCGAGACGTCGAACTCCTCCACAAGAGTGAAGTGCGGGATGCGGCGCTTGGCCTCCTGCATATTCTCGGCGATCTTGCGGCGCAGGCCGACGACCTTGACCTGTTCGTCCTGGCGAGCGGGAGCGCTCCCGGAGCGCGAGACGCCGCCGCCATTGTACATCAGGTAGGCATCGAGATCGGCGTGCCGTATGCGTTCGCCCGAATATTTCACACCGGCGAGATCGATGCCGAGATCGCGCGCGCGCTGGCGCACGGCGGGCGACGCGAGGACCTGCGTTTTCTGAGCCTCACCGCCTCCACCAGATTCGTTCGTACCGAGCGAAGCCGAGGTGCGCTGCACAGACTCCGAGCTCCGCCCCTCGACTTCGCTCGGGACGAACGAGGTGGGGGTGTTGCTCTGGCTTTCGGACGGGCCGGTGGCCGTGCTCGGCACCGCCTGTTCCTGCGCTTCGGTGGGGGTGACGAGGCCGTCGGCCATTGCCACCGTGTCGGTGCGCTCACCGTCAGCGTCCGTTTCCGTGCCCTCCTGCTGCGCCGCCGGCGGTGCCGTATCGGAAGCCCCCGCACCCGCTTCCGTCTCGAACACCACCAGCACCGAGCCGATCGGGATCTGGTCGCCGACCTCGCCGGCAAGCGCCACAACCGTGCCCGCGACCGGCGATTCCATCTCCACGGTGGCCTTGTCGGTCATCATGTCGGCGAGCTGCTGGTCTTCGGTGACGTGATCGCCGACCTTGATGTGCCATGCGACGATCTCGGCCTCGGCAATGCCTTCGCCGATATCGGGCAGCTTGAATTCGTAGCGTGCCACTTAAACCTCCAAAGTCTTCTTGAGCGCGAGGCCCAGGCGGACGGGGCCGGGGAAATAGGCCCATTCCATCGAATGCGGGTAAGGCGTGTCGTAGCCGGTGACGCGGGCGACCGGCGCTTCGAGGTGGTAGAAGCAGCGCTCCTGCACTAGCGCCGAGAGTTCGGCGCCGAAGCCGGCGGTGCGGGTCGCCTCGTGGAAGATGACGCATCGGCCGGTTTTCTTCACGGACGCCTCGATCGCCTCGATGTCGACCGGGACGATGGAGCGCAGGTCGATCACCTCGGCGTCGATCCCTTCCGCTTCCGCGGTGGCGATGGCGACGTGGACCATGGTGCCGTACGCCAGAATGGTGATTTCGTTGCCTTCGCGGGCGGTCGCGGCCTTGCCGAGCGGGACGGTGTAGTGGCCGTCCGGCACTTCCGCCGCGGGGTGCTTCGCCCAGGGGGTGACAGGCTTTTCGTAATAACCGTCGAACGGGCCATTGTAGATGCGCTTGGGCTCGAAGAAGACCACCGGGTCCGGATCCTCGATGGCGGCGATGAGCAAGCCCTTGGCGTCGTAGGGGTTGGACGGGATCACAGTTTTGATGCCGGCGACGTGGGCGAACAAAGCCTCGGGCGATTGCGAGTGGGTCTGCCCGCCGAAGATGCCGCCGCCATAGGGGGAGCGAATCACAATCGGCATGCTCCACTGCCCGGCCGAGCGGTAGCGCATCCGGGCCGCTTCCGAGACGATCTGGTCGAAGCCCGGGTAGATGTAATCGGCGAACTGGATTTCGGCGATCGGCTTCAGGCCGTAAGCCGCCATGCCGATGGCGACGGCCATGATGCCGCTTTCGCTGATCGGAGCGTCGAAGCAGCGTTGCCTGCCGAAGTCCCTCTGGAGGTGTTCCGTGACGCGGAAGACGCCGCCGAAATAGCCAACATCCTCGCCAAGCACGACGGTGGTGGGATCGCGCTCCATCATCACCTTGTGGGCGGAGTTGAGCGCCTGGATCATGTTCATGACGCTCATGCGCGTTTCGCCTCCACTTCGGCGAGCGCCTGCGCCTGCTGTTCCTTGAGATGCCAGGGCAGCTCCGCGAAAACATCCTCGAACATTGTCGCGACGTCGTTGTACGGATCCGACTGGAGGGTGCCGAGGCGCTCCGCTTCCTTCTGCGCCGCGCGGACTTCCGCGTCGAGCTGCGCGAGCAACGCGGTGTTACGCTCCTCGTCCCACTCGCCGAGGGCGACGAGGTGCTGGCGGAGGCGCGCCACGGGGTCGCCAAGCGGCCAGGCCTCGCCGGCGCCCTTGGGGCGGTAGACGGTGGGATCGTCCGAGGTGGAATGGCCTTCGACCCGGTAGGTGAACAGCTCGATCAGCGTCGGCCCGAGGTTGGAGCGGGCGCGGTCGGCGGCCCATTGGGTGGCGGCGTAGACAGCGAGCGCGTCGTTGCCGTCGACGCGAAGCCCGGCAATGCCGTAGCCAACCGCGCGCGCGGCAAAGGTGGTGAGCTGGCCGCCGGCGATCCCGGAGAAGGTGGAGATCGCCCACTGATTGTTGACCACGTTCAGGATCACCGGAGCCCGGTAAACGCCGGCAAAGGTGCAGGCGGCATGGAAGTCGCCCTCCGCAGTCGATCCGTCCCCGATGTAGGCGGCGGCGATGCGGCTGTCGCCGGCGATCGCCGAGCCCATCGCCCAGCCCACCGCCTGCGGATATTGCGTGGCGAGGTTGCCGGAGATGGTGAAGAAGCCATGGTCCCGCGCCGAATACATGATCGGGAGCTGACGCCCCTTCAGCGGATCGCCGCGGTTGGAATAAACCTGGCACATCATCTCGGTCAGCGGATAATCGCGCGCGACGAGCAGGCCCTGCTGGCGATAGGTGGGAAAGCACATGTCGTCGCGGTCGAGCGCGTGGGTAGCGGCCACCGCCACCGCCTCCTCGCCCGTCGATTTCATGTAGAAGCTGGTCTTGCCCTGCCGCTG
>DASWNA010000077.1:0-20918 GCA_036399475.1 Allosphingosinicella sp.
GCGACGGCCCCTTCCCTCCGAACTCAAGCCGGAGGAGCGCACCGCCTGGCGCGAAGTCTTCGCGGCGATCCGCTCCGGTGATTGGCTGGGCGCTTCGGCCAAGCTGGCGCTCGCGCCCGAAGGCCCGCTCAAGAACGCGGCGTATGCCGAATATTATCTCGCCAAGGACTCGCCCAAGGTTGAGCTCGAGCCCCTCGTCAGGCTGATCGCCGCCGCACCGGAAGCGCCCAAGGCGGAGCAGCTCGCCCGCCTCGCCCAGACGCGCGGCGCCGTCGACTTGCCGACGCTCCCAGCCGCCCAGTCGCTGGTCTGGCAGGGCAGCCAGCCGCGCCGCTCGCGTGCGCAGGCGACCAAGGGGGATCTCGCCGCGCCGGCGCTGGAGAAGCTCGTCCAGCCGCTGATCGTCGCCGACCAGCCCGCCGAAGCCGAAGCCTTGCTGCTCCAGTACCAGGACCAGCTCACCCGCGAAGCGCGCACCGAGTTCCAGCAGCGCATCGGCTGGTCTTATTACCTGATCGGCAACAACGCCGACGGCCGCCGCCTGTCCGAGCTGGCCCGCGCCGGCAGCGGCGAATGGACGGTGCACGGCGCCTGGGTATCCGGCCTTTCCTCGTGGCGCATGAACGATTGCCGCGCCGCTGCGGACGCCTTCGCCACCGTCGCCAACCGCTCCTCCGACGTCGAACTGATCGCCGCGGGCCATTATTGGGCGGCGCGTTCCGACACCATGTGCGGCCGGCCCGAACGGGTCCAATCGCAACTTCGCAGCGCCGCGCGGAACAAGGAGACCTTCTACGGCATGCTCGCCGCCCGGGCGCTTGGCATCAAGACCCGCGACTTCGCCGGCCTCCATGATTTCCGGGACGCGGAGTGGAAGAGCGTCGCCCGCAAGCCCAACATCCGCACCGCCCTTGCGCTGAACGAGATCGGCGAAACCGCGCTTGCCGACCAATATATCCGCCAGCAGGCGCGGATCGGCGGCGCTGCCGATCACAACGCCCTCCTCCACCTCGCTGCCGACCTCAACCTTGCCTCCACGCAGTTCTACCTGGCCCACAATGCCCCGCGCGGCTCGTCGGTGAACGCCGCCGCGCGCTACCCGCGGCCCGATTGGAAGCCGATCAAGGGCTGGCGGGTCGATCAGGCGCTGGTCTTCGCCCACGCCCTTCAGGAATCGAACTTCCGGACCGAAGTGGTGAGCCCCGCCGGTGCGGTCGGGCTGATGCAGGTCCGCCCCGGCACCGCCGGCGATGTCGCCCGCTGGAACGGCGACGCTTATGCGCGCGAGCACCTCAACCAGCCTGCCTCCAACCTTGAATATGGCCAGGGCTATATTGAATATCTGCGCGACCTGCCGGCCACCGGCGGCCTTCTGCCCAAGGTGATCGCCGCCTACAATGCGGGCCCAAGGCCGATCGGCGAGTGGAACGGCCGGCAGATGGATAAGGGCGATCCGCTCCTTTACATCGAGTCGATTCCCTATTGGGAAACGCGCGGCTACGTGCCGATCGTGCTTCGCAATTACTGGGTCTACGAGGAAGGCTTTGGCCACCCGTCGGCAAGCCGCACCGCCCTTGCCCAAGGCCTGTGGCCACGCTTCCCGGGTTTGGCGGGAGCCCCGGCGGTGCGGATGACGCAGGGCAGCGATTGATCTAGTTCTTGCTTTGTTCTCATGCCGGTGCGACAAGCATGGGCATGAGTCGCCCCGACGTTCACCACGGCCGCGGCGCGTCCGAGAACCGGACGCCGACCCGCTTCAACCTTCCCGTTCGGGAGGCGGACGGCGACTGGCTGGATGCGCGGGAGGACGTGGACGGCGAAGCGCCGCCGCTGCGCACCACGACCACGGTGGAGAAGCCCAAGACGATCATCTCGCGCAACACATCGCCCGACATCGGCTTCGACCGCTCGATCAATCCGTATCGCGGTTGCGAGCATGGCTGCATCTACTGCTTCGCCCGGCCGACCCATGCCTATCACGACCTCTCCCCCGGCCTCGATTTCGAAACCAAGCTGTTCGTGAAGCCGGACGCCGCCAAGCTGCTCCGCGCCGAGCTCGCCAAGCCCGGCTATCAGGTGCGCTCAATGGCGCTCGGCACCAACACCGATCCCTACCAACCCATTGAAGCCAAGTTCCGGATCACCCGGAGCGTGCTGGAAGTGCTTGCCGAGACCAAGCACCCCTTCTCGATCACCACCAAGTCGGATCGGGTGGTGCGGGACATCGACATTGTGTCGCGCATGGCGGCGGAGGGGCTGGCGTCGGTGGCGATCTCGATCACGTCGCTGCAGCCGTCCATTTCCCGCACGCTTGAGCCGCGCGCGCCTTCCGGCCGCAAGCGCCTGGCCGCGGTAAAGGCGCTGAGTGACGCCGGCGTGCCGGTCACCGTCGCGATCGCGCCGGTGGTGCCGGGCATCACCGATCACGAGATCGAGGCGATCGTCGAAGCCGGCGCGGAGGCCGGTGCGCGCGGCGTGTTCTTTCTGCCGGTCCGCCTCCCCCACGAAGTTGCGCCGCTGTTCCGCGCCTGGTTGGACGAGCATTTCCCCGACCGCGCCGACAAGGTCATGAACATCATCCGCGCCATGCGCGGCGGCAAGGACAACGACCCGCAGTTTTTCACCCGCCTCCAGGGGTTCGGCCCCTGGGCCGACCTGATGCGGGTGCGGCTCGACAAGGCGGCAAGGAAGCACGGCCTGAACCGGGAGAAGATGCCTTTGCGGTGCGACCTGTTCGTGCCGCCGCAAGGCCCGCAACTAAGACTGCTCTAAAGTTCCTCCCCATCAAAGATGGGGAGGGGAACCATGCGAAGGGTGGTGGAGGGGTAACTGCCGAGGACAAGGAGCTTCGCGCGCCGGACCCGCAGACCTCGAGCCAATTACCCCTCCACCACCCTGCGGGTGGTTCCCCTCCCCACGCTTCGCGCAGGGAGGAACTTACGCCGCGCTTTTCAGCCGGTAATCCTTATACTCTTCCCGAAGCTTGGTCTTGAGCAGCTTGCCCGTGGCGGTGTGCGGAAGGCTCTCCACGAACACCACTTCGTCCGGCAGCCACCACCGCGCCACGTGCTTGGCGAGATGCTCGAGCACTTCCGGCCCCGTCACCTCCGCGCCGGCCTTGCACACCACCAGCAGCAACGGCCGCTCGTCCCACTTCGGGTGATACACCCCCACCGCAGCCGCCTCGGCCACACCCGGACACCCCACCGCGGCATTCTCCAGGTCGATCGAGCTGATCCACTCGCCGCCGGACTTGATCACGTCCTTTGACCGATCGGTAATCTGCATCGCGCCGCTGGCATGCAGGATCGCGACATCCCCAGTGTCGAACCACCCTTCCGCATCCACGCACGGCCCGCCCTCGTCCCCGAAATACTGCTTGATCACCCACGGCCCGCGCGCCTGCAGCCGGCCGGACGCCACCCCGTTTCGTGGCAGAAGGTTGCCCTCATCATCCACCGTGCGCAGCTCGACGCCGAAGGGCACCCTGCCCTGCTTGCAGACATAATCGACCTGCTCGCTGTCGCTCATCCCATCCCAGTCGGCGAGCGGGGCGCCAGAGGTGCCGAGCGGCGACATCTCGGTCATTCCCCAGGCATGGCCAACCCGGATGTTCCTGGCCCTGAACCATTCGATCATCGCCCGGGGCGCCGCCGCGCCGCCGATATGGATCAGCGACAGCGGGCCCAGATCCACGTCGCTCGCATCGACATGGTTCATCAGCGCCAGCCACACCGTCGGCACGCCGGCGCTGTGCGTTACGCCTTCGTCGCGCATCAGGTCGCACATCACGTTCGGCGTGTAATCGGCTGAAAACACCATCTTTCCGCCCACCATGGCGGTGGAGAAAGGCAGGCCCCAGGCGGCGGCATGGAACATCGGCACAATGGGCAGCACCACCGCACGCGCCGACAGGTCGAACACGTCCCGGCTGATCTCGGCAAGCCCGTGCAGCAAGGTGGAGCGATGCTCGTAAAGGACGCCTTTGGGGTTCCCCGTGGTGCCGCTGGTGTAGCAAAGCATGGCCGGCTCGCGCTCGTCGCCTTCGACCCAGCGGTAGTCGCCGTCCTCGGCGGCAATCAGCGCTTCGAAACCGCCGGCGCCTCCCGCCGGATCGAAGCAGATATAATGCTCGATCGTCGTCCATTGCGGCTTCAGCCGTTCGACGATCGGCGCAAAGGCGGCGTCGTAGAACAGCACCCGGTCCTCGGCATGGTTGGCGATGTAGACGAGCTGATCGTCGAACAGCCGCGGGTTGATCGTGTGGATCACGCCGCCCATGCCGATCGCGCCGTACCAGGCGACGACATGGCGGCTGTGATTCATGCCAAGGGTCGCGACGCGGTCGCCTCTCTCGATGCCGAGCCGCTCCAGCGCCTGAGCGAGCTTGCGCGAATCGCGGTGGATCTCCGCCCAGTTGGTGCGGGTGACCGTCCGGTCGGCCCAGAGCGAGACCAATTCGCGCGTGCCGTGCTCGCGCGCCGCATGGTCGAGGATCCGGGGTATCCGGAGCGGCCAATCCTGCATTCCACCGAGCATAAACCCTCCCAAACGAGAGGCGCAGTCTATGCGGTCAGGAAACCAGCGCAAGCCGCGGCGCGGCGCTTGTCGCAACGGAGAGGTGAACGGCGGTGACGCCCTCCAGCCGCTCGAGCCGCGCGGCAAGCTCCGCATCGAGCTTGAAGTCGCGGCCGAGTACGACATCGGCGCGCCCGCTCTGCACCGGCGCGCGCAGCCGAAGCTCGCCGCTTCCGCCGCGCTCCGAGGCGAGCATCTGCGCAAGGCGGCGCAGCACGTCGGCGCCCGCCACCTCGATCTCGAGCTGCAATCGCGTCCGCTTCGACAGTCCCTCGAACGGCTGAACCGCCTTCACGGTCACACGCGGCGACTCCTCGCCCGGGCGGCGATCGAGCTCCACCGTCAGCAGCGCGCAGGTCCCATCCTTGGCCGCTTCCTCCACCCGCGCGGCGACATCGTCGTCGAACACGGTGGAGACGAACTGCCCCGACGTGTCCGACATCGTCGCCATCAGATAGCGCCGCCCGCGCGCCGAGGTTCGCCAGCGCGCCTCCTCGACCAAAGCCGCCATCACCGCGCCCGATCGCCCGCCCTCCGTCGGCGCCGGCATGCTGCCGAGATCGGCAAAGGTGCGCGCGCCGTGGGCGATCGCAAGGTGCCGGTAGCGGTCCACCGGATGCGCGGAGAAATAGAAGCCGAACGCTTCCTTCTCCGCCGCCATGCTTTCCGCCATCGTCCAGGTGGCGACCACCGGCATGCGGATCGGCACCACATTGCTTTCGCCACCGAACAAGCCGCCCTGCCCGCTGGTCCGCGCATCGGCCGCGCTCGCCGCGTGGGCAAGGATCGTCTCGGCCGCGGCGAACACCGCCGACCGGTTCGGCGCCACGCCGTCGAACGCGCCGCCCGCCGCGAGGCTTTCGAGCTGGCGGCGGTTGAGCAGCCGCGGATCCACCCGCTCGGAGAAATCCTCGAGCGACTTGAACCGCCCCTGCTCCTTTCGCTCGCCGACGAGCTGCTCCATCGCCTTCTCGCCGACACCCTTGAGCGCACCGAGCGCATAGCGGACCGCCAGGCTGCCATCGTCCTCGCTTCGTTCAACCGCGAACTCGGCCTCGCTGGCGTTGATGCACGGCGGAAGGCACGCGACATCGAGCCGCCGCATGTCGTCGACGAAGATGGCCAGCTTATCGGTCTGGTGCATGTCGAAGCACATCGACGCGGCGTAGAATTCCACCGGATGGTGCGCCTTCACCCAAGCAGTCTGATAGGCGACCAGCGCGTAGGCGGCGGCGTGGCTCTTGTTGAAGCCGTAGCCGGCGAACTTGTCGATCAAGTCGAAAAGTTCGTTGGCCTTGGGGCGGCCGATGTCGTTGGCGGCGCAGCCGGTGACGAAGCGCTCGCGCTGCGCATCCATCTCGGCCTTGATCTTCTTGCCCATTGCGCGGCGCAGAAGGTCGGCCTCACCGAGGCTGTAGCCGGCGAGCACCCGCGCCGCCTCCATCACCTGCTCCTGGTAGACGAAGATGCCGTAGGTTTCCCTCAGCACATTCTCCAGCAGCGGGTGTGGGTAGGCGATCTCCTCGCGGCCGTTCTTGCGCGCGCCGAACATCGGGATGTTATCCATCGGGCCGGGCCGGTACAGCGAGACGAGGGCGATGATATCTTCGAAACTGGTCGGCTTCACCGCCGCGAGCGTGCGCCGCATGCCCTCGGATTCGAGCTGGAACACGCCCACCGTGTCGCCGCGCTGGAGGAGCTTGTAGACCTCCTCATCGTCCCAGGAGAGCCGGTCGAGCTCCGCTACAACGCCGCGCTTGGCGAGCATCTGCACGGCTTTCTGCAGCACCGACAAAGTCTTCAGGCCGAGAAAATCGAATTTCACCAGGCCGGCCGCTTCGACATATTTCATGTCGAACTGAGTCACCGGCATGTCCGAACGGGGGTCGCGGTACAGCGGCACGAGCGCGTCGAGGCGCCGATCACCGATCACCACGCCGGCCGCGTGGGTGGAGCTGTGCCGCGGCAGGCCTTCGAGCTTCATCGCAAGGTCGAACAGGCGCCGCACCTGCGCGTCGTTCTTATAGTCCGCGGCAAGCTCCGAAACGCCGTTCAGCGCCCGCTCCAGAGTCCACGGATCGGCGGGCAGGTTGGGGATCAGCTTGGCAAGGCGATCGACCTGCCCGTACGACATCTGCAGCACGCGGCCGGTGTCCTTGAGCACGGCGCGCGCCTTCAATTTCCCGAAGGTGATGATCTGCGCGACCTTGTCGGCGCCGTAGCGTTGCTGGACGTAACGGATTACTTCGCCGCGCCGGGTTTCGCAGAAGTCGATGTCGAAATCGGGCATCGACACGCGTTCCGGGTTGAGGAAGCGCTCGAACAGCAAACCAAGCTTGATCGGATCGAGATCGGTGATGGTCAGCGACCAGGCGACAACCGACCCGGCGCCGGAACCGCGTCCGGGACCGACGGGGATGTCGTTGTTCTTAGCCCATTTGATGAAGTCGGCAACGATCAGGAAGTAGCCGGGGAAGCCCATGTTGACGATGACGTCGACTTCGAAGTCGAGCCGATCGAAATAGGCTTTCCGCTCCTCCTCGGTGAAGGCGGTATAGGCGGCGAGCCGCGCCTCCAGTCCTGCCCGCGCATCCGTACGAAGCTGGGCCGCTTCGCCTTCCAGATCGCCGGCGACGCTGGGCAGGATCGGCTTGCGGTTCGGCGCTCCGAACGCGCAGCGGCGCGCGATAACGGCAGTGTTTTCGATCGCTTCGGGAAGGTCGCTGAACAGGCGCCGCATCTCCTCCGCGGGCTTGATCCAGGCTTCGGGCGAGGAGCGTTCGCGGTCGTCGCGGTCGATCTGGCTGGACTGCGCGATGCACAGCATGGCGTCGTGCGCTGCGTGGAAACTGGCGTCTGCGTAGCGGGCCGGGTTGGTGGCGACGAGCGGGAGATCGCGCTCGTAGGCAAGCTCGATCAGCCGCGCCTCGGCACGGACCTCCACGGAGTCGCCGCGGCGCGACAGCTCGACGTAGAGCCTGCCCGGAAACAGCGCTTGGAGGCGGTCGAGGATGTCGAGCGCAGTTGTTTCCTGCTCTTCTGAAATCAGCCGAGCCAGTGCTCCCTCACCTCCGGCGGTAAGAGCAATAAGTCCCTCAGTACGGCCCTGCAGGAACTCGAACGAGACATGCGCATGCTCCTCCACTGGTCGATCCAGATGGGCGGCAGAAACAAGTGCGCAAAGGTTGTCGTAGCCGGTCGCATTTTGAGCGTAGAGCGCCACCCAGTCGAGCGCCGGCTGCCCTCCCGCGCAACCGGGCCGCGCCAGAGCGAGCATGGTGCCGATGATCGGCTGAACGCCCTCGCCCTTCGCCGCTTCCGTGAAGGCCATCGCGGCGTAAAGGCCGTTCTTGTCGGTCAGCGCGGCGGCGGGGAAGTCGAGCTTCTTGGCGTGCTTGGCGATTGCCTTGGGCTCGATCGCGCCTTCCAGCATGGTGTAGCAGGAAAAAATGCGCAGCGGGACGTAAGGGGCAGCCATGCCTTTGTTATGGGCAGGCGCGCCGCCCAAGGGAAGTGGCGGCGCGCCCTTTGTCCACAGGATTCCGCCCCGCCTAACGGCCTTCGGCGATGCTCCTGATCTCGGCGATGCGCGAATTATAAGCCGCCGTCACGCAGGCCTCGCTGCCGCAGCGCTCGCGCTTCGTCAGGAAGGCGTCGCGGCTTCGGCGCAGGTGGCTCCGGGTGCCCGGATCGGCGCTGGCCATGGCGGCGTAGAAGATCGACGACATCTGTCGGTCCTTGGCCGCGAGGCTGGGCGAGGCGCAGACCATCCGTTCGCTGCTCGACCGCCCATAGCGGCAGTTGAAGCTGGGCTTGGCTGCACCGCTCGCCTTTGGTTGCGGCGGCGCCCCGGCCGTCTGCACGGGCACCGGCGCGCGGGGCTTGGCGACAACCGGCGGCGGCGGCGCCTTGGCTGCGGGCCGGGCCGGCGCTGCTCTAGGCTGCTCGACTGCCGTGGTCTGGGTCGGCGGCGGCGGCGCGTCTGCGACAGGCTCCATCAGCACCACTTCGGCGGGCGCGGAGGGCGGCGCGCTGGCCTGCGGAATTTCCACGACCCGCGCCAGCGCCTGACCGCTGAGGCCGAAGGTGGCCAGCCGGTAAATGATCGGCTCGGCGCCATCCATCTGGTACACCATGCCGCTGCCGTCCGCCGCCGCCTGGGCGGCATATTCCACCTCGGCGTCCAAGCGGCGCTTGCCGTCGAACGCATTCTCCGCGCCCGGCGGAAGCTCGAGCACGAAGCGGCCGGTGCAGACGGTGACGTTCAAATCCTCGTCCCGGCTCTTGACCAGCGGCTTCTCCATCCGAACCACCGACGAGGCTGCGAGCGGATCGAGGTTGCGGGGATCGGAATTGCGGATGCGCGCCGCCTCGTCGAAGACCAGTTCCTTGAGGCGGTCGTAAGTGCCCTCGGACGCGCAGGCCTTGCGGATTCGCTCGTTGCGCTCGGCAAGGAGTTCCTTCTCTGTCTTCTCGGCCGCCGCTTGCGGCTTCTTCATCCAGTCGCAGCCCGCGAGGCCGGTGAGGAGCAGCAGGCCCAAGGCCGCTCCTTCAAGCTTGCTCACCTTCATCAACAACGCTCCGCCTGTTCATTTCGCCTGCCAACGCACGAAGCGGGCGATCTTTGCATCGCCTCAACCGTCTATCGGCGTCCCGGTCGGCCGGCTGCTTCCCCAACGATGGAACAAGGCCGTGCCGAGGATGTCGGAAACGGGAAGCAGCGCCACGCCCATTTCTTCCCGCGGCACCCTGCTGTCGGCCGACTGGTCGCGGTTGTCGCCAAGCACGAAGAGGTGGCCGGGCGGCACCCGCAGCTCCGCCATGTCGTCGAAGGTTGTGGAACCGGTGTCGTAGATTTCGTGACTGAGCGCTTCCCCGGGGAAGCGCTCCCGAAGCCGCCGCGCACGCACCTGCTGCGGGCCTTGGCCGAGCATTTCGGTTCCCAACAGCCTTTGTGCCACCGGGCGCCCGTTCAGCACCACTTGCCCGCCCACCATCGCGATGCGGTCGCCCGGCAAAGCGGCGACCCGCTTCACGTAGGCGACCTTGCCGACAGTGAAGACGAGCACTTCTCCGCGCTGGGGGCTGCCCGATCGCCTTGGGGAAGCGATGAAGTCGTCACCTTTCATCAATGTCGGAGCCATCCCTTCGGACGGCAGGTAATAGGTTTTGTAGCTACGCCCCGGCGACAAGGTGACCACTTGCAAGAGCAAAAAAGCTAAAGTGCCGGCTGCGGCAAGCACATACCATTTCGACCACCGGCTGAGCGCCTCCCGCACATTGCTGTACCGCCAACTCAGCCACATCGAGGCGAGCAGCAGCGCGACACTGCCCCCGCCCAGACTGGCTACCCACGCGATCCACCCCGGATAGCCAAGCTCCGGAAGCAAAGCGGCAGTGACGGGAATAAGGATCGCCATCAGGACCGTGCCCGCCAGAAAGAAGATCCCGGCCCGCAGGCGGCCGAGACGCAGCAGCCCAAGGCCTGGTCCGAGCAGGTTCAGCGCGACGATGCCGACCCGCGCGGGAACGGATCGCCGCTCGCCGCTCATTGCAGCACGCCGTCGTGGAGCCGCAGCACCCGGTCCATCTTGCCCGCGATCCGCTCGTTGTGCGTGGCGACCAAGGCGGCGCTGCCTTCGCCGCGGACCAGCGACAGGAATTCGCCGAACACCACGTCGGCGGTGGCTTCGTCGAGATTGCCCGTCGGCTCGTCGGCCAGCACCAGAGCCGGACGGTTGGCGAGCGCTCGGGCAACAGCGACGCGTTGCTGCTCGCCGCCGGAAAGCTGACTCGGCCGGTGGGTCAGGCGCTCGCCGAGGCCCAAGGCGGTGAGCAGGCTGTCGGCGCGCTCGCGGGCGGCTTCGGCCGTGCCGCCGTGGATGAGCTGGGGCAGGATCACATTCTCCGCCGCGTTGAAATCGGGGAGGAGGTGGTGGAACTGGTAGACGAAGCCAAGCGCGTCGCGGCGGAGGCGGGTGCGGCCGTCATTGTCGAGCTTCGCCGCTTCCTCGCCGCCGATCCGGATTGAGCCTTCAAAGCCCCCTTCCAGCAAGCCGACCGCCTGAAGCAAGGTCGATTTGCCCGAGCCAGACGGTCCGAGCAGCGCTACGATTTCTCCCTGGCGGATGTCGAGATCGACTCCGCGCAGGACGTGAATGGTGACGCCGCCCTGCTGGAAGCTGCGCTGGAGGCCGCGAACGGCGAGAACTTCATTCATAACGCAGCACCTGTACGGGATCGGTGCTCGCCGCCTTCCACGCCGGGTAGAGGGTAGCGAGGAAGCTGAACAGCAGAGCCATGGCAGTGATCGCGATCACCTCGACGGGATCGGTCTTGGACGGCAACTCGGTGAGGAAGCGGATCGAGGGATCCCACAAATTCTGCCCGGTGACGAACTGGATGAAGTTCACCACCGATTGGCGGAAGAACAAAAAGATCGCGCCGAGGATCAGGCCGGCGAGGATGCCCAACGCGCCGATGCTGACGCCAACGGTCATGAACACCTTCATCATCGACCGCCTCGTCGCCCCCATGGTTCGCAGGATGGCGATGTCGCGGGTCTTGGCGCGGACCAGCATGATCAGGGAG
This sequence comes from Allosphingosinicella sp., assembly GCA_036399475.1. Lineage (GTDB taxonomy): Bacteria > Pseudomonadota > Alphaproteobacteria > Sphingomonadales > Sphingomonadaceae > Allosphingosinicella. Next base: position 11,170 of record DASWNA010000077.1, read on the forward strand.
GACAGGATGTTGAACACCGCCACCAGGATGATGATCGACAGCACCACGAACATCGCCACCCGCTCCACCTGAAGCGCCTCGAACAGCGAGCTGTTGAGGCTGCGCCAGTCGGCGACCACCCCCTGCCCGCGCACCGCGGCCGAAAGCGGCGCCAGGATCTCGCCGACCTTGTCCGCATCCACCGTCTGCACCTCCACCATGCCGACCGCGTCGCCGAGCATCAGCAGGGTCTGCGCGTCCTCGATCGGCATGACCACGAACGCCTTGTCGTAATCGTAGACGCCGACCTCGAAGATCGCGGCCACCGTGTAGGAAACGATGCGCGGCACCGTCCCGAACGGCGTAGTGCGCCCTTCCGGGCTGATCAGGCTGATCTCGCCGCCGACCTTGGCGCCGAGCGCCTCGGCAAGCCGCGCGCCGATCGCAACCGAGTTGGAACCGGGCTGAAGCTTGTCGAGCGACCCCGAATGCACATTCCCCTGCAGCTGCTTGTTGGCAAGGATGTCGCCGCGCTGCATGCCGCGCACCAGCACGCCTTCGACCCGGCCCGAATAGCTCGCCATCAACGGCTGCTCGATCAGCGGGATCGCTTCGGTAACGCCCGGCGTTCGCCGCGCCTGCTCGACGATCCCCTGCCAATTCTGAATGCGCCCGCCATAGCCCTGCACCACCGCATGGCCGTTCAAGCCGACGATCTTGTCGAACAGCTCGGCGCGAAAGCCGTTCATCACGCTCATCACCACGATCAAGGCGGCGACGCCGAGCGCCACCGCAACCAGGCTGATCGAGGCGACAAGGAAAATGAACCCCTCCCCCTTGCCCGGAAGCAGGTAACGCTTGGCAATCATCCGCTCGTAGCGGTTGAGGATCATCCCGCCAGCCTCGCCAGCGCGCTCTCCACCGACAGCTCTTCGCGCTCGCCGGTGGCCCGGCGCTTGAGCTCCACAACGCCCCGCTCCAGCCCCTTGGGCCCGAGGATGAGCTGCCAGGGCAGTCCGATCAGGTCCATGGTCGCGAACTTGGCGCCGCCGCGTTCGTCGCGGTCGTCGTACAGCGTCTCCACCCCAGCGTCCGTTAGCCGGCGGTAGAGATCGTCGCACGCCGCCGCGCAGCCCTCATGGTCGGCGCGCATGTTGACCAGCCCTACCTTGAACGGCGCAACGCTTTCCGGCCACACGATGCCGCTTTCGTCATGGCTCGCCTCGATAATCGCGCCGATCAGGCGCGACACGCCGATGCCGTAGCTGCCCATGTGCGGGTGAACCGTGCCGCCTTCTTTCGTCTGCACCTGAAGTCCCATCGCGGTGCTGTACTTCGTGCCGAACGCGAAGATGTGCCCCACCTCTATGCCGCGACGCGAGCGCAGCCGGTCGGCCGGCACCGGGCAGTCGGCAACCTTGGCATGCTCCTCTTCCTCCATCGCGTAGAGGCCGGTGAGCCTGGCGATGGTGGACGCGTCGGCGGCGAGCAGTTCCTCCCGAGTCACATCCTCCAGCGCGCCGTCGTAGAAGATCGCGCTTTCGCCGGTGTCAGCAAGGATGTGGAATTCATGGCTCAGATTGCCGCCGATCGGCCCGGTCGGCGCCCGCACCGGCACCGCCTGAAGCCCAAGCCGCGCGAAGGTACGCAGATAAGCGACGAACATCGCCTCGTAGCTCGCCTGCAGCCCGGCCTCGTCCAGGTCGAAGCTGTAAGCGTCCTTCATCAAAAACTCGCGGCCGCGCATCACGCCGAAACGCGGGCGGGTCTCGTCGCGGAACTTCCACTGGATGTGGTACAGCGTGCGCGGCAGGTCGCGGTAGCTCTTGGCGGCATCGCGGAAGATAGCGGTGATCATCTCCTCGTTGGTCGGGCCGTAGAGCATTTCCCGCTCATGCCGGTCAGTGAAGCGCAGCATCTCCGGCCCATACGCGTCGAAGCGGCCCGACTGGCGCCACAGGTCGGCCGACTGGATGGTCGGCATCAGCAGCTCGATCGCTCCGGCGCGGTCCTGCTCCTCGCGCACGATCCCCTCGATCTTGTTCAGCACGCGAAGACCGAGCGGCAGCCAGGCGTAGATGCCGGCGGCGGTCTGGCGCACCAGGCCGGCGCGGAGCATCAGCTTGTGGCTGACGATCTGCGCGTCGGACGGCGTTTCCTTGGTGACGGGCAGGAAGTAGCGGGAAAGACGCATATGCTCTGGCGATCCGGTGTAAAGCTCGGGATGAGCCAAGCCTCTAAGGGGGGGCTCCCCCCAAGGCAACCGCCCGCGCCGGAGCGCCGCCCGAAGCCGCTGTTGCCCAGCGCCGGAGCGCAGCTCCAAGCCGCTGTTGCAAAGCCGACACAGGTGTTGAGCATTTTGCCACAAGTCCTTGGAAGGACCGTGACAATCCACCGGACCTCGCTTAGTCGAACACCCACGAACACGGCGGCTTAAAGCCCTGGTTCGGGGAGGCTTCGGCCCCGTTTCTCCAAGCGAGGTGGAGATGCGTGCGGGCCGGAACATCTCAAAGGGGGTTGGCGAGCAATCGTCACACGGGTGCCCGGGCAGCGATGTCCGGGCACTTGTTGTTTGGGGCCCCGGTGATTGGCGGCAGGGTTGGTTGGCGGCAGGCCGTTGGACGGGCACCGCCTGCCGCTCGCCGCTTCCCCTCAATCGGTGCAGAGCTTAACCATTGCACCCTACCTTTGCGTTCGAAAGGCTGAGTGCAAGCGTGAGTGATCCCAAGAAGATACTGGTCTGCGACGACGATCCGTTGCTTGTCGATCTGCTGCAATACAGGCTTGCGAGCCGCGGCTACGAAGTGATCGTCGCCGAGGACGGCGGCAAGGCACTTCGCCGGCTGCAGGAGATGCGGCCCGATGCCATCCTGCTCGACGCAATGATGCCGGTTATCGACGGCTATGAAGTCCTGCGCCAGATCCGCGAGGACGAACGCATCGCCGATGTGCCGGTGATCATGCTCACGGCGCGGCGGCAGGAGAAGGATATTGTCACCGCGCTGGAGCTCGGCGCCAACGACTACATGGTCAAACCTTTCATTCCCGAAGAACTGGTGGCGAGACTTGCACGGCTGATCGAGGGCAGCGGCCGGTGAGACGGCGGGCGCTCGCCTCCCTTTGCCTTGCGCTTGTGTCGGCGGCGCCCTCCCCTGCTTCCGCCCAGGCGACGAGCTATGAAGAAGGCGTCGCCGCGCGCCACGCCGGCGACACCGCACGCGCCATTTCCATCCTGCGCGAGGTAGTCGCGGCCGAGCCCGAAAACGCCGACGCGCATTTGCAACTCGGCCTGGCGCTGCTTGCGGCGGGAAAACTCGACGACGCCCAAGCCGCGTTCCGGCAGACGCTTGCAATCGCACCGGCCTATGAGGATGCCCGCATCGGGCTCGCCCGCGTCGCGCAACGCCGAGGGGACCGCGCCGCGGCCCTGCAAGCGCTTGAGCCGGTCAGCCCCACCAATGCGGACGCCGCCGGGCTGCGGACCCAGCTCGACGCTGACAGCCCCACAGAATATCGCTGGCAGCTCAACCTCGACGGCAGCTATTCCGCGCTCCTAGGCAACACGCAGCCGGACTGGAAGGAAGGCACTGCCCAGCTCCGCTACCAGGCGACTGAGGACACCGCGCTCGCCGGCACCCTCGAAGCCAACCGCCGCTTCGGCGCGACCGATGTCTATGGCGAGCTGCGCGTCGACCATCGCATCTCGGATGGAGCCACCTTCTACCTCAGCGCCGGCGGCACACCGAACGCCGACTTCCGCCCCGAATGGCAAATCGGTGCCGGCGGCTCCGCTCGGCTCCAGGCAGGCACAAACCCGACCAGCCTCACCCTCGACGCTCGCCAGGCCCGTTACCGCTCGGGCGACATCCAGACGGTGACGCCAGGCGTCGAGCAATATCTCGCCGGCGGCCGCGCCTGGGTCACGGCGCGCTGGATCAACATCTTCGACGAAACCGGCGCGCATCGCAGCGGCTGGCTGGCGCGCGGCGACGCCATGGCAAGCGAGCGACTGCGCCTGTTCGCGGGCGTGTCCGACGCGCCGGACGTCAGCGAAGGCGTGGTAATCGACACCTTTTCCCAGTTCGGCGGCATCTCCTTCGATCTCGACGAGCGCAGCACCCTTCGCCTCTCCGTCGCCCACGAGGACCGCGCACAAGGCGCCGACCCGCTGCAGCTCGGCTTCGGCATCGGGCGGCGCTTTTGAGCAGCCTCGCGGCGCTCTGGTTCCTGTCGCTGGGCATTGCCGCCGTCGCACTCTTGATCATGCTCGGCCTGCTCCTCGCCCGCCTGGTGCTGGGCTGGACCGGACGAGCCCGCGACGTCGAGAAGAAGCGCCTGGTGCCGCTCCTCCTCGGCAGCCGCCCACACGGCAAGCTGCGCGGCGGCGAACGCGGCGACCTGCTCGCCACTATTCTCGTTGAACTCATCCAGCTCGTCCGCGGCAGCGACCGCGACCGTTTCGTGGAAGCCGCCACCCGCCTGGGCGTGCCCGAGCGCCTGCGCCACAACCTCAACTCCGGCTCGCCTCGAGTCCGCCTCGCCGCCGCCGAGGCGCTTGCCGAATTCGCCGACGAGCAATCGGTCGAGCGCCTCCACGCCGCGTTAGGCGACCGGAGCTCCGATGTGCGGCTCAGTGCCGCCCTTTCGCTCGCCTCCGTGGATCGCACTCCGCCGGCGCGTGAGCTGGTCGATATGCTCGGCATCGGCACAACCGAGAACTCGCTGCTCACCGTTGGCCTGTTTCGCGACATCGCCGCCAGCCGCCCGGACGAGATCAAGGCTTTGATCCTCGACGACAGCGTGCCGGCAAACGCCAAGGCCGCCGCCATCGAAGCGCTTTCCGCCTCCGCCGATTATGCGTTGGTGCCGCTCATCGCCAGCCTCGCCCTGAGCAGCGACAGCGAGGACCCGGCCCTGCCCCGCTACCTGCGGGCGCTCGGCGCCTTTGCCCATCCGGCGGGCGAGAAAGCGGTGAAACGCGGCCTCGGCAATCCGCGCTGGGACGTCCGCGCCGCCGCCGCCGAGGCCGCCGGCAAGATCGGCCTCACCAGCCTCGGCGCGCTGCTTCGCGAAGCACTTGCCGATCCGACCTGGTGGGTCCGCTTTCGTGCGGGCGAAGCGCTGGCCCGAATGGGCGCCGACGGCGCCGCTTTGCTCCGCCAAGCCGCGGCCAATGCACCGGAGCCGGGCCGCACCGCGGCGCGCCTCACCATGGCCGAGCGGGGCATCGGGTGAGCGGCTGGCAGACCTGGGGCCTGTGGGCGGCCGAATGGATCGCCTTGCTGGTGATCTTCACCGGCCTCCTCCAGACCTTCTTCTACGTCGTGCAGCTTGGCTTTGCCGGCGTCGCGCTCGGCCGCCGCCCGCCGATCGCCCGCGCCTCGCTTCTGTGGCGGCGCTATGCCGATGAGGCTCCCGGCATCGCGGTGCTCGCCCCCGCCTTCAACGAGGAAGTGACCATCGTCGAAAGCGTCAATTCGCTTCTCGCGCTTCATTATCCCGACTTCGAAGTGATCGTGATCAACGACGGTTCGAAGGATAGGACTCTGGAAACCGTGATCGGCCATTTCGGCCTGAGCAAGGTTGAGCGCTTCCACGACGCCGCGGTGAAGCACAATCCAATCCGGGGGCTCTATGCCAGTCCGCGCCTCCCCCGCTTGCTCGTCGTCGATAAGGAGAATGGCGGCAAATCGGACGCGCTCAATGCCGGCATCAACGTCGCCCGGTCGCCGCTGTTCTGCTCCATCGACGCCGATTCGCTGCTCGAGCCCGACGCGTTGCTCCGCGCCGTCCGCCCCTTTGTCGAGGAGCCGCTCAAGACGGTCGCCGTCGGCGGCACCATCCGAATCGCCAACGGCAGCCGGATCGAGGCCGGGCAGGTGCTCGACATCCGGATGCCGCGCAACTTCCTCGCCCTCGTCCAGATCGTCGAATATCTGCGCGCCTTCCTGATGGCCCGCCTCGCGCTCAGCGCGATGCAGGCCTTGACCGTCATCTCCGGCGCCTTCGGCCTGTTCCAGCGCCAGGCGGCGATGGAAGTCGGCGGCTACAGCCACGGCACGGTCGGCGAGGACATGGATCTCGTCATGAAACTACACGGCCTGTTCCGCGAGCGCCGGCAGCCTTACCGGATCGACTTCATCCCCGATCCGGTCTGCTGGACCGAAGTGCCCGAAAGCCTGGTCATCCTCGGCCGCCAGCGCGCCCGCTGGCAGCGCGGCGCCCTGGAAGTCTTCTCCCGCCACAAGAAGATGCTGTTCAACCCGCGCTACGGCCGCATCGGCTTCCTCGGCATGGGGCACGTCCTGATCGTCGATGTCCTCGGCCCGATCGTTGAGGTGCTCGGCTATTTCCTGGTGCCCCTGCTTTGGGGCCTTGGCCTACTCGCCGCCGATTACCTGCTCGCCTTTCTGGCGATCACCTTCACCTTCGGCATCTTCGTCTCCACCGCCACCCTGATCCTCGAGGAGGCGGAGCTTCGCCGCTTTCCCAAGAAGCGCGATCTTGCCATCCTGACTGCTGTCGCCGTGCTGGAGAATTTCGGTTACCGGCAGCTCGCCAATTTCTGGCGGCTGCGCGGCTGGTGGCAGTTCCTGCGCAAGCAGCAAGGCTGGGGCACGATGACTCGCAAAGGATTTGCACGGCCATGAGTGAGGACCGGACGGTTCCTGCGTTTCCGATGCGGGCAGTGGTGATCGGGATCACCGCGATGATCTTGATCGCGGTGGCGTCGGCCCTCACCACGTGGGTGGTCGGCAAGCGGGTGCGGACCATCACCAATTCGCAAATCTCCGTGCTGATGGCGGCCGAGCGGCTCCAGCACCAAAGCGAGCTGCTTGAGCTGTCCGCACGCATGGCGATCGCCACCGGCGACGAGATCTACGCCCGCCGATACGGCGCCATCCAGCCCGAGCTTCGCCGCACCTTGAGCGAGCTTCAGCGCGCCATCCAGCTTCCGGAGAACCGCGCAACCTTCGCCGCCGTCGATGCCGCCGAGCGTGAGATTTCGGGCATCGAATATGGCGCGCTCGACCTTGCCGTGGGCGACCGGCGCGGGGAAGCGCAGACCCTGCTGGAGAACCCGCGCTACACCCAGCTGGTCAGCGCCTACCGCCACGGTTTGCTCCAGATCGAGCGCCGAAGCCGCGGCTATGTCGAGGCGACCCGGCACGAGACCAACCGCTATCTTCGGATCAACCTCGCCGCGAGTTTCGTCGGCCTGCTGCTCATCGGCCTTGCCTGGTTCGTGCTGGTTCGCCCCGCCCGCGCCTGGGCCCGCCAACTCGCGGACGCCCGCCGCCGCGCCGAAACCGCGACTCGTGCAAAGAGCGAGTTCCTGGCGATGATGAGCCACGAAATCCGCACGCCCTTGAACAGCATCATCGGGTTCGCCGACCTCCTCCTCACCGACACCGCCGTGCGCGGGCCGCAGCGCCGCCAGGTGGAGCTCATCCAGGGCGCCGGCACGATGCTGCTCACCGTGGTCAACGACGCCCTCGATTTCTCCAAGATCGAGGCGGGCCGGATCGAACTTGCGCCCGAGCCCTTCGCGCTCGAGACGCTGATCGACAACAGCGTCTCCATTGTCCGCGCCGCCGCCGAAGCCAAGGGGCTGGAGCTGCGCGTCGACACCGACCCGTGCCTCTCCCCCTTCTTCCTCGGCGACGAGAACCGCCTTCGCCAGGTGCTCCTCAACCTCCTCAACAATGCCGTGAAATTCACCGCCTCCGGCCTGGTTGCGCTCAGCGTGCGCCGCGAGAAGCGCAACGGCGATCACGAACGGGTCCGCTTCACCGTCACCGACACCGGCCTCGGCATCGACGCCGACCAGCAAAGTCGCCTGTTTTTACCCTTCTCCCAAGCGGACGCCTCCATCACCCGCCGCTTCGGCGGCACCGGGCTCGGCCTCACCATTTCCAAGCGCCTGATCGAGCTGATGGGCGGCGAGATCGGGTTTCACAGCAAGGAGGGCAGCGGCTCCTCCTTCTGGTTCTGCGTCAGCCTGCCCCGCTCGCAAGCCCCGGAGCTGCTGCGCGAGAACGATCCTGCCCAGGTTGCGGGGGGCGCGCATATTCTCCTCGCCGAGGATCTGCCCATGAACCAGGAGCTTGCCAAGGCGATGGTCGGCCGGATGGGGCACGCCCTCGATATCGCCAGCGACGGCGTGGAGGCGGTGGAGAAGGCAAGCGCCCGCGACTACGACCTCATCCTGATGGACATCCAGATGCCGCGCATGGACGGCATCACCGCCACCCGGCGGATTCGCGCTCTGGGCGGCGCCGCGGCGGAGGTGCCGATCGTCGCCATGACCGCCAACGTGCTGCCCGAGCAGGTGCGCGAGTTCTTCGCCGCCGGCATGAACGGCCACGTCGCCAAGCCGGTGCGCCAGGCGGAACTGCACGCGGCGATCGCCGCGGCGCTCGCCGGGCGTCCGGGGCGCGCCGCATCCGCTGAGGTGGCGGCGGCACCGTCGGTGGAGGCGGAAGTGGAGCAAGGTCCGGTCACCTTCGACCCCGCAGTATTCAACGACGTCCGCCAGATGCTGCCGTCCGAACGGCTCGCGGCACACCTCGAAACGCTCGCCGGCCAGGTCGAACTGGTGGCGTCCGGGCCGGACGGCGCCGGCGGCACGGAAGAGCTGGCCGGAGCGGCGCACAAGATCGTCTCGCAGGCAGGCATGCTCGGCCTCCCCCGCCTGTCCGAGCGTGCGCGGGCCGTGGAGGAAGCGGCGCGCGAAGGCGGCGGGCCAAGCCTGGAGGCGGCGCTCGCCCGCTTTCGGGAATCCGCGATCGACCTCGGGCAGGCGGAAGCGGCGCTGGGCTGAGCCGCCCCTCCGCGGCCGCTCAGAAGGTGTTGCCGGTCTCTCCCGCCGCCGCGTTGCCGCCGAATGTGCTCGTGTCGGCGGCTTCCGCGTCGGCGGCCTGGTTGGCAAGCACCGCTGCTTCGGCCTCCGTCGGAACCTCGCCTTCCGCCGCGGCGGTGGCCTCGGCCTGGTTCGTGTCTGCCTGGTTGCCCTCGCCTCCGCTGCATCCCGCAACGAGCGCGCTCACGGCAGCGTAGAGGCACAATCGGGCAAGGGGCTTGTCGAACATCATGTCTCCTCCGCTCCGGGTAAACGGTTGAAGCGTGCGCGGGTGCCGTACGCCTCGGCAGGGGCCGTCCTCCGGTCGAGAAAGTGCGCTGCAGAGCCATTTACCAGCTTCCGCAGCCTCTGCAAAAAATCTGTAATCACGCGCTTGACGGGTCCAAAAGCCGCGCATATATGGCGGTCAACGGCGAGCGAATGGCCCTTTTGGCCTGTCTCGTTGGGCTCCCACAAGCCGGTTCGGCACCCCCGTTATGCGAGGGATGTGGGTTAGGCTCTTTAAAAGCGAAAGCGGGTTCCTATATGGAATTCGTTGCCCCGTTCCTCCCCTGGGTTGAGCGGCGCTGCTTCACCGATCGGTGTTTCCGGTTCCCGGTTTATCTGGGGTGGTGAAGTTCGGCTCTTTGACATTGTTGGTTTAGATGAAGGGACATGTGGGCGGCGGCTCCAGTTTCCGGGGGTTTTAAGGCTCCGGAGGATTGGTTAAAGCTAAGTCGTTCCATTGGGTTCATGCACGGTGGGTTTTCCTCTCGTGAGTGGCTCAACATGTCTCGTTACATATCCACAGTATATGTGAAGTGCAGGAACGGCTCCTTGAAGCCGGCCTCTGCCGCTGTCAGGTTTTCCCCTGGCGGCATAGAGGTCGGACACAAACTTGAGAGTTTGATTCTGGCTCAGAACGAAC
>DASWNA010000078.1:0-18563 GCA_036399475.1 Allosphingosinicella sp.
GCCGCGATGCGGCGGGGCCATATCCGCCTCTACCAGGCCCTGTCGGCGCTCTTCACGCCCGCCTACCAATCGGACGGCCGGCTGATGCCGTTCCTGCGCGACGTGATCGTACCGCCGTTCGGCCGCCGCTGGCCGGCGACGCGGATTCAGGCTGCGATGCTTGCGGGGACGTTCGGAGGCGCGCTGAAGCCGCTCGGGCTCGAGCCGGGGCTTTACGCCTCCTGCGCGCCCTCTTCGGAAGCCTCCGCCGCGGCCTGACGCTGTGCGTCCTGAAAGTAGGGCTCGACCTCGCCCTTCAACTTCACCGTCATCGGATTGCCGAAGCGGTCGAGGCTGCGGCCGGCGGCGACGCGGATCCAGCCTTCCGAGATGCAATATTCCTCGACGTCCGTCCGCTCCTTGCCCTTGAAGCGGATGCCGACTCCGCGGCGCAGCATGGCCGCGTCGAAATACGGGCTCCTCGCGTTGAGCGAGAGGCGGTCGGGTGGGCTGTCGGTGCCGGTGTCGGCTTCGGTGGGGATGTCGGTCACGTAAGGTCTTTCGTCCCTGAGCTGCCCGGGGGGCTAGCGCAGCTTGCTGATCTTGAGGCCGTCGGCCTTGGCCCGCTCCTTCACGGACTCCTCGCTTCGGGTCAATGCCTTGGCGATGGCCTTGAGCGACATGCCCTTGGCGGAGAGAGCGTGGAGCCGCTGAAGCTCCTCGCTCTTCCAGGGCTGGCGGTGGCGGGCGAAATTTTCGGCCATCAATCCTTCACCACCGTCCCCTTCGTGGAGGGGTTGGCGGCGATGGTCTTCTTGACCTCCTTCTTGGGCTTGCGCGCTTCCTTGCTGCCGCGAACCTGTCCCTTGGCCATGATCGTCTCTCCTTCAGCTGCGTTTCTTGTCTTCTATGTAAGCTTCCACCTGCTGCTCGAGAATGTCGAGGGGGAGCGACCCGTTCTCCAGCACCGCGGCGTGGAAGTCGCGGATGTCGAACGCGGCGCCGAGCTCCCGCTGCGCCCGCTGGCGAAGCTCGAAGATCTTGAGCTGGCCGATCTTGTAGCTCGTCGCCTGGCCGGGCCAGTTGAAGTAGCGCTCCACCTCCTTGACGATGTCGCGCTCGGACAGGAGCGAATTGTCCTGGAAGTAGCGGATCGCCTGCTCGCGGGTCCAGCGCTTGTGGTGGATGCCGGTGTCGGTGACGAGGCGGACGGCGCGCCACAGCTCGAGGGACAGGTGGCCGAACTCCGAATAGGGATCCTGGTAGAAGCCCATCTCGCGGCCGAGCCGCTCCGCATAGAGCCCCCAGCCCTCGATATAGGCGCCGTAGCCGCCGAAGCGGCGGAACATCGGGATGCCCTGCAGCTCCTGCTGCAGCGCGATCTGGAAGTGATGGCCGGGCGCGCCTTCGTGATAGCTGATGCCCTCGATCTGGGGCTTCAGCACCTGGTTCATGTCGGCGAGGTTGACGTAATAGATGCCGGGCCGCGAACCGTCGGGCGACGGCTGGTTGTAAAAGGCGACCGCGGCGGTTTCCTGGCGCCATTTCTCGACCGCGCGAACCTCGAGCGGCGCCTTGGGCAGGCGGCGGAAATATTGCGGCGCCTTGGTCATCACCTGAGCGATGAAGGCGTTGGCGTCCTTCAAATACTGTTCCCGGCCGGCTTCGGTGTTCGGGTATTTGAACTCCTTGCCGTTCTTGATGTGGGCAAAGAAGGCCTGGAGGTTGCCCTTGAAGCCGACGCGATCCTTGATCGCCTCCATTTCCTTCTGGATTCGGGCGACTTCCGCGAGGCCGATATTATGGATGGCGTCGGCGGAAAGATCGGTGGTGGTCGAGTTGCGCAGGCGCGAGGCGTAATACGCGTCCCCGTCCGGCAGGCTCCAGGCGCCGTTGTTGCCGGTCGCCTTGGGCTCGATCGCCGCCATCGTCGACAGCATGGTCTCGACGCCGCGGCGGAAGTTTTTGGAAAGGGCGGTGCGCGCATCCCCGATCAGACGCGCCTTTTCGGCGGGAGCAATCGCGAGCGCATTCACCTTCTTGGTGAAGTCAGCGAGGAGCGGTGAATCGGCGCCCGGGCCGAACGGCGCTCCGGTGATCGCCTTTCTGGCGTCCGCCCGCACCGGCGCGAAGTTGAGCTTCGGTGGCACGATGCCGCGCTCGGCCGAGGCGCGCGCACGGGCGGAAATCTCGCCGATCGCGCGCTCGGTGTCGCGAATGCGGGCAATATAGGCTTCGGCGTCGGCAAGGTTGCCGATGCGGTGCTGGTTGATCAGGAACACGGGGAAGTTGCCGGCCGGGCTGCCGTTGGTCGAGAACGGGAAGCCGTATCCGCGCCAGCGCGCATTCTCCCGCCCCTGCGTCACCTCATGTTCGAACAACTGGTAGCTGAGGCGGCCCGCCGGGCTGAGCTTGGCCGGGTCGAACTCGGCCTTCATGCGCGCAAGCTGCGCTTCGGCAAGGGCGAGTTCGCGGTCGGATGCGGCGTTCGTATAGTCGTTAAGCCGGTCGTATTGCTCCTTGCGGCCAAGAGAGGTCAGTGCTTGCGGCGACGAGGCGATGCTTTCCTCGAAAGCGGCGTCGAGGAAGGTGAGGAGCCGGGCGTCCTCGGCGGCAGGATCGGAGACAGGCGCTGGCGCTTCGGCAATTGCTTCCGCTGCCGGAGCGGAGCTCACGGCGGCAGGCGCGTCGTCGTTGGCCGAGGCACAGGCAGTGGCGAGGAGCAGGGCGGCGAGGGGGAGGGTGCGGATCAAGGGGCGGTCCTCGTAAGGGAGTTCGCTTTGTCTTTAGCGCGTCGGCGGCGCGCGTCTAGCACTCACCCGCCGTCCAGCATGGGTCCCAGGCGGGCTCCGGGCCGAAGCGGCCGGCGAGGAAATCCGAAAGCGCGCGCACCCGCGCGGTCACGGCGCGGCCGGGCGGCATCAGGACATGGAGGCCGCCCTCCGGTAGTGGAAAGTCGCGCAGCAACGGCTCAAGCGTTCCGCCGGCAAGCGAATGCGAGGCGATAAAGGTGGGGAGCACGCACAGGCCGAGCCCCGCTTCGGCGGCGGCGCGCAGCATCTCACCATTGTCGGCGCGCAGCCGGGGCTTGAGGCGAACGCTGTCCCAGCGGTTGCCGACGCGGAAGCGCCATTGCTCGTTGCCGTAGACGAGGTGGTCGTGGGCCTGGAGGTCGCGGGGATGCTCGGGGCGGCCGCGGGCGTTGAGATAAGCCGGGCTGCCGAGCAGGACCCGGCGAGACGCCGCGATCCGGCGGGAGATGAGTGCGGAATCCTCAAGGGTGCCGAGCCGCACGGCGAGGTCGAAGCCGCCGGCGATGAGGTCGACGGCCTTGTCCTCGAAGCTGATGTCGAGTTCCACCCGGGGATGTTCGGCGGCGAAGTCGGCAAGGGCAGGGGCGAGATGCTCCACGCCGAAGGACAGGGGGGCGGTGAGGCGGATCGGGCCGGCGACCTGGGTGACGGACCCGGCGACCACCTCGCGCGCGGCATCGAGGTCGCACAGGATGTTGGACGCGCGCTCGAAATAGGCCTGGCCCGCGTCGGTGGGCTGAGCGCCCGAGGCACTGCGGGTGAGCAGGCGCGCGGCAAGCTGCTCCTCCAGCCGGGCGACCCGGCGCGAGACGATCGATTTCGACATCCCCATCCGCTCGGCGGCGCGGGAGAAAGCACCGGTTTCAACGACGCGCACGAAGGCGAGAACGTCTAGAAGGTCGACGGAGGCGTGTTCCATGTTCCGCAACACCATGATGCGCCGTGAGCGGCTACCGGCAACGCCCCTACGTGCTTATCTCCCCTTCAGCAAGCCAATCGGCCAGCCAACAGGAGGGCATCATGACCAAGGTACTCATCATCGACAGCGCCGCAACCGGCGAGCAGTCCGTTTCCAAGAAGCTCGTCGACAGCCTCGTCGCCGGCCTCGCCGCGCGGCCCGACGACGTCGCCGTGGTCCGCCGCGACATCGGCGCCGAGCCGATCCCGCATCTCACCGCAGACACGGTGTTCGCGATCCGCAGCAGCGAGGCGACCACCGAAGCGGGGCAGGGCGCGCTCGACCTGTCCGACCGGCTGATCGGGGAGCTGCAGGAGGCGGACCTGATCGTGATCGGCGCGCCGATGTACAATTTCGGCATCCCGTCCACGCTCAAGGCCTGGTTCGACCATGTGCTGCGCGCCCGGGTGACGTTCCGCTACACGGAAAGCGGGCCGGAAGGCTTGCTCAAGGGCAAAAAGGCGATCGTGGTGGAAAGCCGCGCCGGCCTTTACAGCGAAGGCCCGTCGGCGGTGAACGACAGCCAGGAGCCGCACCTGCGCACCTTGCTCGGCTTCATGGGCCTGGACGACGTCACCTTCGTCCGCGCCGAGAAGCTCGCCTTCGGGCCTGAGGCCGCCGAAGCGGCGATCGCCGAAGCCTCGGACAAGCTGCGCGAGTTGGCGCTGGCGGCTTAAGGCTAAACGAGGCAGCCACACACACAGGCCGTCACCCCCGCGAAAGCGGGGGTCCCGCTTCTTCCTTTTCAAGGGTGGAAGAGAAGAAGCGGGATTCCCGCTTTCGCGGGAATGACGAGAAGAGGAGACTCATCATGATCGACATTCGTCCGTTCAACACGCTTGGCCACGCCGATCACGGCTGGCTTAATGCGCGCCACCATTTCTCGTTCGCCAACTATTATGAGCCGGGCCGCATGGGCTGGGGCGCGATCCGGGTGTGGAACGACGACGAGATCGCCGCGCGCTCGGGCTTCCCGCCGCACCCGCATGCCGACATGGAGATCATCACCTATGTCCGCCGCGGCGCGATTACCCACCAGGACTCCCTGGGCAATCAGGGCCGGACGGAAGCGGGCGACGTGCAGGTGATGAGCGCCGGCACCGGAGTCCGCCACGCCGAATATAATCAGGAAGATGAGGCGACGACCTTGTTCCAGATCTGGGTGCAGACCGACAAGCCGGGTGCGGCGCCGAGCTGGGGCGCCAAGCAATTCCCCAAGCACGTCCGCGAAGGCACGTTCGTGACCCTCGCCAGCGGCTTTGCGGAAGATGCCGACGTGCTCAGGATCAATGCCGAGGCGCGGGTGATGGGTGCAACACTCAAGGCCGGCGAGACCGCGGAACTCAGCCTCGATCCGGCGCGGCACACCTATCTGGTGCCGGTCAACGGCGCGGCAGACGTGAACGGGGTCAGGGCTGAGGCGCGGGACGGCGTCGCCGTCACCGGCGAGAAGCGGATCCTGATCCGCGCGATAGAAGATACCGAAGTAGTGCTGGTCGACGCGCGCTAGGCTTGACGGTGTAGATCGGGACGGGCGCTGCCGGGAGCGGCGGCGCCCGTCCAGCCAGTTGCAACATTGCTGTAGATTAAGGGCAACAGTTTTCAACTACTTATGGTTACCGGAAAGTTAACCCTCTTTCCCCGGCACCCTCCAATAACTTGGGCGTTCACCCGCCATGCCTCGTTACTTTTTCCATTTCGAAACCCAGGGCGTCCGTGTGCGGGACGAGGTGGGGCTCCCTTTGCCGGACGCGGAAGCGGCCTGGTATCAAGCCGTGCGCAGCGCCCGCGACCTCATTCGCGCGGAAAGCAGCATCGGCTGCTCGTGGGACGCGCAGGTGGTGCAGATCGAGGACCATGAGGGCTTCCCCGTGGACCGGGTGCCGCTGCTGGAGATTGCGCGCTTCGCCGGCGCGCACTGAAGCGTCGCAAACGCCCGCTTAGCTGGTGCGAACTGAAGCTTCGCTTAGGCGCGGCGGAAGACGCCCTTTGGAATGCGCCGCGGCGCCGGCGCGATCAGCAACTGAATCTCGTGATCGTGAAGCGGCGATTCGAATTCGCAGCCCGCTTCCTTGCCGTTGCGCCATTTGACGCGGCTGCGCTTCGCCTCGAAGCCCGGGAGCTTGAGCCAGACTTCCGAGCCTTCCAGCACATCGTCCCCGACCTCGGCCTTGAAGCCCCCGTTGGAAATATCGATGACGACAATCGGGGAGGTGCTCGCCCCATCCTCGCGCAGGGCTGCGGCGAGATTGACGATGCGCCGTTCCGCCTTGCGGCCGTCGCCGATCGGAAGTTGCGACAATTCGGCATTGATGAACAAGGCGAAGGTTCCTCCGGAAGCATGTCTCGCGGCAGCCTAGCGCGGCGATGCCTGTTTTTTGGTTAAAGCGGCGCGCCCCGTCCCAAAAGCATAGGGCCGGCACTCGTGAGAGCGCCGGCCCCCCCTCGATACGCGACCCGAGGGACCTTCCCGAGCGATTCGAAAACCGCCGCTTGAGGCCTCATCCCTTTGAGGCTGCCGCGGTTAACGCAAAGCTGACCAGCGTGGTTATCGCCGGTTAAGGCCTAAACGTTGGGAGCGGCGGCGACCGGAGGCGCAAAAAGAAAGGCGGAGCCGATTTCTCGAACTCCGCCCCCCCGGTCGCGTACCTGAGCCTGTGTCTAGCCGGCATCGGTTTAGAAAAGGTTAGGACGCAAGGATGCGCGTTATCTCCCTGCCCAGGCGATGATCTTCAATGGCTCGCCGGGGCGCAACGGCTCACCGGCGGTCCGGCCGTTGAGCATCAGCAGGTGCTCTACCGGCCGGTCGCTGGCCATGCCCGCGGCGACGCTCTGGTAAGTGTCGCCCGCCCGCGCGGCGACCACCCGGATGGCGCGCGGACGCAAGGTCGCGGCTTCTTCCGGGCTGAGCAGGTGAAAGGACGCGAACAAGGCGCTCAGCGCTTCGGGAGCGGCGGCGCGGGGCGGCGAGACCATGATGAAGTGAAACGCGCCGCCGCCGGGCCTGGCATAGGCCATGAAGGAAAGGCGGACTTCACCGTCATTGGTGTCCACCGCCACGGGCACGAACAGCGCCGGCACGCCGTTCACCACCGTCGCTTGCGCGGTGCCGGTGCGTGCCGGTGCCTTGCCGAGCAGTCCGCCGAGCACCGCTTCGGCATAGGCCGGCAAGCCCCCTGCCGGCAGCGGCCCGCCGCCGAACTCGCCGCGCAGACCCTCCGGGCCGTCGATCATGATCGCTTGCGGGCTGTTGGTGAGGGTGAAGCCCGGCGGCGCTTCGAAGCCGATCAGCATATCCGGATGCGCAAAGCGGCGGCCGAGCACGAAGCCCTGCCGGGGATCGTCGCCGTAGAGCAAGCCGTCCACTTCCTTGAGATGAGGGAGGATGCCTTCGGGGAGCTGGTTGTCGGCGACGCCGGTCTTGGCGGCGGCTTCGCGGGCACGGGCGATCCGGTTCTCGGTCAGCGGATGGGTGCGCGCCCATTCCGGAATGGCCTTGGCTTGGTCGGTCGAGCGGGTCGAAGCCATATATTGCTCGTTGCGGCCAAGCGCGCCGAGCATGTCGGCGGCTTCATACGGATCGTAGCCGGCCGCCTTGAGCGTGGCGAGACCGAGATCGTCGGCTTCATATTCCTGCTTGCGGCTGTAGCGCAGGCCGAAATAGGCCGCCGCCTCGCCGGCCAGGCTCGCCAGCCGCTCCGACCTGGTGACCAGCGATACCGCGGCGACTCCGATATTGCGCCACAAGGAGCGGCGCTGCTGCTCTTCCGAATGGTTGCCGACGATGTGACCGAGTTCGTGGGCGAGCACGGAGGCGAGTTCGGCTTCGGAGTTGACCAGGCCCATCAGGCCGCGCGTGACGTAGATGAAGCAGCCCGGCACCGCGAAGGCGTTGACCACGTCCGAATTGATCAGGGTGAAGGTGCATTGCCCCTCCAGCCCCGCCGAAACGGCGACGCGTTCGCCAAGCGCCGCGAGGTAGCGCGCTTCGGGAGCCTGGTAGGCGCCGCCGAACTCGGCGAGCAGCTTGGGGTGCTGTTCGGCGCCGACGCGGCGTTCGTTTTCGGTGACCGGCGGGTCGTCTCCGCCGCCGCAGCTCGAGAGCGTGACGGCGAGTGCGGCGGCCGAGAGGAGAAGGCGCTTCATGGCGGCGCTTATGCCAGAACCGGCGCGTCGAAGCGAAGCCGCCAGAAGCTGGTCTCCTCGCCCTCAACCCCGAAATCGTTGTCGCTGACCAGGATCAGCTCGGTCGGCGACAGGATGACGACACCCTCCAGATCACGCGCGACTTCGGGGAAGTCGTCGCTGGTGAAGAGCAGTTCCTTGGCGAGCGCGGGGAGGGGGGCGCCGGCCCCGCTCAGTTCCTCGATCGTCGGCCGCGTCGCGGCGTCGAGATGCTCGGGACCGAGTTCCAGGCTCTCATCGAGGGTGACGCGGTAAAGCTTGGTGGTCTGCGAGCCCCGCTCGAGCACCAGCAAGGCACCGTCGCTAAGGCAGGCGATCTCGCTGACCTTCACGTCCTTGCGCTTGAACCCGCCCGCGTCGCAGTCGCGGCGGAAGCTCTCCGGCGGGTCGAGCCGGTAGAGGAACTGCGCTTGCACCGAGCCCGTGTCCGCATCGAGGTGCCACAAGCGAACATGCGCCGCTGCCTCGTGCGCTTCCTCGTCGGGATGAGCGAGGGGGCTCTGAAAGGCCAGGAACAGCGAAGACCCGTCAGGCGAAAGCGCAAGCGCCTCGAAGCCACGGTTGATCTGCCGCCGAGCGGCGATGGCGGGGAGGCAATGCTCAGGCGGCGGCTGCGCGTTTAGCTCGGTCCCTTCGGGAACCAGCCGGCGCAGGATGCGGCCCTCCACGTCGATACGAACCAGCGAAGGCCCGAATTCGTCACCGATCCAGAAGCCGCCATCGGGAAGCGGAGCGATGCCCTCCGTGTCCAGCCCGCCCGGATCGGGCGCGATCGAATCGCACTGCAGGTCGAACACGGGCTCCGAGTGCACATTCGCGCCGCCGGGGATCGGCAAGCCGGACACTGGCGTGCCGTCGGGCTGCGTCAGGCGGATCGCCCGGAGCAGCTCGACCCGGTCTTCGTGCACCTGAAGCTCGGCGATCTTCGGTCCGAGATCGAGGCGCGGCATGATCTTGGCGCCGGACACGTCTGCAAGCGGCGCCAGGTATTCTGCGCCGTAAAGCTTGCGCGCATCCTTGACCTTGAGGTTGGGCCCACGATCGCCGACTGCCCAAATTCGGCCGGCCGGATCACCCGCTCGCCGCGCCAGGCCGGAGCCGAAGCTGGCGCGCAGGATCAGCGGCGCCTCCGGGAGTTCGATCCGGCCGAGCGGCGGATCGGTCCAGGCGAGCTTTTGGACGGTGACGGAGGGCGTGGGCATGGAAGCGCGAACTCAGCCGTCCGCCCGTGGGTTCCGCGTCAGGTGCCGGGCTCGCCGTCGCCGCCGCCGGTCGGCGCTTCGTAGCGTTCGGCGAAATAGGGGGAGCGGACGATGAAATCGGCGGTGGCACGGTTGGTGGCCATGGCGACGTTGTAGAGCGTCGACAGGCGGGTAAGCGCGCGCACGTCGGATTCGTGCGGGTGGGGCGACAAGGCGTCGGTGAAGAAAATCAGGATGTCGATGCCGCCATCGGCGATGCGGGCGCCGATCTGCTGGTCACCGCCGAGCGGGCCGGATTTCATCGGCGTGATGTCCATCTCCGGACACGCCTCCTTGATCCGCTTGCCGGTCGTGCCCGTCGACCAGAAGACGTGCGGCGCGAGCGCGTCGGCATTGGCCTTCACCCAGTGGATCAGGTCGTCCTTCTTGGCGTCGTGCGCCACGAGCGCGATGCGTTTGCGTGCTTCCATACCCCTGCCAACGCGCGAGCCGCGGCAGCGTCCCCTCCGCCCAGCATTTTCGCTGCTTTGGCCGCGCCGCTGTTGTAGCCTCGATTGCCAGGTGCAGTCGGGGGGCTCGAGCGGATGGTGGGAAGGGCGAGGTCGATCGCCCGAAACCGGCTGCCGCCGTGCCCCTATAGGTCATCCGCTCGACACCCTGGTCCGGGAGAAGGGTGGGGGCCCCAAGCGCTGGAACAAAGGCCCGGCGCCGTCATTGGCAGCCTCAGGAAAGACCTGGATGAAAAGGATCGAGAACATGGCAACCAACGGCGATGACGGGCGCGGCGGTGCAGGCAAGCCGGCGAAGTCCAAGATGCTCTGGCTGATCGGCCTTGTGCTCCTCGCACTCGTCGTGATCATCGCAATCCGCGCCTTTGTCGCCGGTGCCACCGATGTCACCGCCGCCAATGCCGACAAGGCGCCGATCACCGAAACCGACCAGGCCATCGCCGGCACGAAGGTGGAGAATGGCAGCGGGCAGTAGAGGCGAACCGGGTCCAGTCGAGCCGGGTGTCCCTAGACAAACCCGGCTTCGTCTCCGTAAGGCCCCCTCACATAGATTGAGGACCGAACATGGCATCAAGCACCGCAGCCGAAGAGACCATCGACCAAAGCAGCCTTAGGCGGATCGACATTCGCTTGCGCGGGCTGGCGGCGCAGTCACCCGATTCCTCCGAGGTGGCCCGGATGAAAGCCGCGCGGGAGGATGTGCTGAGCCGCATCTCCCCGGCCGAACTGGCGGCCTACGAGAAGATGGTGAATCCCACCAAGACCAGCGCTCAACTCGCCGCGGAAGCGGAGGCGGAGCGGATCGCCATGGAGGCGAACCGGGACAAGCCTGCGATTTGAGATGAGGCGGAAGGCGTAACCAGGAACGCCTCCGCCAGCAGGACCCCCACAAGGGCGTTCATCGCCGTTCTAAATCGGCACCACCTTGCGATGGTGCCAGGCGAATATGGCCATTGCGCCACGGTGGGGGCGCCAAGGTTCGGCTAGGTCGCGCAGGGTCTTTTCGCTGGGCTTCGAGTCCAGACCCAGGATCCGGCCGATCTCGATCTGGACGGCGAGGTCTCCGGCGGGCCAGATGTCCGCTCGGCCTTCCGCGAACAGCAGGTAGATTTCGGCGGTCCAGCGGCCGATGCCCTTCACCCGCACGAGTTCGGCGATCGCCTCCTCGTCGTCCGCCGGGAGCTTGGCGAAGTCGAGGCGGCCGGAGAGCACTTCCTCGGCGAGGCTGCGGGCGTAAGAAGCCTTCTGGCGCGACAAACCGGCGCCGCGCAGGTCTTCGTCGGACGCGGCGAGCAGGCGCTCCGGCTCCGGCGGATCGCCCGCCACCGCTGTGAGCTTTTTCCACATGGAGGCGGCGGCGATGATCGACACCTGCTGGCCGACGATCGCGCGCAGCAGGGTCTGGTAGCCCCTCGCGCTGATCCGCGGCTCGGGATAGCCCGCCCCCGCCAGGGAGGCCGCGACCTTGGGCTCGCGCGCCGCGACGGCGTCCAGCGACGCCCTGAGCGCTTCGGCCTGTATCCCCATCCCACCCGCTCCCGCTTGCCAAAGAAGGGCGTGCCTAGCATAGGCCTGCGCCCGGGACCTTCCCCATTTCACGATCAGGGCGGATATGGCTGAACTCACCATCGTCGGACGCGACGGCTCCGAGAAGATCGTTCAGGGCCGCGCCGGCTGGAGCGTGATGGAAATCATTCGCGGCGCCAGCTTCGACGAGCTGCTGGCCCTGTGCGGCGGCTGCTGCAGCTGCGCCACCTGCCACGTCTACGTGGACGAGGACCATGCGGGAAAGCTCAAGCCGGTCAGCGCCGACGAGGACGACCTGCTCGACAGTTCGGGCGTCCGCAAGGCAACCAGCCGGCTGTCGTGCCAGATCGACTTCGCCGCCGAGCTGGACGGCCTGCGCGTCACCGTCGCGCCCGAGGACTGAGCCCCTCCCCGGGCGCGGCGCCGCCTACATCTTGAGCAAGGCCTCCGGCTTCTTGGTGTCGAGTGCGCCGATCGCCCATTTCAGCACCTTTGTGCCGCCCGGGCCGGCGATTGCGCCGCCTTCCGTGTTGTTGGTCAGGATTTCCGCATCGGTGGTGAGCGTGAAGCTTCCTTCCGGCTTAGGGAGGGGCGAGCCGCGGTCGCCGGCTGCGGCGGCCATTCCGCCCATGGAGGCCATCGGGCTCATTCCGCCGCCCATGCCCTGGGGCTGGGCGAAAGCGGGGGCAACCACCCGCACCCGCCCCTCGCTGCGCCGGGTGGCGTGGACGAACGGGATGATCCAGTCGACGTCGGGAAATATCGGAAACACGAAGTCGTGGTCGAGCTTGCCGCTTTTTTCATACACCACTTCGAACACGCCCTTGCCCTTGTGGGTGACGCGTTTCCAGCCGTCGTAGCTCAGGAGCCGCTGGGTGAATTGCTGGACGGCCTTGGGATCGTCGGGGTCGAGGCCGCCGAACATCGCCTTCATCTGCTCGGCTTCGCGCTTCTGGCTTTCGCTCCGGGCCGTGAAATCCTCGTCCCACTTCTTGCGGGCGTCGGCGAGTTCGGCGGCGGTGCAGGGGCGCTCCTCCGCTTCCAGGATGTCTTCGCTTTGCTTGAAGCACTTCTGCTCTTCGGGGTCGAACGCCGGCGGCTCGTCGGCGGCTGCGGCTGCGGCGGCCGGGGTGATGAACACCACTTCGCCGGTGTAGCGATAGCTGAAGCTGCCGTCGCGCCTGAGGTCCAGCGCGGCATCGAACTTGCCCGGCGTCAGCAGGCAGGCGGAAGCGAGCAGGGCAAGCGCACCCGCGGCGGCGATCCGGAAAAGCATCATGGCATATCCCCCCGAAGCCCGTCGGGAGGGACGGGCGACGTCAGTGGTTATGCGAGGCCGCGGCGTAGAGGGCAATGGCCGCCGCGTTCGAGACGTTGAGGCTTTCGATCCGGTCGCTGATCGGCAGGCGGGCGAGGGAATCGCAATGCGTCTCGGTATTCTGCCGCATACCTTCGCCCTCGGCGCCGAGCACCAGGGCGATGCGGGCGGGGCCGAGCGCCTGCTTCAGGTTCGTCTCGGTGCCGCCGGTAAGCCCGATCCGCCAGAAGCCCGCCTGCGCCATCTCGTCGAGCGAGCGCGACAAGTTCACCACCCGGATCCACGGCACGATCTCCAGCGCGCCGCTCGCCGCCTTGGCGAGCGCGCCCGATTCGGGGGGCGCATGCCGGTCCTGCGTAACGAGGCCAAGGGCGTCGAAGGCGGCGCAGCTCCTCAGGATCGCGCCGACATTGTGGGGATCGGTAACCTGGTCGAGGACGATCAGCGGCCGGTGGTCCTCCGCCTGGTCGAGCAGGTCGGCGAGGAGGAGGTCCTCGAGCCGCTCCACTTCGGCGACGATGCCTTGGTGCGGCGCGTCCTTGGGCACCAGCCGGCCGAGATCGGCGGCATCGGCGTAGGTCACCTGCGTGCCGGGCGGCAGATCGTACTCCGCCGCCGCCTCGCGGGTCACCCAGACCTGGAAGATCCGGCGTTCGGGGTTGGCGATCGCGGCGGCGACGGCGTGGCGGCCCCAGAAGCGGGGTCGGTTCTCGGCCTTGGTGAGTTGACGGGCTTTGCGGCGCATAAACGCTCCCATGCCGCCGCGGGTGCGCGCTGGCAAGCGGCACGGTTCGGCGGGCGCAAGCCGAGCCTATGCGTTGACAGCGGCCAAGCCATTCGCCATTGAGCCGCCTCCTCGCTTCGGAGCGTGTCCGGACAGGTGGCCGAGTGGTTAAAGGCAGCAGACTGTAAATCTGCCCGGGTTTCCCGTACGCTGGTTCGAATCCAGCCCTGTCCACCACCCACGCTTCGGGCGAGGAGACGAGCGGGTATAGCTCAATGGTAGAGCACTAGCCTTCCAAGCTTGTGATGCGGGTTCGATCCCCGCTACCCGCTCCATTTCCCGCCCGCCTCAGGCGCCGATCCTCCGAGGAGGCCCCAAGAGCGCAGCTTCAAGCCGGACGGGCATGACCTAGTCCATTACCGGCGGCGCTTCGCCGGGAACGGGGGGACGCGGTTTCTTGAGCAGGAAGACGAGCGGCAGGGCGCAGAGCGTGATCAGCATCATGGCGTGGAAATCGTCGATATAGGCGATCATCAAAGCCTGGCGGTTGATCTCGGCATTGAGCATGGCGACCGCGCTGTCGCCATATTCGCCGAGGCGGCCGATGATGCCGATGTCGGCCAGCGGCAGGCTGTCGGTGCGGATGTGGGTGGTGAGATCGGCATGGCTGACCTGGACGTTGCGGGCGAGAAGCGCGGTCATCATCGAGATGCCGATCGAGCCGCCGATGTTGCGCGACAGGTTGAGGAGGCTCGCCGCGCTGGTCCGGTACTGCGGCGGCAGCGAGGCGAACGCGAGGGACTGCAGCGGCACGAAGATGAAGCCCAATCCCATGCCCTGGACGATGCCGCTGACGATCACCGGCTGCGCGCCCATCTGCAGCGAGAAGCCCGACATTTGGTAAAGCGACAGCGCCATGAACGAGATGCCGGCGAAGATCAGGATTCGTGCGTCGACCTTGCCGGTCAAACGGCCGGCGACCATCATCGAGATCAGCGTACCGATGCCGCGCGGCGCCGTGAGAAAGCCTGAATCCAGCACCGAATAGCCGAGCAGGCGCTGGAGCAGCGGCGGCAGGAGAGCAAGGCCGGCGAGCAGCAGCACCCCGGTCACCGCCATGAAGACCAGCGAGAAGGCGAAGGTGCGGTCGGCAAACATTTTGGGGTCGAAGATCGGCTCGCGTGCGGTGGTGAGGTGGACGACGAACATCCAGGCGCCGGAGATCGCCAACGCCATCTCGATCCAGATCTCGGTGCTTTCGAACCAGCCGAGCTGTTCACCCCGGTCGAGCATCATCTGCAGGCTGCCGAGTGCGAGCGCGAGGAGCGCGAAGCCGAACAGGTCGAAGCGGCGCCGGTTGGTCTCGAACTTCGGCATGTAGCGGATCAGCAGAACCGTGCAGAGCACGCCCACCGGCAGATTGACCAGGAACACCCAGCGCCAGCTGAAATTCTCGGTCAGCCAGCCGCCGAGCACCGGGCCGAGGATCGGGCCGATCATCACGCCCATGCCGAACATCGCCATTGCGCGGCCGTGCTTTTCGGGCGGGTTGATGTCGAACATCACGGCCTGCGCGATCGGCACCAGGAAAGCGCCGGAAACACCCTGAATGGCGCGGAAGATCACCATCTCGGTAAGGTTCTGGGCCGCCGCGCAGAGCACCGACGCGACGGTGAAGGCGACCACCGAGAAGATGAACAGGCGGCGGCGTCCGACCCGGTCGGACAGCCAGCCGGTGATCGGAATGGCGATGGCGGAGGCGACGATGTAGCTGGTCAACACCCAGTTGATCGTCTCTTGAGTGGCCGACATCGACGCCATCATGTGCGGCAAAGCCACGTTGGCGATGGTGGTGTCGAGCACCTGCAACAGCACCGCCATCATCAGCGACACGGTGACGATGGCATGCTCGAAGCCGCCGACCTTGCGCACCACGGGCGGTGCTGCCGCTGCGGCGGAGGAGGCGGCGGCGCTGGCCATGGCCTAGCGGGCGGCGGGCTGGCGTTGCGCGGCGGCGTGTTGCGCCGGGGCAGGGGGCGGCTGCTGCCCGGCGGGCTGCTCCTTGGTATCCACCGATACGTCGGCGGACAGACCGGCGAGGAGCTGGCGGCCCGAAGTGTTGTCGATTGCAATCCGCACCGGCACGCGCTGAGTCACCTTGACCCAGTTGCCCGACGCGTTCTGCGCCGGCAGCACCGAGAATTCGGAACCCGTGCCGCGGCCGATGCTTGCGACATGGCCGGTGATCCTGGCGCTCGGATAGGCGTCCAGGGTGACCTCCACGGGCTGGCCGGGCGCCATCTTGTCGAGATCGGTTTCCTTGTAATTCGCCTCGATCCACACGTCGCCGCTGCGCACCACGGTGACCACGGCAAGGCCGGGCACGACCGCGCTGCCGACCTGGAGGCGATCGGTCTGCGTCACATAGCCGTCGGTCGGGGCGCGCACCGCGGTGCGGGAAAGATCGAGCAGCGCCTTGTCGCGGGCGGCGCGGGCGGCCTGCAGCGCGGGCTGGTTGTCGGCCGGCGCATCGGCGAGCTGGGCGCGGGTGACCAGCGCTTCGGAGCGCGCGTTGGCGAGCCGCTCGCGCGCTTCCTGGACGCCGTGCAGCGCCTCGTCATAGCGGGCGCGGGTGGTGAAGCCGCGCTCGAGCAGTTCGTCCTGGCGGCCAAGCGCCCGCTGGGCAAAGGTGAGGTTGGCCTGCGCGCCTTCGATGTCGGCGCCGGTACCCTGCGTTTCGGCCTGGATGCGGTGAACCTGAACCTGCGCCGCGGCGATCTGGGCCTCGGCCTGGGCAAGCGCGATGCGGTAGGGGCGCGGGTCGATCCGGAACAGCAGATCGCCCTTCTTCACCGGCTGGTTCTCGCGCACCGCGACTTCCACGATCGGCCCGGCAATCTCGGCGGTGACCGCTACCTTGTCCTGCTGGACATAAGCGTTGTCCGTCGAAATCCAGCGGCCGGAGGTCAGCCAGAAATAGCCGCCGACCGCCGCGATCAGCAGCGGCACCGACAGCAGCAGCACCACCCGCCACAGCTTGCGGCGCGGGGCAGGGGTTTCGGGAAGGGGGGCAGTCGCCGCGTCCATCTCAGGAGCCGGCGCCGCTTCAGCGCCCTTGATCGGTTCTTGCTTCATGCCTTTATTCCCTTGGCGGGCGCCGCGCTGCGGCCGCCGTCGATCAGATTTCCGCGGATTTTGCGCAACGCATCGCGAACCCGTTCCTGTTCCCCGTCATCGATGCCGCTCAACGCTTCGGCGAAGAACTCGTCGGCAAGGCCGCGCAGACTTTCGATCACAGGCGCCGCCTTCGCAGTGAGGTGTACCCGCCGCGCGCGGCGGTCGGCGGGATCGTCCCGCCGCTCGACCATGCCGGCCTCCGACAAGCGGTCGATCATCCGGCACAGCGTGATCGGCTCGACATCGAGACTGTCGGCGAGATCGATCTGTCGCGGGCCATCGTCGCGCGCAAGCCGGGCAAGCACGCGCCACTGGGCCCGGGTGGTGCCAAGCGCGCCCGCCCTGCGGTCAAAGGCGCGGCGCATGGCCTGCGCGGTTTCCGCCAGTTCGAAGCCGAGATGATCTTCCATGGCTCACACATAATAAGCACTGTTATGATTACAAGCGCTATGTTCGGGCGCGAACGGCCGCCCGGCCGTTCCGCTCCCCGCATCCGTCAACTTCCCTGCGAGATGAATTCAACGACCCCCGAGCACGCGCCAGGGAAGGGGCCCCTACTGCTTCGGTGAGGCCGCCGCTTGCCAGACGCGGACGTAATCGACCTCCATGCGCTGGGGAAAGGCGGTGTCGTCCACGCCTTTCGCCCCGCCCCACATCCCGCCCACCGCGATGTTGAGGATGAGATATTGCGGCCCGTCGAACGGCCATTCGGCGCGCTTGTCCGAAGCCTTGTCCAAGCGGAACAGCTCCTTCCCGTCCACGCCCATGCGGATGCTCTCGGCCGTCCAGTGCAGCTGGTAGAGGTGAAAGGCCCCGCAGGCTCCGGCGACGGTGCGCTGCGCCGTCTTGTGGGTGCCAAGCACATGGTTGAACGCCGCGGTGTGCACGCTTTGGTGCACCACATTGGGCTCGTGGCCGACATGCTCCATGATGTCGATCTCGCCATCGTCCGGCCAGCGCATCGGATCGCGGTCGGCAAGGGTCCAGATCGCCGGCCAGGTGCCCCGGCTGCAGGGAAGCTTGGCGCGGATCTCAAAATAGCCGTAGGTCCAGGCTGCCTTGCCCTTCGTCATCAGCCGGGCGGAGGAATAAGCCTGCCCGCCATGATCCGCCTTGCCGCGCAGGCCGGCGCCATCGCGGCGCGCCTCGACGATCAGATGGCCGTCCTCCACTCGAGAGTTTTGCTTCCGGCGCGCCGCGTAATATTGCTTTTCGTCATTGTGCCAGCCGGCCTTGTTGAAGGCGGTGTCATAGGCCCAGCGCTTCTCGTCGGGCAGGCCCGCCTTGGCGAATTCGTCGCGCCAGACCAGGGTGTAGCCGGGCGGCGGCGCCAGCGGCACGGCGGGAGCGGCGGCGAGGAGGGCGATGGCGGTAAGCATCGTCCGTGGCTAAAACGCCGCCGGGTGCGAAGCAAGCCGCGTCAGTCGCGGTTGGCGGCGCGTTCGGGGATCAGCCAGGCCATCAACTCGCCGAAGGGGATGAGCTGGTGAAAGGCGATTCCGGCAAGCCCGCCGCCGCACCACCGCACCACGCCCTGCAGCGGCCGGAACCTCTCCATCGTCAAAACGATCTGCGCGCCGACATCGAGCGGCGCGTCCGTCTCGACCTTGACCCCGCCCTGGGAGATGTCGCGGGTGTTGACGCCGCAGAGCCGCGCGCCGCAGCGCACGGTGGCAAGCCGGTCCACCTCGACGCGGGGCAGGCGGGGCTGAATGCCGTTTTCCAGCAGGCTGTTGTTGGACAACATGGCGGCGACATCGATCTGGTCGTCGAACTTGATGCCGATGTTGGACTGGTCGGCCCACGCGACATGGCCGTGGATCGGCTCACCCGCCTTGAGCTCGACCGCCAGCGTTTCCCCGCAGGCATGCTGGGAATAGACATGGGCCATCAGGCCGCCCGCGGAGATGTTGCGGATCAGGCAGAGTTCGCGCCCGTGCGCGGCGATCAGCGCGCCGACCCGCAATATCGTAAGGTGACGCGGATCGCGCCGCCGCTCCCCCGGCTGCGGCGTCCGCTCCGAAAAGGAGAACGTCGTCTCCTGGTGACTTTCCTTCGACAGCATTATGCCCTCCCAGGCCATCGAACCCAATTCCACGCTGCGCCAGGACCCCCACTTTCCAAACCGCCACGAGGCACTAAGCGCGCAGAGACTTAAGAACCGGTTACCC
>DASWNA010000079.1:0-56281 GCA_036399475.1 Allosphingosinicella sp.
CCAAGCTCGGCCGGCCGGCGCGGCTCGCCGTGCGCGTCAATCCGGACTTCGAGATAAAAGGCTCCGGGATGCGAATGGGCGGCGGCGCAAAGCCGTTCGGAGTGGACGCAGACCGCGTCCCCGCGCTCGTTCGACGCATCCACCAGGGTGGCGCGGACTGGCGAGGCTTTCACATCTTCGCGGGCTCGCAAGCGCTAGACGGCGCTGCCCTCTGCGAGGCTCAGGCCGCCACCGTAGCGCTCGCCGCCCGCCTTTCAAAGGAAGCCGGTGCCACGCCACCGCTGATCAATCTCGGCGGCGGCTTTGGCATTCCCTACTTCCATGGCGAACGCCCGCTCGACATCGAACAGGTCGGCACCGCACTCGCGGCCACTCTCGCCGAGCGCCCGGCGATCCTGCGTGACACCGCTTTCGCCATCGAACTCGGCCGCTGGTTGGTGGGGGAGGCGGGGGTCTACCTCACCCGGATCGTCGACCGGAAGGTTAGCCACGGCAAAACCTTCCTGGTCACCGACGGCGGCATGCACCACCAGCTCGCTGCGTCCGGCAATTTCGGCCAGGTCGTGCGCCGCAACTTCCCGGTCGCAATCGCCTCCCGCTTCAACGCCGCGCCGGAGGAAGAAGTCACGGTCGTCGGCTGCCTCTGCACCCCCCTGGACCGCCTCGCCGACGACATCCTGACGCCAGCCGCCCAGGTCGGCGATCTCGTCGCCGTCTTCCTCGCCGGCGCCTACGGCCTCTCGGCGAGCCCCCAGGCGTTCCTCGGCCACCCCGCCGCCCGTGAAATCCTCGTCGGCGCAGACACGTAAACCTCTCCCCGTGGCCAGTCCCGATCCGGGACGGCCGGGAAATGGCGGTTGTTCCTAACGGTAATTTTACCTCTTCCCATCATAGCAAACCCAAATCTGCGCATGTCCCGCCGTCTGGGGCCGCGCCGATCGAGTGATTGCTTGAAGAGGAACATCATCGATGCGCGCATTGCCCAAGTCGAAACTCGCCCTCGCGCTGAGCGTCAGCGCGGTCGCGCTGAGCGGCTGCGCCGGTAGCGCCAAGTCGAGCGGCAACGTCCTTCCGCCCGCCACCTTCGTCGGCTCGGACAGCGCCGACAGCGAGAAATACATCATCGGCGCGCTCGATTCGCTGACCATCTTCGTGTGGCGCAATCCGGAGCTTGGCGCCAAGGTCCAGGTCCGCCCCGACGGCATGATCACCACGCCCCTGATCACCGACATGGTCGCGGTCGGCAAAACCCCCGCGATCCTGGCCGACGACATCCGCGTCGCCCTCAGCCAGTACATCGAGGACCCGCGCGTCTCCGTGATGATCGACAGCTTCCAGGGCACGTTCGGCCAGCAGATCCGCATCGTCGGCGCCACCGAAAAGCCCGCCTCGCTCCCTTACCGCGCCAACATGACCCTGCTCGACGCGATGATCGAAGTCGGCGGGCTTTCCCAATATGCCGCCGGCGACAAGGCCCGCCTCGTCCGCCACAACAAGGCAACCGGCCAGCAGACCGAATACGATCTCAAGATCGCCCGCCTGATCAAGAAGGGCGACACCAAGGCCAACGTCCGGCTCGAGCCCGGCGACGTCATCATCATCCCCGAAAGCATGTTCTGAGCCGCCGACAAGCGCCCCGAACACACCCTTAAAGGACAGGCCGACGGATGAACGGACTCTACGAACAGCTCCGCATCGCGATCCACCAGGTTTGGCGGCGCCGCTGGCTTGCGCTCGCCGCGGCCTGGGCGATCTGCCTCGCCGGCTGGCTTGCGGTTGCCGTCATCCCGAACAGCTATGAATCCAAGGCCCGCGTCCTTATCCAGATGCAGTCGATCCTGCCCAACCAGATGGGCATCAGCCCAAGCGAGCGGCAGGGCGATCTCGTCCGCGTCAAGCAGACCCTGACCTCGACCGAGAACCTCGAAAAGGTCGTCCGCCGCACCGACTTGAACACGCTTGTCGCAAGCGAGCGCGACCTTGCCTCGCAGGTCGAGGCGCTGCGCAAGAGCATCAAGGTCACCGCCCAGCAGGATAATCTGTTCGAGATCAGCGCCACGGCCAGCGTCGGCGGCTTCTCCAACGCGCAGAATTCCAAGCTCGCCACCGCCATCGTCCAGAACCTCCTCGACCTGTTCGTCGAGGAAAACCTCGCCGGTGACCGCGACGAGGCGAGCCAGAGCCTGACCTTCCTCGACGACGAGCTTCGCCGCCGCGAGGCCGAGCTTCAGCAGGCCGAGCAGCGCCGCGTCGAGTTCGAGCAGAAGTTCCTCGGCGCGCTTCCCGGCGAAGGCTCGATCGCGATGCGCATGTCCGCGTCACGTTCCGAACTCGCCAATATGGATCAGCAGCTCACCCAGGCGCAAAGCTCGCTCGCCGCCCTGCGCGGCCAGCTCGGCAGCACGCCGCAGTCCATCCCCGGCTTCGGCGGCGCGTCCGCGGCCGGCCCGGCCACCGCACAGATCGCCGCGCTCCAGGCTCAGCTGGCCCAGGCCGCCTCGCGCGGCTGGACCGATGCCCACCCCGATGTGGTCGCCGTTCGCGGCCAGATCGACCGGCTCCGCCCGATCGCCGCCGCCGAAAAGCCCGGCGGCGCCGCCGCCGGCATGCCCAACCCGGCCTTTGTCTCCCTGCGCTCGCTGATCGCCGAGAAAGAAGGCCAGGTGCAGGCCGCCACTGCCCGCAAGGCGCAGATCCAGGCCGATCTTGCTCAGCTCGGCACCCGCCAGGCGACCGAGCCCGGAGTCGCCGCCGAACAGGCCAAGCTCAACCGCGACTATGACGTGCTGAAGCGCCAGTACGACAAGCTCCTCGAAGACCGCGAGCAGGTCCGCCTGCGCAGCGACGTCCAATCGAAGACGGACAGCATCAAGTTCCGGGTCATCGATCCGCCGTCGCAGCCGCGCATCCCCGAAGCGCCGAACCGGCCGCTTCTGCTCAGCCTGATCCTGATCGTCGCGTTCGGCGGCGGCATCGGCATCGCCTTCATCCGCGGCCAGCTCCAGACCACCTTCCCGACCCAGGGACGGCTCGAAGCGGCTACCGGCCTCCCGGTGCTCGGCACGATCAGCGAGGTCGTGACGCCAACCATCCGGGCAAGGGCGCGTCAGCGGCTGGTGTGGCTGGCCGCTGGGGTCGGGGCGCTCGGCGCGTCCTGGGCGGTACTGATGGCCATCGAATTCTGGCAGCGCAGCACGGTCGCGTGAGGGAAGAAGAGATGAACCAGCACACTCCCCTTCGCAGCGGCGGATCGCTCCTCGAGCGCGCGGCCGAGCTCTACGGCTTCGGCCTCGAAGTCCCCAAGCCCGCTCCCGCGCCCGCGCCGCAGCCGGAACCCGAGGTGGCGAAAGCCGCTCCGGCTCCGCCGCCAAAAGTTGAGCCGGAAACAAAGGCACCCGCCGCGCCCGCCAAATGGGTCGCCGCGCCCGAGCCAAGGCCCGAAATTGCCAAGGCCGCGCCGGTGGACGAGCCCGCGCCCGCACAGCGCCTCCGCCCCGCCCGCCCGGCGCCGCTCGCCCCGGGCGAGGGCGCCGCAATCGACCGCGAGGCCCTTCGCGAAGCCGGCTTCATCGAGCCCGACGCCCCCGGCGGCGCGCTCGCCGAGGAGTTCCGGATCGTCAAGCGCCAGCTCCTGCTCGACGCAGGCGGGGAGGGCGGCAAGGCCCGAACCATCCTCGTCTGCTCGGCCCAGCCCGACGAGGGCAAGACCTTCTGCGCGATCAACCTCGCACTCTCGCTCGCCGCCGAGCGCGACCGCGACGTGCTGCTCATCGACGCCGATTTCCCCAAGCCGGAGGTGCTCTCCATCCTCGGCCTTGAAGGCGCCGCCGGCCTGGTCGACGCCATCGCCGATGCGGATGTGGACCCGGAAACCCTGGTGATCCGCACCGACGTCGAAGGGCTCTCCGTCCTTCCCGCCGGCCGGCACGTCTCCAACATCACCGAGCTTCTCGCCTCCGAGCGCACCCGCGAAGTGCTCGCCCGTTTGGCCGAAGCTAACCCCCGCCGCATCCTGCTCTTCGATGCGCCGCCCGCTCTGCTCGCGTCCCCGGCCTCGGTGCTTGCCACCCATGCCGGCCAGCTCCTCCTCGTCGTCCGCGCCGATCAGACCACCGAGTCCGACCTGCGCGAGGCCGCGGCCTTGCTTTCCGCCTGTTCCAACATCCGCCTGCTGCTCAACGGCGCGGGCTTTGCCGCAACCGGACGAAGGTTCGGCAGCTATTATGGGTACGGCCAATGAAAATGCTTAAGTCAAAAAGGCTTGGCGCCCGTAGCTGGGTCTCCATTGCAATGGGCGGCGCAATCGCTGTGCTTGCCGCCGCATCGGTGAATTCCGCTCCGGCGCGCACCCGCATCACGCCCTATCTGGAAATCCAGCAGGTCCTGTCCGCCGATTTCAACGGCGGCGACGTGCTGACCTATACCGGAGTCGGCGGCGGCGTGGACGCGCAGATCACCACCCGCCGGGTCTCCGCCACCATTGCCTACAATTACCAGCGCCGCATCGCCTGGGAAGGCGGCATCAGCGACGATGACAGCCATAACGGCCTCGCCGCGATCCATGTCGAGGCCGTCCCGGGCGTGCTCGGCTTCGATGCCGGCGCAATGGCAACGCAAACCCATTCCGATCAGCGCATTCCGGTCCGCGGCGTCCGCACGGTGGACGATCCCAACACCGCCGAAGTCTATTCGGCTTATGCCGGGCCGACGCTCAACACCCATGTCGGTCCGTTGAAGGTCGGCGCGGCCTATCGCCTCGGCTACGTCTACGTCGACGATCACAGCCTCGCCGGCGGCAACCTGCCGGCCGGCGCGCCGCGTGTCGATCGCTACTCCTCGAGCACCGTCCACAACCTCACGGCAAGCGTCGGCCAGGGGCCGGGCGAGGGGCTTCCGATCGGCTGGACGGTTGGCGGCGGCTATGTCCGGGAGGATATGAACCGCTTCGATTCCCAGTTCGAAGCAGCCTATATCCGCGGCGACGTGGTTTATCCCGTGTCTCCGAACATCGCGCTAACCGCCGGTGTTGGCTACGAAAAAGGCAATGGCTCGCAGCAGGATGTGGTGCGCGGTCCGGGCGGCGTCCCCGCCGTCGGCCCCGGCGGCATCGTCGTCGCCGATCCGGATGCGCCGCGCCTCCTCACCTACGACACGGACGGGATCATCTGGGATGCCGGCGTGATCTGGAAGCCAAGCCCGCGCACCGAGCTCCAGGCCCGTGTCGGCCGGCGCTATGGCGGCACCACCTTCACCGGCTCGCTGGAGCACAGGATCAACCAATCCTATGCGTTTAGCGCGTCCGTCTACGACAATGTCTCGAGCTTCGGCCGCCTGCTGGTCGCCGATCTCCAGGGCGTTCCGCAGGGCTTCGACCTGCGCCGCAGCGGGCTGGGCAGCGGCATCCAGAGCGGCGGCGGCTGCATCTACGGATCGGATCCCACCACGGGCGTCTGCTTCGACGACGCGCTTCAGTCGATCAACAACTTCAACTTCCGCAACCGCGGCATCTCGGCGCGCCTTTCCGGCGGCCGCGGGCCCTGGGGCTTCGGCATCGGCGCCGGCTACAACAACCGCCGCTACTTCGCGCCTCCCGGCAACGATTTCGTGCTTCGCGGAGTGACCGACGAAAGCTTCAACCTCTCGGCCTCCGCCTCGCGCAAGCTGACCCGCAACTCCGGCTTCGATCTGTCGACCTACGCAAGCTGGTTCGACAGCGGCCTTGCCGGCTCGGACTCCGCTTTCTCCACCGGCGTGACCGGCGCTTACTACCAAAGCCTGTTCACCGACCGGCTGCAGGCCACTGCGTCGGCCGGCATCTACTCCACCCAATCGGGCCCGTATGACAGCACCGTCGGCTCGGTTCTGTTCGGCCTGCGCTACAGCTTCTAAAAGGGCGAGACGATGTACACCCAGCATTACGGCCTCACCGACCGTCCTTTCCAGCTCACGCCCGACGCGCGTTTCTGGTTCAACAGCCGCACCCACAAGAAGGCGATGGCCTATCTCGGCTACGGCATCGCCCAGGGCGAAGGCTTCATTGTCGTCACCGGAGAGATCGGCGCCGGCAAGTCGACGCTTGCCGCCCACCTCCTCGCCACGATCGACCGCGAGCGCCTCAACGCCGTCAGCCTGGTCTCGACCCAGGTGGAGGGCGACGACATGCTCCGCCTCGCCGCGCAGGGCTTCGGCCTCGCCACGGAAGGGCTGGAGAAAGCGCAGATCCTCGACCGGATGGAGCAATTGCTGGCCGAGGAAGCGGCGGGCGGCAAGCGCAGCCTGCTGATCGTCGACGAAGCGCAGAGCCTCGCCACCTCGGCCCTTGAAGAGCTTCGAATGCTCTCCAACTTCACCCGCCAAGGCCGTGCATTGCTTCAGATTTTCCTGCTCGGCCAGCCCGAGTTCCGCGATCGCCTCGCGGAGGACGGGCTCGAGCAGCTTCGTCAGCGGGTGATCGCCACCCACCATCTCGACGCCATGGAGCCGGCCGAGGTTGAGCCCTATCTCGTCCACCGCCTCACCGTCGCCGGCTGGCAGGGCCGCCCGGTGTTCGATGCCTCCGCCTTCGCCGCAATCCACCGCCACTCCGGCGGCATCCCGCGCCGCGTCAATCAGCTCGCCAACCGCGTCCTGCTCTACGGCGCGCTCGAGAACCTCGACCGGATCGGCGCCGGAGCCGTGGACACGGTGGCCGCCGACATGGCCGCCGATCGTACAGGCCCGCGCGCCGTTCAGCCGGGGCAGGGTGCGCCTGCCGGGCCCGTCAAGGATATTGCCCTCGAACGCCGCGTCGCCCAGCTCGAAAGCCGGCTTGAGGAACAGGAAGTGGTCCTGCGCCGCGTCCTGACCCTGCTGGTCGACTGGGTGGAAACCGCCGAAGCGCCGGGCTACCGCAGCAACGCCGCCTGACGCGCGAGGGAATTCCGAATGTTGAATGCCCTCTCCGTCGACGTGGAGGACTGGTTCCAGGTCGGCGCCTTTGAGCGCGTGATCGCCAAGGCGGACTGGGACTCGCTTCCGCAGCGCGTCGAGCGCAATGCCGACGCGGTGCTCGGCCTGTTCGACCAGGCTGGCGTCAAGGGCACCTTCTTCACGCTCGGCTGGGTCGCCGAGCGCCACCCCGCTTTGATCCGCCGCATCGTCGCCGCCGGCCACGAAATCGCAAGCCACGGCTGGGATCATGACCGCGTCTTCACTCTGACCCCCGAAGCCTTTCGCGCCGACCTGCGCCGCGCCCACGCTGCCATCTCAGAGGCTGGCGGCATCGCGCCGCGCGGCTACCGTGCGCCGAGCTTCTCGATCGACGCCCGCACTCCCTGGGCCCACCAGGTGCTTGCGGAGGAAGGCTACACCTACTCCTCAAGCGTCGCGCCGCTCGCCCACGACCATTATGGCTGGCGCGAAGCCCCGCGCTTCGCGTTCCGCCCGCTCCCCGACAGCGCCTTGATCGAACTTCCGGTCACCACCGTGGAAGTCGCCGGCCGCCGCATGGCCGCGGGAGGAGGGGGCTTCTTCCGGCTTCTGCCCTACCGTTTCTCGAGCTGGGCGATCGATCGCGTCAACGGCGCCGAGCAGCGCCCGGCCGTGTTCTACTTCCACCCGTGGGAGATCGATCCGGGCCAGCCGCGCGTCGCCGCAGCGCCCTTGAAATCGCGCCTCCGCCATTACAGCCGTCTCTCGGCAATGCGCCCCAAGCTTTTGAAACTGCTCGGCGATCACCAATGGACCCGCACCGATGCGGTTGTCGCAAGCGAAGCGGCGAGGCTGCAATGAACGCGATGACCCCGATCCGCACAGTCCGCGCCGCCGACCCCGCCGACCGCCAGGCGATCCGCGCCTTCGTGCGCGCGCACCCGCTGGCCCAGCCCTTCCACCAACCCGAATGGTCGGACGCGGTGGAGAAGGGCTGCCGTCAGCGCGCCCACATCCTCCTCGCCGAGGATGAGCGCGGCGCCCTGACCGGCATCCTTCCGCTCACCGAAATGCGCTCGCCGCTGTTCGGCTCGGCCCTGGTCTCCACCGGCTTCGGAATCGCCGGCGGCATCCTGGGCGACGGCGCCGAGGCACTCGCGGAGGCCGCTTGGCGCCTGGCCGGCCAACTCGGCTGCGCAAGCGTCGAGCTGCGCGGCGGCGTCCTTCCCCAAGGCTGGGAGCGCCGCGAAGGCACCTACGCCAACTTCGCCCGCGACATCCCGGAAGGCGATGACGCCATCTTGAAGGCGATTCCCCGCAAGCAGCGCGCCGAAGTGCGCCGCGCGCTCGGCTTCGACCTCGACGTCACGACAGGCCGCGACACCGCCGCGCATTATCGCGTCTATTCCGAAAGTGTCCGTAACCTCGGCACGCCGGTCTTCCCCCGCGCCCTGTTCGAGGCCGTCCTCGACGGCCTCGATGCCGACATTATTACCGTCAGCCGGGAAGGCAAGCCGCTCGCCTCGGTGCTCAGCCTCTACTTCAACGGCACGGTCTACCCGTATTGGGGCGGCGGCACCGCCGAGGCGCGGACCTGGCGGGCCAACGATCTCATGTATTTCGAACTGATGCGCCACGCCCGGCTACGCGGCTGCACCCGCTTCGATTTCGGCCGCTCCAAGCTCGGCACCGGCGCCTTTTCGTTCAAGAAGAATTGGGGCTTCGACCCGCAACCCCTCCTTTACGCAGTCAAAGGCGAAGCCCGCGAAGTGAACCCGCTCTCCCCCAAATACCGCCTCCAGACATCTTTGTGGAAGAAGCTTCCCTTGCCGGTCGCCAACACCGTCGGCCCCTGGCTGTCGCGAGGCCTTGGATGACCGAAATCCTCTTCCTCGCCCACCGCATCCCTTTCCCGCCCGATCGCGGCGACAAGATCCGCTCGTTCAACATCCTGAGGCACCTGTGCGGCCTGGCGAAAGTCCACCTCGCCTGCTTCGCGGACGATGACGCCGACGCCGCCCACCTCGCTGGCCTGCGCGAAGCACTCGGCGGAGCTCTGGGCGAAGCGCATGTCGAAGTCCGCCGCACCTCCCGCGCCGCCGCCGGCGCCCGCGCGCTGCTCACCGGCAAACCGGTCTCACTCACCCTCTTCGATAGCGGCGCCATGCGCGGCTTCGCCCACCGCATCCTCGCTCGGCCGGAAGTCGGCACCGCCTTCGCCTTCTCCAGCCAGATGGCGCAGTTCGTCCCGGCCGGCACCCGCCTGATCATGGACTTCGTCGACATGGATTCGGCCAAGTTCGAAGCTTATGCCGATGGCGGCGGCCCGCTTGCCTCCGTTCACCGCCGCGAAGCCCGCCGCCTGTTCGCCTTCGAACGCGAAACCGCCGCCCGCGCCGCCTTCAGCCTGTTCGTCAGCGATGCCGAGGCCGACCTCTTCCGAGATCGCGCCGCCCTCCCGCAGGCAGACATCCGCGCCCTCCACAACGGTGTCGATCTCGCTTTCTACCGTCCCGGCGCAGTCTCGCCCGTGTCCGCTCCCGGAAGGCCGCTGATCGTCTTCACCGGCCAGATGGACTATGCGCCCAATACCGACGCCGTCGCCTGGTTCGCCCGCGAAGTCCTCCCGCAAATACCCGGCGCGCACTTTGCAATCGTCGGCCGAAGCCCCACCGACGCCGTGAAGCGCCTCGCCGGCGAGCGCGTCACCGTCACCGGTGCCGTGCCCGACACCCGCGCCTGGCTTGCCGCCGCCGACGTCGTGGCGGCGCCCCTGCGCATCGCGCGCGGAGTCCAGAACAAGGTCTTGGAAGCCATGGCCATGGGCCGCCCCGTCGTCGCCTCGCCCGCAGCCTTCGAGGGCATCGAAGCCGAAGCGGGCCGCGATCTCCTCGTCGCCGACAGCGCCGAAGACCAAGCCCGCGCCATCCGCCACCTCCTCTCCGATTCCACCCGCGCTGCCGCCTTGGGCACCGCCGCCCGCCGCCGAATGGAGGGCGCCTATAGCTGGGACGCCCGCCTGACCCCGCTCGCCGCTCTCGTCGGGGTGTCCGAGCGCAAGGCAGCGGCATGACGGCAGTCCTCCCCCTCACTGAAGCGCGTCCGCTCACCGGCGAAGGCTGGCGCACCCACCTCCTCGCACTCGGCGCAAGCGTCGCCGCCCTGCTCCTCCTCTTCCACCGCGATGCCGCCCAAATGGCGTCGATCTGGTGGAATTCTTCCACCTTCAACCACTGCTTGCTGATCCCGCCGATCGTCGCCTGGCTGATCTGGCAGCGCCTGCCCGAGCTTCGCACCCTCTCGCCCGCCGCCTGGGCGCCCGGCCTGCTGCTCCTCGCCGCCGGGGCCGGCCTGTGGCTGCTCGGTGAAGCGGGCGGCCTTGCGCTTGCCCGCCACGCCGCCCTTATCCTGATGCTGCAGGGCGCCGCCATTGCCTGCCTCGGCACGTCCGTTTCCCGCGCGGTCGCCTTCCCGCTCTTCTACCTCCTCTTCCTGATCCCGGTCGGGGAGGAACTCGTGCCGGTGATGCAGACCGTGACCGCCAAGATGTCCATGGCCCTGCTCGCCCTCTCCGGCGTCCCCGCCTATATCGAAGGCGTCTTTATCTCGACGCCGACGGGCTATTTCGAGGTCGCCGAAGCCTGCTCGGGCGTGAAGTTCCTGGTCGCCATGGCGGCCTACGGCGCCTTGGTCGGCAACGTCTGCTTCCGCTCCTGGCCGCGCCGCATCGCCTTCATGGCGGCAGCGATCGTCATCCCAGTCCTCGCCAACGGCGTCCGCGCCTGGGGGACGATCTTCATTGCCGAAAAAAGCGGCATCGCCTTTGCCGAAGGGGTCGATCACGTCTTCTACGGCTGGGTGTTCTTCGCCATCGTCATCGCGCTGCTGATGGCGGCGGGCTGGCCGTTCTTCGACCGCAAGCTCGGCGCCGCCTGGTTCGATCCGGAAGCGCTTCGCCGCCCCGCCGGTACTCCGCGCCGCGCCGTCCAGGTTGCCGCCGCGGCGGTTGCGATCGCCGCCGCGCCGCCGCTCTGGACCGCCGCAATCGCCTCCGCTGGCACCGAAGCGCCGCCCGCCGCCTTTGCCCTCCCGCAAGTGCCCGGCTGGCAGAAAGCCGACGCGCGGGGCGGCCGCCCCTGGCAGCCGCACTTCGCCGGCGCCGATCTCCTCCGGGTCGAGCGCTACCGCAACGCCGCCGGCCAGGAGGTCGACCTCGCCGTCGCCGTCTTCGCCCGGCAGGAGGAAGGCCGGGAGCTGGTCGGCTTCGGCCAGGGCGCCGCCGCGCCCGACGGCGCCTGGGCCTGGACCGCCGACGCCCCCGCGCCGCCGCGCGGCAAGGCGGAGCGTATCGCCTCCAACGGCCTCGAGCGCGAAGTGGTGAGCTTCTACCGCGTCGGCTCCGTCCTCACCGGCAGCAACGCCGCCGTGAAAATCGAAACGGTCAAGGTGCGCCTCCTCGGCGGCCCGCAGCGCGCCGCGGCTGTCCTGGTCTCCGCGCCTGCACCCGCACGCGGCGTCAGCCCCCGTCCGGCGATCGACGCCTTCCTTTCGTCGCTCGGCGATCCCGCCGCCCTTGCCGACCGCGCCAGCGGCCTTCAAGAGCCGCGCTGATGTGCGGTATCGCTGGCCTCTTCCACCCGTCAGTTCCCAAGCCCGTCGATCCAGCGCGGATCCGGGCGATGGCCGACACGCTCGCCCACCGCGGGCCTGACGGCAGCGGCGTCTGGACCGCGCCCGGCATCGGCCTCGGCCACCGCCGCCTTTCAATCATCGACCTAGAAGGCGGCGTCCAGCCGATGCTGTCGGCCGACCGCCGCCTGGCGCTCAGCTATAACGGCGAAATCTACAATTTCCGCGAAGTCCGCACCGAGCTAGAGGGCAAGGGCCACGCCTTCTCCACCGAGAGCGACACCGAGGTCATCCTCGCCGCCTGGCGTCAGTGGGGCCCCGAATGCCTCTCACGCTTCAACGGCATGTTCGCCTTCGCCCTCTACGATGCGGACGCCGACGCCCTGTTCCTCGCCCGCGACCGCCTGGGCGTAAAGCCGCTCTACCTCGCCACCCTTACCGACGGCGCGTTGGTGTTCGCGTCGGAACTCAAGGGCTTGCTCGCCCATCCTCTCCTTCGCCGCGAAGTCAGCGCACGCTCGATCGAGGATTACCTGACGCTCGGCTACGTCCCCGACGACGCCTGCATCGTCGACGGAGTCACCAAGCTCGCCGCCGGCCACTATCTCCTCGTCCGCCGCGGCCGCCCGGTGCCGCAGCCGGTGCAGTGGTGGGACGTCGATTTCTCCACCGCCTCCACCGCCTCCGCCGCATCGCTGGAGGAGGAACTGGTCGAGCGCCTGCGCGCCGCCGTCACCTCCCGAATGGTTGCCGACGTGCCGCTCGGCGCCTTTCTTTCCGGCGGCGTCGACAGCTCTGCGGTCGTCGCCTTCATGGCCGAGGCGAGCCGAAGCGCGGTCGAAACCTGTTCGATCGGCTTCACCGAGGCCGACCATGACGAAAGCCGCTGGGCGCAGCAGGTTGCGGAACGCTTCGCCACCAATCACCGCAGCCGCATCGTCGGCGCCGACGATTACAGCCTGATCGACACTTTGGCGGCCGCCTTCGACGAACCCTTCGCCGACGCTTCCGCGCTTTCCACATACCGGGTCTCCGAATTGGCGCGCGAGAAGGTCACCGTCGCCCTCTCCGGAGACGGCGCCGACGAAGCCTTCGCCGGCTACCGTCGCTACCGTCTGTTCTCCGCCGAAGAGAAGGTGAGGGGGATGCTCCCCCAAGGTGCCCGCGCGCTGTTCGGCGCACTCGGCAATGTCTACCCGAAGCTCGACTGGGCGCCCCAGATGTTCCGCGCCAAGACCACCCTCCAGGCCCTCGGCCAGTCGAGCGAGGAAGCCTACGCCCACGCCGTCGGCGTCACGCCGCCGCTCGCCAGATCGAGGTTTTACTCCGCGTCTTTCCGATCAGGCCTGCAAGGCTATCGCGGCGAGCGGCGCTATATCGACACAATGCGCGCCGCCCCCGCTCGCGACGCGCTAAGCCGCGCCCAATATGCCGATCTCAAGATTTGGCTGCCCGGCGACATCCTCACC
Source organism: Allosphingosinicella sp. (assembly GCA_036399475.1). Classification (GTDB taxonomy): domain Bacteria; phylum Pseudomonadota; class Alphaproteobacteria; order Sphingomonadales; family Sphingomonadaceae; genus Allosphingosinicella. The sequence goes on from DASWNA010000079.1 coordinate 13,008, forward strand.
AAGGTCGACCGCACCTCAATGGCGGTCAGCCTGGAAGCGCGCGAACCCTTGCTCGACCACCGCCTAGTCGAGTTCGCAGCCCGCCTGCCGGCCCGCCTCCGCCTGCGCGGCGGCACCGGCAAACACCTCCTCAAGAAAGCGCTCGGCCGCTACCTTCCGGACGAGATCCTCCACCGCCGCAAGCAGGGCTTCGTCACGCCGATCGCCGCCTGGCTGCGCGGGCCGCTCGCCGCCCAGGCCGAGAGCCTCGCCCGCAGTCCCGCTCTGGGCGAACTCGGCTGGTTCGACGAAGCCGCAATCGCCCGCGCCGCCGCGCAGCACCGCGCCGGCACCGCCGATCACAGCCGCCTCCTCTGGCAGCTCCTGATGCTCGAAAAATCGCTTCAGCGCGTCTTCGGGCTCGGCCTCTCGTCGCCCGGATACAAGGCCTCGACGAAATAAAGCCCGTCCGGCGGCGCGTTGTAGCCGAGCGCCGCCCGGTCCCGCGCCTCCAGGGCGTCCCCAAGATCGTCCGCGCTCCACCTGCCGCGCCCGACAAGCTGCAGGCAGCCGACCATCGAGCGCACCTGATGGTGGAGAAACGACCGGGCCGCCGCATGCACCTCGATCACCTCGCCGCGCCGCACCACATCCAGCCGGTCGAGCGTCTTCACCGCGCTCTCCGCCTGGCAATGCGCCGAGCGGAAGGTGGTGAAATCGTGCAGGCCCACCAGCCGCTCGGCCGCCGCACCCATCGCCTCCGCATCCAGCGGCACCGCCACCTGCCAAGCCTTGCCCACCTCCAGCGCCAGCGGCGCCCGCCGGTTCACAATCCGGTACACATACCGCCGCCTCACGCAGCTGAACCGCGCATGCCAATCCTCCGCCACAGTTTCCGCCGCGAGGATCGAGACGGGCAGGGGCCGAAGCTTGGCATTCACCCCCTCAGCCAGCCGAAACGGCGCGATTGCCTTGGCAACATCGACATGCGCCGACATAGCCAGCGCATGCACCCCCGCATCCGTCCGCCCCGCGGCATGAAGCACCACCTTCTCGCCGGTGATCGCCTCCACCCCTTCCTCGATCGCCTGCTGCACCGACGGCCCATGCGCCTGCCGCTGCCAGCCCATGAACGGCGCACCGTCATATTCGACCCACAGGCGGAAGCGGGTCATGCCAGGCGGGTACCCGGCGGGATCGGGAAGCCGCGCAGCAATTCGCCTGCAGGCATCGGCCCACGGCCCGCGCGCTGGACGAGAAGTGGGGAGACCGCTCCCTCTCCGCAGGCGATGGTGAGCGCGTCATCCAGCACGGTGCCGGCCTCGCCCCCGGCGTCCGTCACGGCAGCTTGGAGGATCTTGATCCGCTCGCCGTTCAGCTCGAAGAACGCCCCCGGCGCAGGATTGAACGCCCGCACCTGCCGCTCGACCTGGTGCGCAGGCTGAGCGAAGTCGATCAGCGCCTCGCCCTTCTCGATCTTGTGGGCGTAGGTCACGCCGTCCTCCGGCTGCACCTCCGCTACGATCTCGTCCAGCCGCGCCAGAACCTCGACCATCATCCCCGCGCCCATCCGCGCCAGCTCATCCGTCAGCGCTCCGGCCGTCTTGCGGTCCACCACCGTCTCGCGCCGAAGCAGCACCGGCCCTGTGTCCAGCCCCCGCTCCATCTCCATGATGCACACGCCGGTCGTCTCGTCGCCGGCCAGGATGCAGCGCTGCACCGGCGCCGCCCCGCGCCAGCGCGGAAGCAGCGAACCGTGGACGTTCAAGCACTTATGCCGCGGTGCTTCCAAAATGGGTAAAGGCAGGATCAGCCCGTAGGCGGCGACCACCGCCACATCGAGCTCCAGTGCCCGGAACGCCTCCTGCTCGGCCGGGTCGCGCAAGCTCAGCGGCGTCCGCACACCAATCCCCGCCGCCTCCGCGCGCCGTTGCACAGGCGAAGGCGTCAACTCCCGTCCCCGCCGCCCACCCGGCCGCGGCGGCTGCGAATAAACCGCCGCCACTTCATGCCCCGCCTGGACCAGCGCCTCCAGCGTCGGCACGGCGAAATCGGGCGTCCCCATGAAAGCAATGCGCATGAGAGGCCCCCTAGCCGATCCTCCTCCCGAGGGGGAGGGGGCCAAGTTCCTCCCCATCGAAAGATGGGGAGGGGAACCATGCGAAGCATGGTGGAGGGGTAAAAGGCGCAGGCCCAATCGATCCGCTGCCAGAACCTCCCACGCCCCGCCATCTACCCCTCCACCACCTTCGGTGGTTCCCCTCCCCACGAGCTTCGCTCGCAGGTAGGAACGACGCCGCCACTCCCCTCGACGGAGAGCACCAGAACCCCTACCTCTCCCCCATGGCCTCTCCCGAAATCGACGCGCTCACCCAGGCGCTGGCGCGGCTCCCCGGACTTGGGCCGCGCTCCGCCCGGCGCGCCGTTCTCCATCTGCTCAAGAAGCGGGAAACCGCGCTCGCGCCGCTGCTCCGCGCGCTCGAGCGGGTCAACGAGGCGCTGTCCGTCTGCTCGACCTGCGGCAATGTCGACACCCACGATCCGTGCAGCGTCTGCGCCGATCCCCGCCGCGACAACCGCCTGCTCTGCGTGGTCGAGGAAGTCTCCGACCTCTGGGCGCTTGACCGCTCGCGCCTCTTCCCCGGCCGCTTCCACGTCCTCGGCGGCCGCCTCTCCGCCCTGGAGGGCATCCGCCCCGAGGACCTCGGCATCGACACACTGATCGGCCGCGTCGCCAAGGGCGGCATCGATGAGGTCGTTTTGGCCATGAACGCCACCCTGGAGGGCCAGACCACCGCCCATTACCTCGCCGAGCGGCTCGAAACCTACCCGGTCCGCATCACCCAGCTCGCCCACGGCCTCCCCGTCGGCGGCGAGCTCGATTATCTCGACGAAGGCACGCTCGCCCAGGCCCTTCGCGCCCGCCGCCCAATCTCCTAGTTGACGAGGTCTCCTGGTTGACGAGGGGCCCTGCCGCTTATAGCCCGCTGCCCATGTCCGTTTTGCCGATCATCGAAATTCCCGACGCGATCCTGCGCCAGAACTCGCTCCCCGTGGAATCCGTCGGCGACGACATCCAGGCGCTGATCCGCGACATGTTCGAAACCATGTACAAGGCCCCCGGCATCGGCCTCGCCGCGGTCCAGGTCGCCGTGCCGCGCCGCCTGGTGGTCATCGACCTCCAGGACCCGGAAAGCGACGAGGAAGATGCCGAGCCCGTCCGCCGGCCGCACGTCTTCATCAACCCGGAAATCGTCCACGCCTCCGACGCGCACAAGATCTACAACGAAGGCTGCCTCTCGATCCCCGATCAATATGCCGAGGTCGAGCGCCCGGACATCGTCCGCGCCCGCTGGATCGACGAGCATGGCAAGAGCCAGGAAGGCGAGTTCGGCGGCCTGATGTCGGTCTGCCTCCAGCACGAGATCGACCATCTCGACGGCATCCTGTTCATCGACCACATCTCCCGCCTCAAGCGCGACATGCTGGTCCGCAAGGTGCTGAAAGCGCGCAAGGAACGCGACAAGGCCGCCATCCTGTAAGGCTATCCACAGCTAACATCCGCCCTCTCCAGATCCGCCCTTGAGCCGCCGCCCGCGCTGGCGTAGGTTCGCCCTTCGTTCCACAGGGGCAAAGCATGGATCCGCTGGTACTTCTCGTCCTCTTCCTCGCCCTCGGCGCCGGTGTCGCGCTTGGCTGGTTCCTCGGCCAGCGCCCGGCCGCGGCCCTGCGCACCGAGCGCGACAAGGCGATGGACGATTTCAAGCGCGCCATCGTCGATCTCGCCGGCGCCGAGGAACGGGCGAGGATCGTCCCCGATCTCCAGGCCAAGCTCGAGCAGGTCCGTAGCGAGTGCTCCGAAGCGCAGCAGAATTGCGCCCGGCTCTCCTCCGGCCAGGAGGAGCGCGAGAAAGCGTTCCAGGCGCAGATCGCGCAGATGAAGGAAGCCCGCGAGGCGCTTTCCGCCCAGTTCAGCGAGATCGGCGGTCGGATTCTCGGCGAAGCGCAGAAGACCTTCCTCGAACGCGCCGACGCCCGCTTCAAGCAGGCGGAGGAGATTGCCGGCCAGGGCCTGAAGGCACTGCTCCAGCCGGTCACCGATCGCCTGCAGCGCTACGAAGAGGGCGTCGCCAAAGTCGAGGCGGAGCGGCGCGATTCCTTCGGCAACCTCGTCGGCCTGATCGAATCGATGCGGGTCGGCCAGGAGAAGGTCAGCAGCGAGGCCGCCAAGCTGGTCAATTCGCTGCGCAACGCGCCCAAGTCGCGCGGCCGCTGGGGCGAGCAGCAGCTCAAGAACGTCCTCGAAACCTGCGGCCTCACCGAAAATTGCGACTTCCAGACCGAAGTCAGCGTCGACACCGAAGACGGCCGCCTTCGCCCTGACGTCGTCATCCGGATTCCGGGGGGCCGAACCCTGATCATCGACGCCAAGGTGTCGCTCAACGCTTATCAGGATGCGTTCGGCGCCGTTGACGAGGCGGAGCGCCACATCGGCCTGGCCTCCCACGCCGCCGCGATGCGCGCGCATGTCAACACGCTCGGCAACAAGGCCTATCAGAACCAGTTCGGCAGCAGCCCGGATTACGTCATCATGTTCGTGCCGGGGGAGCATTTCCTGTCCGCCGCTCTGGAGCACGATCCGACGCTCTGGGACTTCGCGTTCGACAAGAAGGTGCTGCTCGCCACCCCGACCAACCTCATTGCCATCGCCCGCTCGGTCGCCGCGGTGTGGCAGCAGGAAGCGCTCGCCCGAAACGCTCGCGACATCGCTTTGCTCGGCAAGGAACTGTACGACCGGCTTGCCAAGGTCGGCGAGGATCTGCGCAAGGTCGGTACCGGCCTCAACAACGCGGTCGGGCATTTCAACACCTTCACCACTTCCTTCAACAGCCGCCTGGTTTCCACCGGCCGTAAGTTCAAGGAACTCGAAATCGAAACCGGCAGCCGCGATCTGGAGGATGTGCCGGCTGTGGAAGCCCTCGCCAGCGCCGGGGAAGTGCCGCGCCCGGCGCTCGCCGACGCCCGCGATCTCCCGGAAGCTGCCGAATAAGGGCAGACGCGGTTCGTCGCAACGGACGGCTGTTCCAGCTTTATCACCGTACTATTGCGGTAAGTTTCTTCGTTCTTCAGCGCTTTACTTGCATTTCGTGGTGCCCGGTTAAGGGAGCCGCCCCGCGAATTTTGCATGGGCAAAGTTAAACCGTGGAGAAAACATCATGGGCAAGCGAATCCTCACCGCACTGGCCGTCGCATCGGTTTTCCTGTCGGCCTCGCCGGCAAGCGCCGATTACCGCGAAGCCATCTACGTGACGACGCTGTACGACGATGCGTCGCACACCAACGCGGTGGGGTCGATCTACCCCACATGCGGACCGAACCACGCCGATTACCAACTCTACGGCACCTGCACCAATTACCAGGGTGAGCCGGAATTCGTCGGCTATTGCACCGCAAACGGACCGGAATACGTCTAGCCATTGATGTGGGGCAGGGGGCGCAGTGCCTCCTGCCTACAATGGGTCGCCCTGCCGCGGCTCGGCGAGACCTTCGAGCTTGCTGCCAAGCTGTGCACGTCAGAGCTTCCGGCGATGGCGGAGTAAAGCTGTGTCCGTGTTTATGTCCGCAGTTGAGCGCTCACGACAGTATTATTGCGTGTAGATTTATAGCTTCTCTTCGGCTCTACTGGCCATTCGCCGGGCGGCTTAGGGTAAGCGGAACGGCGAGCTTTGCCTCAACACAGCAGACCGTGGAGAAAATCATGCGCAAGCGCTTATTCGGCCTCGTCGCAGTGGTCGCCATATTCCTTGGCGCAAGCCCGGCTTATGCGGACTACCGGGAAGCCGCGTATGTCACCACGCTGTACAGCGATGCGAGCCACAGCGTCGTCGTCGGCCACATCTATCCCGAATGCGGCTACCAATATGTGCAATATCATCTCGAAGGCACGTACAGCCAGTACGGCACCGACGAGTTCGTCGGCTATTGCACGCAATATGGCTGGGAGCAGATCTAGGGGCCTAAGGAACGCGGCCTATAGGAACAGGGCAGGGGGCCGCTCCGGCTCCCCGCTTTCCTGCACCGCCGTTCTTAAAGGTCCCAGTCGGTCCGGCGCTCGCCGCCGCAGCCGCGGACGCTCTGGCCGTCCGCCGTCACGCTTACCTGATGCTCGAAGCCGCGGCCGCTCATGTCGTCGTTGCAGCGCGAATAGGTCACATCCACTGTCAGCCGCTTGCTCTCGTAGCGGCGGCCGTTGAAGCTGGGCCGCGGATCGGGACGGGGTATCGTGATCTTCTTCTCACCGTAATTTCCGGTGTAGTGGATCCGATTGTCGCGGATCACCAGGTGCCAGCCCGGCTCGTTGCCGCGCGCTTGGTAATGCTCGAGCGCGGGATCGGTGGGCCGCGGGCTTGTTACCGCCGGGTAGGCGCAGGCTGCGGCGAGGCCGAGCAGGATCCAGGCCGGCCATCTCGGCATGTTTACTGGGGTACGCATGGTAAACTACTCGTAAAACAACAATCGCCTTAACGAGAAGCGGAATCGCTAAGTTCCGCCGGCTATTCGCGCCGCCACTGATTGATCACTTCATAGGCCATCACCGCCGTCGCCACCGCGGCGTTGAGGCTGTCCGCTTTGCCCAGCATCGGCATCTTGACCAGCAGGTCGCACTCGGCCTCGTAGGCGGGCGGCAGCCCCTGGGCTTCGTTGCCGACCAGGATGAAGGCCGGCTTCGCATAACGCGGCGCCTGATAGTCCTGGCACGCCTGCAGGCTGGTGCCGATCAGTTCGCCGGGCCCTCCCCGCAGCCAAGGCAGGAACTCCTCCCACGACGCCGCGGCGACCTTCTGCGTGAACAGCGCGCCCATCGTCGCCCGAACCGCCTCGGTGGAGAACGGATCGACGCAATCGTCGACCAGGATCACGCCGCCCGCGCCCACTGCGTCGCTTGTCCGAAGGATGGTGCCCAGATTGCCAGGGTCGCGAAGCGCCTGCGCCACGATCCAGAGCGGCGCCGCCGCCCGATCGATCCGCTCCAGCGCCATGTCGAAGGTGCGGTACACGCCGAGCACGGTCTGCGGATTGTCCTTGCCGGACAGCTTGTGGAGGATGTCGGCGTTGGTCTCCACGACGTCGCCGCCGGCCGCTTCGGTTGCCGCGACCAGGCTTACCAGCAACGGGTGCTCGCTGCCTTCCCAGTAGAACAGGATTTCGGGGAGAAACCCCGCTTCCCGCGCTTCGGCGAGGATTCGAAGCCCTTCGGCAATGAACAGATTCTGCCGCCGCCGGCCCTTTTTCTCGCGCAGCGCGCGGACGTCCTTGACCAGCGGATTGGAGAACGCGGTGATCTGCCTCGGCACTAGTCCTCGCCGAACTTCGCGTCGACCAGTTCGGCGAGCGCCGCCACGGCGTCTTCCGCGCCGTCGCCTTCGGCGCTGATGGTGATCGAATCGCCCATCGCCGCGCCAAGCATCATCAGCCCCATGATGGACGTGCCGCACACCCGGGACCCGTCCTTCTCCACTTCCACCGGAGTCGTGAGGCCAGCGGCAAGCGTGACGAACTTGGCGCTCGCCCGGGCATGAAGGCCGCGCCGGTTGGCGAGCTGAACGCTGCGGCTGGCCATGCTCAGACCGTCTCCCCCAGGATCTCGGACGCGACCGAGATATATTTACGCCCCGCATCGCGCGCCGCCGCGACGGCCGCTTTCAGGCTCATCGTCCGCCGAGCGCCCTCAAGCCGGATCAGCATCGGCAGGTTGACGCCGGCAATCACCTCCACCCGCTCGCTTTTCATGAGCGAGATCGCAAGGTTGGAGGGCGTGCCTCCGAACAGGTCGGTGAGGATGATCACGCCCTCGCCCCCATCGGCCCGGCCGATCGCCTCCGAAATATCGTTGCGCCGTTCCTCCATGTCGTCGTCCGGGCCGATGCAGATCGCCTCGATCCTTTGTTGTGGCCCAACGACATGTTCCATTGCGGTGACGAACTCGGCCGCAAGCCGGCCATGGGTCACCAGAACCAAACCGATCATTCAAACGTCTTCCTGTTCCTGCGGCCTTCCCCCGGGGCCGCTTTCCACGCCCGCGCGTGGCCGCGAGGCGAGATCGCGATGCTCAACCGTGGGCGAAAATCCGGCGTCACGCAATCTTTTCGCGAACCGTTCGGCGATGTGCACAGAGCGGTGTCTTCCCCCGGTACAGCCGAACGCGACGGTGACGTACGACCGCCCCTCGTCGCGGTAGCGCGGGAGAAGGGTGACCAGCAGATCCTCGATCCGCTGCACCGCTTCCCCGTAGGCTGGGTCGGAGGCAATATAATGGCTCACCGGCGCGTCGAGCCCGGTCATGTCCCGCAGCCCGTCCACCCAATAAGGGTTCCTCAGGAAACGCATGTCGAACACCAGATCGGCGTTGCGCGGCAGCCCGCGAGCGAAGCCGAACGACAGCAGGGTCAACGTCGGCGAAACGCCGCCCGGGGCGAAGCGCTGGCGGACCTGCTGCTGCAGCTCCTTGGGCGCGGTGTCGGTGGTGTCGATGACATGGTCGGCCCAGCTTCTGAGCGGCGCCATCAGTTCGCGTTCCGCGGCGATTCCGTCGGTGGCCGGGCGGTCCGGGGCGAGGGGGTGGCGGCGCCTCGTTTCGGAATACCGGCGCAGCAATTCGGTGCCCGCACAGTCGAAGAACAAGGTCTCGACAGGAACCGCCTGCTCTTCGGTCAGCGTCCTGATCTGGCCGACGATTCGGTCCGCGTCGAAGTCCCGGGTGCGGCTGTCGATCCCGATCGCGAGCGGCCGCGCCCGCGGCGCGCTCCCCTCGCCAAGCGGCGTCGACAGCAGGTGCTCGAGCAAGCCAAGCGGAAAGTTATCCACCACCTCCCAACCCAGATCCTCCAGCGTCTTGAGCGCGGTGGATTTGCCGGCGCCGGACAGGCCGGTGACGAGCATGATTCGATTGGGGGCCTGACCTGGGTTCAAGAAGGGGCGAGTCCGTGGAGGAGAAGCGCCGCCTCTACCTTGATCGGGGCGGATGCCTCAAGGGCGGCGAGCGCAACGCTTGGCACACTTATGTCACCAATGGTGCGGCTTCCGCCCTCCGGCAACCGCTCGGGCGTGCTTCCGGTATCGATCAGTAGCGCCACCGGGATGTCCACAACAAAAGGCCGCTCCACGATGCCGACTCCGCGGAGTTCCAACTTGCCCGCGATCGTACCCGGCGGTGATGCGAACAGCCGTCCCTCCCGCGCCTCCAGGATCGTATAGTCATCGCTGACCAGCACCGCGCCGCGATCGAGCAGCCGCAGCGCCAGGTCCGATTTCCCGCTCCCCGATGGGCCCGCGATCAGCACGCCGCGCCCACCGATCGCCACGCAGCAGGCGTGGATTGTCTCGCTCACGACGCGCGCAGCGGCAGGCGAATCACGAATCGCGCGCCGCTGCGCCCATCGTGCCGGTCTTCCACCGCGATGCTCGCCTCGTGACCCTCCAGCGTCGCCAGAACGATGGCGAGGCCAAGGCCCGAATGGCGGCCGAACGCTTCATCGTCCGGCCGGATCGAGTGAAAGCGTTGAAAGATCGCCTCCCTTTTGTCCGCCGGCACGCCGGGGCCCTCATCCTCCACCGTGACGATCACTGCATCCCCGGCTTCGGCTGCCGCGATCTCGACGAGGCCGTGCGGCGGCGAAAAGGAAATCGCGTTGTCGACCAGATTGTCGATCGCCCGTGCAAGGCGCGCTTCGTCGCCGGCGACGACGGCACTGCCCGTGCGCGGCCGGGCGAACACGATCTGCACACCGTGCTCGGCCCCACGCTCCTCCCAGTGCGGCAGCAGCGACTCGATCATCTGCCCGATGTCCACCGGTTCGAGCCGCGCCCGGCTCAGCTCCGCGTCGAGCCGCGAGATCTCGGCAATTTCGACAACCAGCCGGTCGAGCCGAACCACGTCGTGCCGAACCACATCGAGCAACTGGCGCTGCAACGTCGGATCGGACACCCGGTCGAGGCTGTCCACCGCCGAGCGCAAGGACGCGAGCGGGTTCTTGAGTTCGTGAGTCACGTCGGCGGCGAACGCCTCGGTTGCGTCGATTCGGTTGCGCAAGGTCTGCGTCATGTCGTGCAGCGCCCGGGCAAGCAGCCCGATCTCGTCGCGCCGTGCCGGCAGCAGCGGCACCGCCACTTCCCGGGCCCGGCCAAGCCGCACCCGGTGCGCGGCCCGCGCCAGCCGGCGCAGCGGCAGGGCAATGGTGCGCGCCAGGAACAGCGACAGCAGCACCGACATGGCAACCGCAACCAGCAGTACGATGGCGAGCGTTGTCCGCTCGTCGCGCACCACGCTTCGGATATCGCGGGCATTGCGGGTGAGTAGAAGTACATTGCCGTCGCCCACCGGCGCCGCCGCGGAAATGTACAGCGTTCCCTCCGGCGCGCGGCGCAGCATCGTCGTGACGCTGCCGGACCGAAGCGTCTGCGCGGCTTCCGGCCAGGCGGCAACATCGGCGTCCGACGCGAGCTTGAGATCGGGCGGGGAGGGCGCTCCGACGATGGCGTTGAACGCATTGTCGAGCTGCCGCGCCACGTTCTTGCGCCACGGCTCCAGCGCGGGATCGCGCAACTGGTAGGTAGGCTCGGCATCGGCCCAGCTGTCCAGGCTCTTGCGCCCGCTTGAGTCGTAGACCCGCAGCCGGGTTCCGGAGGCCCGGCCGATGCGGCGCAGCATCGGCGGCTTCAGGTCGCGCCGGGCAACGAACAAGGCATCCGCGGCGATCCGCGCCTCGGTGGCGGCGGTCGCAACCGCGCTTTCGGTCAGCCGGCTTCGGAAGCCGTCGAGATAGAAGATGCTGCCAGCCAGAATGGCGAGCACGAAGATGTTGACGGCCAGGATGCGGTGAAGAAGCATCCAGCGTCCCGACCATCGCAAGCGAAGCTCGGGATCCTCATTCTTCGCCAAAGCGATAGCCTACGCCGTAGAGCGTTTCGATGCCCTTGAACTCGGGATCGGCGACCCGGAACTTGCGCCGCAGCCGCTTGATGTGGCTGTCAATGGTGCGGTCGTCGACATAGATGTCGTCCTGATAGGCGACATCCATCAACTGGTTGCGCGATTTCACCACGCCCGGCCGCTGCGCAAGCGCTTCCAGGATCATGAACTCGGTAACGGTCAGCGTCACGTCGTTGCCGTCCCACGTCACCCGGTGCCGCGCCGGATCCATCACCAGCCGCCCGCGCTCGATCTGCGCCGCCTCGCCAGGCTGCGGCCCGGCATCCGCGGGTATCGCGCGCATCTCCGACCGCCGTAGAATCGCGCGGATTCTTGCAATCAAGAGTCGCTGGCTGAACGGTTTGGCGATGTAGTCGTCGGCGCCCATGGCCAAGCCCAGAGCCTCGTCTAGTTCCTCGTCCTTGGAGGTCAGGAAGATGACGGGAAGTTCGCTTTTTTCCCGCAGGCGGCGGAGCAGTTCCATGCCGTCCATGCGCGGCATCTTGACGTCGAGCACGGCAAGATCGGGCGGGTTGTCGAGCAAGGCCTTGAGCGCCGCCTCGCCGTCCGAGTACACCCGCGTCGCCCAGCCTTCGGCCTGCAGCGCGATCGACACGGAGGTGAGGATGTTGCGGTCGTCATCGACCAGGGCGATCGTCACCGTCATCTTGCCTGCACACCCCGCTCCCAGCCCAGCCGCCCTCTTACCGGAGGGGACAGGGAGGCGCTACCCTTTGACGCCGCCCCCGCCCTCCGATATGCGGCGGCCACAACCGAGCGGCGGCGTGCCCGCGCCACCGCATCCACAAGATAATTCAGGAGACAGTTCGTGGCCAATCGCGTGCCGGCAAAGGGTCTTGCCGATCTGGGGATCGATACTTCCGCGGACATCCACTGGAACTACGGAACACCGCAGCTCGTCGAGGCGGCCTTGGCCCGCGGCGAAGGCGTGCTCGCCAAGGAGGGTCCGCTGGTGGTCCAGACCGGCAAGCATACCGGCCGCTCCGCCAAGGACAAATATATCGTCCGCGATGCCGAGACCGAAGGCACGATCTGGTGGGACAACAACGCCTCCATGTCCCCTGAGCACTTCGCCGCGCTGAAGGCCGATTTCCTCGCCTGCGTGGCCGAGAAGAAGGAGCTGTTCGTCGCCGATCTGTTCGGCGGCTCGCAACCCGAATACCGGGTGCGGGTGCGCGTCATCAACGAACTGGCCTGGCACAACCTTTTCATCCGCACGCTTCTGGTCCGTCCCGAAGCAAGCGACCTGCCCGGCTTCGACCCCGAATTCACGATCATCGATCTGCCCAGCTTCCGCGCCGACCCCGCGCGCCACGGCTGCCGCGGCGAAACGGTGATCGCGGTCAACCTGTCCGAGAAAATGATCCTGATCGGCGGCACGGCCTATGCCGGCGAAATGAAGAAGTCGGTGTTCGGGGTGTTGAACTACATCCTCCCCGCCGAGGGCGTGATGCCGATGCACTGCTCGGCCAACATGGGCACGGCCGGCGACACCGCCGTGTTCTTCGGCCTGTCCGGCACCGGCAAGACGACGCTTAGCGCCGACCCAAGCCGCACCCTGATCGGCGACGACGAGCATGGCTGGTCCGACACCGCGGTCTTCAACTTCGAAGGCGGCTGCTACGCCAAGATGATCCGGCTTTCCGCAGAGGCCGAGCCGGAAATCCACGCCACCACCCGCCGCTTCGGCACGGTGCTCGAGAACGTGGTCTGCGATCCGGTCACCCGCGAGCTCGACCTCGACGACAACAGCCTCGCCGAGAACAGCCGCGGGGCGTATCCGATCGACTTCATCCCCAATTGCTCCGAGCAGAATATGGGGCCGGTGCCGCAGAACATCGTCATGCTCACCGCCGACGCGTTCGGCGTGCTGCCGCCGATCGCGCGCATGACGCCTGATCAGGCGATGTACCATTTCCTCAGCGGCTACACCGCCAAGGTGGCGGGCACCGAGATCGGCGTCACCGAGCCGGAAGCGACCTTCTCGACCTGCTTCGGCGCCCCCTTCATGCCCCGCCACCCGAGCGTGTACGGGAACCTCCTCAAGGAGCGGATCGCCAAGGGCGGCGTGAAGTGCTGGCTGGTCAACACCGGCTGGACCGGCGGCAAATACGGCGTCGGCAAGCGCATGCCGATCAAGGCCACCCGCGCTTTGCTCAACGCCGCGCTCGACGGTTCGCTGAACGAAGCCGAATTCCGCACCGACGAGAATTTCGGCTTCGAAGTGCCGGTGTCGGTCCCCGGCGTCGACACCGCGATCCTCGACCCGCGCGGCACCTGGGCGGACAAGGACGCCTATGACGCGATGGCGGCGAAGCTGGTGAAGCTGTTCATCGACAATTTCGCCAAGTTCGAAGACCATGTCGACCAAGGCGTCCGCGAAGCCGCGCCGACCGCGGCCTAAGCACGCTACACCACGTCGCGAAAAGGCGCGCCGGCACAGCCCAGCGCGCCTTTTTTCGTCATGCCGGACGTAGGGACCCCATCAAAGTAGTACTTTGATGGGAACCCTGATCCGGCATCCACCTTCTTTCTTTCGCTTTGGTGCGAGGGCGCGTTTTTGGGAGGAAGGGGAAGAAGGTGGACCCCGGATCAAGTCCCGGGTGACGGCTGGGGGCATATAAGAGGCCAAAGGAGACGGCATGAGGAACCGTTCGGACCGCTTCTGCTTCGCCTCCGGCGCCGGGTTGGCGGCGCTCGGCGTGGTTCTGGGCGCCTTTGCCGCGCACGCGCTCAAGGCGCGGTTCGGGGCCACGGAGCTTGGCTGGTGGGAGACGGGCGTGCGCTACCAGATGTGGTCCGCAGTCGGGCTTGTGGCGCTTGCCTCCGTGCAGGGCATGCGGCGGGGGGGCGTGTTGGTGTTCGCGGGCACGCTGGTGTTCTCGGGGAGCTTGTACCTGATGGCGCTGACCGGTGTGCGGGCGCTTGGCGCGGTGACGCCGATCGGCGGAGCGCTGATGATCGCCGGGTGGGCGATAGTGGCCTGGAAGGCGCTGCGGCTGGATTGACGCCGGGGAGTGTTATTCCTATAATACACCTCTACCCAGGAGACATGACCATGTTCGAAGATCCGGTGGCGAAAAGAACTGCGGTTGCGGCGGCGATCGGGGCGGTGGTGGCGATTCCGCTGCCGATTGTGGGGCCGTTTATCGGGGCGGTTGTCGGCGGGGGGATTGGATATTTCACCGCTAAGGGGCGGCGGCGGTAGGGAGCACGCTTCGCCGCTTGGCCGCGTTCGACCTGCGGGCGGGGGCAGGGTGGATTGCCCGCTCCGCCTGGACGTGCGACAGCCGCGCCGAGAGGTGAACACACGATGCCGGCAAATACCAGGGCGCCGCGATGACGGCGTCGACGCCGGAGCCGCGCAGCCCGCAGCCCGAAGACCTGCACCGGGGGCTCCAAGCCGCCGGCATCGCGCTGTGGACCTGGAACGTCGACGACGACAGCTTCACCATGGATCCCCGCGGCTTCGAGCTGTGGGGCCTTGAGTGGCAGCCCAAGGTCACATTCGAGCAATTGTCGGCCCACATTCACCCGGCCGACCGCGACCGCGTCCGGGCCGCCTTTGCGGCGACGCGCGGGGTGATGGGCAGCTACGAAACCGACTTCCGGATCATTCTGGGCAGCGAGGTCCGCTGGGTCGCATCGCGCGGCCGCGGCGACGACGAAGGCATCGTCGGCCGCAGCATGTTCGGCATCTTCCTGGACGTCACCAGCCGCAAGCAGGCCGAGGAAGGCCATGAACTGCTCGCCGGCGAAATGAGCCACCGGGTCAAGAACCTGCTGGCGATCGCCGCGGGCCTCACCCACATCACCTCGCGCTCGACGACCACCACCGCCGACATGGCGCGCGAGCTCACCCAGCGGCTGACGGCGCTCGACCGCGCCCACGACCTCGTCCGCCCGCTGCCCGGAGGCCAGGGCGAAGCGGCGCTGCTTGGCGACCTGCTCACCATTCTCCTCGCCCCGTATGACGATCTCGGCGCCTTCAGCGGCCGGATCCGGGTTGCCGTGGAGCGCATGGGCGTGGGCGAGAGCGCCGCGACCAGCCTTGCCTTGGTGATCCACGAACTCGCGACCAATTCGCTGAAATACGGCGCGCTTTCGGGCGCAACCGGAACCCTGGATATCAGCACGCAAACCCCGGTCGAGGGCGAGGTGGAGCTGATCTGGATGGAACGCGGCGGCCCCGAAGTCACCGCGCCGCCCGCGGCAAGCGGCTTCGGAAGCAAGCTGGTCCACCGCAGCGTCTCCAAGCAACTCGGCGGCGCGATCGAATACGAATGGGCGCCGGACGGCCTGATCGTCACGCTTCGCCTGCAACGGAGCCGGCTGGCGGCCTGAGTGCAGGCGCGGGCGAGAATAGTTTAATTCGTCATGCCGGACTTGATCCGGCATCCACCTTCTTTCTCTGCCGCGCTGGCTGGTGAGGAAGAAGGTGAACCCCGGATCAAGTCCGGGGTGACGTGGCCACGCCAGCCTAGTTGCGGTTGCCGTCCGCCCGGTTGCCCTCGCTGCGATTGCGGGTGACGTCTACGTCGACGTCGATGTCGCCGACTTCGTTCTTGACCGCGCGGCCGGCGCTGGCGGCGACGTTGCCGACGCTTGCTCCGACATCGCGGGCCGTGCGGGCGGTGGTGGCGGCAGCGTCTTCGATGCGCTGCTGGTTGTATTCAAGCGTGACCTGATCGTTGCCGGTGTCGTTGTTGAAGTCGCAGGCGCCGAGCGTGAGCAGCGGGAGGGCGATGAGCATGCGCATGAGTGGGTCTCCTTTTCCCGCTTAGCGTAGGGCGGGGGTGGGGCGGCGTCAAAGTGCGCGTTTTGGCGGTGGGTTTCGAACTCCCCCTCTCCATAACCCTCTCCCCGAGGGGCTGCCTCGGCCACGCCGCGGGCCCAGCCTTCGGGGCTGAGGCCGCGCGCGGTGAGGTCGGCCAGCACCCAGGCGGTGCCTTCCCGGTCCTTCGCGCAGACGACGATGCCGCAGGAGTCGCCTCCGGTGGAGGCGGGGGGATCGAGGCCGAGGATGATTGGGTGAACGCGTTCCTCCCCATCGCCATATGGGAGGGGGACCGGCAACTTTGCCGGCGGAGGGGTAGGGGCCGTGGCTTTCGAGAGGGTCCACTTTGTCCTCGGCAGGTACCCCTCCACCACCCGTCGGGTGGTTCCCCTCCCCATGCTCGGCTAGGGCGCGTGCCTTGGCTGCGAATCGGGTTCCTGTTCCATCGGCGAGTTTAGAACATAAGAGGATCATGTAGGAAAATGGTTTTTCATCGTGGCAAACCACCGCTCGATTGTTCGCTTCCGAACCACAGCGGACATTGGCTTGTGCGTTCGTACCCGACAAAAACTTCCCAGAGCCATTGCTGTCGCACACCATAGGTGTATTGGTGGCCTAAGACGGTGACGAAGGAATGACGGATGCACGTATACGTTTTGAGCGACGGTGAACTTTTTGCGCTGTTGGGGCTGACCGCGTTGATTGCAGGGTTCCTCGCCCGGGCCTGGACCATGCGCCAGATACGGAGAGCGGCACGGCTGAACCAGCATAGCTCGATCAGCCGGCTGGAACCGATCCAGGACGAGAATCGTGAGTTGCGCGCGCTGGTTGAACGGCAGGAAAGCCGCATCCGATCTCTTGAGACGATCGCGACCGACCCCGCCGAGCGGACCGCCCGCGAAATCGAGATGCTACGTCACGCCTGAACGGTGAGGGTGGAGGATCGCGGGCACAAAGCTGGCCCTATGCTTCCTGCCCCCGGAGTCGGACCTTTTCAGCGAGGCCAAGGGCCGGCGAGTCGATTCCCACGAAGTGAAGGCTGAACAGCGTCAGGCCGGCTTCGTCGGCCACTTCCATTCGCCAGTCGTCACCGTTCCAGAACGTGCATGGGGATGCTTTGAGCATGTCGCCGAAGTACCAGACCGCGTGTGCCTTTGCGGCCGGAACGTCAGGCAATTCAGTACCTTCGTGATCCGGATATGAAGAGCCATCTTCGACGTTGAAATGAAATCGCGGCATCCACGCACCTCCCAGGCGCGGCTGCTACCCTGTTAATGTAGATCAGTCTTTGATCTGCGATGTCCCGGAGCATTCTATCACAGGTTAAGTCCGGAGGGGGCAAGCTCCGAGGGTCACGCCGGAAACAGGGGTGACAGGCGCGCCGGGGATGGGCAAAAGCGGGGGAGGAGACAAGTTGCATGGCGCTTTACCATATCGAGCTTCGAACCGCGAACCGGGTGTGGGAAACGGTGAATGTCGAGCTCGACAGCCTGCTGGCGCTTCGGATTGAAATGGCGCGCTTCGTCGGCCAGCTCCTCAAGGACCATGCCGAGGAGATCTGGGCGGACCGGGATTGGCGCGTCGACGTGACCGATGCGACCGGGCTGATCCTTTATGTCATGCACCTGTCGGCAACCGACACCGCGGCGACGATGCCGCGCTAGGGCGGATCGGCGTCCGCTCCCGCCCCCTTTAGATCGGGGTAGGAACAACCGGCAGCGCAGCGGGCAGTGCCGGTTTGCCGCGCTTGCCGAGCCACCGCCTGAGCGGCGCGTCGTACAGGCGGTCGGCAAGCAGGGCGCAGGCCAGGACGGCGGCGATAAAGGCGAGCGATCCCGGCCAGCCGAAGCTTGCAAGCGGATGGCCGAGCCTCCCCATCACCCAGTCGGTGAGCCGCAACACCGGCACGTGAAGCACGTAGAGGGCGTAGGACGCGACTCCGAGGCGCAGGCAGGCGGGCTTGAGCCGGTCGCCGGGCTCCCGCGTGGCGGCGAGGATAAGAAGCGGAAACACGACCAGCGCCACGAGGACGTCGTAGAGCGCGGCCGCGCCGGGGCGGAATGCGAACACGCCGAGCACGATCGCCGCCGCAAGCCAGGACGGAATGGTAAAGGCTGAGAAGCGCCCGCTGCGCCACAGGCGGTAAACGGCGACGCCGACGAAGAACCCGTACACCACCCGCTGCCCGCCGCCGGCCCAGGTCGCCATGTCGGCGCCGGTTGCCAGACCGCCGAACCGCCAGGCGCTGAAGGCGAGTAGGGTCGCTCCGCACCCCAGGATCGCGATCAGCAGGCGATCGGTGAGGCGGGGGGCGACCAGCGCGTACAGCACATTCACCAGCATTTCCCACCACAAGGACCAGGCGGGGAAATCGAACGGGTAAAGGTTGGTCCCGTTCGACGAAAGCGGCCCCGGGGCCGGAAGAAACAAAAGGCCGAGCAGCAGGGAGGCGTAGAGTGCCCCCACGGTGTCGGTTCCGAGCCCGAACAGCTGGCTTGCGACGATCGGAACGGTGCCGATCAGGGTGCCGAGCAGGTATAATGGGTAGAGCCGGATCAGCCTGATGCGAAGAAACGCCGGCACGCCGAGCGGACCCGCCAGCCGGGCCTGGTAGGCGTGGGCAAGAACGAAGCCGCTGAGCGCGAAGAAGAGGTCCACCGCCAGGTGGCTGCTCGGCACCAGCGCGCCGAGGGTGGAATCCGGAAGGTGCCGGGCGACCACGGCAAGGGCGGCGATGCCGCGCAGTCCGTCAAGCGTGTGAAACAGCCGCTTTTCGTCGGCGGCGCGGGGATTCGCGCTTGTCATTCTGTTCGGTGTTCCCGCCTTCAATGGATCGATCGGCGCCGTGCGCGTTCAGTGGGGAACAGCTCGGCCCCTCCACATGCTGGAGGGCCGATCTCAAGGGCGCGCAACCGGCTGGCCGGTACAGCGGCGCTAGCCGGCCTTGGCGAGCTGCTTGCCCGCCCACAGGCCGAAACCGATCCCGTACAGCGCGAACGCGGCCGAGCAGGCGAGCGCCACGAAGGCGAGGGACGAGGTGGGCTGGGAGAAAACAAAGGCGTTCAACGCGGTCAGCAGCCCCGCTCCGATCCAGAGCGGGACGGAACGGCGCATCACGGTGGAATATGGCTCGCGCATAACTGTCTCTCGCTTTGGTGAGGCGGGTATTGTCACACGCCTGCGCTCCGTCCGCAATGGCGGGCAGGGGGAGTGCGTCCGCAACGGGTGGAAAGCGGACATCGCTTCCAACATAAGGGGATCATGAGGGTCACCATGTTCGATGCAAGCGAGGCATTCACTCGCCATTTCACTCCGGTTGATGGTGGCTACGTCTACTACTCGTCCGGTAAGGCAAGTGGCGGCAAGCTTGTAACTGCGGAAGAGTATCAGCGGCTGGTTGCAGACTGGCAGCGTGTCGCCGGACCACGCGGCCGATGGAAGATCACCGGGCTGGTTTTGGGCGTAATCCTGGCCTGGGTACTCGCATCCGAGGCATGGAGCCTCCCGGACTGGACCAGGTGGCTGGTGATCGGCGCTTTGGTTGCGTTCCTCTCGGCCTGGTTCCTTTGGGCAAGCTTTGCGCCTCGCCGCCTCGTAAAGGGCCGCCCGGACATCGCTCCGCCCAGGCCTCTCTCAGAAGCAAGGCGTGAGGCCCGCGCCGGGATCACCTGGCGGGTGGTGGTTCTCGCGCTTGTGTTTAGTGGCGGCGCGCTTTTCAGCACCGTGGGTTCACCTGATGAAAGTTGGAGTTGGTGGGCGTGGCTGATCGGCAGCGGTGCATTGTTCGGCTCGTATGTTTGGCTCGCTGTCCAGAAGGCCCTGGACCGGCACCGCTGAATGTCCGCAACGGGCAGGAAGAGGATCGGACACCAGAGCCTTGGTCTCAGGGCTCCGGCGACAGAATTCAGTGCCTGCTGGAAGGCTCCCGGCGCGCACCGAGCCGGCGCCGGGATCATGCAGCCGCCGTCGCGAGCCTGGCATGAACCCCTCAAAAAGCGTGTGCCCCGCATTGATGGAAAGGCTAACGTCGCAGGCTGAAGGGTTGCGCCGGCGAACGGCTGTCGATCGTTCGGGTATCTGCAAGTGGGAGCCAGGTGATGATGAAGGCAGTGGTGGTGCCCGGCGGGTTGGCTTTCTCGTTGCTTGTGGCCGCTGCGCTGCCCGCGGCGGTGCTTGCAAAGGAACGTGCAGCGGAGACCCTGACTCGCACCAGCAAATGGGTCGTCAACTACGACAAGGACGCCTGCCACCTTCTTGCTCAGTTCGGACCGGCCGAGGACCCGCTGGTAATGCAATTTACCCGCTACGAACTTGGCGACTGGTTCGACATGAGCCTTTATGGCCGAAAGCTGGCAACCACCGACTTCAGGAGTGAAACAACGGTTGATTTCGGCCTGGGTGGGCCACCCGTGAAAGCACAAGCGCTGAACGGCAAGGCTGACAAGCTGCCTTTGATGATGTTTAGTTCGATTCGGCTGGACGGCTGGCAGCGCAAGAAGCCGGAGGACGTCGGCCCTTCGGTGTTGCCGCAGCAGGAAGCCGCCGTGTCCGGCCTGACGGTAAAGGTGCAACGCAGAAAGGCAATTCGGCTGCAGTTCGGTTCGTTGGCCAAGCCGATGGAGCAATTCCGCACCTGCCAATCGGACCTTCTAAAAAGCTGGGGATATGATCCGGCGGTTCAAACAACACTTACGAAACCGGCCCGCCCGGTTGGGTGGTCCATGCCCTGGCTGCGGGATTCCGACTACCCTTCGGGGGCGATTGCCATGGGTCAGAATGGAGTGGTCCAATACCGGCTGGACGTTGAGGCTGATGGCAAGGTCTCCGGCTGCCATGTCCTTGCGCGAACCAGCCCTGACGTTTTTGCAGACACGACCTGCCGCGCCGTGACTGGCCGTGCCAAGCTCGACCCTGCGCTGGACGCTGCCGGGAAGCCCGTTCGATCCTTTTTCGTTCAAAAGGTTCGCTGGCAGATGGCCGAGTAAGCGCGTGCCCGACCGGCTGGATATCAGCATTGGTCGAAAGCGGCACATGCGTTGTGGATATTGCCCGGTTGCCTTAGGCTCGGTACAAATCGGTAGTGCGGTCTGAGGGGGGGGCAAGGACATGCGGGCGATCTGGATTCCTGTTGTGGTCGCGGCAGCCTTGGTGCCTGCCGCTTTGCTTGCGCAGGCTGCGGCCCCCAAGCCTTTTGCCCCTGGCGACATCTTCATCGATCGCAATGGCGACACGCTGCAGATCACCAAGTGCAAGGGCAGCGGCTGGCAGGCCGAATGCCAGCTCAGGCGCCTGGCCGAGAGTGGCAACGCGCCGATCGATCCAACCGAGCGCTGGTGGTCGTTGGATACGCTTCGCGGGTCCGAGAAGAGCTGGATCTCGGAAGGAAATGCACCTTATTCCGGGCCGGCAGTACCGTTGCCGGGGGCTGCAACCGCCGTCGGACCGAACGCGCGGATTCCGCAAGGGGGGAGGCAGCCGGCACGGAACCAGCAGGTGGCGAACGTGCCCGCGACGGCATCGGCGGGCGGCGCTTGTCCGAAGACCCCTTACGGCGGCCCGGTATCCGGCAGCCGACCGCCCTCCGCGGCCTTGTTCAAGCAAAAGGTATCCGACAGCTACACGATGGCGGCCTATCCGCCTTATTGGTACGGAGTGGAGTTCGAGAGCTTTTCGGTTGGTGCGCCGATCAGGAACGTGGTCTCAAACGTACCGGGTTCGGGCGCAACGCGCGTAACCAATGGTGCGCCGCCGAACGCGACCCTGTATCCTGTCACAAGCGTTCAACGGGTTTGCGAAGGCGCACCAAGCGGCGGCGAACCGTGGCGCCGCGATTCGAAACGCTATTATTGTTTCGTCACAAAGGAGCATGAGTGGACCTGCGGCGCTCGCTGAGCCCGTTGGCTCCAATGAGCCGTACCGCTCTCCCATCGCCCTCCCGGTCTTCGGTCAATCGGCCATTCGCCATGAGATGCGTGTGCACGTCACGCTGCGCACCGGCTTTCCGGCGGCGTCCGAAGCAGGGGTGAATTTCGCGCGCTGGAGCAGCAGGCCGCAGCCCATTGCATCAAGCGTCGCGATGCCGCTCGTCTGGTCAACCGAGCAATCCTTGAGGACGCCTTTTTCATCCACGAACAGGGTGAAACCCGAAATGCCCTCTTTGCCCTCGGCCACGGCCTGGCCCGGGTAATCCTCGTCCGAGAAAAGCGTGTGAAGCGGCTTAAGCGGGGCCGCGGGGGTGGGGAAGGCGGATTCCTCCGCGCCGTCTTCGATGTTCCAGTGCTTGCGAAGATCGCGCCTGCAGGTTTCCAGGGACGAGAGGACTTTGCTCATCTGGGGCAGGATGAACTGCTCGTCCACGCCCTCGCCGCGGATGCCGATCCGGCCGGCCGCGCCAAGGCCTTCCAGGTCTTTGCGCTCCAGGTTGACCCACACCACGTTCAATTTCCGGTCGGCCGATCCGAAGCGGAGTGCGGATGCCTTGGTGGCGACCGCGGAATGGGACACGGTTACGGGAAAATGCCGCGCATCCCAGACCCGTCCGGTCCGGCCGATCATCAGGCGCATCACCTCGCCGGACACCGACGGCCGAAAGGCGATGGTGACCGGCTTCTCCTTTGTTCCGTAGGTGCGCGACGCGGTGCAGTGGGAATCGGCGAAATCGACCACCCACGGCTCGATCGGCTGCAAAGGCTCGGCCGAGTGCGTGGGGGAGGGGGCGAGGAGAGACGACGCAGCGAGAACGCACGCGAGAGGAACGAATTTGGTCATGCCGCCAGGATGCAGCCGAAATGCTGCGCCCGCAATGGCTTGGCAGCTTATTGTTTCTTCTTGGCCCGGTAATCGGGCGTCGGCGGGCCGGAGATCAGCGTGCCGGCGCCGCTGCCCTCCACCGCCTGGAGCTGGGCGTTGAGCGCGGCGACGCCTTCGCGGGCGGCGCCGATCCGGGGGCCGGCGCCGGCGACGCTTGCCGAAAAGCCCTGCACGCCCGGCCGGGCGGCGGCCAGGCGGGCGTTGGCGGCGGCGATCGCCTGGCGGGTGTCGGCAAGCGAGGCCTTCAAGTCCCGGCTGGCGGCGCGGCTGCGCGCATCGAGGTCGCGGCGCAGGGTCCGGGCCTGCGCGGCCATCGCGGTGGCGGACGCGGCGCTTTCGCGAAGGCTTTGGCGGGCGGGGGCGATCCGGGCGCCGGTTGCCGGCGCAAGCGCCGCGGCCTCGGCGCTTGCCGCTTCCATCCGGCGCAGCTTGGCGGTGAGCAGGCGCTGCTGCTCGGGCGAAGTGGCGGCAAGCAGCCGGTCGGTCGCAAACGCGATCGATTCGACCATGGGGGTGGGATCGTTGACGATGGCCCCAAGCCCCCCCGCATCCAGCGGAATGACCGGGGCATCTTCGCCGCCCTGGGCAAGAAGCGGGCGGGCGGAGCGGTTCTGCCGCTCAAGGCTGAGGAGGGCGGTGCCGAACAACAGGTCGCCGCTGAGGCGGGCGACGGTGCCTTCGGTGATAAGGAGATCGTCGTCGGTAACGTCGATGCGGACGCGCACTCCCCCAGGGTGGGCGCGGTCGAGCGCGACCGAGCTCACCCGGCCGACCGGCACGCCGGAAAAGGTGACTGGCGAGCCGACCAGCAGGCCCGATACGGACTGGGTCATGACGATGTCGAACGGCCGCCCGCTGCTCCGCCGGTTGGCGGTGAGCCACAAGGTGAACGCCAGGATCGCGGCGATAACCAGCGCAACAACCAGGCTGACCAGAATTTTGTTCGAGCGGGTTTCCACCAGGCTTGGGTTAGCGGGTGCCGGGGCGGGAGGCAATTGGCGGTTGGCGGGCGGGTGAGGGCCAAGTTCACTGCATCCATCCGGCGCCGGGATCGTTATGGGGCCGAAAGCTTCAACATCAGCAGGAGGATTTACTCATGGCCGATCTCAGCCAGGTTCGCGAACATATGGATATCGTCGGCGCCGACGGAGTGCATGTCGGCACGGTGGACAAGGTGGAAGGCAACCGGATCAAGCTGATCAAGGCGGATTCGGGTTCGCACAAGGGCCACCACCATTATGTCTCCGCGGGCCTCGTTGCGGCAGTGGAGGACGGGGTGGTGCGGCTTTCGGCCAATGGCGCGAATGCGGCTTTGCTCGAGGAAGAAGCGGATGGGCACGGGCTCGGCGAGCAGAGCGTGTTTTCCTGGCGCAACATCGGGCTCGGCGCGGCGGCGGCGGGCATTGCCGCGGCGGCAGGCGCGTTCTTTTACCGCCGCCGGAGCGAGCGCGACGACGATTGAGGGGGCGGGCTGGGGCCGGCGAACCGCTCCGGCCTTTTGACGTAAACCGGCTCGTTCGTTTCGAGTGCTTCGGCTGACTGCTTCTCCCGCCGGGACGAGGCGTCAGAGCCCGGCAAGCACCGCGCCCGGTAAACCCACCCCCAGCCCCTCCCTTTCCACCGCCACTGCAAACCACGAATGCCTTGCGAAGGGGAGGGGAGCAGGGCGGCCGCGCCTGGCGAGCCTGCTCCCCTCCCTCTGCGCGGCAGTGGGAGGCGGGCGCCGGCGCTTGCAAGGGAGGGGTGGGGGTGGGTTAATGCTCGCCCGGCGCGGCGGGGCGTCAGAGTTCCGCGGGCACCACTCACATCGACCCGCCTCAGAAACAGACCCACCCCAGCCCCTCCCTCTCGGCCCTCACGGTGAAAACTCGGGTACCTTGCGAAGGGAGGGGAGCAGGGCGGCCGCGCCTGGCGAGCCTGCTCCCCTCCCTCTGCGCGGCCGTGGGAGGTGGACGCCGGCGCGTGTAAGGGAGGGGTGGGGGTGGGTTCAATGCTCGCCCGGCGCGACGGGACGTCAGAGTTTCCGCGGGCACCCCTCACATCGACCCGCCCCAGAAACAGACCGACCCCCAGCCCCTCCCTTTCCACCGTCACTGCAAACCACAAGTGCCCTGGGGAAGGAGGGGAGCAGGGCCGTTTCAAACGGGCTTGGGGTGTGGCCGGTTCAGGCGGGCGGCATGGTGCCGGATGCGCCTTTATTCCCTTAGTGCGCGTCTTCCGCGCGGTAGGTGCTGTGGCAGGCGCCGCAGGCCGCGCCGGTGGTTTTGACGGCGGCGGCGAAGGCGGGTTTGTTGTTGGCCGTGGCGGCGGCGAGGAGATCGGCGGTCGCGGCCTGGAAGGCGGCGGCTCTGGCTTCGAAGCCGGGGCGGTCGGTCCACACGGTGGGCAGAGCGGCGCTCGCCGGGAGATCGGTGCCGGCGGGGAACATGCCGGGGAGGGCGGTCGCCCAGCGGTTGAGGCCGCGGGCGCCGAAGGTGAGGGACTTGAGGTCCGCGCCGCTTTCCACGGCGGCGCGCATCGAACCAAAGGTGGCGGCGGTGAGGTTGAAGGTGGCCTGGCGGGCGGCGACGGTTTCGGCGGGGCCTGCGCCGTGGATCGTCGGCGGGGCGGGCGCTTCCGCCGTGTTAGTGGTGGCGGCGCAGCCGGTGAGGGCCAAAGCAAGGGCAGCTCCGGCAAGCTTCATGAGGTCTCTCCGGCAGGCAGGGCAGGGGTGTGCGCGAGCGGCTCGACCTGGAGGCAGGCGCCGTCCGCGCCGGTGACCCGCACCGCAGCGCCCGCAGGGGCGTCGGGGCCGCGGCAAGCCCACACGCTGTCGCCGACGATGACCCGGCCTCGGCCGTTCTCGATCGCACTTGCAAGCGTCAGGGTCTCGCCGCGCAGGCGTTCGGCGCGCTGGTTGAGCAGGGGATCGCTGGTTGCCACCGGATGCGCAAGATACCAGCGCCGGCCGCCATAAACCGCGGTGATCGAGAACAGGGTGAACAGGACGAGCTGGAAGGGAAGGGTGATGCCGAGCAGCAGGGTGGCGAGGCCGGTGAGCGCGGCCGCGGCGGCGAGCCAGATCAGGAACACGCCCGGCGCGATCAGCTCGGCGATGCCGAGCAGCATCGCGGCAAGCAGCCACAGCCAGTGCGGTTCGAGGCCGAGGCCGTTCACAGGCCGGGGCCGCTTTCGTTTTCAAACGGGCCCCGGCGCTTGGGAAGGGCCGCGGGCTCGGCCGGGGGGCTGCTTGGGCCGGAGAGGGCGTCGCGCGCGAGCTCGCCGATGCCGCCAAGCGTGCCGATGAGCTGGGTGGCTTCAACCGGAAACAGAATGGTCTTGGCGTTGGGCGAGGTTGCGAACTGGCCGATCGCTTCGACATATTTCTGGGCGATGAAATAATTGATCGCCTGGGTGTTGCCGTCCTTGATCGCTTCGGAGACGACCTGGGTAGCCCTGGCTTCGGCTTCGGCGCCGCGTTCGCGGGCTTCGGCGTCGCGGAAGGCGGCTTCGCGGCGGCCTTCCGCTTCCAGGATCTGGCCTTGCTTCTCGCCCTCCGCGCGCAGGATGGCGGAGGCGCGGCTGCCTTCGGCTTCGAGGATCACCGCGCGCTTTTCGCGCTCGGCCTTCATCTGGCGGCCCATGGCGTTGACGATGTCGGCGGGCGGGCGGATGTCGCGGATCTCGACCCGGGTGAGCTTGACGCCCCAGCTTTCGGTGGCCTGATCGACCACCGACAGGAGCCGCGCGTTGATCTCGTCGCGCTTGGAGAGGGTTTCGTCGAGGTCCATCGAGCCCATCACCGTGCGCAGGTTGGTGGTGGTGAGCTGCATGATCGCGACGTAAAGATCGGAAACTTCGTAGGC
Organism: Allosphingosinicella sp.; assembly: GCA_036399475.1. Lineage (GTDB taxonomy): Bacteria > Pseudomonadota > Alphaproteobacteria > Sphingomonadales > Sphingomonadaceae > Allosphingosinicella. Next base: position 39,409 of record DASWNA010000079.1, read on the forward strand.
GGCCTTGGCGGCGTCGAGCACCTGGAAGAACACCACGCCGTCGGTGGACACCATGGCGTTGTCCTTGGTGATGATCTCCTGGCCCGGGATGTCGAGCACCTGCTCCATCATGTTCACCTTGCGGCCGACACGATAGAAGAAGGGCAAATAGTAGTTGAAGCCGGGCTGGGCGACGTTGGTGAAGCGGCCGAAATGCTCGATCGTGTAGTGATAGCCCTGGCGGACGATCTTGATGCCGGTGAGCAGCACGAGGCCGACCAGCAGCGCGAATGTCAGTAGAATGAACTCAAGCATGTCGTTCGCGCTCCCCCTTGCGATTGCGGACATAATGTAGGCAAGCGGGGCCGCTTCCAAGCGAAATCGGGAACCCCTCAATGACGACCGACCTCAGGCTTTGCCGCTCCTTGCTGTTCCTTCCCGCCTCCAACCCGCGCGCCATCGAGAAAGCGCGGGAGCTGGATGCCGACATGATCTTCCTCGACTTGGAGGACGCGGTGAAGCCGGAGGACAAGGGGGCGGCTCGCGAGGCGGCGGTTGCCGCGGCGGCGGAAGGGTTTGGCGGGCGGCCGGTGGCGATCCGGGTCAACCAGGTGAGCACGCACTGGTATGCCGATGATGTCGCGGCGGTGGCGCGGAGCGTGGCGGATTACCTCATTCTCCCCAAGGCGCAGTCGGCGGGCAAGGCCGAGGAAGCGGCGCGGGTGTCGGGCAAGCCGGTGCTTGCGATGATCGAAAGCGCGCGCGGGCTGCTTGCGGCGCATTTCATCGCGCGCGAGTGCGCGGGGCTGATTGCGGGGACCAACGACCTGGCCGCGGACTTGGGGATTCCGGCGGGTGCGGGACGGGCCGGCTTGCTGCATGCGCTGCAGACGATCGTGGTGGCGGCGCGGGCCGCGAAGCTCCCGGCGTTCGACGGGGTGTATAACCGGCTGGAGGACGCGGAGGGGCTGGAGGCGGAGTGCCGCGAGGGGCGCAGCTTCGGCTTCGACGGCAAGACGATCATCCACCCGGGCCAGCTCGAGACCGCGAACCGGGTGTTCGGGCCGTCGGATGAAGAAGTGGAAGCGGCGCGGCGGCTGGTTGCGGCGGCGACCGGCGGGGCGGAGCGGTTCGAGGGACGGATGATCGAGGCGATGCATGTCGAGGAAGCGCGGCGGGTGCTGGCGCGGTCGGGAGGGTAGGAGCCCAGGCGCGGGCGGAGGTTGAGTACGCGCCGGGTTGGCAAAGGCGCCGTTCCTTGGCATGGGCGAATATGGCCGACCACAAGCGCAACGATATTCGTCTCGGACTGACGTTCGACGATGTCCTTCTTCAGCCCTGCGAATCCTCCGTGCTGCCCAGCCAGGCGGATACGCGGACCCGGGTGACGCGAGAAATTTCGCTCAACATTCCCATATTGTCCGCGGCGATGGACACGGTGACGGAGGCGGACATGGCGATCGTCATGGCCCAGCTTGGCGGCATGGGGGTGCTTCACCGCAACATGGAGCCGGACGAGCAGGCGGCGGCGGTGCGGGCGGTGAAGCGCTTCGAGAGCGGCATGGTGGTCAACCCGATCACCATGACGGCGGAGCAGACTTTGGCCGATGCGCTGGCGCTGATGAAGCAGCACCGCATCTCGGGCATTCCGGTGACGGACGCGCAGGGGCGGCTTGCCGGAATCCTGACCAACCGCGACGTGCGCTTCGCGGAGAATCCGCGCCAGCCCGTATCCGAGCTGATGACTCGCGAGAACCTCATCACCGTGCAGCCGGGGGTGACCCAGGACGAGGCGAAGCGCCAGCTTCACCAGCACCGGATCGAGAAGTTGCTGGTGGTGGACGAGGCGCGCCGGGTCGTCGGCCTGATCACGGTCAAGGATATCGAGAAAGCGGTAACCTATCCCGACGCCACCAAGGATGCGGCGGGGCGGCTTCGCGTGGCTGCGGCGACCACGGTCGGCGACAAGGGCTTTGCGCGGAGCGAGGCCTTGGTCGACGCGGAGTGCGACCTGATCGTGATCGACACGGCGCACGGCCATAACCGCGACGTCGCGGCGGCGGTGGAGCGGGTGAAGAAGCTTTCGAATTCGGTGCAGGTGGTGGCGGGCAATGTCGCCACCGCCGAGGCGACCAAGGCGCTGATCGGCGCGGGCGCGGATGCGGTGAAGGTTGGGATCGGGCCGGGCTCCATCTGCACGACGCGGATCGTGGCCGGCGTCGGCGTGCCGCAGCTCACCGCGATCATGGATGCGGCGGAGGAAGCGGAGAAATCGGGCGTTCCGATCATCGGCGACGGCGGACTTCGGACCAGCGGCGACATCGCCAAGGCGCTTGCCGGCGGGGCTTCGGCGGTGATGGTTGGGTCGCTTCTCGCGGGCACCGAGGAAGCGCCGGGCGAGACGTTTTTGTACCAGGGGCGGGCGTTCAAATCCTATCGCGGCATGGGCTCGGTGGGGGCAATGGCGCGGGGTTCGGCCGACCGCTATTTCCAGCAGGACATCAAGGATCAGCTCAAGCTGGTGCCGGAAGGGATCGAAGGGCAGGTCGCCTTCAAGGGGCCGGCGCGGGACATCATTCATCAACTGGTCGGAGGGGTGAAGGCGGCAATGGGCTATACCGGATCGGAGACGCTGGGCGATTTGCGGGAGCGGGCGCGCTTCGTGCAGATCACCAACGCAGGCCTTCGCGAAAGCCACGTCCACGACGTGTCGATCACCCGCGAGGCCCCTAATTATCCGACGCGCGGATGACTCCTTCGGCACGGGTGCAGGCGGCGATCGAGCTGCTCGACGAGATCACCGAATCCGCCAGGATGAGCGGCGCGGCGGCGGACACTTTGATCGCGCGCTGGTTCAAGACTCGGCGCTTCGCGGGGTCGGGCGACCGGCGGGCGGTGCGGGAGCTTGTTTATCGCGCGATCCGGCGGACGGGCGAGCGTCCGGAGAGCGGGCGCGCGGCGATGCTTGGGCTGGCGCAGGAGGATGCGGAGCTGCTGGCGCTGTTCGACGGCTCGGCGCATGGGCCGGCGCCGGTGGCCGAGGGCGAGAAGGCGGCGCCCTGGGGACCCGCGCCGAAATGGCTGAGGAGCCGGTTCGATCCGTTGCTCGACCAGACGGAGGTCGAGGCGCTGCTTGGACGGGCGCCGCTGGATCTGCGGGTGAACTTGCTCAAAGGCACGCGCGAGGAGGCTTTGGCGGCCATTCCCGAGGCGGTGCCTTCGCCTTTGTCGCCGCTCGGGCTTCGGTTGCCGGAAGGTTATCGCGTCGAGGAGACGGAGGCTTGGCTTTCCGGGCTGGTCGAGATCCAGGACGAGGGGAGCCAGCTGCTTGCGCTTGCCTGCGGGGCCGAAGCGGACCTGACGGTGGTGGATCTGTGCGCTGGGGCGGGAGGCAAGACCCTCGCTCTAGCGGCGCAGATGGGCAACCGGGGCACGATCATCGCCTGCGACACGGACAAGAGGCGGCTGTCGCAGATGCCGCCGCGGCTGGAGCGGGCCGGGGTGCGGATCGTCGAGCCGCGGCTGCTCGATCCCAACCGCGAGCTCTATGCGCTGGCGGATGTCGGCGAGAAAGCGGACATCGTGCTGGTCGATGCCCCTTGCTCGGGCGCGGGGACGTGGCGGCGCAATCCGGAAACGCGCTGGAGGCTGACGCCCGAGCGCTTGTCGCGGCTTCTGAAGCTCCAGGCGCATCTGCTTGATGTCGCGGCGGAACTGGTCAAGCCGGGCGGCATTGTCGTCTATGCGGTTTGTTCGGTTCTGGCCGAGGAGGGCCGGGGCCAGGCGGAGGCGCTTGCCAAGCGTTCACCTCTGGTTCCGGAACGGCTTGGCATGGAGGCGGGACGGGCCGCCGGTCCGGGGCGCTTGCTGACCCCGGCGCATGACGGCACGGACGGCTTTTTCGTCGCACGGTGGCGGGCGGCATGCTAGCCTGCCGTTCGGCATGCTTATGGAGATGTTGATGCGCCTTACCCCCATCGCCCTTTCGCTGGGCATTGCGCTCGGCACCATGGCAAGCGCCGGTTACGGGCAGAAGCCCGACGACGTGATCGACCCGCGCTCGATTGCGGTTGCGGCCGACGCGCAAACTGCGCTAGGCGCGGCGAAATATGGCGACGCGATCGACCTGTACGAGACGGCGCTGGCCGTCGATCCGCGCAACCGCCAGGCTTATGTGGGGCTGGCGCGGGTGGCGCAGGCGCAGAAGCTGCCGGGCAAGGCGATCCGCTTCTACACCGAGGCTCTGAAGCTGGAGCCCAACGACGTGGGCGCGATCGCCGGCCAGGGCGAAGCTTATGTGCAGCGCGGCGCGGTGGAGCGGGCGCGGCGCAATCTGGAGAAATTGAAGACGCTTTGCGCCACCCCGTGCACGCAGGCGAATACGCTTGCCGCGGCGATCGCCAAGGGCCCGCCCGCGGACGTGCTGACCGCGCAGGCGCCGGTAACGGTGGTGCCGCCGGCTCCCGAGACCCCCAAGGCGAATTGAGGTCCCTAGTTCCTCCCTGCGCGAAGCGTGGGGAGGGGAACCGCCCGAAGGGTGGTGGAGGGGTAGCGGCGCTGGCCTTTGGGTCGGGTGCGTGAACCTCTGAGTCCACGGCAGTTACTCCTCCACCATGCTTCACGGGCACCCGCCAAAGTACTACTTTGGCGGGAACCCTGCATGGTTCCCCTCCCCATCTTCGATGGGGAGGAACTGGGCGCCCTTGGCCTGGCCTGCTGCTTCCCCTCCCTCCGCTCGGCGCCTCTCGACTTGGTGGGGCGTGTGGAAGGGAGGGGTAGGGGTGGGTTTTGCGCTTTCCCAGGCGCGGCGGCGGAGGCTGGAACCCACCCCCGGCCCCTCCCTTTCAGCGGCTTGTGCCTTTCCGGGCAGGCCCGTGGGGAGGGAGGGGAGTTGCTACAGTTCGTCAAGACATGAAGCGGGTGACTGCGGCGAATTCTTCCTCCGTAAGCGATTAGATCCCTGTCGCCTCCAGCGCCTTAAGGGTCCCGGTTTGGCCACCTGCTTCCCCTCCCTCCGCTCGGCGCCTCTCGACTTGGTGGGGCGTGTGGAAGGGAGGGGTTAGGGGTGGGTTGTGCGCTTTCCCAGGCGCGGCGGCGGAGGGTGGAACTCACCCCCGGCCCCTCCCTTTCGGCGGCTTGTGCCTTTCCGGGCAGGCCTGTGGGGAGGGAGGGGAGTTGCTCCAGTGCCTCAGGCCATGGCTCGTGCAACGGTGACGAATTCTTCCACGGTCAGGGTTTCCGCTCGGCGGGTGGATTCGACGCCCGCGGCTTCCAGCGCCTCGAGCGCACCCGGCAAGCCCTTGAGGCTTTGGCGGAGCATCTTTCTGCGTTGGCCGAAGGCAGCGGCGGTGAGGGCCTCCAGGGTCAGGGGGCGGACGCCGGCGGGTGCTTCCTTCGGCACGATGTGCACAACCGCCGACATCACCTTGGGCGGGGGCACAAAGGCGGAACGGTGGACCTTGAGGGCGATGCGGGCGTCGGCGCGCCATTGCGCCAGCACCGCGAGGCGGCCGTAGGCGGAGGTGTCGGGCTTGGCGGCGATGCGCTCGGCGACTTCCTGCTGGAACATCAGGGTGAGGGACGCCCACCAGGGGGGCCAGCGTTCCCCCCCTAACCAGCGCACCAGCAGGGCGGTGCCGATATTATAGGGCAGGTTGGAGGCGATGTGGGCGCCGGTGCCAGCTTCGGCTTCCTCGTCGATGGTCAGCGCATCGGCTTCGAGCACGCGCAGGCGGCCTTCGGAGGCGTCGTTCACTTCGGCAAGGGCGGGGAGGCAGCGGCGGTCGCGTTCGACGGCGACGACATTGGCGCCGGCGCGGAGCAAGGCGCGGGTGAGGCCGCCCGGACCGGGGCCGACTTCGTAGACGCTTTGGCCGAGGAGGTCGCCGGGCACCCGGGCGATTCGGTCGAGGAGCTGTTCGTCGAGCAGGAAGTTTTGGCCGAGTGCCTTGGAGGCGGTGAGGCCGTGGGTCCGGATTACCTCCCGCAAGGGGGGAAGCGGCTTCACGCCTGGTGCAGGCGCCGGGCGCAGTCCGACGCCAGGCGCAAAGCGGCGATCATCGCGCCGGGCTCGGCCTTGTTCTGGCCGGCGATGGAGAAGGCGGTGCCGTGATCGGGCGAGGTGCGGACGATTGGCAGGCCCAGCGTGATGTTGACGCCTTCGTCGAAGTGGAGCGTCTTCAAAGGCACCAAGGCCTGATCGTGGTAGAGGCAGAGCGCGGCGTCGTAGGTAGCGCGCATGCGGGCGTGGAACATGGTGTCGGCCGCGAGCGGACCCGTGATGTCGGCATCTTCCTCGCGCAGGCGCTCGATTGCCGGGGCGATGATGTCGATCTCCTCGCGGCCGAGGGCGCCGTTCTCGCCGGCGTGGGGGTTGAGGCCGGCGACCGCGATGCGTGGGCGGGCAATTCCGAACAGGCGCCTCAGGCCGCGGATGGTGGTTCGGCCGCGCTGGACGATCAGTTCGGTGGTGACGGTAGCCGGCACGTCCTTGAGCGCGATATGGGTGGTGACGGGGACGGTGCGCAGGGTCGGGCCGGCGAGCATCATCGCCACCATGTCCGCGGCGATGCCGCAGCGTTCGGCAACGAATTCGGTCTGGCCGGGGTGGGTGAAGCCGATCGCGTAGAGCTGCGCCTTGGAAACCGGGCCTGTGACGATCGCGGACGCGGCGCCGGAGCGGGTGAGGCCGACGGCGAGCTCGAGCGCGTCGAGCGCGTTGCGCGCGCCTTCCAGGGTCGGCATCCCGGGCGTGCACTCGGCGGTGCCGTCTATGCGGATCAGGGGGAGGGCGCTTCGGAAGACCTGGCGCGCTTCCTCCGGGCCGTCGACCACGGCCACCGGGCCGTTCCAGACGGCGGCGAGGGATTCGGGCGTGCCGACGGCGAAGAAGGGCGCCAGGCCCTCGGCCTCGCGCGCTTCCCAGGCCTTGGCGGCAATTTCGGGGCCGATGCCTGCCGGATCGCCGAGTGCAAGGGCAAGCGGCGGCGCGGCGGGCGCGTCGCCGTCAGCGATAATCGACAACTGCGTCGCGGCGAAGATCGCGCAGGTAGCGGCGGGCGCGCAAATTGATCCGGTTTTCCGCGAGCTGGCTGTGGATTTCGTCGAAAGAAACCTCGGCCACGGGGGCGGGATCGTCGCGGCCGCACAAGACCAGGACGCTGACCCGTTCCTCCGTGCCGAAGGGCGCGGTCTGCTGGCCGATGCCGAGGTTGAGCAAGGTCGGCTGGAGCGGGGCCGGAAGATCGCGGACCTTGACCTGATCGTTGGTCACCACTTCCGCGCCGATGCCGGCTGCGACTTCCTCGGCGCGGCCGCAGCCGCCCATGCCCTGGCTGGTGCGAACCAGCTGCTGGATGCGGCTGTCGATCTGCGAACGCGCGGTGCCGCGCGGAAAGTTGACCGACAGCTGCTTGAGGCTGAGCACGGCGTCGCGCGGATCGGCGGTCAGCACCTGACGGGTATCGGTCACGGCGATGATCGAGAAGCCGCCGGGCACCGCGATCGGGTTCGAGACCGTGCCGACGGGAAGCTGCTGGACGGCGGCGGCGAGCGGTTCGGGGAGCTGCTCGGCGCGGACGAAGTCGAGATCGCCGCCGACCGCCGCGGTGGAGGCCTCGGAGAACTGGCGGGCATAGGCCATGAAGGACGCGCCGGTGCGAAGCTGCTCAACGATCCGCTCGGCATTGGCGCGGGCTTCGTTGGCGGTTTCCGGAGTCGCCGAGATGAAGATTTCGGAGACCTTGTATTCCTTGGTGCCGCGGGCGGCGTTGAGCCGCGCGATCACCGTTTGCACTTCTTCCTCGGAAACGTTGACGAACGGTTCGATCTGGCGGCGCTGGAGGCGGCTCCAGGAGAGTTCGCCCTGGATCTGGCGCTTGATCGAGGTGTCGGACGAGCCGGCGGAGCGCAGGTAGGCGGCGAATTGCGACGGCGTTTGCTTGAAGTTCTGCGCGTAGCGGGCGAAATATTGATCGAGCTCCTTGGGCTCGATCTTGATGTCCTCGGCGATCGCGGCCTGGATCTGCAGGGTCTCATCGACCAGATTGCGGAGCACCTGCTGGCGAAGGCGCGGCAGTTCCTCGGGCGCGATGTTGCCGCCATTGGCGATCGCAATCAGCGCGATGCGGTGATCGATGTCGGTGCCGGTGATCACCGTACCGTTGACGATCGCGGTGGCCTTGCGGACGCCTGGATCTTCGGGCGCAAGGAAGCGGCCATCGTCGGGAAGGTTGAGGCCGCCGCCCGGGATTTCCGCCGAACCGCCCGTCTGCGCAACGGCAGCCGCGGCCGCCAATGTGCCGGCAAGCACGAACGCCGCCCTGTGAAAAGTCCCGAGCTTCATCATTCCTCCAGTAAAAGCAGGCTCTTGCACATGCCTTGGGCTTGCTGAACCGCAGCTTAGCGCCCTTCGCCTTGCCTTCTAGCGCCCCAGGTTCTTGAGCGCCACCCGGAACAGGAAGGTGTTGCCGCGGCGGATGTCGCCGGTGGCGTCGTAATCGCGCCGCCAGGTGACCCCGATCTCGATGCAATCGTCGTCATAGGCGATGCCCAGGCGGTGGCGGACCGGCTCGTAGCCGTCGGCTTCGCTGAGCGGGTCTTCCTGGCGGTCGGTGAGATCGACGATGGCCGAGCCGAAGACCGACCAGTAGCGGGCGAACTTGACGCGGCCGCCCAGGCGGATCTCCTCGCGGTCGCGAAGGTCCTCTATGGCCGGATCGATGTCGCGGTTGAGGCGCAGGTAGCCCACCGTGGCGTAGGTCTGGTGGCCGCCGATCACCGCGTCGAGTTCGTTGCGGCGGACTTCGAGATCGTCCTTGTCGAGCCGGAAGCGGTGCACAAGGCTGAGCTTGTGGCCGACCTTGACGGTGGTGCGGCCGACGATGTCGGAGAAACGGTCCGACAGGCCGGTCCCGGTCGGGAAGATCGCGGGCTTTTCGCTCAAGCGGTAGCTTTGGCCGACCGTCGTGCGGGCGGACACCCCGGGAAAGTCGAACGCCCAGTCGACGCCGTAGGTCATCCGCACGCCGTCTTCCCAGCGGTCGTACCCGGGGAAGCGGTTAAGCGCGAAGAGGTTGGAATCCTCGAGGTCCACCGAGCGGGCGTCTTCGTTGGGAATATCAAGGTTGCGGGTTGGCGGCGAGGCGACGAACTGGAGCCGCGGGGTGAGCCGCTGGGTGCCGCCCATGAAGGTGCCAACGAACGGCCAGCGGATTTCAGCCGCCGCCGCGGCGATGCCGCGGGCGTGCCAGCCCTCTTCGCCGCGATAGGTGAGGGTGGAGGTGAGTTCGTTATCGCCGCTGTGATAAACATCGCCGCGCGCAAAACCGGTGAGGACCAGTTCCTGCCCCCAGGGCGTGATGCTGCGCCGGTCCCAGCGGGCGGAGGTAAAAGCGCGCTGGGTGTCCTGGCCGTCCGTGCGCAGGATGGCGAGGCTGTTGGCCTGAAGCTCGACCCGCCCGCCGAGGATCGGGTCGCCCAGGCGCCAGCGGGCGTCGATGGCGGGCAAGGCGATGGGCTGCTGGCCGGCGACATCGGTGACTCGCAGGCCCTGAAAGGCCCAGCCGGCGATCGAGATGTAGCTGTTGTCCGTGATCCGCTCGGCATTCACCACCGAGCGAAGGCGGGTGTCGCGGGAGATGTCGTAGCGGCGCATGAAGGTGCGGTCGGTAACGTAGCGGCCGGACGCGGTGACGCTCCATTCGGGGGTGAGCTGAAAGCGGGCATTGCCTTCGAGGTAGCCGCGGATGCCCCGGTCGCGCAGGCCGAGCGCTTCCTGGTCGAGCGGAATGCGCGAGCCGTAGGTGAGGTAGCCGCCGACCTGGAAGGCGCCGGTCGGGGTGAGATGGCGATAGCGGCCCTCGATCATCGGCAGCACGTCGGTGTAGATGTGCGGGGTGATCGTGGCGTCGCGGTTGGGCGCGAGCTTGAAATAATAAGGCGCGGAGATTTCCAGGCCGTTCGACTGGCTGAGGCGCACGTCGGGAACGAGCAGGCCGGGGCCGCCGCCCTTGGAGCCGTCCGGATGCGAGAGGCCAGGGAGGGCAAGAATGCGCCGTCCGAACAGGCTGAGGCCGGCGCCTTCGTAGCGAATTCGGCCCTTGAAGGGGTCGTGGACGACCTTGACGGCGGTGATCTGCCAGGTCGGGTCCTTGGGGCAGCCATTCTCGTTGACGACGGCGCAGGGGCTGTAGGCGGCGCGGTAAAGGGTGGTGTAGCCGTCCTTGCGCTCGGCCTTGTTGGCGGCGAGGCGGCCGCCATCCTCCAGCACCAGGAGGATGTTTTCGGCCACCGCGTCGCGCATGGAATTGGTGAGGACGACGCTGTCGCCGTAGGCGACGTCGCCTTCGGGAGTGACCAGGCGGACATTGCCCTCGGCGCGGATTTCGTCGGTCTTGCGGGTCCAGACGACGCGGTCGGCGCGCAGATTGTTGCCGTCGCTGTTCATGCGGACGTCGCCCGATGCGACCACGACTTCGGAATCGCGGTCATATTCGAGGCGGAGCGAGCTGAAGCGGACTTCGCGGGTGTCCGCGGCCGGATCGGCGGGCGCGAGCTCGTTGGAAGCGGCACCTGGCACGGCCTCGGCCTGGACGCCCACCTGCGCCCACGCCGCGCCGGGCGCGCAGAGCGAAATCGGCAGCGCCGTTAAACAGATGAACTTACGCTTCTTCAATTTCCCCGCCGCGAAGGTAACCGGAGGCGACACGCTTGTTTTTCCGCCTATTGCATCGCAGCGGCGGCGGGGCAATGCCGCACTGGGGGGGCAGGCCCGATCAGGCGGCACCCTTGGAAGGGCTTGCGCGTTTGCCTCAAGGTGCGGCAAGCCCCGCCCTCGACCACCCAGGAGTTTACCGCCTTGCAGATCAGCTTCGCCAGCCAGCGCCCGTCCGGTTCCTTCGCCCTTGCCATTCCCGTGTGGAGCGAGGACCTGCTGAACGACCGGCTGACAACGCTGCCCGAAGGCGCCCGCGGCCTCGCCGCACGCGCCGCCGAGGCGCAACGCTTCGAACGCGAGGCGGCAAGCGTTGCCGAGCTGTATGTCGAGGATTCGGGGATTGTCCGGCGGGTGCTTCTGCTCGGCCTTGGAGCACAACGTTCCGACGAGGCCTTGTTCGAGAAAGCGGGCGGGGCGCTGACCGCGCGGCTGCTGACCTCGGGCGAGAAGAAATTGGTGATCGACCTGAGCGGTGCGGGCCTGGACGGCGAGGCGGCGGCGCGGATCGCGTTCGGCGCTGCGGCACGCGGCTGGCGGTTCGACCAATATCGCACCAAGCTCGCCGCCAAGCAGAAGCCGACTTTGGAAGAGGTGGTGATCGTTGGCGCGCAAGGCGGCCAGGAGGCGTGGGCGCGCCGATCGGCCCTGATCGACGGCATGGCCTTCACCCGCGAACTGGTCGCGGAGCCCGCCAACATTCTGTACCCGGAAAGTTTCGTGGAGCGCTGCCGCGCGCGGGTCGCGCCGCTTGGCGTCGAGATCGAAGTGCTGGACGAGAACCAGATGGCGGAGCTCGGCATGGGTGCGCTGCTCGGCGTCGGCCAGGGCAGCGTCAAGCCGCCGCGGATCCTCGCGATGCGCTGGAACGGCGGCGAGGCGGGTGCCAAGCCGCTGGTGCTGGTGGGGAAGGGCATCACCTTCGACACCGGCGGGATTTCGATCAAGCCGGCCGCTGGCATGGAAGGCATGAAGTGGGACATGGGGGGCGCCGGGGCGGTGGCTGGCACCATGATGGCGCTCGCCGGGCGAAAGGCGAAGGCGAACGTGGTCGGCGTCTGCGTGCTTGCCGAGAACATGCCGGACGGCAACGCCCAGCGGCCGGGGGACGTGGTGACCAGCATGTCGGGCCAGACCATCGAGGTCATCAACACCGACGCCGAAGGGCGGCTGGTGCTTGCCGACGCGATCACCTGGGCGCAGCGCCAGTACCGGCCGGAGACCCTGGTCGATCTCGCCACGCTGACCGGCGCGATGATCATCTCGCTCGGCCACGAATTCGGCGGCCTGTTTTCGAACGACGACGGGCTTGCAACGCGGCTCAATGCGGCGGGCACGGCGAGCGGCGACCGGCTGTGGCGGATGCCGCTTGCGCCGGCGTTCGACAAGTTGATCGAGTCGCCGATCGCCGACATGAAGAATGTCGGACCGCGCGAGGGCGGGTCGATCACCGCGGCCGCATTCATCCAGCGCTTCGTCGATCCGGGCGTGAAGTGGGCGCATCTCGACATTGCCGGCATGGTCTGGGCGGACAAGCCCGGGCACCTGTACGACAAGGGCGCGACCGGGTTCGGCGTGGCTTTGCTCGACCGCTTCGTGTCCGACAATTACGAAGGGTGATCGTCAACTTCTACCACCTGGCATCCACTCCGCTCGAGCGGGTTCTGCCCCTCGTCTGCCAGGGGCTGCTTGGGCAGGGGGAGCGGATGCTGGTGGTGGGCGACGAAGCGCTGATCGCCCGATTGGACGAACAGCTCTGGACCTTCGCGCCGGACAGCTTCGTGCCGCATGGGCGGGAGCGGGCGGAGGCGCAGCCGGTGCTGCTGTCGACCGAGCCGGTGGCGGCGAACGGGGCGCGGGCGATCGCGCTTGCCGACGGGGAATGGCGCGAAGAGGCGCTGGGCTTCGACAAGGCGTACCTTTTCTTCGGCGACGGTGGGCTGGATTCGGCGCGCGGGCTTTGGCGAACGCTTAAGGGGAACGAGGCGGTGGAGCCGCGTTACTGGAAGCAGGTGGACGGCAAGTGGGTGCAAGGGCCCTGACTCTTGCGGAGCGGCGGCCTCTCCCCTAGAGGGCCGCGCAATCCTTTCCCTTCTGGAGCTCCAACGGCCATGGCGACCGAACGCACTTTCTCGATCATCAAACCCGACGCCACGCGGCGCAACCTCACCGGGGCGATCACCGCCAAGCTCGAGGAAGCCGGCCTTCGCGTCGTCGCCTCCAAGCGCATCCAGATGAGCCGCGAGCAGGCCGAGGGTTTCTACGGCGTCCATCGCGAGCGGCCGTTCTTCAACGACCTCGTCGAGTTCATGGTCTCCGGCCCGGTGGTCGTGCAGGTTCTGGAAGGCGAAAACGCCGTCCTCGCCAACCGCGACGTGATGGGCGCGACCAACCCGGCCAATGCCGACGCCGGCACGATCCGCAAGGAATTCGCCGAGTCGATCGAAGCGAACTCGGTGCACGGTTCGGACAGCGCCGAGAATGCGGCGATCGAGATCGCGTTCTTCTTCAAGCCCGAAGAGATCGTGGGGTAAGCTATTCCTCCCCATCGAAGATGGGGAGGGGAACCACCCGCAGGGTGGTGGGGGGTATCCTGCGCTGAGGTCAGCAGGTCCGGCGCGCGAACCTCCGGATCCACGGCATCTACCCCTCCACCATGCTTCGCATGGTTCCCCTCCCCACGCTTACGCGCGGGGAGGAACTAGGTCGACGTGGCCCGGCCGCAGCCGCGCGCAAAACGCGTCCAGCGCGGCGGGGTAAAGCTTATGCTCCTCCTCCAGCACCCGCGCCGCCAGGCTCTCCGCCGTGTCTCGTTCGCGGATTCGGACCTTGGCCTGCGCAAGCACCTCTCCCCCGTCGAGGTCCTCCGTCACCAGGTGCACCGAGCAGCCGCCGAACATCTCACCTGCGAGGATCGCGCGGCTGTGGGTGTCGAGGCCCTTGTAGAGCGGCAGGAGCGAGGGGTGGATGTTGAGGATGCGGCCTTCCCAGGCGCGAATGAACTCGGGTGAGAGGAGGCGCATGTAGCCGGCCAGCGCAACCACTTCGACGCCATGGCGGCGGAGTTCGGCGTCCAGCATCATGTCGAACTCGGCGCGTTCGAACCCTTTGTGGCTTTGCGCCCAGGTGGGGATGGCGAGGCGCTTGGCGACGACCAGGCCGCGGGCTTCGAGGACGTTGGAGGCGACGAGGGCGAGGTCGTAGCTGCGGGCGTCGCGGCGTTTGTACTCGGACAAGGCGACCATGTTGGTGCCGCGCCCGGAGAGCAGCACGCCGACCTTGACGCGCTCAGCCATTGTGGGTGGCGGTCCAGTCCCGTGGCGTGCTCCACGTTCCGGCAGGACCCGCGACGGTGCAGCCTCTCGAACCAGCCGTCAGATACCCGATCCGGAAGACCGTTTCGCCGGCCTCGAAGAGCGCGTTGAACACATCCACTTCGTCTTCCGGCCGGACCACGACCGCCATCCCCACGCCGCAGTTGAAGGTGCGGGCCATTTCCTCGGGCTCGATATTCCCTTCGGCCTGCAGAAACTCCATGATCGGCGGCATTCGCCATTCGTTGGCATTGACATGCGCGTGCACGTCGGCCGTGAGGATGCGCGGGATGTTCTCGAGAAGCCCGCCCCCGGTAATGTGCGCCAGGCCCTGAATCCGGCCCGACCGAACCAGCGGCAAAAGCGATTTCACATAGATGCGGGTGGGCGCAAGCAATGCGTCGATCAGCACCAACTCCAGGTTGAAACGCGCGGGCCGGTCGAGCTTCCAGCCCTTATCGGCGGCAAGGCGGCGGACCAGCGAGAAGCCGTTGGAATGGACTCCGGAGGAGGCCAGACCGAGGATGATGTCGCCCGCCTGCACCCCCGCGCCGGTGAGCGCCTCGCCCCGTTCCACCGCGCCGACGCAGAAGCCGGCAAGGTCGTAGTCGCCGGGCGCGTACATGCCGGGCATTTCCGCCGTCTCGCCGCCGATCAGCGCGCAGCCGGCCTGGCGGCAGCCGTCGGCGATGGAGGCGATCACGGCTTCGGCGACTCCGCTCTCCAGCTTGCCGGTGGCGAAATAATCGAGAAAGAAAAGCGGCTCGGCGCCCTGGACGATGAGATCGTTGACGCACATCGCGACGAGATCGATGCCGACGCCCTCGTGACGGCCCGCATCGATGGCGAGCTTCAATTTGGTGCCGACGCCGTCATTGGCGGCGACCAGCAGCGGATCGCGATAGCCCGCGGCCTTCAAGTCAAAGAAGCCGCCGAACCCGCCGAGCGACGCGTCCGCGCCGGGGCGGGCGGTGGATTTGGCCAAGGGCGCGATCGCCTTCACCAGGGCATTGCCCGCCGCGATCGACACGCCAGCCTTGGCGTATGTGTAGCTCTCACCCTCGCTCATGGAGGCGGACTAGCCACATCGCGCTTGGATTTCCACGCCATACTCGCCAAAAGGCGCTCGTGAAGCTAAAGCGCCGCCTCCCCCTTGCTCTCGCCCTCCTCGCCACCGCACTTGCCGGGGGCGCGGTTTATGCGCAGCTCGAAGGGGCGGATCGGGGCGTGCCGCCGATCGACAGCGCCTCCACCTTCGAGATCACCGGCGTCGAGGTGGACACGAGCGGCAAGACGGCGGCCGAAGCGCGCGAGGCGGGCTGGCGGGCGGCGCAGAGCAAGGGCTGGAAGGCGCTCTGGGCCAAGACCAACGGGCGGCCCATCTCCGAAGCGCCGGACCTGCCCGAATCGACTTTGAACGGCATGGTGTCCGGCATCATCGTCGAAAGCGAGCAGATCGGGCCGACGCGCTACATCGCAACGCTTGGCGTGCTGTTCGACCGCGCGCGGACCGGGCAGTTGCTGGGCGTGAGCGGGCCGGTGCAGCGCTCGGCGCCGATGCTGGTCATTCCCGTGATGCTGACCGGATCGAGCTTCCAGAGCTTTGAATCGCGCACCGAATGGCAAAAGGCCTGGGCGCGGTTCCGGACGGTGAACAGCCCGATCGATTATGTCCGCACCTCCGGCTCGGGAATCGATCCTTTGCTGCTCAACGCGGCGCAGACGCGGCGGCCGGGGCGCGGCTGGTGGCGGATGCTGCTCGACCAATATGGCGCCGCCGACGTGGTGATGCCCGAAGTGCATCTGAAGCGCACCTGGCCCGGCGGCCCCGCGACCGCGACCTTCATTGCCCGCCACGGGCCCGACAACGTGATCCTCGGCCGCTTCACCCTACGCGCCTCCAACAGCGCAATCCTTCCGCGGCTGATGGACGAAGGCGTGCGGCGGCTCGACCTGATCTACGCCGAAGCGCTTGCCGCGGGCGCGCTTGCCCCCGATCCGTCGCTGATCGTGCCGGAGCCGCCGCCCCCTGAGGAGTTCGAGGAGGAAGAAACCCCCACCGAGCGCGCGCCGGGCGTGCCGGTACCGAGCGGGCCGCTCCCCACCGGCGACGTGCCGACCGGGGCGGTGCAGACCTTCACCATCCAGGTGCCGACCGCCGACGCGGCGGCGGTGTCGCGCGCCGAGATCGCGGTCAGCCGCGTGCCCGGCGTCACCTCGGCGATCACCACCAGCCAGTCGCTTGGCGGCACGTCCACCATGCGGGTGACCTATTCGGGCGAAGGCGCAGCGCTTGCCGCCGCGCTCCAGGCGCAGGGATGGAGCGTGTCGGGCTCCGGCGCCTCCATTCGCATTTCGCGCGGCGACTGAGGTGAACCAGATCGCGCTGCCGCTTGATTGGCCGGTGGCGGACCGCGATGAGGATTTCCTGCTTTCGCCGGCCAACGAGCAGGCCTTCGAGCATCTGAAGCGCTGGTCGACCTGGCCGGTGATGGCGACGCTGATCACCGGCCCGCGCAAATCGGGGCGCAGCCTGCTTGGCCGGATCTTCGTGCGCAAAACGGGCGGGCGCTTGTTCGACGATGCCGAGCGGCACGAGGAGGAGGCGATCTTCCACGCCTGGAACGAGGCGCAGGAGAAACGCCGGCCCCTGCTGATCATCGCCGATGCGCCGCCGCCCGGCTGGCAGATTCGGCTACCCGACCTTCGCTCGCGGATCGCGGCGACTCCGCAGCTCCCCATCGCGCCGCCCGACGACCGGCTGATCGCCGATTTGATCATGAAGCTCCTTGGCAACCGCGGCATTTTCGCGCCGCCCGACGTCGCGGAATATCTCGTGCCACGGATCGAAAGAAGCTACGTCGCC
>DASWNA010000080.1:0-102539 GCA_036399475.1 Allosphingosinicella sp.
GCACCGCGCAGGAGCTGATCAATCGCGGCCTCGCAATCTGGTCCGAGGACGGCGCCCAGCGGCCGGTGCTGATCGTCCGCGGCCAGGCCAATCTACTCGACCAAGGCACCGCGGCCGATCTCGAGCGAGTGCGCCAGCTGCTCGACGAGCTGGAGGGCAAGGAGGAGATCGTGCGCCTGCTCGACAGTGCGCGGGCGGGGCAGGGGATGAAGATTTTCATCGGATCGGAGAACAAATTGTTCGCGCTGTCCGGCTCGTCGGTGATCGCGGCACCCTATCGCGGCGGCGACGGCAAGGTGGTCGGCGTGGTGGGGGTTATCGGGCCGACGCGGTTGAACTATGCGCGGGTGGTACCCATGGTAGATTTCACGGCACAGGCACTATCGAGATTGATGGCATGATTGAAGAGAACGAGTTTCAGTTGGACATTGCGGAAGACGAAGTTGCGGGTGCGGAAGGCGCTCCCGACCCGCGCGTTGCCGACCTCACCCGGGAGTTGGAGGAAGCGCGCCAAAGCGTGCTCTACGCCCAGGCCGAGACCCAGAACGTCCGCCGCCGGCTTGAGCAGGAGAAGATCACCGCCGCGACCTACGCCTCGACCGGCTTTGCGCGCGACATGCTGAGCGTAAAGGACAATCTCGACCGCGCCCTTGCCGCGGTGCCGCAGGACGTGCGCGACGACGAGCGGATCAAGAGCCTGCTGACCGGCATCGATGCGACGTCGCGGGAGCTGGACTCCATTTTCCAGCGCAATGGAATAACCAAGGTGGTTGCAATGGGTCAGCCGCTTGATCCCAACCGGCACCAGGCGATGGTGGAGATCCCATCGGACGAGGAGCCGGGCACCGTCGTGCAGGAAATGCAGGCGGGTTACATGATCAAGGACCGGCTGCTGCGGCCGGCTTTGGTCGGGGTGGCGCGGAAGCCTTAGGACATTGTGCCGGCGGCTCCGGGATCAGCGCCAGCCTGGCGCGGATTAGGGCTTGGGCGGCCAGCAACCACTGCCGCCCCGCGTCTGGACTGAATGCCTCCACCGGTAGCGCGGACTTTTTTCCGTTGCAGTCCCTACAAGAGACTACAAGGTTGAATAGAAGGTCCGAACCGCCCCGGCTGCTCGCATCCACATGGTCGGTTTCGAAGTGCGCCGAGACGTCCGTTGCTTCGGCCTGACAGTAGAAGCATTGACCGCCGTGGATATGGAGTGCCTCTCTGAGTGCGCGCAAGGCCTTACGCGGCTTCAGTTCACTTCCCGCTACCCAGTACAGCGGTGTTCCGTGAAAGCTCTGCCCATCGCGAACCAAGGCGCGATACGGCATTTCCAAGAACCAACTCGGGACAGCAGCATCTTCTGCCTTGATGTTTGTCATTACCGACATGCGAACGTCTTGCCGGAGCTTTGTTGACAGCCGGTAAATTCCGGCTCTCAAATATCCTCGTGCATCATGTCGATCTCGCGAACGCGGCGTTTCTGGCGGGCGGCTTCGACGAGGTGGCGCAGGTCTTCGCGGCGGCTTTCGGCACCCTCGACATAGCGGATGACGAGCGGGCCGCCACGGGTTGTTTCGTCGCTTGAGCCGATGCACAGGGTGCCGATGCCGGCCCATTGGTTAACCAGGCTGAAATCGAGGCGGACGTCCTTGACCCGGTACAGCTCGACCTCGTCGATGCTTTTCATGAAGATACCGCGGCGAACGATCAGCCGATCCTCGGCGACGCTATAGCTTGCCGCCATGTTCTCGAACCATTTCCAAAGGATGACGAGCAGCGCGATGCCGGTGGCGGCGAACGGCCAAAGGCCCCATTCGCCCGACGCCGCAGCGCCGATTCCGGCAACCGCCAGCAGCACGGTCGCCCAGCCGGCAAGCGTGCCCCGCAGCCATCCCCATGTCGAAGAGCGGAACGTATCCGTCGTGTCGGGCATGCTCTTTCCCCCTTTTGCGCCTCTACTGGCCGCCGCCCGGCGCCGGCGCGGCGCCTTTCGGGAGCGGATCCCCCTTCGTCGTCGAAGCACCCGCCGGCGCCGGCATTCCAAACCCGACCACAGGCGCGCGCGCCAGCCAGCCGGACGCGGCGCCGCGCACCATCGGAAGCGTCACCGCCTTCATCTGCGCTTCGAAGCCGAGCACCTCGTCCAATATCTCCGGGTGGCGCACCGACCCGGCGACGGTGTCGGCCCATGCGGCGTCCGTGGCAAGGCTCTGGCGACTCTGCGCGATCAGCGGCTCCCTGGCCCGGTCGATGTCTTCCTGTTCGATCTTGCCGCCGGCGAGGTCCGCGGCGACTTCGCGGATCGTGTTCAGCAATCCGTTCGCTTCACCCGAAGCGCCATCGACCAAGGCTGTCAGAACACCCTGGTCGGCGCCGTCCGGCATCGCGGTCGATACGCTCGGGGCGTAGGTCCGGCCGGTTTCGACGCGCAGGCGCTGGAGAAGGCGGTGCTCGAACACCGCGGCAAGCAGGTTTATCGCATATTCCTCCAGCCGCCGCTCCGGTGAGGCGACCCACAAGGGCCAGGCCACCATTACTGCGGCCTTGTCGGCCGGCCCCTGGTGAAATGCGGTAAGCGGCGCCGGGCGCTCGTCGGTGAAGTGGCGGAATGGGCCGGGACCCTGCGGCGGCGCCAGCGGAGCGCGCGGCGGCAGTGCTCCAAAGGTGCTAGCCACCATGTTGCGCACCTGCTTCTCGGTAATGTTGCCGACGACCGTAAGCTCAAGCGGGGCTCCGGTGAGGAGCGGCTTGAGCAGTTTGGCCAGGTCTGCCGAGCTGATTTCCCTCAAGGACTCGCGTGGCGGATAGGACTTCTGGTCCGGGAAGAACTTCTCTTCAATGGCATCGAGCGCCGCGACAGTCGGCTCGGCGGCGCTGGCCCGGTAGGCGATGTCGAGCCCGGTGGGGATCTTCTCGTCGATCAGCGGACCGAAGCCCGGATCGGTGAGGTAGGCGGCGAGAACCTGCAGTTCCTGCTCGAGGTTGTGCGGGTAGGCACTCGCTCCAATCATCCAGGCGTCGGTGCCGGGAGCCAGATTGAACACCCAGGCATCGTGGCCGATTGCGCGCCGGATGCTTTCATAATCTAGCCTTCCGAGGCCGCCTATCGGCACCATGCCGGCGGCAAGCTGCGCCGGCTGGCGCAGCGCCGGGGAAAGCGCGCGTTGGCCGTAGCCGAACACGACTCGAATCTGCGCGGGTTCGCTGCTCTCGGTCTTCCGAAAGCTTAGAATTACGCCGTTCTTGAACAAAAAGCGCTGAAGTCCCGGCACCGGCGTGGCGAGACGTTTTGCGACTTTCCCCTTTTTTCCGAAATCGACATACGGCCATTCCACATTCTCGGCGTCGGCATACGCGGCAAGCGGCTGTGCTTTCTCGCTGGACGTCCAGGCGGCGGCGACCTTTTCGCGGTCTACCGGCTCGGGAGAGACCAGAACAATTGCCGGTCCCGTTCCGGTCCAGTCCGCGGCGATCGCCTGGCGGATGTCGGCGGGCATTGCCGAGCCGATGGCGGTTGCGAGGCTCTCGAGGCGCTTAGCGGGCGCTTCAACGATCGTGCCCGTACTTTCCGCCTCGACAATTTCATCCGCCAGCGCCGGCGTCTTGCGCGTTCCGCCGCCAATTTCCTCCGTTGTGGCAATAATCTGCAGTTGCTGGATTGCAACGCCGACTTCCTTCGCGGTCGGCCCGTCAGTCGCGAGGCGCCGCATCTCGGCTTCAACCGAGACAACGGCATCCTGCCACTTGCCTTCGGCCGGCACGCCAATGACGCAGGTGGCTTTCGCATCGGGGCTTTCCCGGTCAACAACCGCACCGGCGCCCAGTAACCCCGAGCCGGCGCTATTGGTGCGATGACCCAGGCGGGCGTTCAGGACCTGCGTCCAAAGGCCGGAAAGGGCCTCGCGGCGGAGCCGCTCCATCGACGGCTTGCCGTCGATATCCAGCGGAGCCATCCGGCAGGCAGCGACGATCTGCGGCATCGCCGCCGAAGCAATGGTGAGCGCTTCCGGCGCGCGCTGCGGCACGGCGGTGGCGGCGGCAGCCCGCCTGGGCTTGTCGCCCTCCACGCGCCAGCTTCCGAAGCTGGTCTGGAGCAGCGCCTTGATCTCCGCCGCGTCAATGGCGCCGGTGACCACCACGGCGGCATTGTCCGGGCGGTACCAGCGGCGGTGAAAGGCCTGCAGCGTCTCCGGCCGCGCGGCGGCCAGGCTTTGCGGAGTGCCGCCGGGATCGCGGTCGCCGGAGCGCAGGCCCGCGGCCTGGAAGCGGGCGATCGCCTGCGTTGCATCGTTGGCGGCGCCGCTGCGGGTGCGCAGTTCGGCGAGAACGACGTTGCGCTCCGCATCCACGGCCTCGGGAGCGAAGACGATCCCGTCGGCCGCGTCGCGCATCCAGCCCAGAACCTCGGCAACCGCCTTCATGTCCTTGCGTGGAAAGTCGATCTTGTACACCGTCGAGGTCAGGCCGGTGAAGGCATTCTGGTCGCGGCCTATGGCGACCCCGAACGCGCCGAGCCGGTTGTCGAGCGTGCCGCGCGGCGCACCGCGGGTGGAGCGGAACGCCAGATGCTCGATGAAGTGGGCGAAGCCGCGTTCGCCTTCTTCCTCGTCGAAACTGCCGGCCTGAACAACCAGGCGCAGCGACACCGCGTCGGCGGGCGCGTTGTTGGCGGCAATTGCATAGCGGAGGCCGTTGGCCAGGGTTCCGGTCTCGATCGCCGGGTCAGTCTCGAGCTTGGCATCGGCCGGTAGCGGGTCGATCGCCATTACCGGAGTGGCCGCTGCCGTCAGCACGGCCGCCGCGGCAAGCCATTTTACCTTCACGAAATACACGTAATTTTCCCCGATCCCCAGACGCACACCGTAGCCGACAGGAGAGCGGTGTCGAGCGGCTTTCCCCCGAATCGGTTGGAACATCAGGAAAAATCGGCACGCCAGCAGCCCTGGAAACAAGGGCGTGCTTTGCGGGGCGGGGGATTGCCGCTAGTTCGCGTTCAAAGGAGTTCGCCGATGGCCGAAGCTTATATCGTCGCCGCAGCCCGCACCGCCGGAGGAAGACGGGGCGGTGCGCTCAGGGATTGGCACCCGGCCGACATGGCCGCCGAGGTGCTCGACGCACTGGTCGCACGCGCCGGCATCGATCCGGCGTCGGTGGAGGATGTGATCATGGGCTGCGTCGGGCAGGCGGGGGAGCAGTCCTTCCATGTCGGGCGCAACGCGGTGCTTGCCTCGTCGCTGCCGCAGTCGGTGCCGGCGGTGACCATTGACCGACAATGCGGCTCCTCGCAGCAGGCGCTTCAGTTCGCCGCGCAGGCGGTAATGAGCGGCACCCAGGACGTGGTGATCGCAAGCGGCGTCGAATCGATGACCCGGGTGCCGATGGGCCTGCCGTTCACGCTTCCCGCCCAGCACGGCATCGGCACCGGCCCGTTCTCCAGGCGCATCCAGGAGAAGTTCGGGGTGGCTATGTTCAGCCAGTTCGTCGGCGCCGAGATGATTGCGGAGAAGCACCAGTTTCGGAAAGAGCAACTCGACGCCTTTGCGCTGGACAGCCACCGCAAGGCGATCGCCGCCACGCAAGCGGGCGCGTTCGAGGCGGAGATCGTTCCTCTGATGGTGGTGGATGCGGACGGTACCGAGCGCCTGCACAGCCGGGACGAAGGCATTCGCTACGACGCGACGCCCCAAAGCATCGCCTCGGTGAAACTGCTCAAGGAAGGCGGCAAGATCAGTGCCGCCAATGCATCCCAGATCTGCGATGGCGCCAGCGGCGTGCTGGTGGTCAGCGAGCGGGCGCTGAAGGAGCATGGCCTCACCCCGCTCGCCCGGGTGGTGAACCTCACCGTCACCGGCGGTGACCCGGTGATCATGCTCGAGGAAGTGATTCCCGCCACGCGTCGCGCGCTGGAGCGTTCCGGAATGAAGATCGACGAGATCGACCTGTTCGAGGTCAACGAAGCCTTTGCGCCGGTGCCGCTCGCCTGGCTCAAGGAGACGGGCGCGGATCCGGCGCGGCTCAACGTCAATGGCGGTGCGATCGCCCTCGGCCATCCGCTCGGCGCCAGCGGCACCAAGCTGATGACGACTTTGCTCTACGCCCTTCAGGCGCGGGGCAAGCGCTACGGCCTGCAGACGATGTGCGAAGGCGGCGGGCTCGCCAACGTCACCATCGTCGAGGCGCTTTAAGCGGAGGGGTGGGCCCGCCGGCGACTTGAAGGCGGCGGCGGACCCGCGCCGGCAGTGGGGTGCCGGGCGCAGATTTCCAACTGGCGGTTCGCGCCCCACCTTGAAAGGTGCTTGGCGCACATTCCGTGCTGCCCCGGGGCCGCAGGGCGCCTGTCGTGGCCTAAGCCACTCGAAAGAGGTGCGAAGGCGATGCTGGAATGTTCACTGGCCGATGAGTTTAGGGCGCGGGCGAAGGCGCTGCGGGAGGCGTCCGCGCATCTGCGCAGCCCCGCCTGCCGCGAAGAGCTGCTCCGCATCGCAGCGGACTATGAGGCGCGCGCCGCCGCGGCGGGAGGAAGCTACGTCAGGCGGCTTTGAGCGCGCCGTCCCTTATGCTTTCATTAACGAACCGCGTCACCGCCTCGAGCTGCTTGCGGATCAGGGCCCGCGCCGCCGGCTGCTGGAGCTGGCCCGGCGGGAAATA
Source organism: Allosphingosinicella sp. (assembly GCA_036399475.1). Classification (GTDB taxonomy): domain Bacteria; phylum Pseudomonadota; class Alphaproteobacteria; order Sphingomonadales; family Sphingomonadaceae; genus Allosphingosinicella. Next base: position 6,637 of record DASWNA010000080.1, read on the forward strand.
GATTTCGCCCCGGTCGGACTTCACGAGCAGCCCTTCGTCGACCAGCGCCTTTACCCGGCGCCGCGCCGTCTCCCGGTTGAGGCCGGTCGCGGCCGCGATCGAGCTGACGTTGCACGGCGCCATCATCTCCGGCGGGATCGGCTCCTCGAGCGCCTTTTGCGCCTCGGGAAGCTCCGATCGGGTCAGCCGCTCGGCCGTGATCGCCACCACCGCGACGAGGATCATGACGGTGTCCATGTCGCGCGTGCCGCGCCGCCAAAGCTCCATCATGCGCGCGCTGAGCAGCGCGACGCGAATGGCCGTGATCCGGCTGGTGGCATCTGCCCCGTCGGGATCGATCGTGAGCTGCATGGCATTTAGGTAGCAGATCGATACTCGATTTCAAGATGCGGCGCCCTCGCCGTGGTGACGGTTGCCGGCCGGCGCAGAGTACCCGTTTGAGCGGCGGTTCAGTCAAGACTGCAGCTACGCGACAGGATCGCGGCCTAAGCGAGACTAAGACGTTCAACAAGGCGGGCGGCCTTTCGCCCGTCCTTGAGCCACTTTTGCCGCTCAATGCGGTGAATGGCGCGGCGTTAGTAGATCTGATTTTACAAACACATAGTATATGTTTTTATATCAAAATATATATTCATCCGGAATGGATTATGTTGCTATTTGCAGGCTGCAATTGACCATAATAATCTTTGGTTGCCGAAATGATTCGGCGATTAGGGGAGAATAGTGATGAAGTGGCATCATTCCGCACCGGCAGCGACACTCGACAACCTTGCAAACGAGGTAGAGAAAACTGGCGCGAGTGAGTCGGTTGCCATCGTGGCCATTATCTGGGGTATCGCGATTATCGTGGCCGCGTCGCAGGCTTAACGGAATAGTCAGTCTCCGGACCGCTAAGGTCCGGAGACACTACGAACGAGGGTAGGGGTAATGTCGTTCACGGAAGAACTTATCGAGCTGGATGCGAGGATAGCCGAGTCTGGATCGGAAGAAGGATTTTGGAAGCATGTTCCATCTTTCTTCTCCGACACCTTGCAAACCGGATCCTATAAGAAAGGATTGAACGATATACTGACTGCGGTGCGCGACAGGAATACGCCGATCACGGCGAAGCACACAGCGGGACAGTTTATTGCCTTGCACTCCAGCCCTTGGACGAACTGGTCGATCATCTTCCATAAAAGGCCGGCTCAGTTCCTCTATTTGTCTCCAGTGGATGCGCTCCAGGCACGAGTTGGCGGGGCGGCACTGAAGGTGGGGCGCTATAGCTGCAAGCGGCCGGGTTCCTTTGACCTTCTCGAACGCGATCTTTCCCTCACGTTCAACGGTTGCGACGAGGCGAAGCTCGACGTCCAGCTCGAACGCCGAGGCCGCGAGCAAATACTCGACTGGTTCGCGCTTGACGAGGACGGCGGGCCTGGCGTCACGCTTCGCGTAAACAGCGGCCCGCTGGCGCCGTTCGAATGGGCCTTCGAGCGCACCACCCTGCGCCCCGCGGGCTTGTCGCCCATCGATCCCATCGAGAGCAACCTCAGTACGATCTTCAGCTTGCTTGCTGCGGTCGGGGAACGTGAGTCGGTGGAATATCTGCTGCCGTTTCTGGACAGTGAGCGGCACTTCATGCGCTGGAACGCCATTCAGGCGATCGCCGCCCTGGACAAGGATTGCTCGATCGCGGGTTTGCAGCGCCTCGTGGACGATCCGCACCCCGAAGTCCGCGCCGCCGCCCGCCGCTCGCTCGCCCAACTCACCGCAGTCGCAGCCTGAAAGGAAGACCATGGCTCTCGTCTGGGACATCCAATCCAACGACCAAATGGACGTGGACGCGTTCCTCGACCACGTGCAGGCCACTGTTGACGTGCAAGACGTCGACAGCCTCGCTTCCTGTGCTCCGGCGCTGAGGGCGCTTGCAAACGACCGCGAATTCGTCCTTCGGGCCTTTCATGAGGAACTGAAGGCGTGCTGGAGCGGCAGCCGGCGTAACGAGCATCAGCCCCAGTCGATTCAGATCAGGAACTCCGCTGATTTCTACATCCGCGCCAACATATGGCTGCCGATCGCGCACGGCAGCCGTACGGAAACGTTCCAAAAGCGACTGTACGCCTACGATCTGCCGCACGATCATAATTTCAACTTCCTCACCGTCGGCTATTTCGGCGAGGGCTACACAACGGACATCTACGAATACCGCCACGAAAACTGTATCGGCTTTGTCGGCGAGGACGCGGGTGCGCGGTTTGCGGGACGCTACAAGCTCGAGCCGGGCCGAGTGATGCTGTACCGGTCCGGGCGCGACGTGCACATTCAATATGCGCCTGAAACGGTCTCGGTGTCGCTCAACCTGATGGGCCGGAACATCGAGCTGGACCGGCAACAACAATATATTTTCGACATGGAGCAAGGCCGCCTGATCGGAGGTGCCGGTGACGTCGTTTCCAACCGACTTTTTCTGGTCGAGGCCGCCGCCTACCTCGCCGACGACGAAACGGTCGGTATCCTGCACGATCTGGTGGCCGCGCATCCGTGTGCGAAGACACGGGCCTGCGCGCTGCAGTCGCTCGACTCTGCTGCACCGAGCGAGGGTGAGCGCGCACGCAGCACCGCTTCCGCCGAGACGTTGGAGCTCAGCCGTCTGCCACTGATTACCGGTAATTATGCGCGGAGCTATTCCGGTGCTTGAAGGCGTGAATATCAAAGGGTCGCGTCCCGGATTGGCAGCCCGTCTCCTGCCCTTTTTGATGGTGCCTGCCTTGATGCTGCCTCTCAGGCTCAATGCCGAGCATTTCGCGGCGGCGGCAGGGCCCGCTCCCTTTCTGTTCGCAGTGACCGGGCTTCTCGCCTTCGTGTTCCACTTGCGAGCGCCAGGCCGAAGCAACGGCGAGGCGAGCTGGGGGAAACGCCTGGCGGGTTTCCACCTCGTCGTCCTCCTGGTCTTCGCGCCTTTGTGGGTCGGCACCGGGGATGCTTCCGTTGCGGCCATGCTGCTGCTTCCCTTGGTTGTATATCTTGCGTGGGCAACCGCTTCGCCGGCAGGGGACCGGGACGGCAAGGATCCCCTGGTGCGGCTCCTCTCATCCTTGATGCCGGAGCGAATGGCGCCGCTCGCCGCCGCCGAGCTCCGGCTGCTTGCCATGGCGCTCTTATACTGGCGCAGGCCTCGGGCAGCGCGCCAGCCCTGCGCCTTTACCTCCGCGTGCGTTCTGACGCCGATGTTGCTTGCGGTTGCCGCTCTCGGGCTTGTTGAAACGGCCGTGCTGCACCTCGTCCTTGCTCAGTGGAGCGGCAAGGTGGCGTGGGTCGCAACCGGCGTCGGACTGTTCAGCCTGGTATATATCGTCGGCCTCGCCAAGTCCCTCCTCTACCTGCCAAGCCGCGTCGAGCCCGACATGCTGCTGCTTCGGCTGGGCCACTTCCAGCGCATCGAATTGCCTTACGAAGCAATCCTCGATGCAGGAGCGACGGCGCCTTGCCCGATAAGCGATCCGGACACGCTCAACCTGGCAGTGATGTCATCGCCGAACGTGGTGATCGAGCTTAACCAGATCCGCTCCACCGTTGCTCTTTCGGGGAGGCGTCGCAACTTCAACCGCGTCGCCTTGAAGATGGACAATGCAGAAGGTTTCCTGGCCTTGCTGAAACCCCAGCTAAAGGACCGTGCTACGGTCTGAGGCCGCGACCTTGCGGGGGGTCGGCCATTTAGGGGGGGCTGTCTCCAGGCTACTCCGGAGCGTCGCCGGGGCGGACTCGGTTGCCGCGGTCCTTGCCGCCCCATTGTTCGTCGCTGTCCTTCCACTGCCGGAAGCTGCAGCCGGTATAGCCGCCGGGTCCAACCGTGGAGCAGCTGTGGATGCCGGTGTCGCCTTGCTCGTACAGGCCGTGGCGTTCGCGCGAGACGCTTTCGTCACCTCCGCCGGCGTCGAAGCGGGGCGGCGGCTCCGGCAGGCGGTAGGGGGAGCGGGGCTGCTCGCGGCGGCCGCAGACGACGATCTCGTCCCCGGCACGATCGCAGGGCTTGTCGATGATCGGGAGGATTGCCGGCGGGCCGCTGACGGCCTGAGCGGAGGCCGGGAGAGGGCTCAAGCCCGCCGCAATGACCAACGCCGGAACCACAAAACTGCGTCTCCGCTCAATCCGCATCAACGCCACGCCTCCCCACGAGAAGCAGCGACTGTCGGCACTCCAGGCTGACGGGAAGATGAACGCGGCCGCTCAGGCGGCCAGCGCTTGCCCTTCGTTCGGCGTCTGGACACCGCCCGAGACCAGCCAGAAATAGTCCGGAGCAACGGCGAAAGCGTTTCGCGCGGCGGCGATCGCATCGGCGACGGCGTCTCCGGCCGGCCCCGGCGCGGTCCAGCCGCAGCGCGGGCAATCCTCGTCGTTGCGCACCGGCAAGTGGATTCCCCACGGCCTTTCACTCGAACATTGGAACGGCATCTCGTGATCCTTACGCTGTACAGCCCCCGCTGCCTTGCCTGTATGCTTATGCAAACTGGTGCATACAACAAGGTAACCTCGATCAAGTTCGCACATCCAACCTGTCTGAGCAATGACTGAGGTGGCGGCCGAGCTTGCAGGCTGGCCCCGCCAGGCTCTAGGAGCACGGGCAAGATCAGGAGTATCGCCATGAAGCTCGACACCAATGTTTCCGCCGTTGTCACCGGCGGCGCCTCCGGCCTCGGTGAGGCCACCGCCCGGGCGCTTGCCGCGCGCGGCGTGAAGGTCGCCATATTCGACCGCGATGCAGACAAGGGCGAGCGGGTCGCCTCGGAGATCGGCGGCGTTTTCGCGCAGGTCGATGTGACTTCGGACGAGGCAGCGGATGCGGGCTTTGCCAAGGCCCGGGCCGCACACGGACAGGAGCGTATCCTGGTCAACTGCGCCGGCGTTGCCAATGCGATGAAGACGGTCGGCCGCGACAAGGCGACGGGCGAACCCAAGGCCTACCCGATCCACCAGTTCGAGCTTGCCGTTCAGATCAACCTGATCGGCACCTTCCGGATGATTACCAAGTCCGCCTTCGGAATGGTCGGCCTCGATCCTCTGGAGGATGGCGAGCGCGGTTTGATCGTCAACACCGCCTCGGTGGCCGCGCAGGACGGGCAGATCGGCCAGGCGGCCTATTCGGCATCAAAGGCGGGCGTGCTCGGCATGGCGCTGCCGATCGCGCGGGACCTGATGAACGACGGCATTCGGGTGAACACGATTCTGCCGGGCGTGTTCAAGACGCCGATGGTCGCGATCATGCCGCAGAACGTCCAGGACGCGCTGGGCGCCCAGGTGCCGTTTCCAAAGCGTCTCGGGCAGGCGGATGAATATGCGCGGCTGGCGCTGTTCATGGCGGAGAACCCGTATTTGAACGGCGAATATGTGCGGCTGGACGGCGCCATTCGCATGGCGCCGCGGTAATGCGAGAACACCCCCTCTCCCCTTGCGGGAGAGGGTAGGGAGAGGGGTGCGAACGGCGCGGCTCGATGCCGCGGCGGGCGCTTCTTTGGAAGACGCTGGCATCTGCGTAGAAGCACCAGCACCAGCATCGAGCCGGCGCTGCTGCTACCCCTCTCTCCAACCTCTCTCCCGCAGGGGGAGAGAGGCTTTAGGGGGAGAGGTTTAGTGCATGTCGTGCTTCTCGCCCGTGGGGTCGCGGACCTCGGCGTTTACCGTGACCGGCGCGGCGGTGTTGAAGGAGAAGGTGAGGGGGAGGGTGCTGCCCGGCTTCACCGATTTGTTGATGGTGAACAGCATTGCGTGGCGCCCGCCCGGCTCGAACACCAGGGCGCCGCGATAGGGGAAGTCGATCTCCTTGCGCTTTTCCATGCGGGTAACGCCGTTCTTTTCGACGCTTTCGTGAAGTTCGATCCGGCGCACCAGCGGGCTGGTGATGCCGGTAAGCCGCGTACCTTCGACATTCCCTTCCAGCCGGAAATAGGCCGCGCCGGGCTGGCCCTTGGCGGCGGGAAGCCGCACCCAGACCTCCTTCACCGTCGGGTCGCGGGGACGGCTTCCGCAGCCGCCGAGCAGCAGCGAAACGGCCGCGGCGGCGGCGAGGATTGTGTGGCGCAAAGGCATCGTCTTCATCTGCGGTGTGGCACTAAGGCCGTACGCACTTCTTGTCGCCTCTGAATCGGCCCCTATATCGCTTCCGAAACACTCGCATTGCCCCACTACCGGGGATGCGGGCAAAAATTCGTTTGGGGCATAAGAGGTTCGCTCATGGCAAAAGTTATCGGTATCGATCTTGGAACCACCAACAGCTGCGTTTCCGTCATGGAAGGCGGCAAGCCCAAGGTGGTCGAAAATGCGGAAGGCGCGCGCACCACGCCGTCGATCGTCGCCTTCGCCAAGGATGGCGAGCGGCTGGTCGGCCAGCCCGCCAAGCGCCAGGCCGTTACCAATCCCGACAACACCATCTTCGCGGTGAAGCGCCTGATCGGCCGCCGCTTCGACGATCCGATTACCAAGAAAGACACCGAGCTGGTTCCGTACCGGATCGCGCGCGGCCCGAACGGCGATGCGTGGGTCAATGCCGGCGGCAAGGATTATTCCCCGTCGCAGATTTCCGCCTTCACGCTCCAGAAGATGAAGGAAACCGCCGAGGCCTACCTTGGCGAGACGGTCACCCAGGCGGTGATCACCGTTCCCGCTTACTTCAACGACGCACAGCGCCAGGCGACCAAGGACGCCGGGCAGATCGCCGGCCTTGAAGTGCTGCGCATCATTAACGAGCCGACCGCGGCTGCGCTCGCCTACGGGCTCGAGAAGCAGGACGGCAAGACCATCGCGGTCTACGATCTTGGCGGCGGCACGTTCGACGTGTCGGTGCTGGAAATCGGCGACGGCGTGTTCGAAGTGAAGTCGACCAATGGCGACACCTTCCTTGGCGGCGAGGATTTCGATGCCAAGATCGTCGAATGGCTTGCCGACGAGTTCAAGAAGCAGGAAGGCATCGACCTTCGCGGCGACCGCCTTGCGCTGCAGCGCCTCAAGGAAGCGGCCGAGCGCGCCAAGATCGAGCTCTCCTCCGCGCAGACCACCGAGATCAACCTGCCCTTCATCACCGCCGACGCGACCGGGCCGAAGCACCTCGTCAAGTCGCTGACGCGCGCCGAGCTGGAGCGTTTGGTGGAAGAGCTGATCAAGCGCACGCTCGAGCCCTGCCGCAAGGCGCTGGTCGATGCGGGCGTCAAGGCCGACGACATTTCCGAAGTGGTACTGGTCGGCGGCATGACCCGGATGCCGCGCGTCCGCCAGATCGTTCAGGATTTCTTCGGCAAGGAGCCGCACACCGGCGTCAACCCGGATGAAGTTGTCGCCATGGGCGCCGCCATCCAGGCCGGCGTGCTGCAGGGCGACGTCAAGGATGTGCTGCTCCTCGACGTGACGCCGCTGTCGCTGGGCATCGAGACGCTTGGCGGCGTCTTCACCCGGATGATCGACCGAAACACGACGATCCCGACCAAGAAGTCGCAGACCTATTCCACCGCCGAAGACAATCAGAATGCGGTGACCATCAAGGTCTTCCAGGGCGAGCGCGAAATGGCCGCGGACAACAAGATCCTCGGCCAGTTCGATCTTGTCGGCATTCCCCCCGCGCCGCGCGGCGTGCCGCAGATCGAGGTCACCTTCGACATCGACGCCAACGGTATCGTCAACGTTTCGGCCAAGGATCGCGGCACCGGCAAGGAGCAGCAGATCCGAATCCAGGCCTCGGGCGGCCTCACCGACTCCGACATCGAGAAGATGGTGCAGGAAGCGGAGAGCTTCGCCGAGGAGGACAAGAAGCGCCGCGCTTCGGCCGAGGCGAAGAACAATGCCGAAAGCCTGATCCACACCACCGAGCGTCAGCTTGCCGAGCATGGCGACAAGGTGGACGAGTCGCTGAAGGGCGAGATCCAGTCGGCGATCGACGAAGCCAAGCAGGCCGTCGAGGGCGGCGATCCGGAAGCGATGAACACCAAGGCCCAGGCGCTTGCCCAGGTGGCGATGAAGCTTGGCCAGGCGATCTACGAGAAGGACCAGGCCGCTGGTGCCGCCGCCGGTGGCGCCGAGGGCGACGCCGCGCCGGGCGCGCAGGCGGGCGGCAGCGACGAGGAAGTCGTCGATGCCGAATTCTCCGAGGTCGACGACGAAAACAAGGCGTAAACCCCCTTCCCTCTCCCTGGGTTCCCATCAAAGTATTACTTTGATGGGAACCCTGCACGGGAGAGGGACAGCCGCGAAGCGGCAGGGTGAGGGAAAATATGAGCCAGTCCATTTGGAGATCAGCGCGGGTGGGGAGTCAGGCCCTCACCCTGCCGCCGCTGCGCGGCGGCTGTCCCTCTCCCGTAAAGGGAGAGGGATAAGGTGACTGAAACCGATTATTACGAACTGCTCCAGGTGGAGCGCGGTGCGGACGACAAGACGATCAAGTCGTCCTACCGCCGGATCGCCATGGAATGTCACCCGGACCGCAATCCGGGCTGCAAGGATTCGGAAGCCCGCTTCAAGGCGGTAAGCGAGGCGTATGACTGCCTCAAGGACCCGCAGAAGCGCTCTGCCTACGACCGTTTCGGTCACGCCGCCTTCCGCAACGGCGGCGGCGGTAGCGCTGCCGGCGGGGCGCAGGATTTCGGCTCCTTTTCCGACATCTTCGAGAACATCTTCGGGGAGTTCATGCAGGGCCAGCCGGGCGGCGGGCGGTCCAATGCGCTGCGCGGTTCGGACCTGCGCTACGATCTCGAGATCAGCCTCGACGAGGCCTATGCCGGCAAGGAAGTCGAGCTCCGCATCGACACCAGCGTCAAGTGCGAGCCGTGCGAAGGCACGGGCGCCAAGTCCGGCACGGCGGCGCGGACCTGCACCACCTGCAACGGCCGCGGCCAGGTGCGCGCGCAACAGGGCTTCTTCGTGGTCGAGCGGGTGTGCCCGACCTGCCGCGGCATGGGCGAGGTGATCGCCGATCCGTGCGAACGCTGCCGGGGCGAGGGCCGCGCCGACAAGGTGCGCAGCCTGGAAGTGCGAATCCCGCCGGGCGTCGATGAAGGCACCCGCATCCGTCTCTCCAGCGAGGGTGAGGCGGGCGTGCGCGGCGGGCCTAATGGCGATCTCTACATCTTCGTCCACCTGGCGCGGCATTCCGTGTTTCAGCGCGACGGCAATACGCTTTTCACCCGCTGCCCGGTGAGCTTCACGACAGCGGCGCTTGGCGGCGAGATCGAGATTCCGGGTCTCGACAAGGCGGTGCACGAAGTGAAGATCCCGGCCGGCATTCAATCCGGCAAGCAGCTCCGCATCCGCGGCGCCGGCATGCCGGTCCTATCCGGCCGCGGCCACGGCGACATGGTGGTGCAGGTTGAGGTGGAAACGCCGACCAAGCTCAACAGCCGCCAAAAGGAACTGCTCGAGGAATTCCGCAAGACGGAAACGGGCGACGAATGCCCGGCCTCCAAGAGCTTCTTCGGCAAGCTCAAGGCGCTGTTCGACGCTTAAGCAGTTGGCCTGGAGGGCGTAAAGCGTTCGAGCCCCTTCCTTGGCACCTGCGTTTCGGGATCAGGTCCAACCCCCTCCCTTGGCGCCTGCGTCATCGAACTAGCAGGTGCGGATGCGAGGGAGGGGCTGGGGGTGGGTTTCTCCCTTGGCGCGCACGTTCCAAAACCCACCCCTAGCCTCTCCCTTTCAAGCTTCAGCGCCTTCGCATTTCTGCCCAGCGGAGGGAGGGGGATCAGGCGCGCGAGTGCCGTTCGTTACTCGCCGAATACCCGACCGAAGATCGTGTCGACGTGCTTCAGGTGGTAGCCGAGGTCGAAGCGCTCCTCGATCTGCTCCGGTGAGAGCAGGGCGGCGACCTCCGGGTCGGCCTTGAGCAATTCGAGCAGCGACAGCGCCCCGTCGCTTTCCCAGACCTTCATCGCGTTGCGCTGGACGAGGCGATAGCTGTCCTCGCGGCTTGCCCCGGCCTGGGTGAGGGCGAGGAGTACGCGCTGCGAGTGGACGAGACCGCCCATTCGGTCGAGGTTCTTCTGCATCCGCTCCGGGTAGATGAGGAGCTTCTCGACAACGCCGGTCAGCCGCGCGAGGGCGAAATCGAGCGTCACCGTCGCGTCCGGGCCGATATAGCGCTCCACCGACGAATGGCTGATGTCGCGTTCATGCCATAGCGCCACGTTCTCCAGCGCGGGCGTCACGTATGCGCGGACCATTCGGGCGAGCCCGGTGAGGTTCTCGGTCAGCACCGGGTTGCGCTTGTGCGGCATTGCCGACGAGCCCTTCTGGCCGGGCGAGAAATATTCCTCCGCTTCCAGCACCTCGGTGCGCTGGAGGTGGCGGATCTCGGTCGCCAGCCGCTCGATGGAGGAGGCGATCACGCCGAGCACGGCAAAATACATCGCGTGCCGGTCGCGCGGAATGACCTGGGTTGAGATAGGCTCGATCGCCAGGCCCATCTTCTCCGCGACATAGGCTTCCACTTTGGGGTCGATGTTCGCAAATGTGCCGACCGCGCCCGAGATGGCGCAGGTGGCGATCTCCTTGCGCGCGGCGAGGAGACGATCGCGGCAACGGTCGAATTCGGCGTAGGCGAAAGCGAGCTTGAGCCCGAAGGTCACAGGCTCGGCGTGGATGCCGTGGCTTCGGCCGATTGTCGGGGTGAACTTGTGCTCCATCGCCCGCGTCTTGATCGCGGCGAGAAGGCCGTCGAGATCCTCCAGCAGCAGATCGGTGGCGCGGGCGAGCTGTACGGCAAGGCAGGTGTCGAGCACGTCCGAACTGGTCATTCCCTGGTGCAGGAAGCGCGCTTCGGGCCCGACATGCTCGGCCACGTTAGTGAGGAAGGCGATAACGTCGTGCTTCACCTCCGCCTCGATGGCGTCGATCCGCTCGACTTCGAAAGCGCCGCGTTCCCAAACGGCGGCGGCCGCCTCCTTGGGTACGATGCCGAGTTCGGCCATCGCGTCCATGGCGTGCGCCTCGATCTCGAACCAGATCCGGAAGCGGGTTTCGGGCGCCCAGATGCTGGTCATCTGCGGCCGCGCGTAGCGGGGGATCATGAGAGCGTCCTAACCTGGTTCCGGGAGTTCGCGCGTCTAGCAAGGCCGATACGGCGCGGCAACGAAGGAGCGCGCGCCTATTCGCTGGCGGGACAGGAGCGGCTCCGTTATATGTGCCGCATGGCCGACAACCCCCTGACCAAGCATCTCGAGGAAGCCGGCGAGAGCTATGGCGAGCATTTCGTCGTCGCTTCCGGCTTCGGGCTGAAGATGATTGCCGGCGGCTTAGGCTGCCTCGTGCACGCCGTGCTGCCGTTCCTTTGCCAGCGGACGGGAAGCAACACGGTTCGGGGGCTGAACGCGACGTTGTGCAAGCGCGCCGACAAGCCCAATTGGGAGCGGCATCCGATCATCTGATCCGCCGGGGGGGGGGCGGAAGGCGGGGTGGGGCAATGCTCGAGACCATGTTCCTCACCGTGCAGGCCGTACAGCTCATCGGCTGGGCGGCGCTGTTCGCCTATCCGCTGGTCGGCCGGCAGCGCGCGGTGCTGTTCGCGCGGGCCGTCACGGCGGTGTTGGCGCTTCTCTACCTTGGCTGGTTCCTCCCTTACGCAGCCGCGATCCCGCGGGACATGGGCTATTCGCTCGCGGCCATCGCCCGGTCGTTCGAAACGCGGGAACTGCTGCTGGCCGGCTGGATCCATTATCTCGTGCTGGACCTGTTCCTCGGGACTTGGGAGGCCGAACATGCCGAACGGGCAGGCGTCTCCTACGCTCCGCTCGCCTCCAGTCTGTTCCTGACGATGATGGTCGGGCCGCTTGGCCTGCTCGTCTACTTCGCCTGCGTCGGGCTGGCGCGGAGGCGCAAAGCGACCGGCTAGCGGCCCCAGGCGATGAAGTGCGGGTTGAGGAAGCCGCGTTCCGGATGGCCGTAGGTGAGGGGGCCTGCCTCCTGCCCATCGGCGCCCAGCTCCATCACCCGGCCGCCGGCAGCTTCCAGGATCGCTTGGCCCGCGGCCGTGTCCCATTCCGAAGTCGGGCCGTAGCGGGGATAAACGTCCGCCGCGCCTTCCGCGACCAGGCAGAATTTTAGGCTCGAGCTCGAGGGCAGATAGTCGCTGATCCCGAGTGCCGCATTGCGCGCCTGCGTGTCCGGCGCAGCATGGTTGCGGCTGCCGACGCCGGTCAGAAGGCCGGCGATCGGCTCGCGGGTGGTGATCGCTTCGGGCTCCGCTTCCTGGGCCTTGAAAGCGCCTTCGCCGCGCGCGCCGTAATAGAGCACGCCGGTGACCGGCACGTAGATCACCCCCGCGACCGGCACGCCGCCCTCGACCAGCGCGATGTTGACGGTGAACTCCCCGGTGCGCTGAACGAAGCCCTTGGTGCCGTCGAGCGGATCTACGCAGAAGAAGCGTTCGCCAAGCTCGGGTATCCGCCCCTCCGACGCTTCCTCTTCGGCGAGCACCGGCACTTTGGGGTATGCGCGGCGCAGGTGATCGAGGATGATCTCCTCGGCCGCCCTATCCGCTTCGGTGACTGGGGAACCGTCCGGCTTCTCCGATTGCTCGCAGCCTTCGTCGTAGAAGCGCTCGATCTCCTCGCCGGCTTCCAGCGCGGCGTCGATCATCGTGGTGAGGAGCGGACTGGTCATGGCCTTTGTACGTCATGCCGGACTTGATCCGGCATCCACCTTCTTCTTGGGAGCTGCGAGCGGTGAAAGAAGGTGGACCCCGGGTCAAGCCCGGGGTGACGGCGTTCGGTTCAGGCGCCCAGCCTCTCGGCGTGCCAGCGCAGGTGATCGTCCATGAAGCTGGCGATGAAGTAGTAGCTGTGATCGTAGCCCTCCTGGCGCCTCAGCGTCAGCGGGATGCCGGCCTCGGCGCAGGCGGCCTCCAGCAGTTCGGGCCGAAGCTCGCGCTCCAGGAAGGTGTCGGCCGTGCCTTGGTCGACCAGCAGCTCCGGCAGGCTCCCGCCGTCCTCGATCAGCGCGACACTGTCGTACCGGCGCCAGGTGGCGCGGTCCTGACCAAGGTAGCGGGACAGCGCCTTTTCGCCCCAGGGCACCTGAGAAGGCGCAACGATCGGCGCAAAGGCGGAGACCGAGCGGAAGCGGCCCGGGTTCTTGAGCGCAATGGTCAGCGCGCCGTGGCCGCCCATCGAATGGCCGGTAATCCCCTGCCGCGCCATATCGGCGGGGAAGCTCTGGGCGATCAGCTCGGGCAGCTCGGCGGTGAGGTAGGAATACATGCGGTAATTGGCCGCATAGGACGCCTCCGTGGCGTCGAGGTAGAAGCCGGCGCCCTGGCCGAAATCGTAGTCCGGCTCGTCCGCCACTTCCGGCCCGCGCGGGCTGGTGTCCGGCGCGACGAAGATGATGCCGAGCTCGGCGCAGAGGCGCTGGACGCCGCCTTTCTCCATCACGTTGGCGTGGGTGCAGGTGAGGCCGGACAGGTACCAGAGGACGGGCAGGGGAGCCCCTGCCTCGGCCTGGGGCGGCAGGTAGACGCCGAGTACCATGTCGGTGCCGGTCTCGCGGCTGGCGTGGCGCAGGGCAAACTGGGTGCCGCCGAAAGAGCGGGCTTGGGAAACTGTTTCGAAACTCATCGTCATTTCTCCTCCCCTCCCTTGTAGGGTGGGGGCGGGGGTGGGTAGCGGGCGAGGGACCTCGATGGTCCCGAGCCCGCCTGGTCGGCGGGGCTCGCCTTCGGCTCGCACCCACCCCTGGCCCCTCCCTTTCAGGGATGGGAACGGCGCCTCAATACACCACCACGCTGCGAATACTCTCGCCCGCGTGCATCAAATCGAAGGCCTGGTTGATGTCGTCGAGCTTGAGCGTGTGGGTGATCAGCGGATCGATCTCGATCTTGCCGTCCATATACCAGTCGACGATCCGCGGCACGTCGGTGCGGCCGCGGGCGCCGCCGAAGGCCGAGCCTTTCCACACCCGGCCGGTGACGAGCTGGAACGGGCGGGTGGAGATTTCACGGCCCGCTTCGGCGACTCCGATGATCACGCTCTCGCCCCAGCCGCGGTGGCAGCATTCCAGCGCCTGGCGCATCACTTCGGTGTTGCCGGTGCAATCGAAGCTGTAATCCGCGCCGCCGTCCGTCAGGTCGAGGATCGCCTGCACGACCTTGTCGTTGCCCACATCCTTGGGGTTGATGAAGTGGGTCATGCCGAACGCCTCGGCCATGGCGCGCTTGGCCGGGTTGATGTCCACGCCGATGATCTTGTCGGCGCCGACCAGCTTGGCGCCCTGGATGACGTTGAGGCCGATGCCGCCGAGGCCGAACACGACGACGTTCGATCCGGGCTCCACCCCCGCCGTCCAGATCACCGCTCCGACGCCGGTGGTGACGCCGCAGCCGATGTAGCAGATCTTGTCGAACGGCGCGTCTTCGCGGACCTTGGCGACCGCAATCTCCGGCATCACGGTGAAGTTCGAGAAGGTCGAGCAGCCCATATAGTGGTAGATCGTCTCGTTGCCGAGTTTGAAGCGGCTGGTGCCGTCCGGCATCAGCCCCTTGCCCTGCGTGCCGCGGATGGCGGTGCAGAGGTTGGTCTTGCGGCTGAGGCACGATTTACACTGCCGGCACTCGGGCGTGTAGAGCGGGATGACATGGTCGCCGACCTTCACCGAGGTAACGCCGGCGCCGATTTCGCGGACGATTCCGGCGCCTTCATGGCCGAGGATGGATGGGAAGATGCCTTCCGAGTCCTTGCCCTCCAGCGTGTAGGCATCGGTGTGGCAGATGCCCGTCGCCATGATCTCCACCAGCACTTCCCCGGCGCGCGGGCCGTCGAGATCGACCTCGTGGATTTCCAGCGGCTTGTTGGGGGCGACGGCGATGGCGGCACGGGTTTTCATGCGAACTTTCTCCTCGTTCGTGCCTTCGGTTTCCCGGCACTGAGTCGTCAGGTGCGCCCCTCGACTTCGCTCGGGACGAACGGGGCTCTCTTATTGCACAAGCCCAACCGCGCAACCGTTTTGCCAGCCCCACCATCGTTCGTCCCGAGCGAAGTCGAGGGGCGGAGTCGTGTCCTAAGTGCGACCCATCAAGCCGCCCGCATCCACTTCCTGCGATCCGCCAGAATCGCCCTGGCCGCATTGTGGCCGGGCGCCCCGGTCACACCGCCGCCCGGATGCGCGCCGGAGCCGCAGAGGTAGAGGCCCTCCAGCGGCATCCGGTAATCCGCGTGCCCAAGCATCGGGCGGGCCGAGAAGAGCTGGTCGAGGCCCATCTTGCCGTGGAAGATGTCGCCGCGCGGCACGCCGAAGCGCTGCTCCAGGTGCCAGGGCGAAAGCGCAAGCCGCCCTACCACCGAGGCTTTGAAGCCCGGCGCATATTGATCGACATGAGCGATGATGTGGTCCGCCGCCTCGTCCACCCGCGCTTCCCAGCCGCCTTCCACATCGTAGGGGAAATGCTGGCAGAACAGGCTTGCGACATGCGCTCCCTCAGGCGCCAGGCTGTCGTCGAGGGTGGAGGGGATCAGCATCTCGACGATCGGCTCGCGCGCCCAGCCTTCGCTGCGCGCGCTGGTGTAGGCGCGGTCCATGTAGCCCAAGCTCGGTGCGATGATGATGCCCGCGGTGAGGTGATCGCCCGGCTCCGGCAGGCTCGTGAAGCGGGGGAGTTCGGAGAGCGCCACGTTCATCCGGAAGGTCGCGCTCTCCGCGCCCCATCCGGCCATGCGCCGCTCGATGTCGGGCGCAACCGCGCCTTTCGGCACCAAAGCGGTGAACAGGTGATGCGGGTTGACGTTCGCGGCCACAGCCTTGGCGCGATACGCCTTGCCGTTTGCAACCGCGCCCACCGCGCGGCCGCCCTCGACGATCAGTTCGGACACCGGCGCATCAAGCACGATCTCCACGCCCTTGGCCTGTGCCGCCCGCGCCATCGCCTGGGTGATCGCGCCCATGCCGCCGATCGCATGGCCCCAGGCACCCGGGACGCCGGCCGCTTCGCCGAACAGGTGGTGGAGGAGGACGTAGGCGGAGCCGGGCGCGTAGGGGCTGGCGTAATTGCCGACCACCGCGTCGAAGCCGAACAGCGCCTGGACGATGTCCGTCGTGAAATAGCGGTCGAGGATTTCGCCGGCCGACTTGGTGAAGAAGTCGAACAGGTTGCGCTGCTCCTCCGCGGTCATCCCGCGCACGCTGTTGCCGAGGCTCAGCGCCGAGAAGATGTCGCCCAGCCCGCCACCGGCGTTGGGCGGTGCCCGCAATATCCACTGCTTGAGAATGGCGACGACGGATTCCAGCGCTTTCGAATAAGCGTCATAACCCTCCGCGTCCTTCAGGCTGTGCCGCGCGATCTCCCGCCGCGTCAGGTCATCCCGGCCGGAGAGGAGATGGTCGGTGCCGAGCGTCGGCAGGAAATTATCCATTCGCCGAAGCACCACCTTCAGCCCGTGGTCGTAGAGGCGCATGTCCTCGATGACCCTGGGATTGAGCAGGCTCACCGTGTAGCTCGCCGTGGAATTGCGGAAGCCGGGCGCGAATTCCTCCGTCACCGCCGCGCCGCCGACCATGTGCCGTCGCTCCAGCATGGTGACCTTGAGGCCCCGGCTGGCGAGATAAAAGGCGCAAGCAAGGCCGTTATGGCCCGCGCCGATGACGAGGACGTCCGTGTCGGTACGTGAAGCTTCCCCCATGCGGGAGAGCTAACGCGGCTCGTCCGCCAGCGCCAGTGGGGTGCGCGTCGGCCGCGTCCGAAAAGCAGCCACAGGATGAGAATGACGAGCAAGAGGCCGCCGAGGCTGATACCCGTACGCACAAATACGGTCCTTATTCGGTGCGGAGGCGTAAGGGATTGCCCGGCCACGGTGTTCCGAACCGCGGGCTTCGCGGGCGGCGGGAAATTTGATATAAGTGGTAGTCCCATTGCGGAGTTGAGCCATGCGCCTCCTGTTCCTGCCTCTTCTTCTCACCGCCTTGCCGGCCGCGGCAGCGCCACGGGACACCTCGCCCGAAGCGAAAGCCGTGACGTCATCCGATCCGGTCGCCCGTCAGATAGGCGACACCTGCAAGCGTCCCGACGTGCATGCCGCCGAAGCGCCGAAGGCCGCGGAGAGCCGCAAGCTCGGCGAACTCCCGCCGGGCGACCTCATCCTCAGCGTCTTCAATCACGTGGACGGCTGCATGGAGCCGGTGATCGTTCGCTACGGCAATGGCCGGGCGCCGGCACCGGCTACTCCGCCCGAGCAGGTTCGCCCCCGCGCCCAGATTTGGCGCTAAGCGTCCCACGCTTATCCCCTCTCCCCCTGGGGGGAGAGGGGGAAGCGGCCATCGTCTGCGCGTGCTTAACTCGCAGGCAGCCGCGCCTTGGGGAAACCGCCCCAGGCCGCGTCATAATCCCCTTGCAACGCCTCCGAGCCCATTGCGAAGCTCGTCGGACGGAAGGGCCAGCAGCTTTCCACCATGAAGGCCATCGTGCCTTCGATCTTGTGCGGCTTCAGGTCCGCCTCGCTCGCCGCCTGCCAGCTCGCCACATCGGGGCCGTGGCCGGACATCAGGTTGTGCAGGCTGATCGCGCCGGGCGCGAAGCCTTCCGCCTTGGCGTCGTAGGCGCCCTGGATGAGCCCCATGCACTCGCTCATCGCGTTGCGGTGGAACCAGGGCGGGCGGAACGTGCCTTCGGCAACCATCCACCGCGGCGGGAAGATGACGAAGTCCGCATTGGCGCGGCCGGGTGTGTCGGACGGGCTGGTGAGCATTGTGAAGATCGACGGATCCGGGTGGTCGAAGCTCACCGTGTTGATCGTGTTGAACCGCGCCAGATCGTATTTCCAAGGCGCGAGGTTGCCGTGCCA
Source organism: Allosphingosinicella sp. (assembly GCA_036399475.1). GTDB lineage: Bacteria > Pseudomonadota > Alphaproteobacteria > Sphingomonadales > Sphingomonadaceae > Allosphingosinicella. The sequence goes on from DASWNA010000080.1 coordinate 24,411, forward strand.
GGCGACCACGTCGAGCGGCGAGTGGTCGAGGGTCGTGGTCCACAGCTTGCCGAGATACTTCTGGACAAGCTCCACCTCGCCCTCGGCATCTTCGAACTGGGCGACCGGCGTCAGGAAATCGCGCGGATTGGCAAGGCCGTTGGAGCCGATCGGGCCAAGGTCCGGCAGCCGGAACAGCGCGCCATGGTTTTCGGCGACATAGCCCCGAGCGCGCCCGTCCGGCAGCGCGGCGCGGAAGCGCACGCCGCGCGGGACCAGCGCCACTTCGCCCGGCGCGATGTCGATCCGGCCCATCTCGGTGAACAGCGTCAGCCGCCCTTCCTGCGGAATGAAGAGCATCTCGCCATCGGCGTTGAAGAAGCAGCGGTGCTGCATATCCGCCGTAGCGCAATAAACGTGCACCGCGACTCCGGAGAGCGCCTCGGGGCCGCCATTGGCCATCATCGTGGCCAGCGAATCGACCAGATCAACGGCACCTTCCGGGTACGGGAGCGGGCTCCAGCGCAGCCGGTTCGGCGGAAGCGGCGTCAGAAGCGCGTCGGCGCTGAACTGCGGCGCGCCGTCGTAAGCGCGAAACGGCGGATGTTCGGCAGAGGGCCGCATCCGGTACAGCCAGGATCGCCGGTTCTCATGCCGCGGCGCGGTGAAGGCGGTCCCGGAGAGCTGCTCGGCATAGAGCCCGAATGCAGGCCGCTGCGGCGAGTTCTGGCCCTCGGGGAGAGCGCCGGGGACCGCCTCCGTGGAGAAATGGTTGCCGAAGCCGGGCATGTAATAGGGGTCGATCATGAGATGCCCTTACCGTGCCGGCGGTGTCCCTGCAAAGCTGCCGTGAGAGCATAGCGGCACCGGGCAGTTGCATGCTACACGGTTCGTGTCGACTGCACCGCGGAACATGCCGGGCGGTTCAAGCAAGGGGATTTTGAATCATGAAAGCGATGCTTACGGCGCTCGCGCTGCTCGGAATGGCTGTTCCGTCGGGCGCGCAGACCGTTCGGTCGGCCGAGGGCGACTGGAGTGACATGCCCGAGATCAGATTCGATCATTCAATCAGCATGAGCATGAGCATGGAAGTCCCGGAGGCCATTCAGCGGCTCGTTCAAAAGGGGAAGTGCAGCGTCAGCGGCGTCACCAAGCGCAGGGTCGATATGGACGTTCCCTTTCTTATCCGGTTCTCGCCGACCAACGCAGTTGATGAAGTGGTTGTTCGCAAACTCGGCTGCGAGAGGGCTGAAGCCATCCTCGGCGCCGCCATCATCAAGCTTGCAAAGGCAGGGGCGCTGAAGCCCACGGGCCAGAACGTCACCGGGTGGTATCGCAGCAGCCTGAGCTTTGAAATGAACAGGTTCGGCGCCCTAGCGCCAAGGAAGGGTGCAGCGGCGGTTTAAACCGCCGCCAGCTCGCCTAGCGCATCAGCACCAGCTCTTCCGCCATGCTGGGTGAAGGGCGACCACCTCGTCGCGCTCCCAACCCGTCACCCCGGACTCGATCCGGGGTCCACCTTCTCGATGCTCTTGCGTTCGAAAAAGAAGGTGGATGCCGGATCAAGTCCGGCATGACGAGGGTGGTGGGTGGGGCGCTCCACCTACCGCATCAGCACCAGTTCTTCCGCCATGCTGGGGTGAAGGGCCACCACCTCGTCGAACTGGCTCTTCTTGAGCTTGGCCTTGACCGCGATCGCCGCCGCCTGGAGGATTTCGGGTGCGTCGGGGCCGATCATGTGGATGCCGACCACTTCCTCGGTCTCCGCATTCACCACGAGCTTGTAGAGCGCCCGCTCGTTGCGGCCGGCGAGCACGTTCTTCATCGGCCGGAAGTCGGACGTGTAGGTCTTGACCGAGCCGAGCTTGTTGCGCGCCTGGCTCTCGGTCATCCCCACGCCGGCAAGCGGCGGGTGGCTGAACACGGCGGAGGGAATGTTCTCATAATCCACCCGCGTCGGCTTGCCTCCGTAGACGGTGTCGGCGAACGCCTGGCCCTCGCGGATGGCGATGGGGGTGAGCTGGACCCGGTTGGTGACGTCGCCGACCGCGTAGATGCTTTCGCAGGTCGAGCGGTTGTCGGCATCCACCACCACAGCGCCGTTGGCGTCGAGCTCCACCCCGGCCGTCTCGAGCCCGAGCCCTTCGGTGTTCGGAACCCGGCCGATCGCGAACAGGACAAGGTCCGCCTCAAGCGAGTCGCAGCCCTGCATGTGGACGGTGAAGCCCCCCGCCTCGTTCTTCTCGATCCGGTCGAAGGTGACGTGGAAGCGAAAGTCGATGCCCTTCATCATGGAGATGGTGAGCAGGCGGTCGCGAATCTGCTCGTCATAGCCGCGCAGGATCACATCGGAGCGGTTGACCAAGGTCACATGCGCGCCGAACTGGTGAAAGATGCCGGCGAATTCGTTGGCGATATAGCCGGCGCCGGCAATCACCACCCGCTTGGGCAAGGTCTCAAGCTCGAACACCTCGTTGGAGGTGATGCCATGCTCGCTGCCCGGGAATTCCGGCACAACCGGGCGCGCGCCGACCGTGATCAGAATCCGCTCGGCGGTGACGGTGCGCCCGTCGGCAAGCTTAACCTCGTGCGGGCCGGCGACGGTGGCGCGCTGCTTGATGATCTCCACCTTGTGATTGCCCAGCGTCTCGCCATAGGCGCCCTCCAGCCGGGTCACTTCGGCAAGCACGCTGTCGCGCAAGATCGGCCAGTTGAAGTCGCAATGGGGGACGTTCCAGCCGAAACGCCGCGCGTCGGCCAAATCCTCGGCAAAGTGCGCTCCGTACACAAGCAGCTTCTTGGGCACGCAGCCGCGGATCACGCAGGTGCCGCCGACCCGGAATTCCTCGGCGATGGCCACGCGCGCGCCATGCGCGGCCGACACCCGCGCCGCGCGCACCCCGCCCGATCCGGCGCCAATGACGAAAAGGTCGTAGTCGTAGCTGTTGGCCATCGGGGGTGTTCCATCGGGAGGGTAGGGAATTTAGATGCTCAGCTTCGCGACCAGCGCCAGCCGTTCCGGCGTGGCGTCTTTGAAGCTGCCGGTGTCAAAGGGCGGCTGGGGGTCATATTCCATGCTGAGCTGGACCGCTTCCGCCATCTCGCGGCCGGCGATCTCGGCGCACAGGCGAAGGCCGAGATCGATCCCGGCCGAAACTCCGGCGCTGGTCAGAAACCTGCCGTGTTCCGTCACCCGCTCGGGCGAATAGATGGCGTTGAACGGGCTCAGATAGTCGCGCGCGCCCCAGTGCGTCGAAACCCGGCGCCCCTCCAGCAAGCCGGCGGCGGCGAGGATCAGCGATCCGGTGCCGACCGAGCAGGTGCGCTTTGTGGCGACATCTACGGACGACAACCATTGGAGCACCTCCATGTCGGCCATCACGCGCTGCACGCCCGCCCGCCTGCCGCCCGGAACGATCAGGATGTCGGCTGTGGACTCCTCCTGGATGCCGGTGTCGGCGCTGAGACCTAGGAAGCCATCGCCGGTGGTCACGAAGCCGGGGCGGCGCGCGACGAAGCCGATCTGCACCCCCGGCAGCCGGCTCAGCGATTCATAGGGGCCGACCGCATCGAGAGCGGTGACGCCGTCGTACAAGTAGATCAGGATTCGCATTGGTTTATTCCATTCCGTTCAGCGCGCGGGCGATCAGCGCCTCGGTGGAGGGGTCGAAGTCGAGTCCGCCTTCCCCGTCCATGGCGCGCGCCATGTCCTTGCCGAGTTCGACCCCGAACTGGTCGAACGGATTGATGCCGAGCAGCACCGCGTTGGCAAAGGTGCGGTGCTCGTAGAATGCGATCAGCGCGCCAAGCGTCGCCGGATCGACCCGGTCAAGCAGCAAGGTCGTCGAAGGCCTGTCGCCGGGATAGGAGCGGTGCGGATCGTCGGATTGCTTGCCCGCCATCAGGGCCGCGCCCTGGGCGAAGCAGTTGATCAGGAGCTGGCGGTGATGCTCGTCGTCGAAGGCGTGGCCGGGCTCGACTGCGGCGACGAACTCCACCGGCACGAGGTGCGTGCCCTGGTGGAGGAGCTGGAACACCGCATGCTGCGCGTCGGTGCCGACGCCGCCCCAGGTGATCTGGGAGGAAGCGCGCCCGACCGGAGAGCCGTCGAGCTTCGCGCTCTTGCCGTTCGATTCCATCTCCAACTGCTGCAGGTAGGAGGGCAGCAGCCGCAGCCGCTCGTCATAGGCCAACACCGCCCGGGTCTGGCAGCCGCGCACATTGGCGTAATAGCGATCGATAAAGGCGGCGAGCACCGGGGCGTTGCGGTGCAGCGGGGCGAGCCGGAAGTGCCGGTCCATCGCGGCGGCGCCCTCCAGCATTTCCTCGAACGCCTCCCAGCCGAGCGCCAGCGCCGCAGGGAAGCCGATCGACGACCAGAGCGAATAGCGCCCACCCACGGTTTCGGAAAAAGGGAGAATGCGGGTTTCGTCGACGCCGAACTCGATCGCCTTTTCCGGGGCGGCGGTCAGCGCCACCACTCGGCCATAAGGGTCGGCGACGCCGCCTTGCTCCATCCACGCCAGCGCCGAGCGGGCGTTGAGCAGCGTCTCCATCGTCGTGAAGGTCTTGGACGCGATGGCGATGATCGTGAACTGCGGATCGAAGCCGGCCAGCGCCTCCTCGAGCGCGCTGGCATCGACGTTGGACACCACCGCCGCGTCGTAGCGGTCGGCATCGCGGCCGAGCGCGTCGATCAGGAACTCCGGCCCGAGCGCCGATCCGCCGATGCCGATGTGGAGGATGTGGCGGACCTCGCCGAATGCGCCGGCCTCGATCGCATCGATCAGCGCCCGCATCCGCGCGTGCAGCCCCCGCGCCCGGGCGACGCTCTCCGGAGCGCCGGAGCCGCGTTCGGCAAGATGTTCGGCGGCTCGCCCTTCGGTCGGGTTGGCCATCTCTCCGGCGAACAGCGCGTCGCGGGCCGTGGCGAAGCCTTGCGCTTCGGCCAAAGCTTCAAATGCGGCAACGCTCTCGGCGCTCAGATGCGTCTTGGAAAAGTCGAAGCGGATGCCCGCTTCCTCAAGGGTGAGGCGCGGCAGGCGGTCGGCTTCCGCCGCGAAAAGCTCTTTGAGCGTGCGGCTTTCAACCTGCTCCACGGCCGCCCAGGCGTCGCTCATCCGCTTAAACTCCTACGTGTTGGCTGCGCGCTATCTAGGGAGGGGAGGCGTTAAAGCCAAACCCGGACTCACTCTACCCAGTCGAGCCCGATGTCGCGGTACAGCCCGCGATCGTCCTCCCACTTCGGGTTCACCTTGACGTGCAGGAACAGGTGCACCTTGCGGCCCATCAGCTCGGACAGCTCCTTGCGGGCCGCCTCGCCGATGGTGCGGATTCGGGTGCCGCCCTTGCCGAGCACGATCTCCTTCTGCGTGTCGCGGCCGACCAGGATCTGCTGGTGGATGGACACCGAGCCGTCCTTGCGCTCCTCATATTTCTCGGTCTCGACCGCGCTTGCGTACGGCAATTCGGCGTGGAGCTGCAGAAAAAGCTGCTCGCGCGTGACTTCCGCGGCAAGCATCCGGTCGCTTGCGTCCGACACCTGGTCCTCGGGGAAATGCCACGGCCCTTCCGGCACCCGCGCGGCAAGCGCCGCTTTCAGCTCCGCAACCCCGTCGCCGGTGGTCGCCGAGACGAAGTAGATTTCCTCGAAATCGACCCGGTTGTTGAGCTCGGTGGCGAGCGCCAGCAGCGGCTCCTTGGCGGTCGCGTCGACCTTGTTGAGCACCAGGATCTTAGGCTCGCGGCGGTCCTTGAGGCGGTCCGTCATTTCCTCGATTTTTCGGTTGAACCCGCGCTCCGCATCCACAACGAGCGCGATCAGGTCCGCGTCCGCCGCGCCCGCCCAGGCCGCCGCGACCATCGCCCGGTCGAGCCGGCGCTTGGGCTCGAAAATGCCCGGCGTGTCGAGCAGGACGATCTGCGCTTCGCCGGCAATGGCGATGCCCATCATCCGGGTGCGCGTGGTCTGCGCCTTGGGGCTGACGATCGCGACCTTCTGACCGACGAGCGCATTGACCAGGGTGGACTTGCCGGCGTTCGGCGCACCGACGACGGCAACCATGCCGCATTTTTGGCTTTTGCCGCTTTCGCCACCCTCGCCAGCCATAATTTCAACGGTCATAACCAACCTCGTTCGTCCCGAGCGAAGTCGAGGGGCGCTGCACGGGCGCCTGAGGTGCGCCCCTCGACTTCGCTCGGGACGAACGAGTCTGGTGGGGTGCGCGCGCACTGTGAGGCGTTCCGCTAAATGTCACGTCAATTGCTCCATCAACTTCGCCGCGGCTGCCGTCTCCGCTTCCTGCTTGCTGTCCCCCTCGGCGCTGGCCGAGCCGATGCCCCTGATCTCCACCTCGACCACGAACTTGGGCGCATGGTGCGGCCCGGACCGGTCGGTGAGCTGGTAGGCCGGCGGCTTGCGATTGTTCGCCGCCGCCCATTCCTGGAGCGCCGACTTGGGATGCTTGGGCGCCTTGTCATGGGTGTTGACCCGTTGCCCCCACGCCTTGCGCACGAACGCCGCCGCGGCTTGAAAGCCGCGCTCCAGGAACAGCGCGCCGATCAGCGCCTCGACGACATCGCCGACGACATTGTCGCTGTCGCAAGCGCCATCGTCCCGCGCCTGCTTGCCGAGCCGCATATGCTCCGGGACCCCAAGTTCGCGGCCCACCTCGGCGCAGGTCTCGCCCGCCACCAGGGCGTTGAGGCGGCGCGAAAGCTTGCCCTCCGGCTCCGCGGGGAACAGTTCGTACAGCCAGGCCGCGACCGACAGGCCGAGAACGCGGTCGCCGAGATATTCCAGCCGTTCGTAATCGTCATGGTCGCTGTGGCTCGAATGGGTGACGGCGCGGCAGAACAGGGCCGGGTCCTTCGGCGCGTGGCCGAGCGTTTCCTCCACCCAGGCGGTAAGGCCGTTCATCCGTAGGTGCCTCCCACCCGGTCCCAGCGCGCGGCCGTGAACCAGGTCCAGGGCTTCAGCCATTCGGCGGAGCCGTCGGTGGAGAAGAACACGATCAGCGCCCGCCCAACGATATTCTCGGCCGGTAGCAGGCCGACGCCGTCACGCTCGACGCCGTAGCGGCTGTCGGCGCTGTCGTCGCGATTGTCGCCCATCATGAAATAATGTCCCGCGGGCACCGTGAAGACCTCCGTTTCGTCCCCTTCGCCGCTGCTCATCTGATCGAGCACCTCGTAGGAGCGTCCTTCGGGAAGGGTTTCGCGGAAGCGCGGGTAGCGGCAGAAGGTTTCGCCCCCTTGGGTGACCCGGGGCAAAGCCGCGTCGGGCGAAACGTAGCGGCACGGGCTGTTGGGCGTCCGCGGCATCAGGTAATCGGCGATGCGGGTCTTGGGGATCGGCTTGCCGTTGAGGATCACCTGACCGGCCTGCATCCGCACCGTGTCGCCGGGGAGGCCGATCACCCGCTTGACGCAATCCTCCTCCGCCGCTGGGCATTGGAACACCACCACATCGCCGCGCGCTGGGTCGCGGCCGAGGATTCGCCCTTCGAAGCCGCCGATCCCGAACGGCATCGAAAAGCGGGAAAAACCGTAAGGCCATTTTGCGACAAACAGATAATCGCCGATCATCATCCGGGGCAGCATCGAACCCGAAGGGATGAAGAAGGGCGTCACCACGAACGTCCGGAGGATCAGCGCGAACAGGAACAACAGCAGCAAGAAGCGCGTGGTCTCGCCGACGCCGCCTTTCTTCGGCGTGGCAGGCGCCGCCACGGCCTCCGGGGCCGCCGCGGGCGCGGCGCTCTTGTCTTCATTCTCCATCCGGCCTGCTTTCGCGTGGGGCAGGCGGCGGGTCAAGCGGCGGGTCAGGCGGCGCGCTGGATCAGCCTTCCAGCATCTCGGCAACCCAGGCGGGTACGAGGCTGCTCGCCGGGCCGGTGCGTGTCTCGCCGAAATAGACGCTGCCCAGGCTCGGATCGAGGTTCATCTCCAGCGTGCGCGCGCCGCAATAACGCGCGGTCTGGACGAAGCCCGCGGCCGGATAAACCGCGCCCGACGTGCCGATCGACACGAACAGGTCCGCATCGCGCACCGCCGCGTCGATCCGCTCCATGTCGTACGGCATCTCGCCGAACCAGACGATGTCGGGCCTGAGCCCGCCCGCCACGCCGCACGAAGGGCAGGGGGGATCCCCGGACAAATCCGCCTCCCAGTGCGTCCGCGCATCGCAGGCGAGGCACCAGGCGGAGCGAAGTTCCCCGTGCATGTGGAGCAGCCTCCGCGCACCGGCGCGTTCGTGCAGGTCGTCGACATTCTGGGTGACGATCAGCAGTTCGCCCGCCCATTCCGCGTCAAGCCGCGCCAGCGCCCGGTGCGCCGCATTGGGCTCCACCTGATCGAGCTGCGCACGCCGCAGGTCGTAGAAACGCTGCACCAGCGCCGGGTTGCGCGCGAATGCTTCGGGCGTCGCGACATCCTCCACCCCATGCCCCTCCCAAAGTCCGTCAGGGCCGCGAAAGGTAGCAAGCCCGCTCTCCGCCGAAACCCCGGCCCCGGTGAGGATGACGATGTTCTCGATGTCGCGCATGTGCGGGTTGCTACAACGTTTCAGCAGCTTGCGGGCCGTAATCGGTGATCGCTTCGAAGATGGTGGTCAGCGCCCGGCGCTCTCCCTCGACGATCTCCGGACGCCAGATCTCGAACAACAGGATCACGCGAAGCTCCTCGCCTTGGTTCCAGGCTTCGTGTTCGATGCTGTCGTCGAAGATCAGCATCTTGCCTTCTTGCCATTCGCGCACTTCGTTGCCGACGCGGATCGCGCAGCCGGGGGGGACGATCAGCGGCAGGTGGCAGATCAGGCGGCAGTTGAGCAGTCCGTTGTGCGGCTTGATGTGCGCGCCCGGCCGAAGCAGCGAGAACAACGCCATTGGCGAGCGTCCCCTGACCGCCGGGAGCGGGGCACCGCGTAGTGCTTCCAGGGTGCGTGGGCACTTTTCCGCATGGCTCGGCACGGGCTTGCCGCTTTTCAGGATGTGATACGCGCTCCAGCTCGGGTCGCCCAGCATCGCGTGCAGCGGTCGGGGCCGGTCGGCATCCGCCTCGACATAGGGCGTGAAGGCGCCTTCCTCCTCCAGGATGGCGAGCAGTTCCGCCCGGATCGCCGGGGCCGCCTGTTCCACCTGCGCCACCCATTCGAATTCCGCGCGCTCGTAGAATTGCCGTTGCGGCAGCCCGGGGAAGTAAAAGGCGGTCGGCTCCTGAAGGAACACCTGCTTCTTCTCGCAGAGGATATCGAGCGCCTCCCGCACCCGGCCGGACAGATCCTGCGGAGCGAGCTGCTCCCGGGCGAGGCTGGCGTGAAGATGATCTTCGAGCGCGCCGTTCGACTGCCGCCACGCGGTTTCGGCGCGCTCCAGCGCCTTTTGCGTCTGCGGGGGGTGCGGTCCGGAATTGGCGCCTGCGTTGAGCGCGGTCCGGTAATGCGCTGCGGCGGCGAGCCGTTCGCCCTGCCGCCCGTACCAGTCGCCCTTCATGATCAGCGCGTTAAGCTCCCGCGGGTTCGCCGCAAGCACCTGGTCCAGCGCCGCGCCTTCGCCGGCCAAGTCCGCGGCAAACTTGCAGGCCTGCGCCTGGAGCAGCCAAAGCGCCGGCGTGGCGAAGCCGGCCGCGATCGCCTGCTCGAACAGGCCCTTTGCCCCTTGCGCGTCGCCGGCCTGCAGCGCGGCAATGCCGGACTGCACGATCGTCTCGGCCTGTGAAATGCTTAGCTGCACGGTTGCTCCCTTTGGGCAGGAGGGGGATGATGTCGCACTTCCCTCCGCCGGTCCAGCGGCGGCGACGCGCGTCTAGCAGCAGCGCCCGATCCGGTCCGGGCCGCTGCCGAACCGCCGCTCCGCCCGCTCGGCGACGAACGCCTCGGGGCTGAGGATCGGCTCGCCCGGATGCTCCCGGGCGCGGTGTGCGGCATAGGCCTGGTAATCGGGCACGCCGACCATCAGCCGCGCCGTGCTTGCCGCCTGGGCCAGCGCCTCACGCCAGCGCATCGGCCACCTCCCGGCTGGTCGGCCCGGCGCTGCGCCGCGCCTCCATGATCGACCGCACGCCATAGAACACCATCGCCACCACCACCGCGATAAACAGCGCGCACAGCCCGGCATTGACCCAGTCGTTGATCATCACCTGCCGCATCTGGCCGATGCTCTTGGCCGGCGCGAGGAGCTCGCCGCGGGCCAGCGCGTCGGCATATTTGTTGGCGTGGGCGATGAAGCCGATCTTGGGATCGGGGTGGAACATCTTCTGCCAGCCCGCGGTCAGCGTGCAGATCAACAGCCAGGCGAGCGGCGCCGTCGTGACCCAGGCGAAGCGCTCCTTTTTCATCCGGAACAGCACCACCGTTGCAAAGGTGAGCGCAATCGCCGCCAGCATCTGGTTGGCGATGCCGAACAGAGGCCAGAGCGAGTTGATGCCGCCCAAGGGATCGGTGACGCCCTGATACAGGAACCAGCCCCAGCCGCCGACCGCGATGGCGGTGGCGATCAGGTTGGCTGTCCAGCTCTTGGTCTCCTTCAACGGCGAGACGAACGTACCGAGCAGGTCCTGGATCATGAATCGGGCCACGCGCGTGCCGGCATCCACCGTGGTGAGAATGAACAGTGCCTCGAACAGAATAGCGAAATGGTACCAGAAGGCCATCATGCCCGGCCCGCCGATGACGGTGGACAGGATGCTCGCCATGCCGACTGCCAGAGTCGGCGCGCCGCCGGTGCGGCTGAGGATCGTCGTCTCCCCGACCTGCCGGGCGACTTCGTCGAGCATCAGCGGCGTAACCGTGTAGCCCCAGCTGGAGAGGGCAAGCGCGGCTTCGTTGGTGCTTGCGCCGATCAGGGCAGCCGGGCTGTTGAGCGCGAAATACACCGCCGGGTCGAGCACGCAGGCCGCGATCAGCGCCATGATCGCGACGAAGCTCTCGGTAAGCATCGCGCCGTAGCCGATGAAGGGCAGGTGCGCCTCGCTTTCGACCATCTTGGGCGTGGTCCCTGACGCGACAAGGGCGTGGAAGCCGGACACCGCCCCGCAGGCGATTGTGATGAACAGGAAGGGGAAGAGGTTGCCGGCGAACACCGGCCCGCTGCCGTCGATGAATTTGGTCACGGCCGGCATCTGCAGCTCCGGCCGGACGATCAGGATTCCAATGGCGAGGCCGACGATGGTGCCGATCTTGAGAAAGGTGGACAGGTAGTCGCGCGGTGCGAGCAGCAGCCAGACCGGGATCACCGAAGCAATGAAGCCGTAGGCGATCAGCATCAGCGCAAGCGTCTCACCGGGGTAGGTGAAAGCGGAGGCCCAAGGCCCTTCGGCGACCTGCTGGCCAAGTAGAATGGCCGCGAAGAGCCCGATCAGACCGATCACCGAAACCTCGCCGATCCTGCCCGGGCGAATGTAGCGGCCGTAGAGGCCCATGAAGAGCGCCACCGGAATGGTCGCGAAGACGGTGAAGGTTCCCCACGGGCTGCCCGCCAGCGCCTTGACGACGATGAGGGCAAGCACGGCGAGAAGGATGATCATGATGGCGAGGATGCCGACCATTGCGATCACGCCCGGCACATTGCCCATCTCGGTGCGGATCATCTCGCCAAGCGACTTGCCGTCGCGCCGGGTCGAGAGGAACAGGATCACGAAATCCTGCACCGCGCCGGCGAACACCACGCCGACCAGCAGCCACAGAGTGCCGGGCAGATAGCCCATCTGCGCCGCGAGCACCGGCCCGACCAGCGGCCCGGCCCCCGCGATCGCCGCGAAATGGTGGCCGAACAGGACGTTGCGGTGGGTCGGCACATAATCGAGGCCGTCATTGTGCCGCACCGCCGGCGTCCGGCGGGCGGGATCGATCTCCAGCACCTTGTGGGCGATGAACCGGCCGTAGAAGCGGTAGGCGGTGAGGTAGACGCACACCGCCGCGACCACGATCCACAGGGCGTTGATCGTCTCGCCCCGGTGAAGCGCAACGACGCCTAGCGAGACCGCGCCGAGGAGAGCGAGGAGCCCCCAGCCGATCCGGTTCAAAGTGCCGCTGTTTGCGACGGGCGCCATGGTGGTCCTTCCTGTTTTGCAGGGGATGCTACAAAGCACCCGGGGCAGGGGCTAGTGCGAAATGCACCCGTTCCTCCCCGCGCGCCAGCGTGGGGAGGGGAACCACCCGCAGGGTGGTGGAGGGGAAGATGCCGTGAGCTCAGCGGTTACGAGCCGGGTCCCCGGGCGTCACTGCCTTTACCCCTCCACCACCTATCGGTGGTTCCCCTCCCCATCTTGCGATGGGGAGGAACTGACGGCGTCGCGGCGCTTGCGGATGCGCCTGCGCCCGCCCTAAGCGTGGGCAAGCACTAGAGGGGCAGGCGCTTGATCGACATCCACGTCTTCGGAGACACGGGCCGGATGGGCCGGGCGATTGCCGAGGCCGCCGCCGGGCGCAGCGACCTTCGGGTGGGGGAGGGCGGCGCCGACGTGTTCGTCGATTTCTCCGCCCCCGAAGCGCTTGAGCAGAACCTCCAGGCGGCGTTGGCGGCGAACAGGCCGATCCTGATCGGCACCACCGGCCTGTCCGAGGCGCACGAGGAGCGGATCGCGGCCGCGGCCCAGGAGATTGCGGTAATCCAGGCAGCCAACACCTCGCTCGGCGTCAATCTCCTCTCCCACCTGGTGCGTGAGGCCGCTGCCCGGCTTGGCGACGATTGGGACATCGAGATCGCCGAAATGCACCACCGCATGAAGGCCGACGCGCCTTCGGGCACGGCGTTGATGCTCGGCCATGCCGCCGCCGAAGGCCGGGGCGTCGATCTCGACGCGGTCTCCGACCGCGGACGCGACGGCATCACCGGACCGCGCAAGGCCGGCGACATCGGCTTCGCCGTGCTTCGTGGCGGCACGGTGGCGGGGGAGCACCAGGTGATCTTCGCGTCGGAAGGGGAGCGGATCGAGCTTGGCCACCGCGCCGAGAGCCGCGCCATTTTCGCCCATGGCGCACTCGCCGCCGCCCTTTGGCTAGCCGGCAAGCCGGCCGGCCGCTACTCCATGGCCGACGTCCTGGGCCTGCGATGAGCCCCGAGGAGATCGCCGAAGTCTACCGCCGCCTGGCGGACCGCACGCCCAATCCGAAGACCGAACTCGAATCGGTCAACCATTACACCCTGCTGGTGGCCGTGGTCCTCTCCGCCCAGGCGACCGACGCGGGCGTCAACATCGCCACCCGCGCCCTGTTCAAGATCGCCGACACGCCCGCCAAAATGGTGGCGCTCGGCGAGGAAGGGCTCAAGGGGCACATCAAGACAATCGGCCTGTTCAACACCAAGGCGAAGAACGTCATCGCGCTCAGCCAGGCATTGCTCGACCACCACAATGGCGAAGTGCCCGCCGACCGCGATGCGCTGCAGGCGCTGCCCGGCGTCGGCCGCAAGACCGCCAACGTGGTCATGAACTGCGCCTTCGGGGCGGAGACCTTCGCCGTCGACACCCACGTCTTCCGGGTTTCCAACCGCATCGGCCTTGCCCCGGGCAAGGATGTGCTTGCCGTGGAGCAGATCCTCGACGCAACCACGCCGCAGCCCTACCGGCGCGACGCCCACCACCTTTTGATCCTCCACGGCCGCTATGTCTGCAAGGCCCGGAAGCCCGAATGCTGGCGCTGCGTGATCGCCGATATCTGCCGGTTCGAGCCCAAGACGCCGCCGCCCGGCGACGCGGTCGTCGCTCGGCCACGCCTGGCGAAATAGTGTCGCCACCCTGTGAACTTACCGCCCTTTGTTGAGGATCGGTTCAACTTTACGCAGACTTTTCCGTGATTTACGGTGTTGCAATTCCTCAGGCGCGCTCTAGGCTCCCGTCGCTTGAGGGGATGTGTGCGTATCTTGGGTAGCCGCCATTCAGCGTTGATGTGCCGTTTCGCGGCCTTGCTTGTCTTGCTCGCCGCCTTCTGCGTGGCCGCCCCCGCTGTCGCGCAAATTCCATCCGTTCTCGAAGAAATGACTGTGGTGACTCAGGATGCCGAGCAGGCGTCCTTTGTTCTGCGCTTCTCGCCCGCCGAGCCGCAATTCGCCGCCGTGAACAACAATCCGCGCGCGCCCGAACTGCTGATGCGCGCCACCGTGCGCGCACCGCGGGTACCGCAGCAGCGCACCTCCAACAGCCTGGTGCGCCGGATCAGCTTCGAGAATCCCAATGGCGAGCTGGTGCTGCGCTTCGACACGTCGGAGCCTTCGAAGGTCAAGGCGGAGCCGGCGGGGCCCCGCCTGGTCCAGGTGACGGTGACCCGGATCAGCAGCGAGGAATCGACCGGCAGCCGTCCGCTCGGTTCAACCGGCGAGGTCGTTGTCCCGGCCACGGAAATCCCGGCCTACGCCCAGCCCGCCGCCACCTTCGACAGCTGGGTGCCCGGCGATTCGTATGAGCTGGTGCCGCTCAAATATGCCGACGTTTCGGAAGTGATCGGGCTTCTCGTCGAAGGCGAGACGATCCAGCCCAACAACGTCTTCATCCGGCGCGAGCCCGGCTTCGGCTCGCCCGCGTCCAGCACCCAGCCAAGTTATGTCAGCGCCCAGAATCAGGCGCAGCGCGAAAGCGTGCCGCTCGGCCAGTCCTTCCCCGGCAAGGGCATGGCGATCGATCGGCGCCTCAACGCAATCTGGATCACCGGTTCGCCGGAGCGGATCGCAAGGGTCAAGGACCAGATTGCGCTGATCGACATCCCGGTCGATTCGGTGATCCTCGAAACCCAGTTCGTCGAACTCACCGAAACCGGCGCGCGCAACCTCGGCATCGATCTTGCCAATGCCAACGGCCAGATCGCCGTCGGCACGCTGACCACCGGCGCCAACCTCCCCTTCGGCACCAATTTGTCGCGCATCCTGCCCTCGGCCGGGCTGCAGGCGGCGATCTACGCGCAGGTGCAAAGGGGGGAGGGGCGAATCGTGTCGCGGCCGCGGATCGCCGCGCAGAGCGGCTCCACCGCCAAGATCATCACCGGGGATGCGCTGCCCATTCTGACTTCCATCGCGCTTTCGGGCGTCAACGCGGTGTCGCAGCAGGTCCAGTATGTGAACGTCGGCGTCACTCTGCAGATCGCGCCGCGGGTGAGTTCGGACGGGTTCGTCACCTCCCAGATCTACGGCGTGGTCTCCTCCGTCACCGGCTTCTCGCAGGGCTACCCCACGATCAGCCAGCGCGAGGCGGAAACCTCCGCGTCGGTGCGCGACGGCGAGACCTTCGTGATCGGCGGCCTGACCCAGGAGAACAATCTCACCTCAAGGTCGAAGGTGCCGCTGCTCGGCGACCTCCCGGCGGTGGGCAATCTGTTCAAGGTCAAACGCTCCACCCGATCCAAGACCGAACTTTATATCGTCATCACTCCGCACATCGTCCGCCACCGCCGCTTCGAGCAGCCGCCGGTTAGTGAAACTACGGTGACGAACCCGAATAACGTTGCGCAGCCGCAATAAAGGTGAAGTGACGACGCCGAGTGATAAACGCGCTGGTAACAATAAACTGCTCAGAATAATCGTTTTTCCCCTCGACACTTGCTGAATGTTCGATATCATCCCTGTCGTCACATGAGGTGCTTCGCCTCCAGACGAATAAAAACACAGGGAGTCCAAGGATGAGGAAGTCAGCTTTTTTAGCTATTGCCGCTTTGCCGCTGGTTGCCGTGAGCATGCCGGCACAGGCCCAGGTCGCCGGAGACAAGATCCCGGGCAGCTACATCTGCATCTTCAAGAAGGGCAGCGTGTCGCGCGGCAATGCGCAGGCCGAAGCCAACCGCGCCGCTCAGGCCGGCGGTAGCCAGGTGAAGCACGTCTACAGCGTCGCCATCCAGGGCTTCGCGGCCGACCTTCCCCCGCAGGCGCTTGAGCGCGTCAAGGCTTCCAACCCGAACATTGCTTATTGCGAGCAGGACCAGGTCATGGCCGCGCCTCCGGTTCGCGCCGAAGCCAAGCCCGGCGGCGGCGGCTCCGTTCAGCCCGCCCAGGAGACCCCCTGGGGAATCGCCCGCGTCAACGGCGGCACGGCCGGCACCTTCGCCACCGCCTGGATCATCGACACCGGCGTTGAATTCACCCATCCCGATCTCAACGTCGACACGGCCCGCAGCCGCAACTTCGTCGCCAACGAGAATTCGGCCAATGACTTGAACGGCCACGGCACCCACGTCGCCGGCACCATCGGCGCCCTCGACAACACGATCGGCGTGATCGGCGTTGCACCCGGCGCCCGGGTCGTCGCGGTTCGCGTTCTCAACCGCCGCGGCAGCGGCACCAACTCCGGCGTCATCGCCGGCGTCGATTATGTGGCGCAGAACGGCCGTGCCGGCGATGTCGCCAACATGAGCCTTGGCGGCGGCGTCAGCGATGCACTTGACACTGCCGTGATCAACGCTTCGGCGGGCGGGGTCCGCTTCGCCCTTGCCGCGGGCAACGAAACCGACAATGCCAACAACCACTCGCCGGCCCGTGCCAATGGCCCCAACATCTTCACCGTGTCCGCCTTCGGCGTCGGTGATCGCTGGGCGAGCTATTCGAACTTCGGCAACCCGCCGATCGAATATTCGGAGCCCGGTTCGTCCATCAAGTCGACCTGGCTGAGCGGCGGCTACAACACGATCAGCGGCACTTCGATGGCCACCCCGCACCTTGCCGGCCTGCTGCTGGCCGGCGCGGTCCGCAACAGCGGCCCGGTGATCGGCGATCCGGACGGCAACCCCGATCCGATCGGCGCGCACTGATCCGACCAGGTGTTGAACAAGGGAGGGGCGGTCCGCATGGGCCGCCCCTTCTTTTTGTGTGGGATGCAGGCGGCGGAAGGCGCTGGACCCGCTCAAGTGCCTTTGCTAAGCGCCCAACTTCCACGCACCCGTAGCTCAGCTGGATAGAGCGCTGCCCTCCGAAGGCAGAGGCCAGAGGTTCGAATCCTCTCGGGTGCGCCAGTTTCCCCCTTGGGAAACCCTCCACCCGAAGCGATGCCTGCAGCGCGATCATGGCCCGCGCCACCATCGCGCACGCGCTTCGCGTGAAAGTGGTGGGCGAAGGGATTGAGCAAAAACTTTACCTTCCCGCGCTAGAGCAGGCCTCGAATGGGCGCGAACGGATGAAGCTGGGGCATGTACGCTGACGTGATCAAGGCCGATCCCGATTACGGGTGCGTCCCCTTCAAGGCGGCGGAACGCACCTCGGCCGCCATGCCGCCCGAGCTCGTCGGCGAATGGCGAGCGCTTGCACGCGCGGCGGCCGAGCCCAACAGCTTCCAGGAAATCACCCTGTTCGGCGCGGCCTGGACCCAATTGCCGCACGAAGACGTCCGCCTGATCGAGGTGCGGAGCCCCAACGGGACGCTTGCCGGCAGCATCGCTCTTCACATCGCGCCGACACTTGGCCGAATGCGCGTTCGTCACGTTGCTAACTGGCGCTACGAGCATGATTATCTTGGCATGCCGCTGGTCCGGAGGGGCTGCGAGCGTGCGTTCTGGAGTGCGCTTCTCGACCACCTCGACGAAGCGCCGTGGGCGGCGGGGCTGCTCCACATTCGAGGTCTCGTCGAGGGCGGGCCGGTGCAGCTCGGCCTGGCCGCCGCCGCCGCCGACCGCGGCCGCGCCACACCCGTCGTACACCGGATCCGCCGCGCCCTGCTGGAAAGCGATCTTGGCCCCCAGGCTTATTACGAGCAGGCGGTGCGCAAGAAGAAGCGCAAGGAAATAGGCCGGTTGAACAGCCGGCTCGCCGAACAGGGCGAACTGCGCTTCCAAACGCTTGAACCGGGCGGCGAAGGGCTGGAACGCTGGTGCGAAGCCTTCCTGGCGCTTGAACGCTCCGGCTGGAAGGGCCGCGAGCAATCGGCCTTGGCCTGCCACGCCGAAAATGAGCGCTTCCTGCGCAACGCCCTCGCCGCCGCCCATGCCGAGGGGCGTCTGCAAATCCGCAGCCTCGACCTCGACGGCCGGCCGATCGCGATGCTGATCAACCTGCTGGCGCCGCCGGGGGCCTTTATGTTCAAGACCGCCTACGACGAAGACTATGCCCGCTTCTCGCCGGGCGTGCTCCTCCAGATCGAAAATCTCGACATTCTCGAGCGCGAGGGGATCGCCTGGATGGACAGCTGCGCCGACCAGAACCACCCAATGATCGACGGCCTGTGGACCGAGCGCCGCGACATCGTGCGGGTAACGGTGCGGCTCGCGGGCTTTCGCCGCGGTCTGGCTTATGCCTGCTGCCGGGGGGCCGAGGAAGGTTGGGCCAGGGCGAAACGCCTGATGAGGAGACCGCTATGATGTTCGAGGCGAATGCGCTTGCCGCCCTCCGCTCCGTTTACCCGGAGGAGATCGGCCTGCTGCGGCACGAAGCGTGCGGCCACCCGCTGCTGACGCTGGAGGCGCTGGTCGGCCTTGCGCAGCGTCTGCCGGCCCGGAATGTCGAATATTATCGCGGCGACGTGCCGATCGGCATCGAGGGCGCCGACACGCCGTCGAACGGCCTGAGCATCGCCGACACCATCCGGCGGATCGAGCAATGCGGATCGTGGATGGTGCTCAAGTTCATCGAAGGGGACCCGGAGTATCGCGCCCTGCTGCACGACGCGCTCGCGCCGCTGCGGGCGGTGGTCGGCGACGCGACCGGCGAGATGCTGAAGGAGCAGGGTTTCATCTTCATCTCCTCGCCCGGCGCGGTCACGCCTTTTCATTTCGACCCGGAGCATAACATCCTGATGCAGATCCGCGGGCACAAGACGATGACCCTTTACCCGCCCGCGGACCCCCGCTTCGCGGGTGACGAAAGCCATGAGGCCTTTCACGCCGGGGGCCACCGCAACCTGCCCTGGCGCGACGAGTTCGCCGGCGCCGGCCGGCCGGTGGAGCTCACCCCCGGCGACGCCGTCTACGTGCCCGTCAAAGCCCCGCACTGGGTCAGGAACGGCAGCGAGCCCAGCATTTCGCTGTCGATCACCTGGCGCTCCGACTGGAGCTACCACGAGGAATATGCGCACGGCTTCAATCGCTTGGTGCGCAAAGTGGGTGTGGCGCCCACGCCCCCGGGGCGCTTCCCGGAGCGCAACACGGCCAAATCGATCGCCTATCGCGCGGCCCGCAAGGCAGCGCACCTCCTCCGCCCCAGCGGTTCCTGACGCCGTTCGGTTCGACGACAGGCGAGCGCCTTGGTGTACGACGCGGGAACCTGCGGGTGTCTGCCTCTTGTTCAGCGCTTGGGAGCGGACCGTTCAAGTTGAGGTTCACGCTGCCGGGTGTGCGGCCTGCTGGTGCTGCACGACGCGCCACTCTTCGTGCGCCAAACGCCGGTAGGTGGTGGTGCAATGGGCTTCGACACTCTCGCCGGCACGGGACGCGCGCACGCTGTAGGCGGCGACGAGCAGCCCCTCCTGAGGCCGGGAAATCCGCTCGTCGGCGAACGCCACTTCTGTCCAGCGCGGCGTGGACTGCACTGCGGCGATGGCCTGCTCGCCGCTCAGAATGAACGGCGGGCGGGCCAGAACCATCAGGCATTCGTCGTCGATGGCCCTTGCATAAAGCGCCGGATCGCCGATCCACAGGTCCCGCTCAAAGGACCACACCCTTGCGTCATCCATCGTAGCCGACGTCCTTCTGGCGCTCCTCGGCCGCGTCCTTCTGCGCCTGCTCCATGGCATCCTGCGCGGGCAGGTCCTGCAAAGGAGGCACCATGTCGTTGGCGTCGACGTCGTGTTTGCGATCGATCATTCACTCTCTCCTAAGGTACCAAGTCCTGCCGCGGCCGGCGCATGGCGCTTCCCTGGTGCCTCAACAAGCAAGCGGCGGCGCCCGTTCCTACGGTCCTTCTGCCGTAGCCTTTCGGCCGCATTTGCCGTTCGGGAGCCGGGAACTTTGGCGGCCTCAAAGCATCTCAACTCTCTAGGAACGCACCATCTTCTGCCCCGGTTAGAGGATCAGGACGGGAAGGACGGAATTTGGTGGCTGCCATTGGCGATTCTGACGAGCCCTTTCTGACGGGCGGGGGCGATGCAGGCGCGCGTATGCGCGCCGAGGATTGGTCGAAGTCGCCCTTGGGGACGCCGGCGCTCTGGCCGCAGCCGCTCAAGACGGTCGTCAGCGTGCTTCTGTCCGCCAAGCAGCCGATGTTTCTCGCCTGGGGCGAGGAGCGGACGCTTCTGTACAACGACGCTTATGCCGAAATCCTCGGCGACAAGCATCCGGCAGCGCTTGGGCGGCCTTTTCTGGAGGTCTGGGCCGAAGCCCAAAGCGACCTGCTGCCGATCGTCGAGAGCGCTTATGCGGGCAATCCCGTCCACATGGACGACATCGCGCTCCACCTGAACCGCCACGGCCGGCTGGAGGAGGCGCATTTCGCATTCTCCTACACGCCGATCCAGCTTGAAAGCGGCGCCGTGGCGGGCTTTTTCTGCCCGTGCACGGAAACCACCGCTCAGATCCTCGCGAAGCGGCAGCTCGCCGCGGAGACCGAGCGGCAGCGGCGCTTGTTCGATCAGGCGCCCGGCTTCATCACCATCCTTGGCGGCCCGGACCACGTCTTCGAATTCGTCAACCGCACCTATGTGCGCCTGTTCGGGGAGCGCAAGTTCGTCGGGTCGTCCGTGCGCGACGTCTTCCCCGAACTGGAGGGGCAAGGCTTCTTCGAACTGCTCGATCGGGTCTACGCAACCGGCGAAAGGTTCGTGGCGCACCACGTTCCAATCCGCCTCCAGACGGAAGGCACGGCTTCCGAAGAGCATTTCCTGGACTTCATCTACGAACCGGTCCTCGACGACGCAGGCCGGGTAACCGGCATCTTCTGCGAAGGCCACGACGTCACGGTGGAGAAGGAGGCGCGCGAGAAGCTCAGCGCCCACACAAGGCGCCAGGACTTCCGGCTGCTGATCGAGGAGCAATTGCGCGACCTTCCTGATCCGGTGGCGATGATGACCGGCGCGACGGCGGCGCTCGGCAGCCATCTTGGCTTGGCCCAGGTCGGCTTCGGCGAGGTGGATTCGAGCGGGGATCACGTCGCGATCGAACGCGAATGGAATGATGGCCGCGGCGTTTCCGTAGTCGGAACTTGGCGCATGGCGGATTTCGGCGCGGACTTCGTTCGCGCCATGAAGGCAGGCGCCACCGCCGCGATCCCCGACGTGCGGGAGGACCCGCGGACCAATGCGCCGGAGGTGCTGGCGGCCTACGAATCGATCGGAACCCGCGCCATGATCGACGTGCCGCTCGTCAGAAACGGGCAGCTTGTCGCGATGATGTTCGTTCACCATCCCGAGCCCCGGCACTGGACCGCTGACGAGATCGCGACGGTGGAGGAGACAAGCGGGCGGCTGTGGTCCGCGCTCGAGCGCGCCCGCGCGGAGCGGCGCCTGCGCGAAAGCGAAGAGCGCGCCCGCCGCATCGTCGAGGGCGTCAAAGACTATTCGGTGTTCACCACCGACACCGGCGGGGTGATCGCCGACTGGACCCCCGGTGCCCAGGAGATATTCGGTTGGTCCGCGGACGAGATCGTCGGCCGGAGCTCGGAATTGCTGTTCACGCCCGAGGACCGCGCCGCCGGTGTGCCGGCGCAGGAGCTGGCGACCGCCCGCGCCAACGGCTGCGCCAACGACGAGCGCTGGCACCTGCGCCGCGACGGCTCGCGCTTCTTCGCGAACGGATCGGTCCGGCCGCTGCACGACGGGCGGGGCGAGGTCGCGGGCTTCATCAAGATCGCGCGCGACGAAACCGAGCGGCGCGCCGTGGAGACCCGGCTTCAGGCGAGCGAGGAATTCAACCGCCGGGTCCTCGCCAGTTCGGCGGATTGTATCAAGGTGCTCAACCTCGAAGGCCGGCTCGAATTCATGAGCGAAGGCGGCATGTGCGTCATGGAGGTCGAGGATTTCGGCGCCATCGAAGGCGCCTGCTGGGCGGATTTCTGGACGGGCGACGGGCATCCCCAGGCGCTTGCGGCGATTGACGAGGCCAAGGCAGGCCGCACCGGCCGCTTCCAGGGCTTTGCAACGACGTTCAAGGGCACGCCGCGTTGGTGGGATGTCATCGTCACGCCGATCAACGGCCCGGATGGCCGGCCGGAGCGGCTGCTGTCGATTTCTCGCGACGTGACCGCAACCAAGCAGGCCGAGATCGAGCTGCACGAGCTGAACGAGACCCTCGAGGAGCGCGTCGCCGAGAGAAGCGCCGATCTCCTCCAGGCGGAGGAAGCGCTTCGCCAGAGCCAGAAGATGGAGGCGGTAGGCCAGCTCACCGGCGGCCTTGCGCACGACTTCAACAACCTTCTTGCCGGCATCTCCGGAAGCCTGGAGATGATGGGCATCCGGATGGACCAGGGCCGGCACACCGATGTCGATAAGTATCTGGTGGCGGCGAAGGGGGCTGCGCGGCGCGCTGCATCGCTGACCCACCGCCTGCTCGCCTTTTCGAGGCGGCAGACGCTCGACCCCAAGCCCACCGACGTGAACCGGCTGATCGGCGGCATGGAAGAGCTGGTCCGCCGCACTGTCGGGCCGATGACCGAGATCGAGGTGGTTGGAGCGGTCGGCCTTTGGCCCGCTCTGGTCGATCCCTCACAGCTTGAAAATGCCTTGCTCAACCTGTGCATCAATGCGCGCGACGCCATGCCGGAAGGCGGGCGGATCACGATCGAGACGGCCAACAAGTGGCTCGACCGGGGCGCGGCGAAAGCCCACGACATGCCGGAAGGACAGTATCTTTCGCTCTGCGTCACAGACACCGGCACCGGGATGACGCCCGAAGTCATCGCCAAAGCCTTCGACCCGTTCTTCACCACCAAGCCGATCGGGGAAGGCACCGGGCTTGGCCTCTCAATGATCTACGGCTTCGCCAAGCAATCGGGCGGGCAGGTCCGCATCTACTCGGAGGTTGGGCAAGGCAGCACCGTCTGCATCTACCTGCCGCGGCACCATTCGGATCTGGAAACGGAAGCGCCAAGCGAAGACGCGGCCGAACTGCCCCGCGCCGAACAGGGCGAAACCGTGCTGGTCGTCGATGACGAGCCAACCGTGCGAATGCTGGTCGGCGACGTTCTCGAAGAACTTGGCTACACCGCAATCGAAGCCGCCGACAGCGCGGCCGGCCTGAAGATACTGGAATCCGACGTGCGCATCGATCTTCTGGTCAGCGACGTCGGGTTGCCGGGGGGAATGAACGGGCGTCAGATGGCCGATGCGGGCCGGCTGGCGCGGCCCGGCCTCAAGGTTCTCTTCATCACCGGCTATGCGGAGAATGCGGCGGTCGGCAACGGCCACCTCGCACCTGGCATGGCCGTCATGACCAAGCCTTTTGCTGTCGATGCCCTAGCGGCGCGGATCCGCGAAATGATCCAGGAACGACCCTAGCGGTTGCGGTTGCGCTCGTCGGCCTCCCGCTGCCGGTCTTCCTTCAGCATGCGTTGCCCGTTGGCTTCGATGCCGCCAAGAAGCAGCCGGTCGGACGTTTCGATCGCCGCAGCGGGGGTGAAGACATATTTGATGCCGTTCGGGCCCTCGACGCTGACTTCGCCGTCCTGCGCCTTCACGTCGGCGGGTGAATCAGCAGGTACCGGTAACATATGCGTCTCCTAGATAGGGTGGCAACGCATTGGAGGCCGTTAGGAGCCGGAGGCGCTGGCAAATGGACGCCCCGCTGGTCTTATTGTCTGCACCGGTCATTCCAGCAGCGTTTTTTCGGAAACTTCGTCCATATCGGAAACATTGAGGGGGTGGGCGCCGACACAGACACGGCGCCGGCCTAGATCGAAAGCCGCTCGCATGTGCGGGCGCGGCTGCGGGCGGATGACCGCCGGCGCTGAAAGGACGCGCGTGAAAAGAGTGACCGATCGCACGGCGACCGCGGGGCATATTCATGCCGAAAGTCCGGCGCTCGCGGCTCTGGTCTCGCCGGAAACCCGGGTTGAAACGGTTGCCGAGGGTTTTACCTGGAGCGAAGGGCCGGTCTGGGTTCGCGAGGGGGGCTACCTGCTGCTCAGCGATGTTCCCGCCAACCGCATGTACCGCTGGTCGGAGGCCGACGGGCTTTCGATTTTTCTGGAGCCCTCCGGCTATGACGGCGCGGAGCCGTGGCTGTTTCGGGAGCCCGGCTCCAACGGTCTGATCCCGGGTCCGGCCGGCACCATCCTGATGGCGGATCACGGCAACCGTGCGGTCGCGCGGCTCGATCTGGCGACCAGGAAGAAGACCTTTCTTGCCACCCATTTCGGAGGAAAGCGCTTCAACTCGCCCAACGATCTCGTGCTTGGGCCGGACGGCTCGATCTGGTTCACCGATCCGCCTTACGGGCTGGCGGGGCTCGATCAGTCTCCGGTCAAGGAGCAGCCGGTGAACGGCGTCTACCGCCTCCACCCCGATGGTGTGGTCGATCAAGTGATCGACGACATGAACTTCCCCAACGGCATCCTCCTTTCGCCCGACGCGCGCACTTTGTTTGTCGCCAATTCCGACCCGGAGCGGGCGGTGGTCCTGGCCTTCGCACTCGATGGCGAAGGGCGGATCGCCGGCCGCGAGGTCTTCAGCGACATGACGTCGTTGGCGGGAGAGGGCGCTGCCGGCCTTCCAGATGGCATGGCGATCGACGTGGCAGGCAATCTGTTCATTACCGGCCCGGGCGGCGTGCACATCTTTTCCGCCGGCGGCGCGCGCCTGGGCAGGATCGATACCGGCAAAGCGATAGCGAATTGCGCTTTCGGTGAGGACGGGCGGACATTGTTCCTCGCATCCACCGATATTCTTGCAAGGGTGAGGACTCGGACGCGCGGCCTCGGCTACTGACTTGTCCGATATTTTCTTCTCGCTGCCATTTCTTGCAAACGATCAGTTCCATTTCGCGGGAGACCAGTATAAGGGGCACCCATCTTGGAGCGCCGTCCGGCGTTCCTTGCGCTTCGCCGCGGTTGGGTTGCCGCGTGGAACAAGGCCGTGGCATTCGGGCGAAATGATCTTTTGTCATCATTTTCATTGAAAGTGGACGAAAGATCATCCATTTCGCTTAATTGTCGTGCTGATGCACAAGGGGCTGTGGAAGCGCGGCGAATCAAAGGAGAATTTTGATGGAAAATGAGCAACTGGTCCAGCTCACGGCGGACATCGTCGCGGCGCATGTTGCCAACAATAATGTCGCTGTGGGGGACGTCGGAAATCTCGTGCAGCGCGTCTACGAAGCGCTGTCCGTGCTCGAAAAGCCGGGTACGGCCGCTCAGGCGGTGGAAAAGACGCCGGTTGTTTCGGTGCGCGCTTCGATCAAGCCGGAATTCATCGTGTGCATGGAATGCGGCGCCAAGCAGCGCATGCTGAAGCGCCACCTGATGACCGCGCACGGCATGACTCCGGATCAGTATCGCACCGACTACGGACTGCCGCGCGAATATCCGATGGTTGCGCCCAATTATTCGGAGCAGCGGCGTTCGCTCGCCCACGCCATCGGCCTCGGCCGCAAGAAGAGCGTCGACGGCGCGGACACTTCCGGCGGCGGCGATGAAGGCGGCGCCAAGGCGGCAAAGACCGGCACCGGCCGGGGCCGCGGCCGGCCCCGCAAGGTCCCGCAGGAAGGCTGAAACGCTTCAGCCTCGGCACAAAGGAAGGCGCGTCCGGCAACGGGCGCGCTTTTCCTTTGCGCCGCGGGCGGGTAGCGCCGGCGCGGAATGACCGGCGCGAACCTTTTCTTCGATGCAATCGTGCTCGGCGCCGGCGGCGCCGGGCTGATGTGCGCGGCCGTCGCCGGGCAGCGCGGCCGGCGGGTGGCGTTGCTCGACCATGCCGACGCGCCGGGCAAGAAGATCCTGATCTCGGGCGGCGGCCGCTGCAACTTCACCAACATCCACGCCGCCGCAGACCGGTATCTTTCGGCCAACCCGCATTTCCCCAAGTCGGCGCTGGGCCGTTACCGAGCCGAGGATTTCCTGGCGCTGGTCGATCGGCACGGGATTGCGTGGCACGAGAAAACGCTCGGCCAGCTCTTCTGCGACGGTTCCGCCCGCCAGATCGTCGCCATGTTGCTCGATGAGTGCGCGCAGGGCGAGGTCGAGCTGAGGCTGGGGCAGCCGCTTGGCGAAATCGGCCATTCCGACGGCCTGTTCCGGGTCGCGCACGGCAATCACGTCTACACCGCTCCTGCGATGGTGATCGCTACCGGCGGGCCTTCCATTCCCAAGCTTGGAGCGACCAGCTTTGCCTACGATCTTGCGCGGCGCTTCGGCCTCAAGGTGGTGGAGCCGCGCCCGGCCCTGGTGCCGCTCACGCTGGGGGAGGGCGAGACGCTGTTCCGCACCTTGTCCGGCGTTTCCGCCGACGTGGTGGCGCGCGCCGGCAAGGCGGCCTTCCGCGACGCCGCCTTGTTCACCCACAAGGGCCTGTCCGGCCCATCCATTCTCCAGATCTCGTCTTACTGGCGCGGCGGCGAGCCGATCGCCATCGACTTCCTCCCCGACCTCGAGCCCGGCTGGCTGGTGGAGGAGAAACGGGCCCGCCCTCGCTCCACGCTGAAGGCGGCGCTGGGGCGGCGGATGTCGGAGCGGCTTGCGAACACGCTTACGGATCGGCTCGCACTCAGCGGCGAACTCGCCAACCTTCCCGATCGCAAGCTCGCCGAGGCTGGGCAGCGGCTCGCCGGATGGGCCTTCCACCCAAACGGCACGGAGGGCTTTGCCAAAGCCGAGGTGACGGTGGGCGGCATCTCCACCGACGGCCTGTCGTCCCGCACCCTGGAAGCGCGCACAGTGCCCGGCCTTTACGCAATCGGCGAGGCGGTGGACGTTACCGGCTGGCTGGGCGGCTACAACTTCCAATGGGCGTGGGCGAGCGGCTGGGCGGCGGCGCAGGCGCTTTGATCGTAGCCGCTTAGGCCGACAGGTCCGCGTCGAGCGTGCACACCACGCCTTCGGGGCGGAAGTCGATCTTCACCGTTCCGCCAAGCTCCGACGCCAGGCCGCGCTCGATCATCCGGGTGCCGAAGCCGCGCGTTGCCGGCGGCTCCACGGGCGGCCCGCCGCTTTCGCGCCAGATCATGCGAAGCCGCTTATTCTCCTCCCGCCAGCGGATCTCGACCCGGCCCGCCGCGGCGCTGAGGGCGCCGTATTTGGACGCGTTGGTGGCAAGCTCGTGCAAGGCGAGGGCAAGGTTCACCGCCGTCTTGGGCGGGACCGCGATGTCGGGGCCTTCCGCCACGATCCGGTCCGCCCGTCCGCGATAAGGTGCGATCGTGCCCTCCACGATTTCACCCAGCGAGGCATGCTCCCAGCTTTGTTCGGTGAGGATGTTGTGCGCGGCGGATAACGCCGCCAGCCGCCCGTCGAAGGCGCGCCGCACCGGGGCCGGCACCTGGTGGCCCTTGAAGCTTTGATGCGCCAGGCCCTGAACGATGGCGAGGGTGTTCTTCACCCGGTGGTTGAGCTCGTTGATCAGCAAGCGCTGATGCTCCTCGGCCCGCTTGCGCTCCGAAATGTCGCGGGTGATGGCGAGCTGGGCAATGCTGCCGTCGGGCTGGGGCAGGGGAACGGCATAGGTCTCCATCCGCCGCCGCGTGCCGCCGAGGCCGATCACATCATACTCCCAGCTCAGCGTGTCGCCGTCGATTACCCTTGCGTGGTTGTCGCGCCAAAGCTGGCGGTCCTCGGGCGCGATCAGCGCGAAGGTGTCGGAGCCGAGCACGTGCTCAAGGCTTTCGGCCTCGATCATGCCGAGCCCGGCCGGGTTGATATGCAGCAACTGCCCCCTGCCGCTGACGATCTTGATGCACTCAGGCGTCGCTTCGGTGATCGCGCGCTGGAGCGCCTCGCTTTCCCGTAACCTCTCCTCGGCGGCGCGGCGGTCGGTGGTGTCGACGCTGACGCAGATCGTGCTGACCGGCGCGCCGCCGTCGTCGCGCACAGTGGTGACGCTGTTGTGCACCCACACGGCCTTTCCGTCCGGGCGGAGGTAGCGCTTCTCGATCTCGAACGAGCCGCCGCCATGCGCCGCGTCCTGGAATTTTGGCAGGTTCTCTGGCAGATCGTGCGGGTGGGTGATGTCCTGCATCCGCATCGCCAGCAGTTCTTCGCGCGAACGGCCGGCAATGGCGCAGAAGCGGTCGTTGACCCGGATGAAGCGGCCGGACACGTCCGCTTCCGACATGCCGGCTGCGGACTGGTTGAAGAAGGCGGACAGGTGCGCCTCGCGGGCACGAAGCGCCTCTTCCGCCTGCCGACGCGCCAATTCGGCCGTGGCATTGGGCGTGACGTCCACGCCCTCTGCGAAGATGCCGGTGACGGTGCCTGCATCGTCCCGGATCGGCTGGTAAACGAAGCTGATGAAGCGAGTCTCCGGCTCGGCGCCAGGTCCGCGGACGAAGGCGACCGGCGCGGCGTCGGCGACGAAGGGCTCCCCGCTTTCGTAGACGCTGTCGAGGAGGGTGAGATAGCCTTGCGAGGCCAGCTCCGGCAGCGCGTCGACGGCCCGGCGGCCGATCAGGTCGGTGCGGCCGGCAAGCCGCCGATAGGCAGCGTTGGCGATCTCGAAAACGTGATCGGGGCCGCGCACGACCGCAATGCAGCCGGGCGCGTTCTCGAACAATCGCTCGATGTTGGCGGAGGGTGTCAGCGGAACGAGCCTATGCGGTGCGCCGGACGGCGCGAGGTGGAACAAGTGGTTGTGAACTAAGCGATTTCGCCGCTTTGGGCAAGACGGCGCGGCGGTGCCAGTTCGATCCGCCAGGCAGCGCCTTGCGGGCTGAGCTTGATGCCGGCGAGGGTAACGGTGCGCCCTTCCGTCAATGCGCGCAGAGCCTCCATCACCTGCTCGCCGCGCGGCTTCCCGGCGGGGGCGAGAAGGTGCAGGCAGCGGAGAAGAAGCCGGCGCTGGATCTCGGCGGGGAGGTCTGCGGGGCGGAGCAGGAGGTGATCAGCATGCTGCTCCACGGCTTGTGCAAGGCAGCGGGCGGTCATTGCCTCCAGAGCCTCCTCGGCATCGGCGAGCGCCGCCGCGCTGCGGGCGAGCGGGTCCGGGTCGAGCCACGGCGCTTCGGCCAGCAGCTTGCGAATACGAACGCGGTCGAACGCTTGGTCGGCGTTGCTTGGATCGGTCACGGCCTCGAGCCCCGAAGCCGCGACAATCTCCGCAAGCTCGGCGCGCCGCCAGCCGAGGAGTGGGCGAAGCAGCTCCGCCTCGCAGCCCTCTACGAGCAACCGCCGGGCGCGAACGCCGGCCAGCCCCGCAACGCCTGCGCCGCGCAGCAGCCGCATGAGCAGAGTCTCGGCCTGGTCGTCGAGGTGGTGGGCTGTGAGGAGTGCCGTGATGCCCGCACCGGCCATCCAGCCTGCAAGCGCCTGGTATCGGGCGTCCCGCGCCTGCGCCTGCACGCTGGCGCCAGCCGCGACATCGACCCGCAGCGTGGTGTGCGGAATGCCGAGTTGGGCGCAGACGCCTTTCGCGTGCTCGGCCTCCGCCGCAGCTGCCTGACGCAGGCCATGGTCTACTGTTGCAGCCCGCACCTCGCCGGGAAAGGCGGCTTGCGCGAGGAGAAGCAAAGCAAGACTGTCCGGTCCCCCGGAAAAGCCGATGCCAAGCGGCAGGCGCACCGGTCCGAGCGCGGCCAGGTTCCCGCGGAGTCGGGCAACGGCTTCTGCATCGGGGAGATGGGGCGCCATGGTTCAACCTTAGGCAAGTGCGCGCGCTTCGTCGTCCCCGTTGCTTGGGCGCTGATCAGTTTCGCAGCAGGCGGCAGAATTCGCGGTGGACCTTCCCCGCTTGCCTCGCCCGCGCCCCGCTTACTTGCACTTGGCCGAGGTGCGGGCGGCGGGCAGGCGTTCCTTCAGCCAGTCGCGCATCGTGGCGCCGTAGACGTCCTGCAGCTCGTCATAGGCCTTGCAGGCCTCCGCGGGCTTCTTGAGCGCAACCAGCGACTGGCCGAGGAAATACAGGCTGTCGGCCGCGCGCTCACCCTTGGGGTTGTCGTTGTAATTGGCGAACAGCACCTTGGCCGCGGCGGTGGGGTTACCGTCGTCGAGATAGGCGCGGCCGGCGAGGTTTCCGGCCCAGCTAGCGAAGCGGTGCTTCGGCCACTTCTTCGACACGGCGTCGAGAAGCGCCTGCGCATCCTTGTACTTCTTCTGCTCCCACAGCCGGAAACCGGCATTGTAGGCGGCTTCGGCATCGTCGCCGAGCACGACCGAGGAGGGCTTTGCCGCGCTTGTGGAGGTGGATGGGCGGTTGCTGGTGCGGACCGGTTCGGGCTCCCGATCGGCTGTCTCGGTCCCCCCGCCGGCGGGCTTTTCAAGCGCCTCGAGCCGGCTGCCGGTGCTTTCGCGCAGGGTTGCGAACGCGGTCTCGAGCTGGCGGAGGCGGTTGCCGTTCTGCTCGACCTGGCCGGTGAGCTGGGCGAGCTGCGATTCCAGCGCATCGACCCGGGAGGTGAGGTCGGCAACCGCGCTTCCGCCCGCCACGCCGCCTTGCTCCGGTGCGGGCGCCTGTTCGTTGATCTCGGGCCCAATGATCGAACCGGTCGCGCCTGGAAAAACGCGGCGCTGCACGGCGCGCATTTCCTGCTCCAGCCGGTCGACGCGACGCTCGACACGGTCGGTCTGCTGGGCAGCGGCCGGCACTGCGATCCCTGCCATCAGGGCAAGGCCAAGAAGATGAAAACGCATGTTTATTCCCCGCAAACTACCCACACCCATTCCCCGTTTACTAGGATGATCCGCCTGTCGCCAGCCTTAAGCGCGCCGGCGTTTCGATCAGTCTTCGAGCGGCGTGACCGGTGCCGGCGCGGGTGCCGCTGCGCCGGGCGCGGGCGCCTGGCCAGCGCCGGGGGCGGCCTGACCCCGGGTGGCGAGGTCGGCCGCCTTCATGCTGACGTCGGCGACCAGCTTGTCCGGCGCGCCAAGCGGGGGGATCACCGTTGACCCGACCGAGACGCGTAGCGCCTGCGGGCGGCTGGTGCGAAGCTGCGGTGCTGTCGCCGTGGCCGGAACCTCGTAACGCTCGCCCGCCTTCAAAATGTTTTCGTACAGGATCGGCTTGCCGCCGGCTTCGTAGACGCGCAGCCACGCATCCTGGATCGCCGTCACTACGACGGGGCCCGTAGCGGCGGGCTGTGCGGCCTTGGGCTGCGCCTGCTGCGCTGGCGCCTCGCTTTCGACGAGCTGCGGCTCAACCGGCGCGTCGCCCACCGCCTGGCTGCGCCAGATCAGGTACGCGGCGACGAGAAGCACGATGAGCACGGCTGCGATCAGGGCAACCGAGCGCGGCGGCACCCGCGCCGGATCGGCCGGCTCGTAGAAAGCGGCGGCCGGGCTTGCGTGCGGGGTACGGGAGATGCCGAGTTCGCCGCGCAGATCCTGGCCCACTTCGGCGGCATCGAGGCCGACCATGGTCGCGTAGGACCGGGCAAAGCCGACGCTGTAGGTCGCCGCCGGAAGCGCTTCCCACTCGCCCTTTTCGATATGCTCGAGATGGCGGATCGGGATTCGCGTCTGGCTGGCGACGTCCTGCAACGAGATGCCCTTGGCCTCCCGTGCGGTGCGAAGCCGTTCCCCAACCGGGGAGCCGCCGCCGCTCTGAATCCCACCCATGTCGACCATTTACCCGTTTGCCTCTTCCACGTAACCTATGTTGCGCAACCCGATGACACAGGAGCGCCGCCCCGATGTCAACCTAAGCCGTCGCGCTCAGCCGGCCGATCAGCCGATCGCAACCTCGTTTTCCTCGGCCCATTCGGCAAGCGCCGCCCGGAAATCGGCGGGCGGATGGGCAAGCAATTTTTCCAGCGCGGGGGCAAGCGCCGCTCTGTCGAGCGAGCGGATCATCGCCTTGATCGGCCCAACCGCCACCGGCGTGATCGAGAATCGCTCGATACCCAGGCCGATCAGCGCCATCGCCTCCAGCGTGCGCCCGCCCATTTCGCCGCACACGCCGACCGGCACGTTCGCCGCCTGCGCCTCGCGAGTCACCCGGCGCAGGAAGCGCAGGATTGCGGGGGAGAGCCAGTCGTAGCGTTCGGCGAGCTTGGGATGGGCGCGGTCCGCCGCGAAGAGGAATTGGGTAAGGTCGTTGGTGCCGATCGAGAGGAAGTCGATCTTGGGCAAAAGGAGGTCGAGCTGCTCGGCAAGGGCCGGCACCTCCAGCATCGCGCCGTAGGAGATGCGTGTCGGAACCTGCTTGCGGCGTTCGATCAGCCAGGTGCGCTGCTGCTCGACGATTTCGCGCGCGGCGTCGAACTCCCAGGGTTCGGAGACCATCGGAAACATGATGTTGAGCTGCCGCCCGGCCGACGCTTCCAGGAGCGCGCGGGCCTGGGACTTCATCAGCCCGTCCCGGTCGAGGGCAAGGCGGAGCGCGCGCCAGCCCATTGCCGGATTTTCCTCACGCTCCTCACCCTCGCCGGTCTGGAGGTAGGGCAGGGCCTTGTCGCCGCCGACATCAAGGGTGCGGAAGATCACCGGCTTGTCGCCCGCAGCTTCCAGTACCGAGCGATACAACCGCTGCTGCGCCTCGCGCTTGGGCAAGCTGGCCGAGACCAGGAACTGGAATTCGGTGCGGAACAGGCCGATCCCGTCCGCGCCCACCGCGTGGATTGCGGCGGCATCGTCGCGCAGGCCGGCATTGACCATCACGGTGATCCGGGTGCCGTCCTTGGTCACCGGCGGCAGATCGCGGAGCGTGGCGAACTGGGCGCGCTTCTTCTGGGTGGCGAGGAGCTTGGCCTTGAAGGCTTCCTCCACCGGCCCGGTTGGACGAACGAAGGCCGCCCCGTCCGTCCCGTCGAGCAGGATGAAATCGCCTTCGCTCACCGCCTGGCGCACATCGCGCACCCGCCCAAGCATCGGCACACCCATGGCCCGCGCAACGATGGTGACGTGGGCGGTGAGCGAGCCCTCCTCCAGGATCACGCCCTTCAATCGCCGCCGGTCATATTCCAGCAGCTCGGCGGGCCCGAGGTTGCGGGCGATCAGGATGGTGTCGCCGTGCAGGCCGATCTGTGCGGCGGTGCCGAGCTTGCCCGAAACGATGCGCAGCAGCCGGTTCGAAAGGTCGTCGAGATCGTGCATGCGGTCGCGCAGCAAGGCGTCGTCGATCTCCTGCATGCGGGTCTGCATGCGCTGGCGGACCCGCTCGATCGCCGCTTCGGCGGTAAGGCCGCTGTCGATCGCCTCGTTGATCCGCCGTGACCAGCCTTCGTCATAGGCGAACATCTTGTAGGTCTCTAGAACCTCCTGGTGCTCGCCGGCCGTTCCGAACTCGGCCTGGTTGGTCATGTTGTCGATCTGCTCGCGCATCTTGCGGAACGCGGAATAAACGCGGTGGCGCTCGGCCTCCGTGTCCTCGGCGACGGTATGCTCGATGGTGACCCGCGGCTGGTGGAAGACGGCCGTGCCCGCGCCCATGCCGGTGACCAGCCGAAGCCCGGCAAGCCGCACAGCGCCCTGGTCCCTGGCGATTTCCGCGGCTGTGGCCGCCTTGTCGGCTAGCCCGGCGTTGGCGATCAGCTCGGACAGCACCATCGCAACCGTCTGCAGCGCCTCGATCTCGACATCGTCATAGGCGCGCGGATCGGCGTGCTGAACGGCAAGGACTCCGATGGCGCGCTCCTTGCGGACGATGGGCACGCCGGCGAAGCTGTGGAACAGCTCTTCGCCGGTCTCCGGGCGGTAGGCGAACTCGGGGTGGTTGGCCGCTTCGGCCAGGTTCAGCACCGACGCCTGCTTGGCGATGCTGCCGACCAGGCCTTCGCCCATCGCCAGCTTAGTGACGTGCACCGCGGTCTGGTTGAGGCCAACGGTTGCGAACAGCTCCAGCACGCCGTCGCGCAGCAGGTAGATCGAGCACACTTCGCTGACCATCGCTTCCGCGATGATCTTGACCACCTTGTTGAGCTTGGCCTGCGCACCCATTCGGGAGGCCATCACGTCGTGGAGGCCGGTCAGGATTTCACGGGCGGACGCGACGGAAGCGGTAGGCATGTTGGAGCGCTAACAGAAAGGGGAGGGCGTTCCAATGGCGGCGCGGCCCTCCGTCTTGCGTGTGCGTCAGGCGGAGCGCCGCTCCAGCGCTTGCGCGGCTTCGTCGACCAGTTGGCGCAGGATTTCGGCGACGGGCGCTTCGCCTTTCACCATGCCGACGGACTGGCCGGCCATTACCGATCCGCTCTCCACATCGCCGTCGATCACCGCCCGGCGAAGCGCGCCCGCCCAATAATGTTCGATCTGGAGCTGGGCTTCCGCCATCTCGACGCCGTTCTTGTCGAGCATGTCGGCAACTTCACGCTGCTTGGCGGCGAAGCTCTCCATTTCGCGGTTCTTGATGGCGCGCACCGGGATCACGGGCAGGCGCGGATCGATCTGGACGCTGGTGATCGCATCGCGCGCCGAAGCGCGGATGAAGGCTTTCTTGAAGTTGGGGTGGGCGATGCACTCGTTGGCGCACACGAACCTGGTGCCGAGCTGCACGCCGACGGCGCCCATCTCCAGATAGCCCGAAATCGCGCCGCCATGACCGATTCCGCCGGCAACGAAGATCGGCACTTCGGCGGCAAGCGGCGGCAGGATCTCCTGAGCGAGGACGGAAGTGGACACCGGCCCGATATGGCCGCCCGCCTCCATGCCCTCGATGACCAGCGCATCGACGCCGGAGCGGGTGAGCTTCTTGGCGAGCGCCAGTGCCGGGGCGAAGCAGATCAGCTTGGCGCCCATGCCCTTGATGCGGTCGATGGAGCCGGGCGGCGGCAGGCCCCCGGCGAGGACTACATGGCTGACTTCGTGCTTGGCGCACACGTCGATCAGCTCGGACAATTGCGGGTGCATGGTGATCAGGTTGACGCCGAACGGCTTGGACGTGCGCGCCTTTGTTTCGGCGATCTCGGTATCGAGCTGCTGCGGATTCATCGCGCCGCAGGCGATCACTCCGAACGCGCCGGCGTTGGACAGCGCCGAGACGAGGTTGCGCTCCGAAATCCAGCTCATCGCCCCGCCGAGGATCGCGACTTCGCAGCCGAGGAAATCGGTCCCGCGCTTCATTAGCCGCCGCAGACGGTCATGGCCGACGGACAAAAGCCCCTCCCCTTCAGGGGAGGGGTTGGGGGAGGGGGATGTGGTCATTGCGTCACTCATCGGCTGGTCTCTACTTACTTACGGGCCCCTCCCCAACCCCTCCCCTGAAGGGGAGGGGCTATTTAGGCGTCCACCTCTTCATCCAAGCCATAGGCGGTGTGCAGCACCCGCACGGCAAGCTCGGTATATTCCTCGGCAATCAGCACCGAGACCTTGATCTCTGAGGTGGTGATCGCAAGAATGTTGATGTTGCGCGCGGCCAGGGCCTCGAACATCTGCGCCGCGATGCCGGCGTTGGAGCGCATCCCGACGCCCACCGCACTCACCTTCACGACATTGATGTCGGTCAGGATCTCCTCGAACCCGACCTTCTCCTGGATGCTTTCCAGTACCGCCTTGCTCTCTGGGAGAGAGGCCGTGGGCACCGTGAACGTCAAATCGCTCTCCTGCCCCGCGGTGCGCACCGACTGGACGATCATGTCGACATTCACGCTCGCCTCGGCCAGCGGCTTGAAGATCGCGGCTACCGAGCCCGGCCTGTCCGGCACGCCGGTCAGCGTGATCCGCGCCTCGTTCTTGTCGTAGGCGATGCCGGTGATGAGCTGCCGTTCCATGTTGAATTCCTCGATTGCCTCTTCGCCGGCGACAAGCGTGCCCGGCCGGTCGTCGAAGGAGGACAGGACCCGGATCGGCATGTTCTCGCGCATCGCGAGGCCCACCGAACGGGTTTGAAGCACCTTGGCGCCGACGCTGGCGAGCTCCAGCATTTCCTCGAAGGTAACGGCGGGGAGCTTGCGCGCCCGCGGCACGATGCGCGGATCGGTGGTATAGACGCCATCGACGTCGGTGTAGATGTCGCAGCGGTCCGCCTTCATCGCCGCGGCGATGGCAACGGCCGAAGTGTCGGAACCGCCCCGGCCCAGGGTCGCGAGGTCGCCGTCGGCCGTGACGCCCTGGAAGCCCGGGATAACCGCGATGCCGCCTTCGTCGAACACCCGCTCGAGCACTTGGGAGTCGATGCCCTCGATCAGCGCAGCGGCGTGGCCGCTGGTTAGGATCGGAAGCTGCCAGCCCATGTACGATTTGGCGTTCAGCCCCATCCCCTGCAGCGTGATGGCAAGCAGCCCGCTCGTCACCTGCTCCCCCGAAGCGACGACGACGTCGTACTCGCGCGGGTCGTAGAGCGAGGCGGCCTCGCGGCAGAGCTGGACCAGCCGGTCGGTTTCTCCGGCCATCGCAGAGACAACGACGGCGACCTGATTGCCCGCTTCAACCTCGCGCTTCACTAGCGCCGCGACGTGACGGATGCGCTCGATGCCCGCCATCGAAGTGCCGCCGAATTTCATCACGATGCGCGCCATGTCGCCGCGGCTTTAGCGGTTGAGCCCGCACTTGCAAGGCAGGGACGGGCTACAGCCAGTCGGGCACCGCGTCCGCGTCGATCAGCGCCTGGACGTCCAAGCGCGGGCGGACCACCGCCCAGCGGTTGCCGTTGACCAGCACTTCGGGGGTGAGCGGCCGGCTGTTATAGGTGCTCGACATGGTGGCAGCATAGGCGCCGGCGGTGCGGAATACGACGAGCCCGTCCGGGCCGACCTCGTCCATGGTGCGCGCGGTGGCGAAGGTGTCGCCGGTCTCGCACACTGGACCCACCACCGTGACCGTAAAGCGGCTTCCCTTCGGCTCAACCGCGTCGATGGCGTGCCAGGCGTCGTAGAGAGTGGGGCGCATGAGGTCGTTCATGCCGGCATCGACCACAAGGAAGGGGTGGCTGGCGCCCGGCTTCACCCGGATCACGCGGGTGAGCAGCACGCCGGCATTGGCGACGATCAGCCGCCCCGGTTCGAACACTAGCCGAAGGTTCCAGCCGGATGTCACCTCCCGCACCATCGCGCCATAATCCTCGGGCGACGGCGGCGGCATCTGGGCGTGATCGTAGGGAACCCCGAGCCCGCCGCCGAGATCGGCGACCTCGATCGCGTGCCCGGCGGCGCGCAGCACGGTGATCAGCGCGCCGACTTTCTGAAACGCATTACGCAGCGGCAGCAGGCTGGTGAGCTGGCTGCCGATATGGACGGCAACGCCCTGCACCTTGAGCCCCGGCAAAGCGGCGGCGCGGGCATAAGCCTCAAGCGCGCCATTGTACGGGATTCCGAACTTGTTCTCCGCGCTGCCGGTGGAGATCTTGGCGTGGGTGCCGGCATCGACGTCCGGATTAACCCGGTAGCCGACCGGCGCGACCCGGCCGAGCCGCACCGCCACTTGCGACAGCATCTCGGCCTCTTCGACGGATTCGAGGTTGAACTGGAACAGCCCGCCTTCCAGCGCGAGCGCCATTTCCTCCGCCGTCTTTCCCACGCCGGAGAAGACGATCTTCTCCGCCGGCACGCCCGCCGCACGCGCACGCCGATATTCGCCGCCCGACACCACGTCCGCTCCAAGCCCCTCGGCGGCCAGGGTAGCAAGCACCGCGGCATTCGAATTTGCCTTCACCGCATAAGCGATGAGCGGATCGGGGAGGGGCTCCAGCGCTGCGCGCAGCACCTGCGCGTGGCGGACCATGGTCGCGCTCGAATAGACGTAGACGGGTGTTCCCACCGCTTGTGCAACGGCGGGGAGTGGGACATCCTCGCAATGGAGGACGCCGTCCTTGAGTTCGAAACAATCCATGGCGCGGGCTCGGCTCGATGCGGGGGAACGCGAAACGCGTCCGGCCGCTTTTGCTTGGGAAAGCGAGAAAGGCACTGATAGGGAGCGGCCATGGCAAGCACAAGCGAAGGCGAACCGGCAGCAACCACCATCGACCCGCGCGAGGCCGCCCATTTCGGCGCCATGGCGGCGGAGTGGTGGGACCCGAAGGGCAGTTCGGCAATGCTCCACCAGCTCAATCCGGCGCGCTTGGCGTACATCCGCGACCGGCTCGACCAGCGCTGGAGCCTGGACGAATGCGATCTGCGCCCGCTCAAGGGCCGCAAGGCCGCGGACGTCGGCTGCGGCGCCGGATTGCTTGCGGAGCCGCTAGCCCGCCTCGGAGCTGAAGTGACCGGCGTCGATCCCGCGCCCGAGAACATCGCCGCCGCGCAAAGCCATGCGCTGGGGCAAGGCCTCGCCATCGCCTACCGCGTCGGCAGCGTCGAGGCGCTTCAAGGACGCTTCGACCTCATCACCTCCCTGGAGGTAGTGGAGCATGTCGCCGACGTGCGCGGCTTCGTGCAGGGGCTAGCTGATCACCTCACCGACGACGGCCTGCTGATCCTTTCCACCCCGAACCGCACCGGCTTGTCTCGGTTCATGCTGATCAGCCTCGGCGAAGGGCTGAACCGCATCCCCAAGGGCACCCACGATTGGGACAAGTTCCTCGCGCCGGAGGAGCTGACCGCACTTCTCAAGGACGCTGGCCTCGAGGTAATCGACTGCACCGGCCTGGCGTGGAGCCCGGCAAGCGGCTTCCACCTTTCGGACAACAAGTCGCTCGATTATTTCGTCACGGCGAGGAAGGTCTAGCTACAGTTTGAATTCGTCAGGCCAGCGAAGGCTGGCATCCATGCTGACTCGCCACAGGCAGCGAATGTGGAGACGCAGCATGGGCCCCAGCCTTCGCTGGGGCGACGAGGGTATTAAAAATCGACCTTGTCGTAGTGGGTGGGCGGCGCGATCACCTCCATCCGCTCGCCGAGCAGCGGCCGGAAGCTCGGGCGTGATTTCAGCGACGAATACCAGTTCGACGTCTGCTCGTGCCCGCGCCAGTCGATGCCGCCAAGGTAATCGGCGACGGACAGATGCGCCGCCGCGGCAAGGTCGGCGAGGCTGAGGATCGGGCCGCCTAGCCAGCGGCGGTGGTCAAGCAGGTAATCGATATAATCCAGGTGAGCGTTGGCGGTCTTCATCGCCTCGCGAAGCACGCGCGTGTCGGGCGGATCGCGGCTGACCAGGCGCTTCCTCATCCGTTCTTCCATCATCGGCGCAACCACGTCGCCGAACAGCTTGCGGTCGAACCAGGCGACCAGCCGCCGCACTTCGGCCCGCGCGGCCGCACCGCCGCCCAGCATCGGCGCGCGGTCGACGGTTTCCTCGAAATATTCGCAGATTGCGTTGGAATCTATGAGCACGATGCCCTTGGATTCCTCCACCAGCACCGGTGTCTCGCCGGCTGGATTAAGGTCGGCAAAGTCGTCGCGCTGTTCCCACGGACTTTCCCGCTTCAGTTCAACGGGAACGCCCTTTTCGGCCATCAGCAGCCGGACCTTGCGGGAGAAGGGGCACAGGGGAAATTGGTAGAGCTGCCACATGCGCCCGCCTGTAGCGGCGGCACAAGGCAAAGACTATCGGCTTTCGGCCCCTTTAGCGGCGATAATCGTCCCGCTCATAGTCACGGTCGCGCCGGTCGTCGGGGCGGTATTCGCGGTCCGAGTAGCGGCCGCGGCCATCCATGGCGTCTTCCATGCGGCGGGTTGCGTCTTCCAGTGAGCGGCGCAGTGCCGGCGTAACGATGGCAATCTGCTCAAGGGCGGCACTAAGCCCGGCGGTAGCGGCGCCGATCTCGTCCCGCATCCGCTCACGGGCATAAGGATCGTCGCGGCGGGCGATGTCGCCCAGGGTGTCGTACCTGTGATGGCCGCGGCGGTAGGGATCGACGGCGTCCGCAATCGGCCCGACCGGCACATCCATGATCGCATCGGCAACGCGGCCGACGGTGTCGCCAAGCTCTTCCACTTCGCCCGGCTGCGGGAGAGCGCGAACGATCTCCTCGTCGCGCGGATCGGGATAGGATTGCGCGGCAACCGGTGCGGCACAGGCGAGGATGCTCGCGGCGATGATCAGCTTACGCATGGTACAATGCCTCCTAGGAATTTGGCGCGAGCGAAAACGCACCACCGCGCAACTCGGTTGCCGCTTTACCGCCATGAGCATGAGCCTTGCGTGAATGGCTCAGCGGCGTGAACGGGCCGAGCGCTTCTTGCGCTCCGGCGGCGCCGGGAGGTGGGCGGTTGCGGCCTTCACCTTCTCCATGATCGTCGGGAGCTTTTTTATTAGGTCGGGCGCGTAGCTGCTCATCGCTTCGGCGAAATCCCTGTCGGCCGCCAGCGTAAGGGACTCGACGGCAAAGGCACGGCCGGACGGCGAAGCGAAGAAGCGCTGGATGTCGGTGAGCTGGTCCACCGTGAAACGGCGGGCATAGGCCTTGGCGAGGGCCGCCCGAAGCCCAGGCTCGTACACCGACATGATCGCGATCATCTCCTGCATCATCACTCCGCGCGTGATCGTCATTCGCTCAACGAAGTGCGGATCTTCGGCAGCAAGAACCTCCCGCATGGTTTGACGCGATCTGACCAGGTCTTCCGCGGTTTCCGGCCTCTCGGCGGGAAGGAAATCCTCCATCCGCGCATCGAGGAAGCCGTCCATCATCATGTCGGCAGTGCCCGTCAGGCTGGCTTCCATGACCTTTTTGAGGGCTCCGTCAGGGACGGTCTGGTTGGCAATCGCGGTGGCGATGGCGAGCCGTTGCGGATCGAGTTGCACAGCCGCGTCGGTGGGCGACGGCGGTGAGCCCGCCGGCTGCCCATCCCAAGTCGGAGTGGCCACAGCCAAAGCGGCGGCAAGCAAATAGATCATGGATTCGTCCCCTTATGCTCAACAGCTTATGGGGCGCTGCGGCTTTTGCCTAGCCGGAGGATCTAGCGGGCGAGCAGCCAAACGAGGGCGACGCTGCCCGCGACGATCCGGTACCAGGCAAAGGGCGCGAAGCCGTGGCGGGACACGATGCCGACGAACCACTTGATGATTGCAATGGCGACAAGGAAGGAGACCACGAAGCCGACGGCGATCAGGCCCCAGTCCACACCGGCCCGGGAGATTTCCTGGTGGTGCTTGGCGATCGAAAGCACCGTAGCCCCCACCATCGTCGGCACCGCCAGGAAGAAGCTGAACTCGGCCGCGGTTCGGCGTTCTATGCCAAGCGACAGCGCGCCCATGATGGTCGCCCCGGAGCGGCTGACGCCCGGCACCATTGCCAGGCACTGGATGAAGCCGATGCCGAGCGCGCGCTTCAGCGGAATGGCCGCGACGCCCGCTTCAATGGTGGCGGGCTTCACCACGCGCTCGATGATCAGGATTGCGATGCCGCCAAGCACCAGTGCCACCGCAACCACCTCCGCATGGCCGAGCAGCGCCTCGATGTTGTCGATCAGCAGCAGGCCGATCACCGCCGAAGGCACGAATGCCACCGCGACATTGATCGCGAAGCGCCAAGCACCCGCCTCACGCGAGAACAGCCCCGTCAGGACGGTCCAGAACGTCCGCCAGTACAGCACGATCACCGCAAGGATCGCTCCGAGCTGAATGATGACGTTGAACGTCGACCACTGGTCCGCGCGGTAGCCGAGCAGCTCGGCGGCGAGGATCAGGTGCCCCGTCGAGGACACCGGCAGGAACTCGGTCAGCCCCTCGACGATGCCGAGCAGGATTGCGATAATGATCAACGGCACGGGAGCGGAGCTTTCAGTAAGGCGACTTGGCGGCGAAGCGGCCGTGGCGGCGATAGGAGGTCAGCCACCCTTCCGAG
Source organism: Allosphingosinicella sp. (assembly GCA_036399475.1). Lineage (GTDB taxonomy): Bacteria > Pseudomonadota > Alphaproteobacteria > Sphingomonadales > Sphingomonadaceae > Allosphingosinicella. The sequence continues at coordinate 65,952 of DASWNA010000080.1, forward strand.
ACGGCGTTGAGCGGGGTCTTGGGGATGCCGAATGCTTCCAGCCCGGGCATGCCCTCCGCCGCGACATTGTCCTTTTGCAGCATCAGCCACTGATCCCACGTGATCGGCGCCCCGGGCGCCCAGCCCATCGCCTTGGCCATCAGCCCGGCAACGGCGTCCGGAATATCGATCAGCGAACGGTTGCGTCCCGTCGTGTCGCTGATCCACTGCATCAACTCGCGCATGGTCAGCACCTGAGGCCCGCCAAGCTCATAGGTCTTGCCGGCGTGGGTGTGGGGATCGTGGGCGGCGGCGCTTACCGCGCGGCCGGCGTCGGCGGCATAAACCGGCTGGAACTTCGTTCCGCCGCGGATCACCGGCAGAACGGGGGCCAGCCTGGCCATGCCAGCGAAGCGGTTGATGAAATTGTCCTCGCGCCCGAACACCACCGATGGGCGCATGATCGTGGCGCTTGGGAAAGCAGCCCGAACAGCCGCTTCGCCTTCGCCTTTGGAGCGGCCGTAATTGGACTCGCTGTGCGGATCGGCGCCGATGGCGGAGATCTGCACCAGCACCTCCGCGCCGGTGGCGGAGGCGGCTTCCGCGATGTTGCGCGCGCCCGTCACATGGAGCCCCTGGAAGTCGCCCTTGAGTACGCCGACGAGGTTCACCACCGCGTCGCTGCCCTGCACGACTTTGCGCACCCGGTCGGCGTCGCGAATATCGACGTCGACAAACTGGGCCTGGCCAACCATGCTGAGCGGCTTCAGGAAATAGGCGCCGCGCGAGTCCCGCTGGGCGAAGCGCACCCGCGCCCCTGTCTTGAGCAGCGCTTGGGACACATAACGCCCCAGAAAGCCGCCGCCGCCGAAGATCGTGACCAGCCGGTCCATCCCAAGTCCTTGCAAGATTAGTCGTGAAAGCGCGCCCCCATTGCCCGCTCGCCTGTGCGTTGACAAGCGTCCGGCGCCCCCCTAGTTGGCGCGGCCTACCCCGTGCCCAGATGGCGGAATTGGTAGACGCACCAGCTTCAGGTGCTGGCGCTCGCAAGGGCGTGGAGGTTCGAGTCCTCTTCTGGGCACCATTCTTTGCAGTTCTGCTATTGGAAAATCATTGGTTTCCCGCCATATTCGGCGTGACCATTTTCGCCGGCCGCCGCCTTCGTTCGCCTGTTTTCGCACAAAATTGGGACCAGATCAGGGGACCATACATTGCTGACCGACCTGCAGGTGAGCAAAGCGAAGCCCAAGAGTAAGGACGGCAAACTCTCCGACTCTAGGGGTCTGTTCCTGCTCGTCCGCCTCTCCGGTTCAAAAAGTCTGGCACTCCGAAGCACGGAAGGTTGTCAAGGATGGCCGCGATCCGGCCGCTGACAAGCGGACGGAGACGGCAATCAGAAAAGCTCTCGCTAGCCGTTACGTTTGACGGTGTGGCAAGCGAATACATCGAGCGCATGAGGCGAGACGAAAAGTCAGGGGCCACAATCCTGAAGCTTGAATGGATGCGCAAGCATAGGCTCCAGTCGATTGGGCAGCGCCCTATCGCAGAGATTAAGCCGCCTGAGCTACTTGCCCCGCTTCAAGAGCTCGAAGCTAAGGGCAACCTGGAGACCGCACGGCGGGTGAGGGCGTTTGCATCACGAGTCTTCCGCTTTGCCGCTGCCACAGCCCGCTGCGAGAACGATCCAGCCGCGATCCTGCGCGGTGCTACCTTGCCGCCGCGATCCAAGCCTATGGCTGCAATCCTAAATTCAAGCGGTTGGGAGAACTGCTACGCGCAATCGACGCATACTCAGGTACAGCAATTGTGCGCCCCGCTATGCGCCTGCTCCCGAATGTTATGTCACGTCCGGGCGAACTCCGGAATGCTGAGTGGGCCGAGCTCAATCTCGATAAGGCGGTCTGGAGCGTTCCAGCGGGGCGTATGAAGCAGCACAAAAACCGCACTGCGTACCGCTTTCGCATCAGGCGCTGGCCATCCTTCACGACGTCAAAGCTTTGACCGGCAGCGGCAAATCCCTGTTCCCTGCTCAAGGAAGCACAGGGCGCCGCCGACGAGTGAAAACATCATAAACGCGGCATTTCGCCGGCTGGGCTTCTAGCAGTGAGATGGTGTCGCATGGCTGGCGTTCCGTCGCTTCAACGTTCCTGAATGAGTCGGGCCAATGGAGGCCGGACGTGATAGAACGTGCGTTCGCGCACGCAGACAAGGATGCCGTGCGGAGCCTCTAGTCATCCCCAAACTTTTCCCGGTCGCCCTTCTAGCCTTCCGCCTTGGCACTGCTCACCACCGTCTGGATGATGTTGGCAGCATCATGGCTGAGGTTGGGCCCTTCTTCCGTGGTCAGAAGGCGACCAGGAAACCAGCGTTGGTACCACTCACGCTTAGCGTTCCACTGATTAGAGTATTGTGTCTGATCAAGCATCCCCAGATGCTCCCAATAATACGTATTTCCCTGCCAGGTGACGCTAAAGTCAGGAAGCTTCATGGTTCCATCAGGAGCAAGCAGCGGGCTCTCGTACTTAAATGGAATTTCATGCTGATGGAGAAGATTCGAGATTATCACCTCCGACTTGGATCGCACCATGTCGCCACTCAAAGCTCGGTGAATTTTCCCCGCCTCATACCAGCTTTTGCGCTGCGTAAGCTCGGGAGGCGCAAAGCGGAACATAAAGAGCGAGGAATTGATCTGGGGAGTTCTAGCGTTCTCACGGCGCCGGGCGTCCAGCAAGCTGGATACATCGCGTTCGACCAGGAGGGTGCAATGGCGACTTGCCCGCGTGAGCGCCGTGTAGACGAGCTCCGTCGAAACGCCGCGCGCCTGGCTGGCGGGAATGATCACGAACGTGTGGTCAAACTCACTACCTTGTGCTTTGTGTATTGACACCGCGTATGCCAGCTCAAGATTATCTTCGACTTTTTCGGTGCGGCTGACCGTGGCACCCGACTTTGTTTGCGCGGGCACGTCCTTCCCATATCCGACCGAGAGCGTGGTCTTTCGCGCAAAGGTAACGGCGAACCGCTTGAGCCGTTTACCATAGCCGGTTTGCAAGCGCTTGATCACGCTTTTGTCGAAGCCCATTGCTTTGACGAGCCCGATTTCGCCGTTGAACACCTCGACCGTACGCTGCTGCTTCTTTGCCCAATCGTAAGCCCAAATGGCGCTGCGGTTCGAACGATTCCTGGTTTGGATAACCTTGTCGAAGAGGGTGATACCGCCGACTGCCCCAACGCGCGCTAGTACTTTCGATGCGACCCGTTCCTGGCAGGCGCGGTTGAGCGCCTCCACTCCGTGCAACTCGCCCCGATGGGGGGTGAGAACCTGATAGCTGGTCGGATCGTCGCCCAGCGCGTCTCGCCAGATCTTGTGAGCCGGTCTCTCGTCGCCGGGCTGCGCACCCATTTTTGTTTCGATGGCTTCTATCAGGATTCCAGCGAGATCTGCCGGCTCGTTCCAGTAAATCAGATCCACGTCCTGATCGATCCGCCCGCCGGCATGAAGCTTCTCAATTAGCTCCTCCTGGGCCAGGGAAGTCGCGCCTTCGTGTGAAGCATCCGCTTCAGTCTCCGCAGCTAGGGTTTCAAAGTGCCCACGGGCAAACAGCTGCGACAAGCCCATGATTGCTTCGCCGCGGCCCTCAACCCGTGTCAGCATCTGGCGCAGATTTATCTTTAGGCGACCGAGTCCTTCGGTCTGTTCCGTAGCCAGCCAATCCAGCAAGTCGGCAAACACGCGTCCGCGCCCGATCGGCGGGAGCTGGCCGGCGTCACCTACCATGATGAGGCGGCGGACGTGCATCCAGTCTATTGCCCGTATCAGCGTCGCGGCGAGTTCCAGGTCGACCATCGAGGTCTCGTCGAGGATCAGCGTTTCCACTCTCTCCCGTGCTCCCCCCTGGCGGCGGAATGTCATGTTGTCGTTCAGCCACCCGTTACGTGCGAGCAGCGAATGCACCGTCGAGGTGGCGACGCTCTTCAAGCCGGCGTCGCTGAAGACCTCCCGTACCCGGTCGGTTGCTTTGCCCGTGGGGGCGGCGACCAGTATGCTCGCGCCTTCGCCGTCGGTTCGACGGATTGCGCGGACCAGTGATTCGATCACGGTTGTTTTGCCGGTACCCGCCGGTCCTGTCACGACCGCGAGAGGACGGGGCAGGAGCGCAGTGCAGATCGCGATCTGCTCAGCGACTGCTTCTTCATACTGAAGGGACGCAGCGCCTGCGAGCGGGCTGTTCAGCTTGAAGATCCAGGTGCGCCAGTCCGCGTTGGTTACAGGCCGCTTCAGTGCGATGTCCGGACGTGCCGCCAGCTCGCGCAGCGTTTGCTCGACCAGCCGCTCATCCTCAAACACCGGTCGGAGGTATACCGTCAGACCAGGATATTGAGGCCGAAGCACCAATGCTTCCGACAGAAACTCGGCATCCACCTTGAAATAGCGTTCCGAGAATGTCGCCTGTTTCCATTCGGGCAGGCGTGCGACCCGCGTGATGATCTCGGACAACAGCTCCGTGGCAAAACGAAAGCTGTGACTCGCCTCGCTGCGTAAGTGCTCGACACATAGCGCCCTAAAGCGCCTCGCATCGTTGTACTCGACGTCGGCGAGCGGGTGTCCGAGTTCGGGTGAGGGCAACACGCCGCGGTCGATCCCGCTCCACGCGATCCGGTCGCTGACATCATCGCCGCAATATTGCTCGGCAAGGATATACGGGTTTCCCGCGACGTCCGAGAGGCTGGCGGTGATGCCGTGCTCGGCTCTGTCGGCGTCGATAATGCGCTTTACCGTCTCGATGCTGAGGTGGAGGCGCGGTAGCACATCCCGAAGCACAACTTGTACGTCGTCGTCGAGCAGCGCCCAATTCCGTGCAAGCTTCGCTCGGTCAGCGCTTCCAAGGCCAGCCGAAATGGGATTGTCCACCTTCCGCTCAAGTACCTCGAACACCTGCGCGTGTGCGATTTCGTGTCCTTGCGTCTCGGCAACAGCTTTCGTCTTATCGATTAGTGCGGAGGCGCCGGCTGCTTCCAAAACCCGCAGCAGGCCTGGATAAAGGCCGCGATGGGTCCAGAGAGCGGCAATCTGGACCGTGAGCCACTCCGCGCGAACTGCCCAGTTCTCCGAGCTGTCACCGATCTCCTGAAGCCATCGAACTTTGGCAAGGAACTGTTCGAGTAGTCCGATGGCATCGTCATCCGAAAGATGCCGCGACCCCATTTTACAAAGCATCGGATTTTCGGGATAAACGGCGAGTTGAGCAAGCATCTCTTGGTCGTCGCGGTAGAGGTGATAGGGCAGCCGCACCCCCTCGGTTGGGTAGGCCGAGGTCACGTCGCGCGCCCAGATCATGCCTCCAGCGTAGCGCTCGGCGATCTGCTCGCTCACATTTTCGTAATGGAGCTGGTCGCCGACTGCGGTGATCCGTGAGACCCCAATCAGCACGTAGCGCTGAGCCTCCTCCTCGGAGAGTGGATTGGAGTAGTTGGCGTAATAAAAGATGAGGCTACGCCCCTTCTGGTTCGCTGTGTCCTTCTCGATTGCTGAGAAAAAAGGCAGCGTATTTTCCCGGCGCTGTTCGTTGTCGAGGCGGTCGCCGGTCGATACGTTTTCTGCGTACATGGCATCGTAAGGCCACACGCAGACCGTGGACGGTGCAAGAGTCCATTCGACCCGCGCAGCGCCGTCGTAGAAGAATTCCGGCGGATCGGAGGCCGCCGGCGCTTCCTCAATGCCGAAGGCGTTGTAGCTGTAGCAGCAGGGCGGGACGTAGCCGCTCTCCATCAGCTGCTTGCCACCACAACCCGCCTGACACTTCTCCAGCGCGAGGTTGCGGCCCCGCGCGATCGTATCGCCGGGGTAGGATTTCGATCCGATGCAATAGGTGTTGCGTTCGGGCTGCCGGCAGACGGCGCCGTTCCAGCCGTCGTCGTGCCAGGCGAGGCGGGCGGTGATGTGGATCGGCATGGCGGCTCCTGGACTGGGCTTAGGCGGCGGCTTCGGTCGTCGAGGCATCGGTCATGCCGCGGAACGCATTAGGCCAGCCGCCGTGCTTCTCCACGGTCGCGTCGATCTGCGGCATCAGTTCGGCGGTGCGCGTGAGCGCGACGATCATGCGGCGGTAGTGGAGAATGTCGTCGTCGGTCAGCACCCGGCCATCGCTGGCCTTCTTGCCGCCTTTGGCTGCGCGGTCCTTGAGCCATTTCTGCGCGGGTTGATAACCGCCGACGTGGAAGTCCCAGGCGACTTGCGGAACGCTTTCGAACCAGCGGGTGGCGTTGATCGTCACGCGGCCGAGCTTGGCGTCGTATTCCGGTTTGTGCGCAACCCGGGCCTCGCCGCTGCCTGCAAGCCGGATGCCTTTGGGATCCTTCAGGATCGGCAGCGCGTCGGCGTCGAGCAGGTGCAGCGCGACCAGCTCGGTGCCGAGCGGAACCAGCGCCTCGAACAATGCGCGGCTGCCCGGAAGCGGGATTCGCGCGAAGTCGCTCTTCAGATAATCGGCATAGCGCGCGCGATAGGCAGGCGAGTGCAGTACGGCATAGATATAATCGAACAGATCGCGCGGGCCGAAGCTCTTGCCGGCCTCGCCGCGTTCGCGCGGCGCGGGCGCGAACATCGCGGTCTGCTTGGCCTTTTTCGGCAAGATGCCGCCGAGCGCGCCCTGCTTCGGGCCTTCGATACAGTCGTCATAGGTGAGGGATGTCAAGACCGCGATTTGAGCGGCGAAGGCTTGTGCGATGTTTGGCCGCGCCACGCCCGCAAGCGTCGATGGCACCATCCAAAGGGGCGCAAGTGACGTATTATCGTAGACGGTAACGATTTTGTGCATGCTCAGAAGACTTGTCACCAATGCCGCAAACGGTTCTTTAGTCTGCCGGCTGACAAGAAGAGCTAAGTTGGGCGAAAGCATGTTACCTTGGGCCTCGACTACAGGGCGGCTGGTGAAGCCAACGCGGTAATAAATATGCCTAAAATCAAATGGACGTGAGATCACCCTTCGTATTGCCTGTGCGTCGTATTTCTGCTTTCGAGCAAGTTTTAGTGGGTCATAGCTACTCGACGGATGCAAATTATACTGCTCAACAAAAGAGGAATCAAACTTTCCATCAAAAAGTTTACGCATCCGCTTTTCGAGCGGGGCGCGATCTAGATCAACGCAGAGTTCATCTCGATCAGTTTTTAACCCGCTTCCAATTACTGGAAATGCAAAGCTTAGAGAAGGCCAGGTTTCAAACTCATCGTCAGCGCGTTCCTGCTGCGGATAAAGGTAGTATTTAGGAGCTGTGGGTTTTAATTTGCGAGCGGACAATGTAGCAACTGTACAACCTGCGAGATTTCTCAGTTTTAGCGAAGCGCTACCCCAAAAGTCTACGTGACTAACCTCTGAGGATCCTTGGGTGGACAGGACCGAGATCGCTACTCCCTGCTGTATAGCGAAGACATTCTCATCTGCTTCGGCTCCCTCATACCGCTCGAGCCTGCGACTGTTCCCGTGAAGATCAACGATCGTGGCAGATGGCAAAACAGACAGTAAAGAGCGCCGCATGTGCCGGTGAATCTGGCCATCAAGAAAGCTACTATTCGTAATAAGACCGACAATACCAGCGCCTGTTCGGCTAATTAGATACTGAGAAAGCCTAATAAACTTGATATAATCATCATCCAGGTTTAACTTCTTTTCGTCCAAGTCTCGTTTGTATTCGGATAACAACTCAGATATCCAGAAGTTACGATTGTTCCCTCCAAAATTCGCATAAGGCGGGTTCCCGACCACCACCGTAAACCGCGTCTCCTTCGCCTCGTTCGCCGCCTTCGCCTCATGCGCCAGCGCCTCGCTCATGAAGGCGAGTTGCATGTCCAGGTCCTGCGCCGGCTCCAGCGCGTTGGTGAGGTAGATCTGTGCGCGGGCGTCGCTGCCGAAGGTGTAGCCGGTGTCGGCGAGCTTGAGGCCGAGCTTGACGTGGGCGATCGCATAAGGCGCCATCATCAGCTCGAACCCGGTCAGGCGCGGCAGCAGGTGCGCGGGGACGTAGGCGTTCCACAGCGCCTTGATCTCCGCGTCGCGCTTGCCCGCCGCCTTCCATTTCCTGACCATTGTCTTGTGGATGAGATCGACGCATTCGACCAGGAAGGTGCCGGTGCCGGTCGCCGGATCGAGGATGCGGACAAACGGTTCGCTCGCCTTCGCGCCCTCGGGCAGGGCGATCGCCGCACCGTCCTTGCCCTTCGACGCCGCGATCACCTCGCCCCAGGTCGCGGTCGAGGCGAGGCCGTCTTCCAGCCCGAACTCGGTGCGCAGCACCTCATCGACCGATCGCACAATGAAGCCGACCACCGGCCGCGGCGTGTAGAACACTCCGCGCTTCACCTTCTGGGCGGCGTCATATTCCCTCAGGAACAGCTCGTAGAAATGGATGACCGGGTCTTCATCGGGGTTCTTGCGATCAAAGTCGGCGAGCACCGCTTCCATGTCGGCATTGCGCAGCAGCTCCACGACCTCCGTGATGCCGAGTTCGTCGAAGTCGAGCCCCTGGGCTTTGCCTGCCTTGCGGCCACCCGCCTCGATGAAGGTGCCGAGCATCTCCTTCAGGAACGGGCTGGTGCCGGCGACATTGGCGGCCATGTCGTCCTGCGTCAGTGCGCCGGACGCGCGGCTGATCGCCGTCGAGAGCAGGCCGTAGGCGATGGTCTGCGCATAGGTGTCGGCGAACCCCTCGGGGGTGAGATCATGGATGAGGGCTTCCTTGAACGCCTTATGCAGCTTGACGAGTGAGCCGCTGGCGGTCTGCGCGTTGATGAGCTCGGTCGCACGCGCACGGATGCGGCGGGCGAGTGCCGCCAGCGCCTTCGCCATTGCCTTGGAATCGCGGACCACGGTGCGCGTGTCGGCGTGGCTGAACGCCTCGCCCCATTGCTTGCGCCATTGATCGGCGTCCGCGGGGTTCTCGGGCCAATGCAGCTTTGCCTTGAGCGAACCTTCGGTCAGACCGAGGCGGCGCGGCGTGTCGTCGGCATCCCAGCCGAGCACCTTCAATGTCGCGGCATTGCCCTTCATATCATCGTCCGCAAAGTGCGCGAATGCGAGGCGCCGGTCCGGGGCCGAGCCCGTGGCGGCGATAAAGAGCAGATCGTGCTTGGCGAAGGCTGCCTGTTCGGATTTGTTGGCCGAGGCGCGCTTCTTGATCGCCAGTTTGCCCAGGATGTTGCGGACCAGTGTGACAGGAAGCTTGGCGCTCGGCAGATTCAGGAAGAACACACCCCAGGGCTGCGCGCGGTTAAGCGGACGGAGCTGCTTGATCTCGATCCCGCCGCCGACGGCCGAGCTCTTCAGGCCGATCTCCTCCGGGGTGACGTCGTAAGTCGCCTCGTCCAGCCCGATGTCGGCCGCGATCGGCCACTCCAGCTCGTCGCGAAGATAATCGACCAGCGCCGGAAAGTCTGTGATCTTGTCGAGGGACGCGGGCATCAGTTTACTTCCATCCAGGCTTTGATCACCGGCTCCACTCCTGGCGGGGCCTGCATCCGTTTCATGTACCCATTGCGCGCATGCTTGAGCACGGCATCGCGCGCGGCACGGAGCCGATCGCGTGGTGTGTCGAGGCGGCGGGGCGTGTCGGGCGTGCTGCGGATCGCCTCGGCAATCTGTGCCAGTCCCTCGCTGATCGTTCCGTCGGCATCGACATAGACCCAGGCGGGCTTGCCGCTCGCCACGTCCCAGCCCTCCGGACCTGCATCTTCGGCCGCCCCCGGCTTGAGCCCGGGCAGCGCCAGGCAGAAGAACACGCCGGTCGCGGTACCCTCGGGTGCTTGTCGTCCGCTGAAGATCCGATTGGGCATATCCGCCACCCGCTCGGCGAGGTCGGTATGCCCCGCCTTGAGCGCCTCCCATTCGAGCTGAAGCGACTCCTCGACCGACTTGTCGCCGTCCAGGCTGACGAGGTCGCGCAGGTCGTCGTAATTGTCCTCGCCGGTCAGCAACTGACGCCCCTCGATCCCGAAGGTCTTGGAGATGCGCAGCACCTTGCCGGCGACGCGCTCGTACAGCTTGAGATACGGCGTCAGGGCATCGGCCGGCAGGAAATTCCAGAAAACGACGTTGCGCCGGAATGCTTCGGTATCCGGATGCGCTTTAACGATCGCGGCTTCCGTCTGCGGGTTCAGCCGCCGATCGACCCGGCCGATCCTCTGCATCAGTCTCACCGGGTTCCAGTGGAGATCGTAGTTGACCAGCCGAGTGGCGTCCTGAAGGTTCAGGCCCTCCGACAGCACGTCGGTGGAGACCAGCACACGGGTCTCGGCGTGACCTGCCTTCGCGAGCTCGGCACTGCTTGATCCGTTGTAGAAGGGCGCGAACCTTTTGATCACCTCGCCGCGGTCGAGCTTGGTGGCCGAGTCCACCTCCTCGACATTCTCGAGCCCCGCCTCGCGGAGGCGATCGCGGACGTAGCGCGCGGTTGTCATGAATTCAGAGAAGATCAGCAGCTTCTGCGTGCTGAGCACCGGGTCGCCTCGCACCAGCTCGATCAGCGCCGCGACCTTGCCGTCCTGCTCCGGGGTGAAGCGGGCGAGAATGGTCAGCAGGCGGGACAGCTGGTCCAGGTCCGCTCGGGTCTCCTCCACGATCCGATCGACGAAATACTCTTGGTCGGACAGGGTCTGAACGTCGCCGAGCATTTCGGGGGGAATCAGATCCTCGCCCTCCTCGGCCTCCTCCCCGCTCCAGGCGGCCTGGGCGGTGCGCACATGTTCGATAACCGCAGCCTGCTGCGCCTTCCACCGCTCCCAGACACCGCGGCGATCGTCGGATACGTGGTGCTCGACGAAGCCGTAAAGCTTCAGGAAAAGGTTTTGACAGCTGTGATCGAATGCAACGGTTGAGCTTTCCAGCCGCTTAAGGAACCCGACCTTGATCAGGGCCACAACCTGGCCGCGGCGACCCGCCTCGAACTGGTCGAGTTCCTCGGCAGGCTGTCGGCGAAAGCCATCATCGGGATTGTAGATCGCAAGCTTGAACAGCGCGCGCGCGCTGTCGAACGAGCGGACCACCTCATCGAGCAGCTCGGTTTGAAGCGGCGACAGCGCATATCCGGCAACTCGGGGGGCTTCGCGAGAGGGGAAGATCGCGGCGCCCTTCGCTTCGGTTTGCTGGCTCGCCTTGACGTAGGCGCGGCTGCGCTGGACGACCAGTTCGCCGACGATCGGATCGGTCGCATATTCCTTGTGCGCCGGGCCCGCGCTCATCACATCCTCGTCGATGCCGGGCGCGTCCTGCGCCTCGCCGAGCGCCACCTTCACCTTTTTCTCGAGTGCGCGAAAATGGCCGCGGAGCGAGTGGACGCCCAGCGGCGCCTGCCGCAGCTTCGCACCATCGCCCGAGAACAGCTCGATCAGGTGCATAAGGTCCAGCAACGAGTTGTTGACCGGTGTCGCTGTCAACAGGAACGTCCGTTTGTCCGCCGCCAGATCCTGCAGGATGCGGTAGCGAGACCTGCGCTTGCGCCCTTCGCCCGCGATGCCCGGATTGCGGAAATTGTGCGCTTCATCAATCACGATCGCGTCGGCGCGCCGGGCCAGCGCTGCGATTTTCTTCTGCAACCGGTCGCTGCTAAGGTCGGTATGCGTCAGGATGTGCAGCCCCGCGACGCCTTCATCTCCCATCAGATCGGGAAGATAGCGTTCCAGATTGGCCTCCCACACCGACCGCTTGGCCGACTTGGGGACCAGCAGAACGACCGTCTTCTTCTCCTGTACGATCAGCCGCTCGAGCAGCATCAGGCCAACAAAGGTTTTGCCTAAACCGACGCCGTCGCACAGAAACGCGCCGCCATACTTGTTGGCACGCTCAATCATCATCGCGTAGCCGTCGCGCTGGTAGCCATCGAGCAGCTTGTACATCAGCGAGTGTTTTTCCGCCCATACGTCTGGCGGCGGCGAGTTGTGACGAAAGAGCTCAGCCAGCGATCGTGACCAGATGTCGAAGGGCGTGAATGGAACGATATGCCGCTCAATCTTGCTTAGCATCTCTGGCGTGATGTCATCCGCCTGATCCCAATAATGCTCATACCAGTCCTGGAGCAGTCCCACATTGGTGCCGCTGACTTGAACGTTAAGCTCGACGTTCGACGTTAACCCCGGCCCCGTAAAGTTTGACGATCCCACAAGCGCGAACGATCCGACCACCGCCTCTCGCGAATGCGTGATGTACGCCTTGGCGTGGAACTTGCTCTTACGATAGACGCGAAATTGAATGCGGCCAGCTTTGATCGCATCGACAATCCCCGGAACTCCATCGAGGAAGTCTTCGCGAACTTTCTGCTCCTCGATGCTAACGTCGAGCCGCTCTGTCAGTGCGTGAGTGAGCACCGACTTGGTTCTCTTTGTAACTTCGTCTCCCATAAGAATGCGGATCGTGTCGACGTGTTGCCAATGACCGTCCAACGCAAGAAGTGAACCTATCTCGAAGTAGGCGCTGGCGACATCCAGCCCTTGAGACAGACGGCACCATCCCGCCAGGTAGCGCAGAACGTCCCACTCGCTGTCCGTGTTATCAATAATGAATAGGTCGCTTCCGACCCTAGAACCCGCTTCCGCCACTCGCCCTCCGATAAATGCTGCAGCGAGCTTACCGGCCCTCTTGGGAATCACCACACACAATCGAGAGCAGGCGACCGGAACGTGTATTACACCATCATCGCCATTGAACGAACCTGCTCGGTGAAGCCGATGACGCTTTTGTGGGCCGCTGTCGCGGGCCACGGTATGGCGATGCCTCAGCAACGCTCCTCCCGGCAATGGCCGGCCGATATGCCGGGTGTGACAACCGGGTGGCTAGCAAGCGCGAACGGCGTCAGCGAGAGGACCATTCGCTGGCGACGGCCAGGTGCAGGACTCCGGCAGACGAGGTGCCGTTTATGGATCTGGACATTGGGCTGAGCATGGCCAGGCTGCGAGCGAAGGGTGCGCATCTTTGCCTGTGGACACGTTTCGCGATTGGCGAGTGGATCAGTGCGGGTGCGACGTACCGACAGGTAGCGGAGGAGTTCGGCGTTAGCGTTGCGACGGTTCAACGTGCCGTTCGCAAGGGTGGGCGGGGTTACGACCTACTCGGCTGCAAGCGCACCCTCAGCTCATCGCAAGCCGAAAACCTAAAGTTAACAGTGAGTTTTTCCGGGTGATGGCCATCGTGGGCTGCGCCGCGATCGCGCGCGTCCGCCGAGCCGCTTGGCACCGCCATATACCCTAACCTATTGAATTAGGCGCTCTTGCGCGCCGCGCGGATTTGCTGTTATTGATCCAGATGACACCGGTAGCAAAAATCGGAGGTACGACACGAGAGACCGGCAGAAAGCCGGCGGTATTCGGTCACAGGAGAGATGAATTGAAGCGCATATCCCCCTTTGCGTGCACCGTTTCCACGGGCGCGCTGATCGTTTCCGCCCTTGCCGCCGCTCCGGCTCTCGCCGCACAAAGTGGGGAGGGGGCTCCGATCCTGCTCGCCGCGGCGCTCCAGGCGCAGCCTTCGCCGAACGCCACCGAGCTGCCGCCAGCGCAGACCCCGCCAGGCGAGGCCGCTGCAATTGAGGAAACGGTCTCGGACGGCGCCGCTGCCACGGGCGAGGCGCAAGCCGATGCAGCCGGCGAAGAGATCGTTGTCACCGGTTTCCGCGGCTCGCTTCAGAACGCGCTCAACCAGAAGCGCCGTTCCAACCAGATCATCGATGCGATCACCGCCGAGGACATTGCCGATTTCCCGGACGCGAACCTCGCCGAATCGATCCAGCGCCTGCCCGGCATTTCGATCGACCGCGACAATGGCGAAGGCCGCTCGATCACCGTCCGCGGCCTCGGCGGCGACTTCCAGCAGGTCCGCCTCAACGGCGCCGACGCGCTTGCCATTTCCGGTGGCAACGATTCAGGCTCGGGCGCCAACCGCTCGCGCGGCTTCGATTTCAACACCTTCGCGTCCGAACTGTTCGGCGGCATCACCGTTACCAAGACGACGTCCGCCGCCAATGACGAGGGCTCGCTCGGCGCGGTGATCGACCTCGTCACCGGCCGGCCGCTCAACTTCAAGGAAGACCGCTACGCGATCGGCGGAGAGGCCGAATATCGGGAGAATGGCGGCACCTTCAATCCGCGTTTCACCGCTCTGGTCTCCAAGCGCTTCGGCAGCCGCTTCGGCATTCTCGGCTCCTTCGCCTACCAGAAGCAGGATCAGCAGATCGACGCCTACCGCCGCACCGGCGGCCAGTCGGACCTCTTGTACCGCAATTCCCAGCACCTCGGGAAAACGCCCAACGTGTTCGGCTTCGCCCAACCCAGCAACCTCGGCACCGGCCCGACCTTCGGCTCCGATCCCGCGGCCTACGCCAAGCTGTCGCCGACCACGATCATCCCGGCGCTCCCCTCGATCGGGCGGCAGGAGCTTTCCTACGACCGCCTCGGCGCGACCCTCACCGCGCAGTGGCGGCCGAGCAACCGCACCGAGATCATCCTCGACGGCGTCTACTCGCGCTACCGGCAGGACAGCACCACCAACGGCATCACCACTGTCGGCCTCAACCGCAACGGCACCAATCTGCGCGTTCAGCAGAACACGCTGCGCGCGGCCAACACCGCCAACGGTCTTGCCGACCGCCTCGCGCTGTATCCAAACTGCGTGCAGAGCGTGTCGGCGGATTGCGGCCAGTCGCTGAACGGCACCAATCTGGTTGCGGGCACCCGGGCCAGCTTCAACCCGAACAACCTTAACACCTTCGATTATTATAATTCGCCGGTGTCGCCCGGCTTCATCGCCAGCCCCAGCCAGACGGCATTTTATGCCGAGCTCATTGGCCGCCCCAACACCAAGGTACGGGAGGCGAACGTCAACGCCGCTGGCCAGGCCGACTATCTGGTATTGGACGACGTCGACTGGCGCAGCGCCGCCGACGCCCAGTTCGGCAAGACCGAGTTCAAGCAGGCCACGGCCAACTTCAAGCACGATTTCTCGGACACCTTCCGCGCCGACGCGACGCTTGGCTGGTCGCGCTCCGAGTTCCGCGGCACCGGCCTGCTTGCCGAATTCAACGCGATCGACCGCGACGGCTACACCTTCGATGAGCGCGGCGACGGCGAAATGCCGGTGTTCAAGCCCGGCTTCGACGTTGCCGACCCGGCCAATTGGTCGCTGGTCAAAGGCCTGTCGTCGATCCGCTACTTCAACAACGAAGTGAATAACGAGTTCAAGGTGGGGCGGGTGAACTTCGCCTACGACCTCGCCGACGGCTTCACGTTGCGCTTCGGCGGGACCATGAAGCAGTTCGATTTCGACAGCGACCAGGGCCGCCGCAACCAGGATATCGAGGCGATCAACCCAACCTTGCTCGAGGCCGGGCTGACCAGCTCCGACCTCGGCCGGGTGATCGGCTTCGGCCAGGGCCTCACCGTCTCGCCCGGCACGCCGACCAGCTTCTTCGCGCCGGATCTGAATGCCTTCCGCCGCGAGTTCGGCATCGACTGCAACTGCATCAACAAATGGGGCGATTTCCGCGCCGTGGTCGACGGCCGCCAGCGCAATTCGGTGACCGAAAAGGACCTCTCCGGCTTCGTTCAGGTCGATTACGAGCATCAACTGTTCGGCCGTCCGCTTCGCGGCGACATCGGCGTCCGCATCGCCCGCACCCGCGTTGCGGGCCGCGGCAATGTCGGCGGCACGGACGGGGTCGAAGGCCTGCCGGTCACGGCGCGCAACGAATATACCGATTTCCTGCCGTCGCTGAACGCGAACTACGAAGTCATGGACGACTTCCTGATCCGCTTCGCCGCCTCCGACACCATCGCCCGTCCGCAGCTTTCCAGCCTGACGCCGGGCACGACCTCCTTCGCAAGCGGGCTCAACGCCACCAACCTGCCGGCGATCACCGTCGGCAACCCGTATCTGAGCCCGTTCCGCTCAACCAACCTCGATCTGAGCTTTGAAAAGTATTTCGGGCGCAACGGCATCGTCGCGGTCACCTTCTTCCAGAAGAACCTGAAAAGCTTCCCGCAGCAGATCGCCGGCGAGGCGCCGCTGTCCACGGTGTTCGAACCGGAAGTTTACCAGCAGGTGCTCGCCGCAATGGTCAGCCCGACGCTGCGCGCCTATACCGAAGCCGGCGGCGTCTACGCGATCCGCCAGTTCCAGGACGCGCCGGGCGGCAAGATCCGCGGCTTCGAAGTCAATCTCCAGACCGACTTCTTCTTCCTGCCCGCGCCGTTCAACGACATGGGCATCACCGCCAACTACACCCACATCGCGTCGAAGCTGAACTACCTCACCTCGACGGTGCTCGGCTCCAACCGGACGGGCACGCAGGTGACGCCGCAGAACAGCTTTGCGACCGGGCCGTTCCTCAACACCTCGCCCGACTCGTTCAACGCCACTTTGTATTATGAGAACAAGGTCTGGTCGGCGCGCGTCTCCGGCGCGTACCGCACCCGCTACGTCAACCGCTTCCCGCTCGCCAGCGGCACCTGCGCGGTCGGTACCACCACCAACAATGGCGGCCCGTGCAACTCGCCGGTGGTGGCGGATTTCGGCTATACCGAGAACACGCTCAACGTCGACGCCGCGCTGGCGATCAACCTCACCGACAACGTCAAGCTGACGCTGGAAGGCCGCAACCTCACCAACGAGACGCAGTACCGCACGCAATATGAAGCGAGCCCGACGACGGCGGTCTACGCCAGCACCGGCCGGATCGTGACGGCTGGCGTGCGCCTGGTCTTCTGATCGGACCTTTTGATTAGGGCGCATCCCACCCGCTCATCCTGAGGAGGGACTGAGCGAAGTCGAAGGCCCGTCTCGAAGGACCTCAGCGCGGGGGCAAGGGCGCCGCGAGGGAGTTCAGCCACTCTTCCAGATTGGTGTAGCCGTCTCCGTCCGTGTCCGCCGCACCGTCCGTTGCGTCGGCGGCATCGTGGCCGTGGGCGCGTTCCCAATCGTCGGGCATGCCGTCGCCGTCGCCGTCGCGCCATGGCGTGCCGGCGGCGAGTTCGGGCCAGCCGCCAACGTCCTTCTGGCTGTCGATGATCCGTCCGCCGCCCGAGCGCACCGTCTCCACCACCCGCGCATCGACCGGGTCGCGGACGCGTGATGCACCGGCGGAGGCCAGCACTTTCTCAAAGGCGCGAGCCGCGGGGTCTCGGGTCACGGCGGGAAAGCTGATCGGCCCGGCGAGGCGATAGGCCAGGTCGGTTCGTCCGGTGACCAGGCTCCACGGGTCGCGCGCCACCACCCCGTTCATGCTGTTGCCGGCGAACCAGGCGCGGGCGATCGGGTTCTTTTCGTCGAACGCCACCGCCTTCTTGCTGTCCGGGCCCGCTTTGTAGGCGTTGTCGACGAAGTTGTAGGCCGCGTGGCTGGCATTCTCGCCGCTGTCGGCGTTGTAGCCGGCATAGGTGCCGCCCCAATTGTAGAAGACGTTGGAGCGGAAATCGAAATAAGCGCCGACACTGTCCTCGCCCGCCTTTGTATAGTTTCCTGGCCGCGGCATGCGCGCGCCGTGGTGCGCCCACAGATTGTGGTGGAAGCTCATCCGGGCCCCGCGGCCGCCGCGCAGCAGCGAGCCGTAGCCATGCTCGCCCTTGGCATGCAGCGACTTGCGCATCGATTCCGAGATGATCGACCATTGAACGGTGACGTCGCGCAAATCCTCTTTCGGGGTCCGGTAGCGCGAACCCGAGGAGAGGGTCTCGTCCACCGACCAGCCCGCCGACACATGATCGACGATGATCCGGTGCCCGGAGCTGATGGTGAAGGCGTCGCTCTCGACTTGGCTTTCGTCGCCAAGCCGGGCGCGGATAAAGCGCACCACCACATCGTCGGCCTCGATTTCGATGTGGCGATCGCGAAGCGTGATGCCGCCGCCGGGCGCGGTCTGGCCGGCGATCGTCACCTGCCCGTTCTTCACCACCAGCGGCTTCTTGAGCCGTATCGTGCCGCCGACATCGAAGATGATCGTGCGCGGCCCCTTGGCCTCGACTGCAGAGCGAAGCGAGCCGTCGCCACTGTCCTCGAGGTTGGTGACCCGTATGACGCGCCCGCCGCGCCCGCCGCGGGAAAGCGCGCCGGCGCCCTCGGCTCCGGGGAAAGCGGGGAGGGCGGCTGGGGCGGCGGCAGCGGCGAGAGCAAGGAAGATCAGCGACATACGAAGCTTGTACCAGCGTCTGATACCGGTGTCATCTTTCCAAGGGCATTCAGGCGAGACCCGTGCCGTCGAGCAGCAGCTTGGCGCCGGCGACGATCATCAGCCAGTATACGATCGTGTAGAAGCGCTCCGGCGAAACGCGGCGAACGAGCTTCACTCCCGCCAGGCTCGCCAGCACCGCGACGGGCAGCAGCACCGCCGTGGCGAGCAGGTTCGCCGCCGTGAACTGGCCGAGCGCCAGGTAGGCCGGCACCTTGATCCAGTTGACGATGGCGAAGAAGATCGCCGAGGTGCCGACGAACACGTCGCGCGAGAGGCGCTTGGGCATTACCCACATCTGGAACGGCGGCCCGCCGGCATGGGCGATCTGGCTGGTGAAGCCTGTCGCAACTCCGAACAGCGATCCGACCCAGGCAGGGGAGGCGGACGGCGCCGCGATCCGCCCGCCACGCTCCGCCAAAAGCCGGTAGGCGCCGAACAGGATGGTGATCGCCCCAAGCACCGCCATCACCGCATCACTGGAAATCCGCGCCGCCAGCAGCCAGCCGAGCGCAATCCCCACCACCGCCCCCGGCAGCATCGCGAGCAGAACCGAGCCGTCCCAGCTTCTGCGAAAGGCGACCACCCCCACCACGTCCTGCGCGATCAGGATCGGCAGCAGGATGGCGGCGGCGCGCACCGGGTCGTCCATGCCGAGCGCCATCAGCGGCGTGCCGAGCGCGCCCAAGCCGGAGAACCCACCTTTCGCCAGCCCGATCAGCAGCACCGCCGGGATGGCGAAGAGGTAGAAGTTCAGGTCGTCGGGCACCTGTGGCGGCCTTTCCGTTCGCCCTCGGCCGCAGTGCGCGCCCGGGGATCAGGCGGCGGCCTTACCTTCCAGCGTCACCGGCGCAAGGCGCGGGCTGAGGAGGTGGATGGCCGTCACGGCAATGAAGTAGACGGTGGTGCAGACGGCGAAGATCATTGTGTAGTTCCCCGCGGTGGCGTGCAGCACCAGACCGACCGAGAAGGACATGATCATGCCGCCGACGCCGCCGGCAAAGCCGCCGAGGCCGATCACCGAACCCACCGCGCGCTTGGGGAACATGTCGGGCGGCAGCGACAGGAGGTTGGTGGAAAAGGACTGGTGCCCGGCGAGCGCGATTCCGATCAGCACCACCGCCACCCACATATTCTCCAGTCTGGTGACGAACAGCAGCGGCAGGACGCAGCAGCCCGAAATCAGCATCGTCACCTTGCGGGCGAAGTTGGGGGTGCGGCCGTTGTGGATCAACCTGGACGACAGCCAGCCGCCGGCGATGCTGCCCACGTCGGACAGGAGGTACATGATGATCATCGGCAGCAGCACGACCTTGAGATCGACCTGGTAGGTGCTTGCGAAATATTTGGGCAGCCAGAAGAGCATCAGGAACCACACCGGGTCGGTCAGGAACTTGGCGGCTGCAAAGGCCCACGCCTCGCGCGTGGTGACCACCTTGCTCCAGCCGATGCGCTCGATCTTCTCGGGCGGGTCGTGCTCGATCCAGGCGAGCTCGCCCTGGCTCACCTTTCCGCTTTCGTGCGGGTTGCTGTAGAGCCACAGCCACAGGACAAGCAGGACAACACCGAACAAGCCGGTGAAGATGAAGGTCTCGCGCCAGCCGAGCCCGAACCAGTTCATGAACAGCCACACGGTCGGTGCGGTCAGGATCACGCCCACCGTTGTCGCGCTGTTCACCCAGCCGATAGCAAGGGCCCGCTCCTTTTGCGGAAACCATTCGCTGCTGGCGCGCACCACGGACGGGAAGTGGCCCGCCTCGCCGACGCCGAGGAAGACCCGCGCCGCCATGAACGATCCGACGGTGGAGGCGAAGCCGTGGCTGACGTGGCCGATCGTCCAGATGGTGATGGCGATGGCGTAGCCGATCTTCGGCCCGAAGCGGTCGATCAGCCAGCCCATCAGCAGGAAGCCCAAAGCGTAAGCCGCCTGGAAGGCGGTGACGATCTGGCCGTAATCCTTTTCGTTCCAGCCCAGTTCGCGGGTGAGGTCCGGCGCCAGCAGGCCGAGCATGGTACGGTCGATATAGTTGACCGTGGTCGCGGCGAAGAGCAGCGCGATGATCAGCCACCGATAACGCCCGACGCGCGGCACCGAATCGGTGCCCGCTTGCCGCTCCGAGATCAAAGCCATCGGGGTTCGTCCTCTCTAAAGTCCCTGCCGACTATGATGCCGGCTTACGGGGTGCGCTTCCCTAATCGAAGGCTTGTGAACGTTGTAAGGGAAACCGGTGTCATCTACAATCGCCACATTGCTGCTAATTGGAAAGGACTTTCGGGATGCAAAGACTCACGATCCTGGCCACGGCCTGCATGCTCGCCGGTTGCGCTTCGTCCAACGCAGTCGAGACATCGGGCAAGATCGGCGTGCCGATCGCCGAGGTGCCCGCCGCGGTGCTGGCGGCGGCGACGGCGGCGCGGCCTAGCTTTCGTTTCGCGGAGGCGGAGCGTGAGACGCGGGACGGGCGCCGCTATTTCGACGTCGGCGGCACGCTGGCCGACGGCAGCGATGTCGAATTCGACATCATGGAGGAAGGCGGACGGTGGCGCGTGGTGGAAATCCAGCGCGACCTTCAACTGTCCGGCCTGCCGTCCGCGGTACGCGAAGCCGCCCGCCGCCACGACGCCGCCTTCACGCCCGGCCGGATCATCGAAAGCGACCAGACGGACGGGATCGTTATCTACGAACTGTTCGGCGCCAAAGGCAGCGATCCGCAGGGCCGCAAGGTCGAGATTAAGTGGGACGGCAGCCGGGCAGAGGTGCTGACTAAGGAGTGGGCCCACTAGGCGGACTCCCTCTCCCCTGTGGGGAGAGGGGGCTCGGCGTCGATGCGGAGGCTCGAACGCCCAAAACTCCCACCCGACCTTCCCCCCCCCCGGGGGAGGGGGGCTTTTAGCCTTACTCGCCCCGAACCGGCACCAGATTGCACGTCACGGTGAAGCCATCGGCAAAGCGCGCTTCCACCCTTTGCCCCGGCCGCGAGTCGTGGACGCCCGTGACGGCGCCCGACGAAACCCACTGGCCCGGCTGCAGCGCAATACCCCGCCGCGCCATCAGCTCGAACAGGAAGCGGGCGGCGCCGATCGCGCCGTCGGGGAAGTTCTCCGCGCGGCCTTTGCCGACGGAGGCGCCGTCGATCAGCGTCTCGACCTCCCAGCGCTCGAAGCCGCTCGCCCGCCAGTCGGGAACCTCGCGGCCGATGACGAGGCCGTTATTGTTGCCGAAGTCGGAGATCACCGCCACCGGCCCTATGCGGTTGATCGGCGCCAGCGGTGAGCTCGCAACCTCGATGCCGACGTGGACGGCGTCGATCAGCTCCGCGGTCTCCTCGAGCGTGAAGCTGGCCTTGCCGGCGGGGGGCGTACGGCCGATGCGCAGCAGGAATTCCGCCTCGCCCGCTGCAAACCCTTCAGCGAAGACGGGCATGTCCGGCTCGCGCCCGTCCTGCACCAGAGTCTGCGAAGCGAAGATGGGTCCCGTGAGGCGGTCGGTGCCGAAGCGCTCGGAAAGCGGCGCATTGATCCTGCCGACCTTCCAGCCGATCACCGGCTTGCCCCAAGCGGCGATCGCGTGGTCCTGAATGGCATAGGCCTCGTCCAGCGTTTCCGGCAGCGCGCCGGGATAGCTGGCCAGGCCGCTGCCGGTGCGCCGCGCTGCAAGGAAGCGCGCGGCGATCTCCGCAGCGCCATCGGTAATCACATCCACTCGTGCATCTCTCTCGTTCAAGGTTTTCGCGAAGGTATCGGAAACCGGTGTCATAGGCAACGCACGCTTAGTGCTGCGCGGATAGGCAGGCGCGGGGGCCTTCCGCGCGCATCGCTTGCGCCGCAGAGAACAGGGCTGCGCGGAAGCGGCCGTCCGCAGCGAGCGCCGCTGGAAAGATCTGGCGGAGCGCTAGCAGCTTTTCCTCGGCACCGTCTTCCAGGCCAATCCGGGAAAGTTCACCGCCGAGCGGATCGACGATCTCCGCCCCGGTCCGCGCCTGGCGCTGGACGAACAGCATCCACGCCGCCACCGGCACCGCTAACCGCTCCACCGGCCGGCCGTTAGCGAGCGCGTCCGCTATCGTGTCGAGCAGGCGGTAAGGCAGCTTCTGCGAACCATCCCAGGCGATCTGCGACAATTTGTGCCTGATCGCCGGATTGCGGAAGCGCTGCAGGATCTCGCCGGCATAATTTTGCAGATCGAGCGGCGAAGGCTCCAGCGAGGCGATGATGTCGTCGCGGATCAGCCGTTCCGCGAACCGCGCAAGCGCCGCATCGGCCATCGCGTCCGCCACCGTCTCGTGCCCAATCAGCAGGCCGAGATAGGCCAGGCTCGAATGCGCGCCGTTGAGGATGCGCAGCTTGGCCTTCTCCCAGGCGCCGACATCGGCCGCCAGCACCACGCCAGCCGAAGCGAAATCGGGTACGTCGGCGGGCAGCACGTCCTCGATCACCCACTCGGCATACGCCTCCCGCCGCACCGGAATGGCGTCATCGAAGCCGGTTGCCTCGCGCACCAGGGTCCGAAGCGTCTCGTCGGTGGCCGGGGTGATCGAATCCACCATCGCGTCCGGGAACACCGCTTCACCGGCGATCCAGCGCGCCAGCTCCGGATCGAGCCGCTCCGCATAGGCCAGAACCGCAGCGCGCAGCTTCTTGCCGTTGGAAACCATGTTGTCGCAGCACAAGGGCACGAACGGCGGCAGCCCCGCCGCCTTGCGGTCGCCGAGGCCGAGCGCCAGCCAGCCGACGATGCTTACCGGCACGTCCGGCGCAGCGAGGTCGCGGGCGATGTCGGGTTGGCCGAAGTCGAGCGTGCCGTCTCCAGCCAGGCAATAGCCTTTCTCGGTCACGGTCGAGGAGACGATCCGCACCGCCGGATCGGCAAGCAGGCGGCGCACGCCTTCGCCCTCCCCGGGGCCAAAGAAGGCATTGTGCGCGGCAAGTGTTCGAAAGCGCGTCTCCGCATCGAGGACGGCGAGGGTATACCGCCCCGCCTGCCGCTTCAGCGCCTCCACCGTGCCAGGCGAGCGCAGCGACACCCCCGCAATGCCCCAGCGCGGATCGTGCTCAAGCAGCCGGTCGATATAGTCGGCCTGGTGCGCGCGGTGAAAGGCGCCCGGCCCGAAATGGACGATGCCGGTCGGGTTCAAAGCGTCACGCCCCGCTTCCAGATCGCAATCTCGCGCTCGCCGCCGCGTTCCGCCGCCGTTTCTTCGCCCGACGCGATGGCGATGATGCGGCCGAGGAGCGCTTCGGCACACGGTTCGATCCCATCGAGCAGCACCTGGCCCGCATCGAAATCGATCCACCCCTTCTTGCGCGCGGCAAGCTCGGAATTGGAGGCGATCTTCACGGTCGGCACCGGGAAGCCGAGCGGCGTGCCGCGGCCGGTGGTGAACAGGATCGCCGTCGCGCCCGCGGCGGCTAGCGCGGTGCAGGACACCGCGTCGTTGCCCGGCGCCTCCAGCAGGGTAAGCCCCCGCCGCCGCACGCGTTCGCCGTAGCGCAGGACGTCTTCGAGCGGCGCCCGGCCTGCCTTCTGCACAGCGCCGAGCGACTTTTCCTCCAGCGTCGTGATTCCGCCGGCGATGTTGCCGGGCGAGGGGTTCTCCGACACCGGCTCTCCATGGCTGAGGAAGTAGTGTTTGAAGGCGTTCACTACGTCGACCACCGCATCGAACACGTGCACGTCGCGGGCCCGCGCCATCAGCAGCCGCTCGGCGCCGAAAACTTCGGGAATTTCGCTCAGGATCGCCGAGCCGCCCGCCGCAACGACCCGGTCCGCCATGCGCCCGACCAGCGGGTTGGCGGTGAGACCGGAAAAACCGTCGGAGCCGCCGCATTTCAGGCCAAGCACCAGCTCCGACAGCGGCACTTCCTGCCGCTGCGCAAGCGCGGCGGTGGCGGCCAGCGCGCCGACCAGCGCCACGCCTTCCTCCACTTCGTCGTCCGCGCTTTGCGCCCGAAGCGTGCGCACCCGCCCGCGCAGCGCGTCGGGTATTTCGGCGAGGAGGAGATCGAGCTGGTTCGATTCGCAGCCAAGGCCGACCAGCAGCACGCCGCCGGCATTGGGGTGGCAGGCGAGCGCTGCAAGGATTGCGCGCGTGCCGCCAAGGTCGTCGCCAAGCTGCGAGCAGCCGAACGGGTGAGTGAAAGCGTGCACCCCGTCGATCTCGCCAATCTGGCGGGCATGGGCGATGGCGGCGATCTTCTGCGCCGTGCGGGCGACGCAGCCGACGGTGGGAAGCACCCAGATCTCGTTGCGCGTCCCGACGCGGCCATCGGCGCGGCGGTAACCGAGAAATCGCCGCTCCGGCTCCGGCGCCAGCGGCTCGGGCCGCCAGGGCTGGTAGGAATAGCCTTCGACGCCGGACAGCAGCGTCGAGAGGTTGTGGCTGTGGACATGCTCTCCGGCGCGCACCGGAACGGTCGCGGCGCCGATCGGCCAACCGAACTTGCGCACCTCGTCGCCCGCATCGAGGTCGCGCAGCGCGATCTTGTGGCCGTAAGGCACGTCCTCGCGCACCGCGATCGCCTGCCCGTCGACCTCCACCGCCTCACCGGCAACGAGCGGCCGCAACGCCGAGGCCACGTCGTCGCGCGGGTCCAGGCGGAGGAGGGGGCGGGCCTTGGCGGCTGCTTCGAGGAGGGCGGTTGGTGTCATGTGGAAACCGGTGTCATATAGCCGCCGCCCAGACGCGCGGCAAGGCGGGCTCCGCCGCCTTTTGCGGCGGCCCCGGCTCGGCTAGGGTGCGGCTCCAATGGGGAACGCGGATGAGCAGCAAGGCTGAAGACGAACAGGGCGCGCGTCGCGGCGGAAAGCCGACGATCAACGACGTCGCGCGCCTGTCGGGCGTGTCCAAGAAGACGGTGAGCCGGGTGATCAACCGCTCGCCCTTGCTCAACGACGAAACCCGGAAGCGCGTGCTCGAGGTGATTCGCGATCTTGGCTATGTGCCGAACCCGCAGGCCCGCGCCCTGGCGCTGCGCACCAATTTCCTGATCGGCCTCATTCACGACAATCCCAACGCGCAGATGGTTTTGAATGTCCAGCAGGGCATCCTCGAGGCTCTGCAAGGCACTGAGTTCGAGATGATCGTGCGGCCGGTCGATCGCGGCTCCTCGGCGATGCTCGACGATGTGCGGCTTTTTCTTGAACGCCAGCGCCTCTACGGCGTCGTGCTGCTGCCGCCGATTTCGGAGAACGACGCACTGGCCCGCCTCTGCGACGAAGTCGGCTGCCGCTACGTGCGCATGGGTTCGGCTGAGCTCGACGATCCCGATCACATGGTCGCTTCCAACGACCGGGAGGCGGTGCGCGCCGCCACCGCCTACCTGATCAAGGAAGGGCACCGGCTGATCGGGCTGATCGCCGGACCGCACGGTTTCCGCTCCGCCCGCGAGCGGCGCCAGGGCTTCGAGGACGCGCTGGCCGATGCCAACATCAAGCTGCCGCGCAGTCTGATCGCGGAAGGCAATTACACCTTCGAATCGGGCATTGCCGCAACCGAGAAGCTGCTCGACCTTTCACCGCGGCCAAGCGCGATCTTCGCGTCCAACGACGAGATGGCGGCCGGCGTTGTCCACGTCGCCCGCCAGCGCGGCATCGACGTGCCGGCCGAGCTGTCTGTAATCGGCTTCGACGACACGCCGATCGCCGCCCATATCTGGCCGCCGCTTACCACCGTGCGCTGGCCGATCGTCTCCATGGCCCGCTCCGCGGCGCACAAGCTGCTCGCTTCACGGGAAGACGCGGACGGCGTTTCCGAGCCCTCGATGTTTATCTCCACCCTGATCCGCCGGGCGTCGGTGGCTCCGGCGCCTGCCGATTAGAAGCGAAGGACTGCAGACTTGCGCCCGCGCATGACACCGGTTACCGGAACAATGCGCACAGGTGGCGGAGACCACCGGCTCACCAGGCGTTAGGATGAGAATGACGAGGCCGCTTTCCCTCCACCCCGATCGGCTGCTGCCTGCGGAGCCCGCCGCAAGGGACATCGCCCGCGCGCTCTACGCCGAGGTGGCGCATCTCCCCATCGTCAGCCCGCACGGCCACACCGATCCCTCCTGGTTCGCCGCCGACGCCGCCTGGACCAATCCGGCCGAGCTACTGCTCGCGCCCGACCATTATCTCTACCGCATGCTCTACAGCCAGGGCGTCCCACTCGACCGCCTCGGCGTGCCGAGCCGCGGCGGCGTCTCCGCCGCCGATCCGCGCGAGGCGTGGCGCCTTCTTGCCAGCCATTACCATCTCTTCCGCGGCACGCCGTCGCGCCTTTGGCTCGATCACGTCTTCGCCGAAGTGTTCGGCCTCGACGTCGCGTTCGAGCCGGCCACCGCCGGTCATTATTTCGACGCGATCACCGATGCGCTCGCCACCCCGGCATTCCGCCCGCGCGCGCTGTTCGATCGCTTCAACATCGAGCTGCTCGCCACCACCGAAGGGCCGCACGAGGACCTTGTCCACCATTCCGCCATCCGCCGTTCCGGCTGGGCAGGGAGGGTGGTCACCACCTACCGCCCCGACGCGGTGATTGATGCCGAGCATGAGGAGTTCGAAACCGCGCTTCGCCGCTTCGCCGAGCTGTCGGGTGAGGATGTCTTTTCCTGGACCGGCTACATGGCGGCGCACCGCAAGCGCCGGGCCGACTTCCGCGCGGCCGGCGCCACCGCCACCGACCATGGCCACCCCACCGCCCGCACCGCGGACTTGCCGCAGGCGGAAAAGGAGGCCCTGTTCGCCCGCATCGTAGGTGGCGGCTGGTCAATTAAAGACGCCGAGCTGTTCCGCGCCCAGATGCTCACCGAAATGGCCGGTCTCAGCATCGAGGACGGGATGGTGATGCAGATCCACCCCGGCTCGTTCCGCAACCACAATCGCTGGCTGCACGGCGCCTACGGCCGCGACAAGGGCGCCGATATCCCGACCCGCACGGATTATGTCCACGCCTTGAAGCCGCTGCTCGACCGCTTCGGCAACGAGCCGGCTTTGTCGATCATCCTCTTCACCCTCGACGAAAGCGCCTATGCACGCGAACTGGCGCCGCTCGCCGGCCATTATCCGTGCCTGAAGCTCGGCCCGTCCTGGTGGTTTCACGACAGCCCCGAAGGCATGCGGCGCTTCCGTGAAATGACCACGGAGACCGCCGGCTTCTACAACAGTGTCGGCTTCAACGACGACACCCGCGCCTTTCTGTCGATCCCGGCGCGCCACGACGTCGCCCGCCGAGTCGATTGCGCCTTTCTCGCGCGCCTCGTTGCCGAGCACCGCCTCGCCGACTGGGAAGCCGCGGAACTCGCCCACGAACTCACCTACGGCCTCGTCAAGCGCGCCTACCGGCTGGACCAGCCGCGGGCGGAGGCGGCGGAGTGATTCTTCTTTCTTCCGTCACCCCAGCGAAGGCTGGGGTCCATGCTGCTTCGGTGTCCTGCACCAGGTCTGCATGGATGCCAGCCTTCGCTGGCATGACGGTGTTTCTTTTGATTGCCCACGGAGACTGAGCATGTTCGACCGCACCTATTACGCCACTCACCCCGACATGATGGAGTGCGTCTCCAACGAGGAGCTGCGTGACCGCTACCTGATCGAAGGCCTGTTCCGTGACGGCGAGGTGGTGCTGAACTACACCCACGCCGATCGTTTCGTAATCGGCGGCGTCGCCGTCGCCACCGGCGAAGTGCGCCTGCCCGACCAGACCGAGCCGGCTTCCGCCGCCGGCCACCCGTTCCTGGAGCGGCGCGAGCTTGCCGTGGTCAACGTCGGCTCGGCCGCCGGCACCGTCACGGTCGACGGCGAGACCTTCGAGCTCGGCAACAAGGACTGCCTGTACGTCACCATGGGCGCCAAGGACGTGGTCTTCTCCGGCGACGGCGCGCGCTTCTACCTCGCCTCCTGCCCCGCGCACAAAGCCTTCCAGACCCGCAAGCTCGGCATCGCCGACGCCAATGCGCTGGAGCGCGGCAGCCTGGAGGAATCCAACGAGCGCACCATCTTCCAGCTCGTCATCCCCGGCGTCTGCGACAGCGCCCAGCTCGTCATGGGCCTGACCGTGCTCAAGCCCGGCAGCGTCTGGAACACCATGCCGCCGCACATCCACGAGCGGCGCAGCGAGATCTATTTCTACTTCGAGCTGCCGAACGACAATGACCGCGTCTTTCATTACATGGGCGAGGGCGATGCGATGCGTCACATCGTGGTCGGCAACGAGGAAGCGGTGATCTCGCCGCCCTGGTCGATCCACATGGGCTCGGGCACCCGCGCCTACGCCTTTATCTGGGCGATGGCGGGCGAGAACCAGGATTATACCGACATGAACGTCCTCGACATCTGCCAGCTGGCCTAGGGCGCGCGCGTGCAAACAGGAAGCCGCTCATCCTGAGTAGCCGCTGAGCTTGTCGAAGCGGCGTATCGAAGGACCGAACAGCCTGTCTCACGGGTCCTTCGATACGGGCCTTCGCCAAGCTCAGTCCCTACTCAGGATGAGCGGGTGGAGGCTCAAGCAGAGTTTTTCTCACTTGGAGCGAGTATGACCAACCCATTCGACCTCACCGGCCGTGTTGCCATCGTCACCGGCGCCAACACCGGCATCGGCCAGGGCATCGCCGTCGCCCTCGCCCAAGCCGGGGCGGACGTTGCCCTGGTCGGCCGCTCCTCCGCCGAGGAAACGGCGCAGCTTGTCCGCGCCGCCGGCCGCCGCGCCGCGCTCGTCCAGGCCGATCTCTCCTCCACCGCCCCCATCCAGGCGGTCGTCGATCAGACGCTGGCCGAGCTTGGCGGCCTCGACATCCTGGTCAACAATGCCGGCATCATCCGCCGCGCCGACGCGGTCGATTTCTCGGAAGAGGATTGGGACGCGGTGATCGACACCAACCTCAAGTCCGTGTTCTTCCTGTGCCAGGCAGCGGGGCGGCACATGATCGGGCAGGGACGGGGCAAGATCATCAACATCGCGTCGATGCTGAGCTTCCAGGGCGGCATCCGCGTGCCAAGCTACACCGCGTCGAAATCGGGGGTCGCGGGCCTGACCAAGCTCCTGGCCTGCGAGTGGGCACCGAAAGGCATCAACGTCAATGCGATTGCCCCCGGCTATATCGCCACCAACAACACCGCGGCGCTTCAGGCCGACGAAAACCGCAACCGCCAGATAATGGAACGCATCCCCGCTGGGCGCTGGGGCGAGCCGTCCGATCTTGGTGGTGCCGCAGTGTTCCTGGCCTCCTCGGCCTCGGATTACGTCCAAGGCCATATCCTTGCCGTGGACGGCGGCTGGCTGGCGCGGTGATGGCAAGCGCGCCGTCCTTCATGCTTTGCACAATTCTCGTTCGTCCCGAGCGTAGTCGAGGGGCGTATGCGATGAGTCTGTGCCGCGCCCCTCGACTTCGCTCGGGACGAACGAGGTTTGCGAAATGAGCATCGTCTGCTTCGGCGAGCTCCTCCTCCGCCTCACGGCGCCGGGGCGGGAACTGCTGCTGCAAACCCCCAGGCTGGATGTCCACATCGGCGGCGCCGAGGCCAATGTCGCGGTGGGCCTCGCCGCTCTCGGCCACCGCACCGCGATGATCAGCCGAGTGCCCGCCAATCCGCTCGGCGAAGCAGCCATCGGCTACCTCCGCCGCTACGGGGTCGATGCCGCTGGCGTAACCACCGGAGCGGGCCGCCTCGGTCTCTACTTCCTCTCCCCGGGCGCCGGCCTCCGCCCGTCCGACATCGTTTACGACCGCGAGGGCTCCAGCTTCGCGCTCGCCGGCCGAGAGGATTTCGACTGGGACGCGTTGCTGGAAGGCGCGACCCTTTTCCACCTTTCCGGCATCACGCCCGCACTTGGGCCCCAGTCCGCCGCCCTCGCGGTCGCCGCCGCCGAAGCCGCGGCGGCGCGCGGCATTCGCATCTCCTTCGACGGCAATTACCGCGCGCAGCTCTGGGCGCGGTGGGACAGCGATCCGCGCGCGATCCTCACCGAACTCGTCTCCCGCGCCGACATCCTGTTCGGCAACCACCGCGACATTTCGCTGCTTCTCGGCGGCAGCTACAGCGGGGAAGGAGAGGCGCGCCGCCGCGAGGCCGCCGACGCCGCCTTCGCCGCCTTCCCCAAGCTCGGCCTGATCGCCTCCACCGCCCGCCACATCGTGGATGCCGACACCCACCGCATCGCCGCCCGCGTCGATGCCCGCGACGGCTCCGCGCAGACCGAGGAAGTCGCCGTCTCCGGGATCGTCGACCGGATCGGCGCGGGGGATGCCTTTGCCGCGGGCGTGCTCCACGGCATCCTCACCGGCGCGGCGCTCGAGGAAACGGCGCGCTTCGGCCTTGCGCTGACCGCGCTGAAGCACAGCCTCCCCGGCGACGCGAGCCTGTTCGGCCTGCGCGACATCGAGGCGTTTCTTGCCGGCGAACTGGACGTCAGGCGATGATCGGACGGCGCACCCTTCTTCTTGGCGCCGCTGGTGCCGCCGCGCTGCCGACGATCCTCCATGCAGCGCCCGTGCGGCCAACGGTTACGACGGGCCTCGGCCGGGTGCGCGGAACGCGCGAGGGCGGCCTCGCCGTTTTCCGCGGCATCCGCTACGGCGTCGCCGAGCGATTTCGTGCGCCCGTGGCTCCGCCGCCGAGCCGCGCCGTCGTGGAAGCCACCGCCTTCGGCCCTTCCGCGCCTCAACGCGGCGACCGCTACGCGCCGCAAAGCGAGGACTGCCTGTTCCTCAACGTCTGGACCCCCGAAGCGCGGAGCGGCGGCAAGCGGCCCGTCCTCGTCTATTTTCACGGCGGTGCCTATTCGACCGGCAGCGTCGCGGACCCGCTCAACGACGGCCGCCACCTGGCTTCGCGCGGCGATGCGGTGGTGGTTACCGTCAACCACCGCCTCAACGCGTTCGGCTATCTTTACCTCGCCCGGCTTGATCCTCGCTTTCCCGACAGCGGCAATCTCGGCCAGCTCGACCTGGTCCTCGCCCTCCAGTGGATCCGCGACAATGTCGCGGCGTTCGGCGGCGACCCTTCGCGAATCCTGGTGTTCGGCCAGTCGGGCGGCGGCGCCAAGATCGCCACCCTGATGGGCATGCCCGCCGCCACCGGCCTGTTCCACCGCGCGATCACGATGAGCGGCCAGCAGGTCACCGCTTCGGGCCCGCTCAACGCCACCGCCCGCGCCAGGGCGTATCTCGCCGCCCTCAAGGCGACCCCGGCGGACCTGCTCGCCATGCCGGTAGAGCGCCTGGTCGAAGGCCTCGCCGCGGTCGATCCCATCATCGGCGGCGGTGTCTACTTGGGCCCGGTGCTCGACATGAAGTGGCTCACCCGCCACCCGTTCTGGCCGGACGCCAACCCGCAGTCCAACGCCATCCCGATGATCCTCGGCAACACCCGCGACGAGACTCGCGCCTTCATCGATCCCAAGGGCCCGAAGCTCCAAGGGCTGGACTGGTCCAACCTTGCCGAACGGATGGCGGGCGATCTGCGGGTGGACATCCACTCCGAATGGGTGGTCGCGCAATATCGCGCCCGCTTCCCAGAATGGTCGGCCGAGCGCGTCTTCTACGCGGCCACCACGGCCGGGCGGAGCTGGCCGGGCCAGGTGATCGAGGCGGACGAGCGCGCCAAGGCGGGCACCAGGACCTGGGTCTACCAGGTCGATTTCCAGTCCCCGGTGGAGCCCTGGCGCGGCGCGCCGCACACCATCGACATCCCGCTCTCGTTCGGAACGCTCGATGCGGAAGGCTCGATCACCGGCACCGGCGCGGCGGCGCGCGCGGTGAGCGGCCGGATGATGGATGCGTTCCTCGCCTTTGCGACGACGGGCGATCCGAACCATGAAGGCATGCCCACCTGGCCGGTCTACTCCGTGCCTGAGCGGGCAACGATGCTGTTCGACGAGCCCAATCGAGCGGTGAACGACCCGCGGCAGTGGGAGCGGGAGCTGTTCGCGCGGGTGCCCTACATCCAGCCGGGGACGTAGCAGATCTCCCTCTCCCCTTCAGGGAGAGGGAAGGGGCCCAAAGCGAAGCTTTGGGAAGGGTGAGGGCACGATGCCGAAGGCAGTAAACGTGCCCTCACCCTCCCACCCGGCTTTGCCGGGCGGGTCCCTCCCTCTCCCTGAAGGGGAGAGGGGAGAGCGTGCGATTGCTCCCTACTTCCGCATCTCCCTGTCACGCACGGTGGTCGGCTGCTGGACGAAGCCGTCCTTTTGCCCCGGATAGCGGCCGGATTTCGGCTCCATCGTCACCAGGTCCCACTCCGCTTCCCGGAACAGCGCCCGTGTTGCCGCCACCTTCTGGAATCCGCCGACTTCCTTTTCATCGTCGATGATCTCGCCGCGGCCTTCGGCAACGTCGAAGGTGATCCGGATCTCGTCGTGATCGCGGTCCCAGGGCCGCGCGCCGGCAAAGGCGAGGACGTGGGTCTCGACCTCGCTTGCCGGGAGTACGTCGAGTCCCTGCGGCCACGCGCGCGGCGTCTCCGTTTCCACGATTCGCGCCTTGCCGGTGGCGTAGCGGCCGAACATCGGCAGCGGCTTGCCCATTCTGTCGACGGCGATGTTGTCGCGGCCGTGGTAGCGAAGGTCGCCCGCGCCGCCGATTGAAAGGAAAGCGATGTCACCGCGCGTATCCGGCCCGCCGCGCAGCACGTTGCCGACGGCGCTGAGTTCGCCGGTCTGGTAAGGCTGCGTGCCCCATTCCAGCGCCATCAGATTGTAGTGAATGGCCATGGCGCCCGGATCGTAGATGAAGTTGTTGACCACCGCCGCCTGCGCGCCGCCCTTGAGCAGCGGATTGCGCTCGTAATTGTGGGCATAGAGGTTGCGGTAGATGAGGATGCCGCTCGCATTGTCGTGGATCAGCGAACCCTTCGAATGCTCCCCCTTGGGGTGGCTTGCATAAGCGAGGCCCTCGGCAAGCAGATTGTAGGAGAAGGTGATGTTGTGGCTGGTCCCGGCCCGCCATTCCTCGGGCGTCGCGCCGGTGAAGCGGGGGCCGGAGGCGGAGAGGTTTTCGTCCAGCGCCCAGATCATGGTGCAATGATCGACGATCACGTCCCGCGCGCCGACGGTGGAGACCGCGTCCGCCTCCCAGCCGCTGCGCTGCGCCTGGCCGTCCACCCCGGTGTGGACCCGGATGTGCCGCATGACGACGTCGTGAGTCTTGATGTCGATCCCACCGCGGATCAGCGTGATGCCGGGGGAGGGGGCGGTCTGGCCGGCAATGGTCAGAAACGGCTCCTCGATGTTCAGCGTCGTGCGGCCGAGATCGATCGCGCCGCCCACTTCGAACACTACGAGGCGCGGGCCCTTGCGCTCGATCGCCGCGCGAAACGAGCCGGGGCCGTTCGCGTTGAGGTTGGTGACTCGCACGATCGCGCCGCCGCGGCCGCCCGGCGTCTGCGCCGCCTTGCCCACCGCGCCAGGGAAGGCCTGCGCAAAAGCAGGCGCCGCGCCCAGGCCGCAAAGCGCCAGAACCACCGGAATCAGGTACCGCATATCCAACAACCTCTCCTCAGGCCGGGCCTTGACAGCTTCTCGTTCCCGGCTCAGTGTCTGCTTATGACACCGGTTACTTAATCGGTTCAAGGCAGATGCGACCCGGAAGAATATTCGGGCGCGGCCTGGCGAGAGGATGAAGGCGCCCCGCGCATCAACCATACTCGACGGCCAAGCCGAAAGCTCGGCTATGATCTTCTTCGAAGATCATAGACACCGGTGTCATAAGGATAGGGTGCGAAAGGGAAGGCACATGAATATGGGGACGTTTCGCCGCAGTTTCGGGCACGGGCTTCTAGGCGCGGCCTCCACCGCCGCACTGCTGGCCGGCCTCGCCGCGCCTGCTTCGGCCCAGGAAGCCGCTGCCGGATCGCAGGATCCCGTCGCGCAGACCGGCTCCGGGGAAGCCGCCGAAGAGGTTGCGGATGCTGCGGCCGAGCAGCCCGGCGACGAGATCGTCGTCACCGGCTTCCGCCGCTCGCTTGCCGAAGCGCTCGCCGTGAAACGTGAGAGCGTTGCGGCGGTGGACGCGATCGTTGCCGAGGATATCGCCAAATTCCCGGATCAGAATCTCGCCGAATCGCTGCAGCGAATCCCCGGCATCTCGATCCAGCGCGACGGCGGCGAGGGCAGGGGCATCACGGTGCGCGGCCTCGGCGCCCAGTTCACCCGCGTCCGCGTCAACGGCCTTGAAACCGTTGCCACCTCCACAGACGGCGCCAGCGCCAATCGGGACCGCGCCTTCGATTTCAACGTATTCGCCTCGGAGCTGTTCAACTCCATCGTTGTCCACAAGACGGCCGAAGCCTCGCTAGACGAAGGCTCGCTGGGCGCCGTGGTCGATCTCAACACCGGCAATCCGCTCGGCGGCAAGCGCGGCTTCACCGTCGTCGGCTCCGCCCAGGCGTCCTACAACACGCTCAGCAAGGATACCGGCCCACGCCTTGCCGGTCTCCTGTCCTGGAAATCCCAGGACGGCACGTTCGGCGTCGCCGTCTCCGCCGCCTACCAGGAGAATACCACCCTGGAGCTTGGCAACAACACCGTTCGCTGGGCGCAGGGGCGCTTCGATTCGGTGAACGGCACGCCCTGCTTCACCACCACGGCCACGGGCAACGTCCGTGCCTCCAACGCCGGCGGCTTCTACCGGCCGAACGCGCTGTGCGACTCCGTTGCGCTCGCATTCCATCCCCGCATTCCGCGCTACGGCGAGGTCGAACATAGCCGCGAACGCCTGGGCGTCACCGGCAGCGTGCAATGGGCGCCAAGCGATGCGACCAAGGTGTCGATCGACGGCCTCTACTCGCGCTTCAGCGCCGACCGCGAGGAAAAGTGGGCCGAGGTCCTGTTCCGCTCAAACGAACGCTCGATCGACGTCGTCGATTACACCATCGATGCCGCGACCAACAATCTGGTCAGCGGCACCTTCAACGACGCCTGGGTGCGCACCGAACATTACCTGCGCAAATCGACGACCGAATTCTACCAGATCGGCGGCAGCTGGGATCAGGACGTGGGCGACAAGTTCCGCTTCACCCTTCTCGGCGGCCTGTCCAAGTCGGACGCCTCGATCCCGCTCGAGACGACTTTCGTGTTCGACGACCGCGACGCCCAAGGCTATAAATACGATTATACAAACTCACGCCGCCCGGTGCTGAGCTTCGGCACCAGCGTCACCGATCCGGCGGTGTTCCAACTTGCCGAAATTCGCGACCGCCCGTCCGAAACGGTGAACAAGTTCCGCACGCTGAGCCTGCGCACCGAATATGACGTTGCCGAGGACTTCACCGTCCGCACCGGCGCCGTGTACCGCCGCTTCGGCTTCGACACCGCCGGCCTCACCCGCGACACCGTGGTGTGCGGCAATGGCGGCCTCGATCGGGTGCTTGGCACCGTCACCTGTTCCCCGAGCTCCGCCTTCGGCCCCAATGCAATCTACGGCTTGCCGGTCACCGCGGCGATTTCGGAACTGTTCGAGCTTCGCAACGCCGGCCAGCCGCAGGGCACCACCACCAGCTGGCTGATCCCCAACCTTGAAGCTTCGGCGGCGCTCACCAACCTGTACGGCCGCACCCCGGGGATCGACATCGGCAACACCCGCGCAGTCACCGAAACGGTAAAGGGCGGCTACCTCCAGTTCGACGTCAAGGGCGATATCCTCGGCCTGCGTTATGCCGCCAATGGCGGCGTGCGCTACGTCCACACCGATCAGCGCTCGCGGGGCCTGAGCGGCGTGAACGGCAGCACCGAAGTCGAAGTCGAGCGCTCCTACGACGATTGGCTGCCCTCGGTGAACCTCGCTTTCTTCCCAACGGAGAGCGTGATCATTCGCGCGGCGGCCTCCAACGTCATCACCCGGCCCAGCCTCGGCAATCTCACGCCCGGCGGCTCGGTGGATGGCTTCAACTACCGGGTGAGCTTCGGAAACCCGTTCCTGAATCCGTTCCGCGCCACCGCCTACGACCTCGCATTCGAATGGTACTTCGCGCCGCAGTCGATCTTCTCGGTCGCCGCCTTCAAAAAGGACGTGCAGAGCTTCCCGGTCGCGGTCACCCGCTCGGGCACCTTCGCTTCGACGGGCCTGCCGACATCGGTGATCCCGGCAAGCTCGCCCGCCGCGATCAGCCCGGAAGGGCAGCTCTGGACGATTAATTCGATCACCAACGGCAGCGGCGCAAGTTTGAAGGGCCTGGAAATCTCGCTGCAGGGGCCGTTCCGCTTCCTGCCCGGTGCACTCTCCAACTTCGGCGGGATCATCAACGCCACCCTGGTCGATTCGAACGCCGTCTACAGCGTTGCGGGCCCGACCACCGTCACCTGCGTTCCCGCGGCCAACCCGGCAACCACCGGTTGTGCCTTTGGCCCCAACGTGAACGACCCGGCTCGCAAATCCTCGCTGTTCGGCCTGTCCAGCAAGGCGCTGAACGGCACGCTTTATTACGAGGATTCGAAGTTC
>DASWNA010000081.1:0-46724 GCA_036399475.1 Allosphingosinicella sp.
GTTGCCCGCACCACCGACCAGAAGATCGTTGCCTTCCAGGCCGACCAGGGTGTCGTTGCCCGACCCGCCCCAGATGGTGTTGGCAAGCGCGTTGCCGGTGCCGGCAAAGGCACCTAAGCCGGTGAACGCCAGCTTCTCGACATTGGCCATGAGCGTGTAGCTTGCCAGCGTCGTGGAGACGAGATCGGAGCCTGCGCCTTCCAGTTCGATCGTCCGGTCGCCCGCATCGTCGACGATGTAGGTGTCGTCGCCCGCGCCGCCGTGCAGCTGGTCGCCGCCCAGGCCGCCGTCGAGGGTGTCGTTGCGGCTGCCGCCGCGGATCTCGTTGGCAAGGGCATTGCCCGTCCCGGCGAACGCTCCGGTGCCGGTGCCGGTGAAGACCAGGTTTTCCACATTGGCGGTAAGCGCGTAGGTGGACAGCGCCGTTTGCACCGTGTCGGTGCCGACCTCCGCCGCCTCGACGACCTCGTCGCCGGCATTCTCAACCAGGTAAAGATCGCTGCCGGCGCCGCCCTCCATGCGGTCCGCTCCGGCGCCGCCATCAAGCGTGTCGTCGCCGCCAAGCCCGAAAAGAACGTCGCCGCTCGTGCTGCCGGTCATGATGTTGGCCGAGGCGTTGCCGGTGCCGGTGAAAGCGCCAAGGCCCTCCTTGGTCAGGTTCTCGACATCGTTGCCAAGCGTATAGGCGCCAAGCGTCGTGACGACGTGATCGGTGCCGCCGCCGGCCTGCTCGTCGACCCCATCGCCGATGTTGTCGATCCGGTAGGTGTCGTTGCCCACGCCGCCGTGCAGCTGGTCGGCGCCCGCGCCGCCGTCGAGCGTGTCGTTGCCGCTGCCGCCGCGGATGTCGTTGGCCAAGGCGTTGCCCGTCCCGGCGAACGCTCCGGTGCCGGTGCCGGTGAAGACGAGGTTCTCGACATTGGCGGTAAGCGCGTAGGTGGACAGCGTCGTCCGCACCGTGTCGGTGCCGGTCTCCGCCGCCTCGATAACCTGGTCGGCGTCATTCTCGACCAGGTAAAGGTCGCTGCCGGCGCCGCCCTCCATGCGGTCCGCTCCGGCGCCGCCATCAAGCGTGTCGTCGCCGGAGAGGCCTTTGAGTATGTCATCGCCGCCCAAGCCGAGGAGTTGATCCGCCCCCGCTTGCCCGACGAGCAGGTTACCGGAGGCGTCGCCTTCAAGAAAATCGATCAGGTCGCCGACGTTGATCGAGATCGTTGTGGTGGCCGCGGGGCCCTGCTGCTTGTCGGTGACGACAACCGTTACACTTACGGTGGACCCGTCCGTCTCGAAATCAAGCGACTGCCCTTGCAGGAGTACCAGGTTGGAACCGACTACGGCAAAGCGGGTGCTTGGCGCTCCGTTCTCGAGAACTTTCACGTCGTGCTGGCCGGAGGACCAGTTCGCATCATCCTCGTCCAGGATGTTGATTTTTGCGACTTGCAGAGAAGGCCGCAGAGCCGGCGCGGCAATTCGATCCCGTTCTGAAATCAGCGGGACGACGTTCGACGCCGACACGGAATGCGCTTCGTTGGTATCTTCAAGCGCAACCGAAATGGTCGCCTGGCTCCGTACGCTGCCCAATGCAGTGCTGGCCGTGACAATGGTTGCGAGAGTGACCTCGGCCAGACCATCCTGATCGGAATCCACCAATTGGTAACCGGAGGCGATCAATGTCTCGAACGAGAGACCGGCTCGTAGCCGGACCGATCCAGACACGATTTCAAACAGCCCGGCGGCGGCACCGCTCAGAGCCAGCTCCGCCGTGCCCCCAGCAGGATCCGCAGCGGAGACCAGAACGCTGAATGCGGCGCCTTCCGAAACCATTGCGGGCGCCTGGCCGATCAGAAGAACGGGGGCGACATCTTCGATGCGCAGGCTGAACGCGGTTGACGCGCTGATCAGCGACCCCGTCGCGGTATAAACCGCGCCGCTCACCACTATTTCGGCGGCGCCGTCTTGGTCCGTGTCGGTGCCTTGCAGGCCAAGCGCCCGAAGTGCCTCATAGTCGATCCCGGCCTTGACGCCGATGCTGCCGTCGGCGGCGATCTGGAAATAGGTGTTCGAAGGGTCGGTCAGCCGGAGCTGGTTGCCCTGCCAGTTGAACGCGGTTGTCCAGGCAGTGCTGTTCTCGGCAACGATGCGAGCAGTGTCGTTCCATACCGGTGCCTCCGCCACATCTTCGATGCGCAGGCTGAACGCGGTCGGTGCGCTGATCAGCGACCCCGTCGCGGTATAAACCGCGCCGCTCAGCACTATTTCGGCGGCGCCGTCTTGGTCCGTGTCGGTGCCTTGGAGGCCAAGCGCCCGAAGTGCCTCATAATCGATCCCAGCCTTGAGGCCGATGCTGCCGTCGGCGGCGATCTGGAAATAGGTGTTCGAAGAGTCGGTCAGCCGAAGCTGGTTGCCCTGCCAGTTGA
Organism: Allosphingosinicella sp.; assembly: GCA_036399475.1. GTDB lineage: Bacteria > Pseudomonadota > Alphaproteobacteria > Sphingomonadales > Sphingomonadaceae > Allosphingosinicella. Next base: position 2,418 of record DASWNA010000081.1, read on the forward strand.
ACGTGGTCGTCCAGGCAGTGCTGTTCTCGGCAACGATGCGAGCAGTGTCGTTCCATACCGGTGCCTCCGCCACATCTTCGATGCGCAGGCTGAACGCGGTTGACGCGCTGATCAGGGGGCCGTTTACGGCATTAACCTCGCCGCTCAGCAATATCTCCGCGGCGCCGTCTTGGTCCGTGTCGGTGCCTTGCAGGCCAAGCGCCCGAAGTGCCTCATAATCGATCCCGGCCTTTAGGCCGATGCTACCGTCGGAGGCGATCTGAAAATAGGCGTTCGAAAGGAGGTTGGCCAGCCGGATCTGGTTGCCGGGCGAGCTGAGCGTGGTCGTCCAGGCGGTGCTGTTCTCGGCAACGATGCGGGCGCTGTCGTTCCACACCGGTGGGGGGAGGGACTCGGCGACATCTTCCACGTTGACGGAGAACTCCAGGGGCAAGCTGCTTTCGGTGCCTGCTCTGGCAATTACCGTCCCGGTGAGTTTAACCTCTTGCACGCCATCGTGATCGTCATCCCGTAATTCGTAAACGGCCTTCAAAATTTCGAAATCGGGTGGCGACGCGAAGCGAACCACACCCTGCGTGTCGATGGTGAACAGGCCTCCCGGATTGTTACCGAGCTCAACCCGTGCGTCGCTGCTGTCGATGTCGGCCGCAGCGAAACGCGTCGACCAGCCGGAGGACATTTCGTCGACGATTTGCTGGCCGCTCTGCACGACCGAGACAACGCTTCGATCGTCTTGCGCCGCGACGGTGATCGTGATCGGGATCGTCACCGCATTGCCCTGCTGATCGGAGGCGATCAGGCTGAAGCTGTCGGAGCCGTTGAAATCGGCGTTCGGGGTGTAACGGAAGGCGCCAGTGCTGGCGTTCACCAGCGCGAGAAGGCCGTTGACCGGGCGCGCGTTCGGATCCAGCGCGAAGGCCAAGGTCTCCTGGTTATCGGGATCGTAGACCATTGAAGCCGCGGAGAAGGTATGAGCCGTGTCTTCGTTCGTTGTCTGGGTTCTGGGCGCGGCCGTCAGCTTTGGCGCTGCAATCCCGCTGACATACCAACCAGCCTGCAGCAGAGCCGCAACCGCCGGGTCTTCGACGTTCTTCGAAGCCGTACGCTCAGGAACGCTCATCGCATCGATGAGGGCGGTCGCTGCCGGGTCGGACAGATACAGGACACGGCCGCCGGCCGAAATGGAACGCACCCCGGTTCCGGCGGCAAAGTTGCTGATCGTCACCTTGTCCGGCGTGCCGATTAGGCTGACGACCAGATTCGATCCAGACCAAGCCAGCCACAATTGGCTGAAATCCACACCTTTGGCAAAGGTGATCCCATCCGCGCCCTCGCTGTCGATCACGGTGTCGCTGCCATCGCCGCGGGCGAACAGGTACTGATCGTCACCGTCGCCGCCTTCCAACGTGTCTGAGTCCGCGCCGCCGATCAAAGTGTCGTTGCCATCGTCGCCGAAGAGATGATCGCCGCCGGCGTCGCCGTTGAGGGTGTCCTGGCCGTTCCCACCCTTCAGTTCGTCGCCGCCGGCTTGGCCGATCACCACGTCGTTTCCGTCGCCGCCTTCGATAACATCGCGAGCGGCTCCGCCGAGCAGCACATCGTCGCCGGCCTCGCCGTAGATCGTGTTCTCGCCATCCCGGCCGTCGATCCGATTACCCTTTTCGTTGCCGCGAAGGACGTCATTGAATTTCGATCCGATCAGATCCTCGATCCCGACAAGCGTATCGCCCTGAGCATGTCCGCCCAGGCCTCGGCCTGCCTGAGTGCCGGTGCCGAGAGTTACATCGACGGCGAGGTCCGAGTCGACGTAGCGTGCGGTGTCGCGCTCGTTCTTGAGAACATCCGCAACGAGCGAATCTCCACCATCGAGCGTGTCGCCGCCGGCGCCTCCGACAAGGATGTCATTCCCTTCGCCGCCCGAAAGCGTCTCGGCGGCTCCACCGCCTACCAGAACATCGTCACCGGCCTGGCCTGAAAGCGTGGAATAACCAGCAGACGCGATGATGAAATCGTCCCCGATCGTGCCTTCGCCAGCGGCGTTCCAGCGGATGTTGCCGAGGCTTACGGTGAACCCATCCGCGAACGCGAGCTTTTCAACCCTGCCGCTGGTATAAGCGTGGTTGCGGATCACGATGCTGCGGGCAGGGTCGTTGAGGTACTTCACGATGAGATCGGCGCCCGACCACTCGAAACTCAGGTCACGCAGCGAAACGCCGGGGCCCATTTCCAAAGCGTCGTTGCCGCCGTCCGTGCTTGAGCCGGGGAAACGGTGCAGAACCTGGCCGCCCGGCGCCGTGACGTAGCCGGCGGACCAACGGCCCTGTGTGGAACTCCAACCGATGGGGTGGTCGGTACCGTGATGGTCTCGCACCTCGTAGGAGTAGATTTCCTGCCCGCTGGGGTCGAGAACCGAGAGCTTCCAAGCGGTGGTGTCGACGGTCCACAGCGAATCCTCTGCAATCGCCGGGGCGGTGGAGCCTTGCTGGGAGCCCTGCGCGGAACCCTGCTGGGAGCCCTCCTGGAAGCCTTGCTGGAAGCCGCCGATCTGCTCCCAGACCGCGGTGTAGTTCGGGCTAAGCGTTCCCCCCGAATAGATCACTTCCTCGACTTCAACGCCTTCGCGAATTTCGTCGGCGCCGTCATGATCGTCCGCGGACCGGACGTCCCAGACGTAGGTGTCGTCGCCGGCAAGGCCGATCAGCACGTCGTTGCCGGCCGCGCCGGTAAGAATATTGGCGTCCGCATCGCCGGTCAGCTTGTCGTTGGCGGCCCCGCCAGAAAGGTTCTCGATCCCGTCCAAATTGTCGCCCATGGCGTCGCCGCTGTTGACGGCGCCCTTCTTCAAGGTGACCACCACCGCTCCGCTGCCGGCGTAGGACGCGGTATCGAGCCCGGCGCCGCCGATCAGGATGTCGGACCCGGCGCCGCCCTCGAGAATGTCGTCGCCGGCGCCGCCGTAGAGGACGTCCACGCCAACGCCGCCGTGGAGCGTGTCATGGTCGCCATTGCCGTTCAGGATGTCGTCGCCCGTCCCTCCCCACACGTCGTCGTCGCCGGCGCCGCCGGTGATCCAGACGCTCCGCGTCGCCGTCTTTTCGAGATCGAGCACGTCGCTGCCGTCGGTGCCGGCGCGAAGCGCGAGGCCATCGGGGCCGCCCACCATGTGCTCGCCGGTCTGGTAGAAGAGGAAGCTGGTGACGCCGTAAGCCGAAGCGCCGTCCCAGTCCTTGAAGGTGATGCTGTCCGCTGCGTCCGCGGCTCGGCCGAGGTTAGCGTTCTCCGTGGAGATCGCAGCCGTGAAGTCGCTGCCGTTGCGGCTGAATACGAGGTCCTGGACGCTGATGCCGACCGCGAATTCGACCGTGCCCTTGGTGATTTCGTCCGCCTCGGCCGCGCCGAGCACCACCTCGTACTTCGTGCCTCCCGAGATCGCGTCCGCGACCGTCCGAAACGTCACCGCGCCATCGAAGTGGTCGTCGCCAAGGAAAACGGCCTCGCTCATCGCCCGAACGGTACCCGAGTAGAGGAGGCGTTCCGTCGATGCGACCGGAGCCATATTGGCGCCGTTGCCGAACTCGCCGTTTGCCGAGATGCCGCCCGTGCCGGGGGCGACCATCAGATTGGCGGGCCCCGCCAGGATGGAGTCGCGGCCGTCGTTGCGCGAGAAGCGGAAGATGTTGGTGCCGGTGCCGCCGGAAAGGCGGTCGTCGCCCCGTCCGCCGGAGAGGATGTCGTTGCCAGAACCGCCGACAAGGTCGTCGTCCCCGAAGTCGCCGGACAACTTGTCGTTGCCGGAACCGCCGAACAGCTTGTCCTGGCCAATGCCGCCGATCAGCAGATCGTTGTTCTCATCCCCGAACAGCGCATCGCTGCCGAGCCCGCCGCTGCCAACGTCGTCGCCTGCATAGAGCCGGATGTAATCGTCGCCGGCTCCGCCGTGGATGAAATTGCGCAGTTCGTTACCGTTGAGGATGTCGTCCGCCTCGGTGCCGATCGTGAAGCTGTCCATGTCGGCGATCCGGATCGCCTCGCCGTCCGCGAATTTCAGCCACTCGACCCGCTTCAGGGGATCGGTGAACCAGCTCTTCACCACCAGCGACGTGCCGTCCGAGACGATGATCTTGAGATCGGAGCCGACGCGTTCGATCGAGATATCCTGCATCTCGATGCCGACGCCGAAGACGACCGCATCGTCCCAGCTGGCATCGACCGCCGCCACGGTGCGGACCGCGGCCCCGCCCGGCACGGCGGCGGCTTCGGTGATGTCGCGCTCGTCGCCCCACCAATTGCGCAGGTTCTGGTAGTTTTGAAGCGAGATGAAGCGTGCCCGGATGGGATCGAGGCCCGCACCGCCGCCGACGATCGCCACCGCCGTCTCCTCGGCGGTGTCGGCGCCGTCGCCCAGGCGCACCAGATACTGATCGTTGCCGCCGCCGCCGCGCAGCATGTCGCCCATACCGTGCGCCGCCGCCACCGTACCGTCGGCCCCGCCCGACAGGATGTCGTCGCCGTCGCCGCCCTCGATCACATCGGCGCCTTCGCCCCCCTCCAGCCAGTCGGAGCCTTCGCGGCCATAAAGCTTGTCGTTGCCTGCGCCGCCGTCGAGGTAGTTGCCGTCACCGCCGAGGCCGGCACCCGGGCCACCCCCGCCGTCAGCCGCAGCATCGCCGGCGTAGAGGATGTCGTTTCCCTCGCCGCCGAGCAGCCAGTCATCCAAACGCCCGCCGTAGAGCCGGTCATTGCCGGCCTCTCCGAAGACGTTGTTGCCCATGTCGCCAGCGTGAACGATGTCATCGCCGGCGCCTGCATCGATCGTCGCGCCGACATCCATCGAAACGGCCGACCCGTCCGATGCGACTCCATTGATCTTGAACCCGGTGGTGTTGGCCAGGCGATCGCTTCCGCCGACGAGCTTGCGGCCATCGACAGTGGATTCTTCATGGGTCAGCCTGATCACATCCGCTGAATCGGTTCCGGTGATCTTTGTAACGTCGTCTGAAACGACCGTGTCGGTGAGGTAGCCCTCGTAATCGCCGAACTGATCGTAGATCAGGAAGCGGCGTTCAGCCTCCTGCGAGTTCTGGATCACGAAGCTGATGGAGCCGAGGCTATATCCGGAAGTGTCCTCGAGGATCGTCTTGAAGCCGCCGGTCCAATCGGACGCCGCGCGCCTGGTGAGTCCCAGCTCCTCTGCCCTGGTCAAGGTGATTGCCCATCCAGCGGTGAGAAGCTGGTCGGAGCTCATGGAGATCAGCATGTTAACCGCAGTCGGGTTGCTGAAATAGTTTGCATAATCGCCAGCGATGGCAAGGTCCGAAAACAATCCGCTCACCGAGAACTGCTCGTATCCGTCTACCAGCTTGAGGTGGTTGTGCAACGCGCGCTTGGCGAAGATGTCGCCCCCGACCAACTGAAAGTCCAAGTCCTTCAGCGCGGTGAAAATGCCGTACTGAGCGGCATCGGCCGCCGCCGATTCGCCCTTCCAGTGCATGGTGACCGCTTCCTTGTCGCGGGTCGACTCGGGCCGGTAGACGAAATTCTTGCCGCGCATGCCGTAGTTGCCGCTCTGCACCGCGAGCGGGTCCTTCAGCATACCTCCGGTCGCATCGAGCAAGGCGTTCAGGGTGTCGGACACGCCGGTCGCCACCGTAATAGCAGCATCCTTGGATCCGCCCTTGCGGGCATAAGCGTTGGCAACGTCGAACCGCCCGGTGCTCGCATCCCACGCGACATCGGCGCCCGACCGCGGGGTTCCCCCGAGCAGGGAACCGATGAAACCGCCCGCGATCTTCCAGAATGCCACCCAAGCGACGGCAGCCGCGAAAGTAAGGGGATTGAGCCCGGCTGTGGCAAGGAACAGGCCGGCATCCCAAGCGGCGAAGGATGCGCCGACGGCGGACCCGATCTGGCCGCCGACATTGTCGAAGGTGACAATCTGATCGGCCAGCTTGCCGCCCAGGAAGGAGGCGACCGCTGACCCCAGGGACGTCAGGTTGGCCACGTTGGTGAACAAGGTGATGTCGGTGGCTCCGCCGGCCAGGGCGATTATGTTGTCGATAACCTGACTGACGACGGTCGTTCCCACGGTCTGAACGCCCTCGGCAACGACACCCTTCAGGTTGAGTACGTTGACCAGCTCACTGACGAGGAAGGCGCTGAGCGCGCCAACTCCCGCACTCTTAACTTCGGCGAACAGCTCCGTTCCGAAGTCGGCGAGCACGTTCCTGACTGCGCCGCTGGGGAGATGCTGAGTCACGCCACCGTTGGCGATGACCTCGGCCAAGTTGTCGCCGATCGCGGCGAGCACCGGAGAGACGACGAGGGTGTTCACCGTCTTGTCCCCGCCCAGGAAGCCGGCGAGCGTCGAGCCGATGGAAGAGCCCAGCTTGCCGTACTGGCCGAGGGCCTCGATCGCCTTCAGGTCCTTCTGGGCAGCTTGAATGGCGCGCTCGACTTTCTCGATGTCGCGTTCGAGCGCGTCGATGTTGCCGGTCACCGTGATAGGATCGATTGTCTCGCCGGTGCTGGCTTTGTGCTTCGCTAGGATATTGTTCAGCTCGTTGAGGATCTTTGTCGTCTCGGCGAGGACTTCGCCATTAGTAGTCTCCCGGTCGGCCGCAATGTCCTGAACCGTCTTGGTCTCCGAATAATCGTTTGGGTTGGTTGAACCCGGGGGCGTGTTAGGTTTTTGGACCAGGATTCCGTGTCGCACCAGGCCCGGGATATCAAGAACGTTGGCTGGGTTGGCAGCCAAGTTGCGATAGGCGCGAAGCATGGCGTACTGGAAGGTTTCGTAGCTCCCTACCCCGTAATTCTCGCGCTCTTTCGTCAAAATTGCGTTGAGCGTGGGCCGGTCGAGTTTGCTGGCATCTCCGATCGCATCAAGGATTCTGTCGCTGGGACCGTAGGTCTTGTCGTCAAAGGCGACGTTCAGAACTTTGCTTTTGTCGGTCTGCAGCGCGGTTGCGAGGGCGGTCGAATTGGCCGGCACCGCGCCGAAACTGGTATGGATTTCGCCCCAGTGAAACATTTCGTGGATCACGTGACGCGCGAAATATACATCACTTTCTTTCCGTAATTCCGGCGCCCTTTTTTTGGCCATCGCGAGATAATCTCGAAGAGTCATCGTACCGTCGGGAGTCTTGCCAGACAGGTACGAGGGCCCCACCGCCCTCACGTTGGCTTCGATGGCCAAGATGCTGGCTTCAAAAAGCGCGGCCGCGTTGGCTCGGCCTATGTCACCGGCTTGAATCTCGAACTGGCCGTCCGTTTCAGTCGCACCGAATTTTCCGCCGGGCGTAGGACCAGGCTGGGCGACACCTCCGACGACTTGACCGGAGCCGACCGGGATCGAGCTCGTGTTGGACACCACGATCCACAGGCCTTCGCTGTTCGCCAAAGCAATTCTGTTCAGGTTGGCGACAAACTCCGCATTCCCACGCCCATTCTCAACGATCTTGTCGAAAATCTCCTGCTGCCGTTTGGTCGCCCCAACCAGGTAGATATCGGGCATCGCACTCTGCCCGTTGCTGGCGGCCACCCCGTCATAGCGCACTGCGGACGCAACATTGCCGTTTTTCCCGGTCTGGATGACGCCCGCGAGGGCAATCATATTGGGCACTAAATTACTTCCCGGTGGCCTGCGATAGACATCGACCACCCGGCTCACCCGAAGATTGCTGACATAGGTGCCAAGGCCGGACTTGGTTTTTTTATCTGCCATTTAACTTATCCAATGGAAAGCAGCGGGGAGCGAAGCGAAGCGACGCATGATCCGCTCCGGAGGTGGAAAAGCGGAAGTCGATCTCGCGCGAGAAGCGAGCCCGGAACATGCGGATCGCAGGACAAAAATCTGAAGAACCGCCCGTCGCGATCACCGAGGCGGCGGCTTGAAAATAGTGCTGCTCAAGGAAGAAGCTGTGAGGGAACTGGACCCTGCAATCCTCAGGAGCGACCTCGGCTATCTTGCAGAGCTGGGCTACCTCCTGGTCTATCTCTCCGCGCGGCAGCGGGGCCGGAAGGCCGCTAGTCAGCCACGTTCGGGCAGCAGCCCGCGCGAGCTGAGCCGGGACCGCCTCGCTCTCGCCGGCTGCGAGGAGGATCTGCATGTCGCCGCCAAGGCGCGCGCGCCAGATGGCGAGCTCGGCATTGGGTCCGGCCCCCTGGCTCCGGCTTTCATCAAGAAGGCGGTCGAAATAAGCCGAGTCCGAGATCAACCTGCCTTCCAGATCGCGGGCCGCCGCGGGCCGCCCGCAAGCTCCCGCCACCCGGAGCAGGAAGGCGGCATCGTGAAAGTCCCGTTGCCGGTCCGCCCGCTTCGCCGCGGGGCTGGCAGGCTTCGCTAACGATCGAACTACCGCTTCCCAGGCTGGCGATCCCGTGGAACGACAATCCTGCAGAGCGCAGAGCCCCGCAAGCCTGCGGCCCACCGCGTCTGTGGAGCCTAGCCGCAGCGTCTCCGCGCAGAAAAACCGGGCCGCGGCCGGATCGGCCTTCACCCCGGGCTCGACGCCGGAGGGCCGATTGAGGATGAACAGGAACGTGTCTTGAAGCGTACGCGCCGTCGCAAATCGCGCACCTTGCTCTTCGAGGATGGCCTGCCGCCATGGCATCGACTGGTTCTTCAGGCCGTTGAACAGCGGCTGGTAGGCGTTGAAGCCGATCAACTCCTGGTAGGCGGCATCGGCATATTCCTCCCGATAAGCAGGGGCCGGAATCGCCTGGGCTGCGGACGGACTGACCGGAGGCTTCGATGTCCGGACGGGAGAGGCAGCGGAGGGTCGGCTGAGATGCGCGGCGAGCCGCTGCCAGCGCAAAAGCGCCTCCTCATTTCCGGAGAACTCCAGGTCTCCCGGGAAGAGCTTGACGCTTCCGCCGCCGCCTTTCCTGGGCAGATAGACGGCGGTTTGGCGTTTCGACCGGCGCGTCGCGGCGTCGAAATACAAATCCCGGGCCCGCTTCAGATCGCGGGCTACCCCGGTCCCTTCCTCGTATCGGACACCCAACTCCAATTGGGCCTGCTTGTCCCCGGCCCGCGCCCGCCGCGCAAGTTGCTCAAGCGCTGGCTCGGCGGCGCCAGGCTTGAATGAAATTCCTGCGTAAGACGAAGACGCGGCACAGCCGCCAAGCAGGATAGCGCCCGCAATTGCCACTCCGAACGCGCGTGCTCGCGCACCGAATGTCTTGCTGAAACGCACGCTGACCCACCCCCACGCTCAGCGCCGCCCGTCCCGTAACCGCCCACCGCAGTCACCCCACCGGAGCAGTTCGCCTTGCGTACCCGAGATGCCCAGAACTTGGCGCGATTGCAACAATTAAAATCTTGAATTCATTAGATTTCTGCTGCTCTGATTCGGCGATTGCGCGGGCAGAACACATTGTTTTCCGGTGAGCCATACCTTTCGATCGCCTGCAGCCGGCCGTCCCATTATAGCTCTCCATTACAGGCGCGCAGCCCGACTGAATTTTTTCCAGTGTCGATCGCCGCGACAAATCGCGCTGGCTTTCCAAGCGAAATCAAAATGTAATAGCCGACTCTGCTGACCAACACGTCCTCCCCTTGAGGAATTGCCCGCAAGGCAGCGAGGTCTTCCGCTTCTGCCGGCATGGGATGTTCGTAATCCGTTGCCGTAAGCGCCCCCCGGATTTGGCGGGCCTTCTCGCGTTCATCGAAGTTGTTGGTTTTGCCCCAGACATTCTCGCCGCGCGTCGCAAGAAAGTTCATCGCGGATAGGAAATTGCGGCTGAAATTTGGGCCGGCGCTATCGGAACGTTCGAGGTCGACGAGATCAAGGAACGGAAAGGTCGCGCCCATTGCGCGCTGGTGCTGCAACACCCGACTCCCCGAAAACGGATGATCGCTGACTGCGAAAGGCACGTTCCATCGCTCGAACGAAAATTGGGGCGACGCTTGTTCGGCCTCGACCACGATTTCCACATCGCGGAAAATGGTCGCCACCATTTCCTGATAAATGGTGTGTGCGTCGGCCGCATCCTTTCCACGTACCTCGTAATAGGCGCCTGAAACGCTCACCGGGAGAGGGCTGCCATAAATGAAATCGTGTGATCTGAACCGTTTGAACGGCAACTCCGTCAACCGTGACGGCAAACGTCCTTCAGATAAATGTCTGCGGCAAAGTCGATCGCCTCGGGGATGTCCCGCTCAGGCTGCGCCGGTTGCACCGCTTGGTCATCAACAGCGTCGGCGGGGCGAACCAGTTCGGTCTGCTGCACCCCGGAACGCGGCTCCGTCGGCTCCGCGCTGCAGCTACCCAGCCCCGCGGCGGCGAGGCCGGCGCAAAGCAGCACGGAAGTACTTCCGCGGCGGGGCTGATAGGGGCCGGCCATGACTATATCTCCGGTTTAAGCTTAAATGCCGAGGGGATCGGCTACATCGCGGATAGCGAAGTGAGACAGCGGGGGAGCTAAACCAGTAAAAGCTGCAACCATCGCTTCAGAGACGAAAATGGTCCGGGATCCGACGACCTTATCCGTGAAAAACGGGCAGCCACAGATGTCTTCCATGAGACGAACGGCTCCAAATCTAGATGTATACGGGCGCGATCGTTTGGGCCAGGTATATTCCACTTGAGAATTCGCGTAGTCTATACCAGCAACAGACCTTGTGACAAACATCCAATAATAATCTTGCCTCGACTTCTCACCGCTGAAGCGCATGTCGATCTTGATATACTTCACGCTTTCGGCGTAGAACTCCAGAAAAACGTCGAGAACCCTGCGAGAGACTGTGTGAACCAAACCGATCATCACTTCGGCAAGATCGGCGGGCTCTCTCATTCCGGTGTGCCATGCGGGGGGCTCGGCCAGGTCCTCGAAGCGCCCAAGCCACGGGTCCGGCGTACTTGTCACCGCCTCGTTTACCCAGTCGAAGCCAATGCTCGGTGCAGCCCCGTCCATTGCGATCAACGAATATCCGCTTACACCGGCAACGGGGAAAAGCGGCGGCTCGTACCGGTACCGCCCACCTTCCTGAAGTGTGGGAGGAAAAAGCGGCTCGCGGGAAGGCTCCAGCAGCATCGATCGATCAGTCTCGGTCTGTGTCATCCCACCCTCGCCGCGGCACGCCCGGGCCGATTGTCTTTTATCTCATCTATGATCCGCCGCTCGTCTTTGCTTGGTTCAACAAAGCCTCGGCTGATCAAGTCCAGCGCTATCTCTTCATATCGATAAATCGTATCCCAAGGATCACCTGGGTCCGCAAAGCCAGGACTTTTGCTCACCGCCCTGTACTGCTCAAAGAAATCTGGCCGCCTATAATCGATCTTCAGGCTTGCGAGGTAAACCTCCAGGCCCCTGATATTCCAGCGGTAGGCCTGCACCTCCGCGTGCGAAGAATGGTCTTTGTCGGTGGGGATCAGCAAATCGTCGACGTAACGACGGAGTATTTCGTGATCGCCGGCTCGGGCAAGGCATTCCAGCTGGCGCGGCGCGGCGGGATCGCCAATGTTCACCCTTACCAACAACCCGCCGCGGGCGTTCATCCTTGTAAGGCCGCAGGCCCGGTGCGTCGGCGAAAGCAGTTTTTCAGGGGCTAAGGCGACGAGTTCATCGACGCTGCGGTTGGATGAATCTTCGCGTGGTAAATCCGCGCCACATGAGAGAAGCAATCCGCAGGATGCTGCGATGCTACTTTTCCAGTTTCGGGATAGGACCTCTACTAACCGCATTGGCGTCCGCACTTTGACCCTAGGGGCGCGAATAGTGCGTGTGCTCAAGACAGCCACTCCAAAGCTTTGAGATCCAGCCGCGCCAGGCTTGGATGAGATTCCGCGTAAGACGAAGACGCGGCACAGCCGCCAAGCAGGATCGCGCCTGCAACCGCTAATCCGAGCGGGCGTGCTCGCGCACCGGATGACTGGCCGAAACGCACGCTGCCCCACTCCCGCGACCAGCGCTGCCCGTCCCGTAACCGCCCACCGCAGTCACCCCCCCCGGAGCATTTCGCCTTGCGTACACAGATGCCAGAACTTGGCGCGATTGCAACAATTAAAATCTTGAATTCACTAGGCTTTCCATTACCCTGACTCGGCGATTGCGGGGGCAGTACACCTTGTTTTCCGGTGAACCTGGTGACGCTGCCCGAGTCGGGACACCGGCACGCAGCTCGGATCGAACGAACGCAGGCTGCTCACAACATCGAGGTTTTCCACGGGGCCGATCGAAAGATCGAGTTCGTGGTAGCTGACGCCGCGGCCGAGGCGCAGGAAATGCTGTTTCGAACAAAAATTATAGGTTCGGTAGAGATCGTTGAACCCTTCCCGGCTGCTCACCTTTGAATAAAGAAAGGCGAGCTCGTTCGGCAGCCAATGAAAGAAGGGGAGGAGAGCCGTCTGCTGGTCGTCGAACCACAAGCGGTTTGGCGTTTCCACGATCACGAGCAGCCCTCCCGCCGGCAGCATAGCCCAGGCATCGCTGAGCGATGTTGGCTCGGCGCGGCCCTTCCGAACAGTGCCTGTTCGTTCTTCAATCGCGCCTGAGTCCAGGTAAGCACGGCCCGCGGGTGCCGAACGGCGCGTAGAATCCTTTCCACTGCTACTGCCATGCCACTGTCCCCTTCGTCAGGCGGCTTCGCGTCTTGGAGACCGGCACCGCCGTCTGCGAGCGCGACCTCGCAGGCGTTCGAAAGCTGCTTCGCGAAGATGAAGTCGCCTTGGGCTGCCAACGTTTTTGCAACATCGCTTGGCATTGACATACCCGCGTAATGTTAGTGGCTTGCGCCGCCCAAATGTCGGCAGATACGTGTAGAGAGGGGTTCGCACCGTAGTGGACGGTCCACAGCCCTCACTGATCCCCTCTCGCAGAGACCCGAAATCCCCCCACCACCGCAGACTGGCTGGCGCGCCCGGCAGGATTCGAACCTGCGGCCCCAAGCTTAGAAGGCTCGTGCTCTATCCAACTGAGCTACGGGCGCGCACCCTGCCGCTTTAGCGCGCTTTTCCGGCGAGCGGAACAGCGCTGGGACCTCCTTCCGAGGATGGGGGAGAGGCAAAGGCCGTCGGCGCGGCGGCGCTGGGCCGCGTGCACTTGCGCTATTTCGATTGGGAAATGGCGGCGTTCGTCACCATCCTCCTGCTTTCCAACGTGCTCGGTGCCGGCAAACGTGCGGCAGATCGACCTGCCGCTCCTTGGCCTGTGGCCGTTCGGCGCCATCCTCTTTTTTCCACTTCTCTTACGTGCTCGGCAATGTGATGACCGAGGGTCTATGGCTACGCCCGCGCCCGCCGCTGCATCTGGGCCGGGTTCGTCGCCTCCTTGTTCATGGCAGCGATGAGCTGGGTGGTCGTCGCGCTCCCGCCTGCCTCCGATTGGCCCGGCCAAGCCGCTTACGAAAGCGTGTTCGGCCAGGTGCCGCGCATCGTCTTTGTCTCGGTGGTCGCGTTCTGGGCCGGCGAGTTCCCCAACAGCTACGTGCTCGCCCCGACGAAGGTGCTCACGGCCAACCGCCACCTCTGGGCCCGCACCATCGGCTCCACCGTGGCCGGCTCCTGAAACGCCGCAAAGGCCTGGACGTGTTCGACCGCGGCGCCGTCTTCTCGCCCTTCCAGGCGGCCGTGTGAGCGGCTCCCAAGCCGATCCGGCCCTCTACCGTTCGGGCGGAGTTGCTCGTGAGCTTGCCGCCGGTGCGATGTTGAAGATGCGCGAGATCAGCGCCTCCATCGCCTGGAACACTGCTTCCACGCCGAAGCCGGCAATGAAGCTGATCGCCGAGATCGACAAAGCCACCGGCCCGATCAGCGCCTGCTCCTCGCCCGGCTGGCCGATGAACAGGCCGATGCACGCCCCGATCACCGCGCCGAGCGCAAGCTGCTGCAGTGACAGATTGAAATCGCGCGGGTTCAAGGTGCTCGCCTTGATCCGATGCGAGATCGACCGCAGCACCGCCGCGCCCGCGCCCAGGATGCCGTAAAGGACGGGCAGGGCGGCCGTGCCGAGAATGGTGGCCACATGCGTTGCAATGGCCGCCGCTTCGGTGGTGCCTTGCCAGCCGGGCAACCAGCCGTCGAGTCGCTTTGCGACCGCGTTGCGCTCCTTTTCTGCCTCCTCGAGCTCGATGCACGCCTGGCGTTGTTCGGCGCCGGCGTAGCGCCTCACGATTTCGCCGGTGGGGCCCTTTTCGGATTTCCAGCGTTGGCAATAGCCGATCCCCGCATCCACATCCGGTGTTCCCGTCGTCGCAGTCGAGCGCAGGGCCGGCGCGGCGACCGTGACTGGATCGGCCTTGGCCGCCGGGTCCGTGATTGCGGACGTCCCGGGCCGGATGCCCAGTTCCAGGCTCGCCACGCGCACCTGCGCGGCAGTGACCCGTTTCTGCGCGGTGGTATATTCGCCCAGCGTGGAGTTGCCGAAGGCGACGTACCAGGACGTGAAGCAGGTCAGGAAAAGCACGCCGATCAGCGACCAGTTCATGACGCGCAGCGCCCGGCGAAAGCGGCGGGCGCGCGGTTCGTAATCCGGAAACGCCATCTCGGCCAGAGAACGGCGCGTTTGGACCTCCTCGATGTCCACGCCGGGCTGCCGATCCTCCCGGGGGTCGAAATCGCGCTCGTCCTTTGTAACGAGGTGCGTGAAAGCAATGCTGGCGCCACTTGCCGGCTTGGCCAGGCGGTTGAGATAGTCGCGCGCGCGGATCAGCAGCGCGGCTTGTTTCGCCTTGGTGTGGGTGTCCAGTTCCGGCGGCCAGCTGATCTGGCAGATCTGGTCGATCCACTCCTTGTCGAGATTTTCCGGAGGCTCACGCAATGACAGGGCGTTGATCGTCGTTTCGGGGTCCGAAGACAGGTTGTCGAGCAGCAGATGGACTTCCGCAAGCTCCCTGGTCAGCACGAAGACCTGCGGATTGTCCTCCGTCTGCTCGTCGGCAGTCTTTGCAATCGCTTTCGCCGCGGCATCGGTGCCCGGTTGTTCGTCAGTCATGTCGCCGTCCCCACGGTGCCGGGCAAGTGGAGAGGATGTCATGAAGCGCCCTGCCGAACAAGAGCGGCAATGGTCCGGGAGAAGTCCCCGACAAAAGGTGAAAATGCGGAAGTTTTTCAGCGCCGCCCGCCGGCCGCGCCTTTTCCCGACCGATAGATGATGTGATGCAAGGGGCATTCGGCGCGCGAAACCGGAAGGAAGAAGCGGGACACCCGCTTCTTCTCCCCTTGGCCGCGATGGCAAGCCGAACCCCTCAGATGATCGGCTTACCCCCGGTTACGGCAACCGTGGCGCCCGAGACGTAGCTCGCCTCGTCCGAAGCGAGCATGACGTACACCGGCGCGAGCTCGCGCGGCTGGCCGGGGCGCTTCATCGGCACCTGCTCGCCGAAACTTTTCACCTTCTCGGCGGGCATCGTGGCGGGGATGAGCGGGGTCCAGATCGGCCCGGGCGCAACGCAATTGGCGCGGATGCCGCGCTCGGCCAGCATCTGCGCAAGCCCGCCGGTGAAGTTCTGGATCGCGCCCTTGGTGGAGGCATAAGCAAGCAGTTCCTGGCTGGGCGTGTCGGCCTGCACCGAAGTGGTGTTGATGATCGCAGCGCCCTCCTTCATGTGGGCGACGGCGGCCTTGGTCAGGTAGAACATGGCGTGGATGTTGACCGCGAAGGTCTTCTGCCACTCCTCGTCGCTGATCTCCTCGATCGCTGAGAACGTGTCCTGGTGCGCGGCGTTGTTAACCAGGATGTCGAGCCCGCCGAACGCCTCCGCAGTGCGGGCGACGATGTCGCGGCAATGCGCCGGATCCGCGATGTCGCCGGGCAGCAGCAGCGCCTTGCGCCCTGCGCCCTCGATCAGCGCCTGCACCGCATCGGCATCCTCCTGCTCCTCGGGGAGGTAGCTGATCGCCACGTCGGCGCCTTCGCGGGCGTAAGCGATGGCGACGGCGCGGCCGATGCCGCTGTCGCCGCCGGTGATCAGCGCCTTCTTGCCCGCGAGGCGCCCGGAGCCCTTGTAGCTCTCCTCGCCATGGTCCGGCACCGGCTCCATGCGTTGGGTGAGCCCCGGCATCGGCTGGGGCTGATCGGGGAAGGGCGGCTTGGGATCGTCGGTCACGGCGGGCTCTCCAAAAAAGGTGAACCCGGCAACCGCTGGAACGCGAAAGCGGTTCCTCAGCCGATCGCTTCAAGGAGGCCTTCGAACAGGCGGCGGCCGTCCTGGCGGCCGTGGGCGGGCTCAACCGCCCGCTCCGGGTGCGGCATCATGCCGAGCACCTTGCCGTTGTCGCTGACGATGCCGGCGATGTCGCGGGCCGAGCCGTTGCACTCGCCCGAATAGCGGAACGCGACCCGGCCTTCGCCTTCCAGGCGGTCGAGCGTCTCCGGGTCGGCCTGGTAATTGCCGTCATGGTGGGCAACGGGGATCAGCACTTCCTCGCCCGCTGCGTAGCGCGACGTGAAGGCGGAAGCGCTGTTCTCCACCTTTACCGCCACATCCCGGCAGACGAAGCGGATGCCCGCATTGCGCATCAGCGCACCGGGCAGCAGCCCTGCTTCGGTTAAAATCTGGAAGCCGTTGCACACGCCGAGCACAGACGCGCCGCGCTCCGCCGCCGCCTTTACCGCGGCCATCACCCGCGAGCGCGCCGCCATCGCGCCGGAGCGCAGGTAGTCGCCGTAGGAAAAGCCGCCCGGAACGGCGATCAAGTCAAGGCCGGCCGGAAGCTCGGTTTCGCGGTGCCACACCATCAGCGGCTTCTGGCCGGTGACCGCTTCCAGAGCCACCGCCATGTCCCGATCGCAGTTGGAGCCGGGGAACACGATAACGGCGCTCTTCACTGCGCCGCCGCCGCCGCGTCGCCGCGCTCGATCCGGAAATTCTCGATCACCGTGTTGGCAAGCAGCTTGCGGCACATCGCCTCGACGTCCTCGTCGGAAACGCCGTCGGCAAGATCGAGCTCGATCAGCTTGCCCGCCCGCACATCGTTGACGCCCTCGAAGCCCAGCCCCTCCAGCGCGTGGTGGATCGCCTTGCCCTGCGGGTCGAGCACTCCGTTCTTCAACGTGACGTAGACTCGGGTCTTCATGTCTGGCCTGCTCGCTTGGCGGAAGGTGAGGGGCCTATGCCGGGCGGCGGCGCGGCGGGCAAGCCTCGCTTGCGGGCCCACTCGCTTGCGGGAGCGGCCCCCACCCCCTATCTCTCACCCATGGCCGAAGCCCAACAAATCGCCCTCAGCGCTTCCGCGGCCGCCCGCGTCGCCGCGATCGCGCAGCGTACCGGCAAGGCGCCGATCCTGCGCCTCGCCGTCGAGGGCGGCGGCTGTGCCGGCTTCTCCTACCGCTTCGGCCTTGCCGACGAAGTGGAAGCGGAAGACCTCGCCACGGTGCGCGACGGAGTCACTCTGGTGGTGGACGAAATGACGCTTGATCTCGTCCGCGGCGGCGAGGTCGATTATGTCGAAAGCCTCGGCGGCGCCGCTTTCCAGGTCAAGAATCCCAATGCCGCGTCCGGCTGCGGCTGCGGCTCCAGCTTCAGCGTCTGATCTCCCCGCGTGGCGAAAGCCGGGCGCGACCGCTAGGATAACCCCCATGAGCGACATCACCCTCCGCGCCGTCGAGGACGCCGCCGATCGCAAGACCTTCGTTGACCTCGCTTATTCCCTCAACAAGGACGATCCGAACTGGGTGCCGCCCTTGAAGACGGAAGTGCACGGCCTGATCGACGCGCGCACCAACCCGTGGTTCGAACATGCCGAAGCGCGGCTGTTCCTGGCCGAACGGAACGGCCAGGTCGTCGGCCGCATTTCGGCGCAGGTCGATCAGCTCGTCCAGGTCCATATGGGGCAGGGCACCGGACAGTGGGGCATGCTCGAAGCCGTGGACGAAGAGGTCGCCCGCGCCCTTCTTCACCGCGCCGAAAGCTGGCTCAGGGGCCGCGACATGACCCGCTCGATGGGGCCGTTCAGCCTGTCGATCTGGGACGAGCCCGGCCTGCTGGTCAAAGGCCACGATCATCCCCCGACGGTGATGATGGGCCACAACAAGGCCGAGTACCAAGGCTGGGTGGAGGCGCACGGCTACCTCGGCATCAAGGATCTCTTCACCTACGATGTCGATGTCACCACGCCCTTTCCGCCGATCGTCGACCGGATCGTCAAGTCGGGGGAGAAGAACCCGCGCATCCGCATTCGGTCGGTCGATAAGTCCAGGTTCGACGAGGAAGCCCGGTTGCTGCTCGGCATCCTCAACGACGCATGGTCGGACAATTGGGGCTATATTCCGCTGACCGAAAACGAGATCGCCTACGCCGGCAAGAAGCTGAAGCCCGTCGTTTTCGAAGACCTGATCCGCGTCGCCGAAGTGGATGGCGAACCGGTCGCGTTCATGATGACCTTGCCAGATTTGAACGAACTCACCCGCGACCTCAACGGACGCCTTTTTCCCTTCGGCTGGGCGAAGTTGCTGCTGCGTTTGCGCAAGCCGCAGACCAAGACGATGCGCGTGCCGCTGATGGGGGTCGTAAAGCGCGTCCAGTCTACCCGCCTCGCAAGCCAGCTCGCCTTCATGCTGGTTGAATTCATCCGCCGCGAGGCGATCGTTCGCTACGGCACCGTTCGCGGAGAGTTCGGCTGGATCCTGGAAAGCAACGGCCCGATGGTCTCCATGGCCGAAGCGCTCGATGCCAAGATCAACAAGGTTTACCGCATTTACGAAAAGGCGCTCTGAGGGTCTCCGCAACCCTTCGGCCCAAGCGTCGTTCATTGGCGAAACCTTTAGCCCGAGGGACCATCATGATCCGCACCGCCCCCGCTTTCGCGCTCGCCGCCGCCTTTGCCCTTGCCGCCTGTGGCGGAAGCACGGAGGCGGACAACACCGCCGCCGCGCTGAAGGACGCCGCAAGCCAGTCCACGCCCGAAGCCGCCGCGGTGCTGGAGAACGCAGCCGACCGAATCGAGGACCAGAACGTCACCGCGCCGATCTCCCAGCCCGGCTCCCCAGGCCAGCAGGCGATGGAAGCGGCCGGCAAGGCCCAGGCCAAGGCAGCCGCCACCCCCGCTGCGCCAAAGAGCCAGGGCGCCAAGCCCCACGCCAAGGGCGATCCGGTGCCGCCGCCCAAGGTCTCCCCCGGTGCGGGCGCCGCGGCGGGTACGACCGAAAACCACGCCGGCCACTAACCGGCTCAGGCGGCGCGCTTCCGCTCAGGGAGCCGCCGTCTCCTTCGTTCGCCCGCCGTCCGGCACCAGCCGGATGAGCCACATGTCCGGCACCGCGCCCAGCCGCAGCGGAAGAATGCTGGTGCCGACCCCCGCTCCGACGATCAGCGTCCTGCCCTTCTCCCGCACCAGTCCGCAGGCATAGCGGTCGCCAGAGTCCGACATGGTGGACAAGGCGCCGATCAGCGGCAGGCGGATCTGCCCGCAATGCGTGTGGCCGGCGAGCATCAGCATCGGGCCGGCGGGCAGTTCCGGGAACGGATCGGGGCTGTGGCTCAGCAGGACCGGCACGCCGCCGATCTCGCGCTGCCGGGCAAGCGTGCGGGGCAGGTCGGCGCGGCTGGTATAATCGTCGTCCAGCCCGCCGACGGCGATTGGCCCGATCCGCACCGCATCGTTGGAAAGGACGGTAATCGCCGCCGCCTCCAGCGCCGCGACGGCTTCACCGGCGCTGCGCCAATGGTCGTGGTTGCCGAGCACCGCGACGGTGGCGAGCCGCGGACGAAGGGCGGCAAGCGGCGCCACCGCCTCCGCCATCGAATAGCGCCGCGTCCCGGTGCGTTTGTCGCTGACCAGATCGCCGGCGATCAGCACCAGATCGGGCCGGAGCGCGTTGATCTGCGCAACGATGCGCGACAGCCTTTCGGGCGGCATATCCGGCCCGGCCACGTGAAGATCGGAAATCAGCAAGGCGGTAAGCGCCCGCCCGTCATACCCCGGCAGCGCATATTCGGCATGGCGCACCACCGGGTCGAGCCGCGCCGTGCGGTAACTCCAGCCGAGCACCGCCAGCCCGGCCGCCGCGACGGTCGCGGCGCCGATCAGCAGTCGGCGCAGCCGGGTCAAGCGTCGGCGCGCTCGAGCAGATCCTGGGGATCGAGGCCGAGGCGGCGGATCTGGGCGACGACGGCGGGCCAGCGCTGCTCCAGGAATTCCTTGCGCTCGTTGGACAGCAGCCGGCCAGCGGCGCCGTCCGCGACGAACATCCCGACGCCGCGGCGCACCACCACCAGCCCCTCGTCCTGAAACGTCTGGTAGGCCTTAGCGACAGTCAGAGGGTTGGCGCCATGTTCGGCGGCGAGGCTGCGAACGGAGGGGAGGGGGTCGCCCTCCTTCACCTTGCCCTCAAGGATCATCGCCGCGATCGTGTCGCGCAGGCGGAGGTAGACGGGGCGTTCTTCGCTCATTGCTGCTATACTGTACTAATACGGCGAGGGGGTCAAGCCGCTGCCGGAGTCCAGCGCCTGACGACCTGTTCGAGTTCCGGCCTTGGCCGCTCCTCCTGTTCGGCGCCGAGGCTGCCGAGGAAGAAGAAGCCGGCGATCCGCTCGCCGGCACGGCCGCCGATGCCGTCCAGCACCTCGGCCGAAAAGGTCGCCCAGCCGGTCACCCATCCGCCGGCGAAGCCGAGCGCGTGGGTGGCGAGCAGGAGGTTCATGCACGCCGCGCCGCAGGACAATTCCTGCTCCCACGCCGGGAACTTGGTGCCCTCCACCGGGCTCGAAAGGACGATAACAAGCTCGGGCGCCTGGTGGGCGAAGCTCTGCACCGCCTCCAGCTCGAGCCGTCCCGGCGCCTCCGCCTTGCCGGCGCGGTAGGCGCGCTCGAGCATTTGCGCGAACGCACCACGGTCGCTCTTCGCCACATGCACGAACCGCCACGGCGCCAGCTTGCCATGATCGGGCACCCGCGCCGCGACTTCGAAGATGGTGCGCAGCTGCCCGGCATCGGGGCCGGGCTCGACCAGATCGCGCGGCCGCCCGGAGCGCCGGGTGCGCAGAAGCGCAAGCGGCGAGGATAGGTCGTTGAACATAAGGGGCGCGCTAGCAGCCTTGCCCGTCCGCAACAATCGGCTTCACAAGCCGAATTTCCGCGCTACTGTGCCGGCCCAACAGGCACCCGGACGGGTGTAATAGGCACAAGAGGACGCTGGTTATGGGCCTGAAGGATATCTCCTTGTGGAATGAGGGCGACTGGATCGCCGTCATCGCGCTCGTCCTGCTGGCCGGCTTTCTTGCGGCCGGCGGCCTGATCGCGGCCGGCAAGAAGCCGGAATTCGCGGGCCACCCCAAGGGCCTCTACATGCTGTTCTTCGCCGAAATGTGGGAGCGTTTCTCCTTCTACGGCATGCGCGCCTTGCTGATCTTCTACCTCGTCCAGCATTGGGCCTTCGCCGACGACAAGTCGAACCTGATCTACGGCTCCTATCTGTCGCTGGTCTACATCACGCCGGTGCTCGGCGGCTATCTCGCCGACCGTTACCTCGGCCAGCGCAAGGCGGTCGTGTTCGGCGGCCTGCTGCTCGCGCTCGGCCACGGCTTCATGGCCTTCGAAGGCAGTGGCGGGCAGAACGATCCGACGATCAACGTCTTCTGGCTTGCCCTCGCGCTGGTCATCGTCGGCTCGGGTTTCCTGAAAGCCAACATCTCGGTGATGGTCGGCCAGCTCTACAGCCGCACCGATATCCGCCGCGATCCGGCCTATACGATCTTCTACATGGGCATCAACGTCGGCGCGGCGCTCGGCACCATCCTGGTCGGCTACCTTGGTCAGACGCTTGGCTGGGGCTGGGGCTTCGGCCTTGCCGGCATCGGCATGCTCCTCGGCCTCATCGTCTTCGTGCTCGGCAAGGGCGCGCTGCGCGGTGCGGGCGAAGCGCCGGGCCCGCTCACCAAGTCGAAGGAATATACGCTCTACGGCATCGGCCTCGGCGCCGTTGCGGTGATGTGGGCGCTGATCCAGTATCAGGACGTCATCCAGGGCCTGCTGATGGTCTCGGGCGTGGCGCTGCTCGGCTACGTGCTCCTCCAAAGCTTCAAGCTGCCCAAGGAACCGCGTGAGCGGATGTTCGCCATCCTGTTCCTGATCGCCTTGAACCCGCTCTTCTGGGGCTTGTTCGAACAAGCCGGCGGTTCGATGAACCTGTTCACAGACCGCTACGTGGAGCGCGGCGCGGTGCCCGCATCCTTGTTCCAGTCGATCAACCCCATCTACATCATCCTCCTCGCGCCGCTGTTCGCCGCCTTGTGGCAATGGCTCGGCACCAAGGGCCGCGAGCCCTCGGCGCCGGCCAAGTTCGGCCTCGCTCTGCTGCAGATGGGCCTTGCCAACCTGGCCCTTGTCTGGGGCGCCGAGGCGTTCGGCGTGGCGGCGATGACGCCCGTCATCCTCGTCTTCCTCTATTACCTCCTCGCCACCACCGCCGAGCTTTGCCTCTCGCCGGTCGGCCTGTCCGCCATGAACCGCCTTGCGCCCAGCTACCTCGCGTCGCTGATCATGGGCGCCTGGTTCTACATGACGGCGGTCGGCAATTTCGTCGCCGGCAAGATCGGCGAAGCGACCGGAGGCCATGACGGCGAAATGAGCAAGCAGGGCCTGCTCGACATCTACGGCACGTTCGGCTGGATCTCGATCGCCGTCGCCGTCGCCGTGCTCGCAGTCAGCCCGATCGTGAAGCGCTGGATGCACCTCGACACCCTCGAGGACGACAATGCCAACGAGGAGCTTGCCGGCTACAAGCAGGCCGGCGGCGACCACGGCCAGGACGCAGGCCTGTTCCCGAACCGCGAGACCAAGCCCGAAGACAAGCCGCTTTAATCACAGCCTCCACGAAGGGGATCACCCGCCCGATGCGATTGCCACTGCTGACGAGCGTGCTGTCCGCCGCTCTGCTGAGCGCCTGCGCCCAAACCGACGCCCCCAAGACCGCCTCCAACGCCGGGGCGCCCAAGGCCAAGCCGACCCTCTTTTCGCGCGATCCCTTTCCCTCCACCTACCGGGTCTATCCCGGTGTGGTGACCGCGATCACCGGCGCAACCGTATTCGACGGCGACGGGCGCAGGATCGACAACGGCACGGTGGTGCTTGCAGACGGCGTGATCCGCGCGGTCGGCGGCGCCGATACGCCGGTCCCCGAAGGCGCGACCCGCATCGACGGCACCGGCAAGTGGGTGACCCCGGGCGTGATCGACGTCCACAGCCACCTCGGCGATTATCCCAGCCCCTCCGTCGAAGCGCATCAGGACGGCAACGAAGTCACCGGCCCGGTTCGCCCCGAAGTCTGGGCCGAACACAGCATATGGCCGCAGGACCCCGGCTTTACCCGCGCGCTGAGCAATGGCGGCGTCACCTCGCTCCACATCCTGCCCGGCTCGGCCAACCTGTTCGGCGGCCGCGGCACGACGCTCAAGAACGTCCCCGGCCGCACCATGCAGCAGATGAAGTTCCCGGGCGCCCCTTACAGCCTCAAGATGGCGTGCGGCGAGAACCCCAAGCGCGTCTACGGCAGCCGCAACCAGATGCCGGCCAGCCGCATGGCCAACGTCGCCGTCATGCGCCAGACGTGGATCCGCGCGCAGGAATACCGGCGCAAGTGGGACGCCTACGAAAAGAATGGCGGCGAAGCGCCGGGCCGGGACCTCGCCATGGACACGCTGCGCGGCGTCCTGGCCGGCGAAATCCTGGTCCAGAACCACTGCTACCGCGCCGACGAAATGGCCAACATCATGGATATGTCGAAGGAATTCGGCTACCACGTCTCGGCCTTCCACCACGCCGTGGAGAGCTACAAGATCGCTGACCTTCTGAAGGCGAACGGCGTGTGCTCGGCGATGTGGGCCGATTGGTACGGCTTCAAGATGGAAGCCTATGACGGCATCCACGAGAACATCCCGCTGGTCCACAATGCCGGCGCCTGCGCCATCGTCCATTCGGACGATCCCAACGGCATCCAGCGCCTCAACCAGGAAGCCGCCAAGGCGCTCGCCTACGGCCGCAAGGCGGGCATCCAGATTTCGGACGAAGTGGCCTGGACCTGGCTCAGCTCCAACGCCGCCAAGGCGATCGGCATCTACGACAAGACCGGCAGCCTCGCCGGGGGCAAGATGGCCGACGTGGTGCTGTGGAACGGCCACCCGTTCAGCGTCTACACCCGCCCCGAACGCGTGTGGGTGGACGGGGCCCTGATGTACGACGCCAACGACCCGAAACGCCGCGGCGTAAGCGATTTCGAGCTCGGCCAGCCCGGCGAAGGGGATGTGAAGTGATGGGCACCGACCGACTCCCCTCCCTGAAAGGGAGGGGCCGGGGGAGGGTCGCGAGGCGCAGCCTCGCTTCCGGCAAAGCCGGAACCCACTACGCCCGCACAGCCGCCGCCAACACCCAAAGCGCCCTCGCGGGCATCGAGCCCGCTCCTGCGCTCAACCCACCCCTTGATCCCCTCCCTTCCAGGGAGGGGTGGAGTTTGCCCGTGGCACGCACCCTGAAAGCCTTGCTTCTTTCGGCCTCTCTCCTCGCCGCTCCCTTAGCCGCCCAGACTATCGCCATCACCGGCGGTACCGTAGCACTGGGCGATGGGTCGGAGCCGATCCAGGGCGGCACGGTTGTCGTCCGCGACGGGCGGATCGTCGCGGCCGGCGCCAACGTCGCCATTCCCGCCAACGCGCAGCGGATCGACGCCACCGGTCGCTGGGTCACGCCCGGCATCGTCAGCGGCTTCTCGCGGGTCGGCATCGTCGAAGTTGACGCTGTCGATGCCACCAACGACATCTCCGCCAACGGGTCGCCGTTCAGCGCCGCAATCGATGTCGTCCCGGCCGTGAACCCGCGCACCACCGCCATTGCGATCAGCCGCAGCGCCGGCGTCACCCGCGCCGCCGTTGCGCCGGGCACCGCCAGGAGCATCTTCGCCGGCCAGGGCGCGGTCATCGATCTCGGCAACGACATGGAGCCGATCACCCGCGCCCGCGCCTTTCAGTTCGTTGAAATGGGCGAGGGGGGCGCGTCCGAATCCGGCGGCAGCCGCGCCGCCACCTACGTCCTGTTCCGCAACGCCCTTCGCGAAGCGCGCGACCTGTCCCGCTATTCCGGAATCTCCGGCGGAAGCGGCAGCCAGCGCCAGGCGCGCGCCAACGATCAGCGCGATCTGCCGCTCGAGGAAGTGCCCGGCGACCGCATGCTCGGCTCGGGCGTCCAGCGCGGCGACGACGTGCTCCTCACCCGCTTCGACGCGGCGGCGCTTGTCCCGGTTCTTCAGGGCCGCCAGCTCCTCCTCGTCCATGTCGAGCGCGCCAGCGACATCATCCAGGTGCTCGGCCTCAAGCGCGAGTTCCCGAACCTGCGCCTCGTCCTCGTCGGCGCAACCGAAGGCTGGACGATCGCCGACCGGATCCGCGCCGCCGGCGTGCCGGTGATCGCCAATGCGCTCAACGATCTGCCCTCGTCATTCGAGCAGCTCGCCGCCACCCAATCCAACGTCGCGCGGCTCAAGCGTGCCGGCGTGCCGGTCGGCCTCGGCCAGATCAACAACGAGGAAGGCCATCAGCTTCAATGGTCGGCCCAATATGCCGGCAACCTCGTCGCATTGGGCAAGGTGCCCGGCGCCTCCGGCCTGACCTGGGGCGAGGCGCTGCGGACCATCACCTCCGCCCCCGCCGAGGCGCTCGGCATGGGTGCCGAAATCGGCTCCCTGAAGGCCGGCCGGCGCGCCGACGTCGTTGTGTGGGACGCCGATCCGCTGGAAAACGGCTCGACGCCCGTGATGGTGCTGATCGACGGCGTCCAGCAGCCGCTGGAAAACCGCCAGACCAAGCTTCGCGATCGCTACATGCGCTCCACCGAAGGCGATCTCCCCAAGGCCTACGACCGGTGATGGTCCGGCACGGATTGCCCTCGGCAATCCGTAGCCTTGTCCGGCGGGGGTGGCGGCCATGATCCAGCACGCCGGGCTCGCGCTTGCGACCGCCGCCTTTGTCGGCACGCACCTGGCAATGTCGCACCCGCTCAGGACCCGCCTCGTCCAGACGATGGGCGAGGCGATGTTCACCGGCGCCTATTCGCTCGTCGCGGCGCTCACCCTTCTTTGGATGATCCTCGCTTACGCCGCCATCGACGTCTCCGTGCCCTTCTGGATCGCGCCCGGATGGTGGTGGTGGGCAGCGTCCGCACTGATGCTTGCCGCTTCCATCCTGCTGGTCGGCGCCTTCGTCAGGAACCCCGCTTTCCCGCACCCGCACCCCAAGAAGACCATAAGCCGGCCCGCCACAGGCGTGTTCGCGATCACCCGACACCCGATGAACTGGGCGATCATTCTTTGGACCCTGGTTCACCTCTCCGTGTGGCTGTCGCCCCGCAACATGATCGTTGCGGTCGGCATGCTGATCCTCGCTCTCGCCGGCTCGATCGGCCAGGACCGCAAGAAGCGCGCGGTGGTTGGACAGAAATGGCGGGACTGGGAAGCGCGAACCAGCTTCGTGCCCTTCGCCGCTTTGCTCGGCGGCCGGGCCAGGTGGAAGGCTGCCGCACCGGGGTGCATCGCATTTGGCGGCGGCCTTGCACTGTGGCTCGCGGTCACCTGGTTCCACGCATCGAACGTGTCGCCCGTCGCGCTGCTTCTCGGCAGCGGCGGCTAGCGCTCCGCGTCGCGTTCCTGCTCTGAGATCGCGTCGAGCACCGCTTCCGGCGCGACATCCTTTTTCAGCTCCTCGACCTCGTCGATATGCTCGTGATCGACGCCAAGGTGCGTGCGAATCGCGTCCACCATCGTCACCAGGCGGGTCACCTCATGCTCTGCCAGCAGGCTGATCTGGAGATCGAGGTCGGCGCGTTGGTCGGCCGCCCTGGCCATCTGGTTCTGGCTGATCAGCACAAAGGTGGAGAGGAAAATCGCCGCTACCGAAGCGACCATCCCCAGGATGATGAATTCGGGGTCGAACGGCTTCACCATCGGTACCCAGCCGAGGTTCACCGCAACCCACAGGCCGACCAGCACCAGGTTCACGTAAACGAACAGCATGGATCCGGTGAAGCGAGTGATCGCACTCGCCACCCGTTCCTCGGTCCCGGCCTTGGACGCATCTTTGCGCCGGCGCCGATCCAGCGCTTCGATGTTGCGAGACAAAGCGCTGTTGAGGCTACCGGGCTGCGGCGGGTGAACCGTGGGCGTATGGTCAGCCACGGCGGCTGATCCTACAGGTGTTCGCGCAAGAGTCGGTCTTCGGAGCTGGCGGTGTCATCCGCCGTCAAACCCCCGCGCCGTGCGACGGTTGCACTGACCGCAACGTCCATTGTCACATTTCCAACCGTTCGAAACAAATCGGGGATCGTCTCGATGGCGATCAGCAGGGCTAACGGCTCCAGCGGCACCCCCATCGCCAACGCGATCGGCGCGGTGTTGGTGACGAAGCTGACCTGTCCGGGCAGGCTGATCGCGCTGAAGGTGGTGATCGCGGCGACAACCACCCCGATGGCGATCTGCCCGGGGCTGAGGCTCATCCCGTACCAATGGGCGATGTAGAGGACCACGGCCATGTTCATGCCCGGCCCGGTTGCCCGGAACAGCGCCACCGCCAGCGGCAGGGTCACGCCGGAGGCGGACACCGGCACGTCGAGCCGTTCCGCCGAGCGAAGCATCGCCGGAAGCGTCGCAAGCGAGGATTGGGTGCTGAACGCCACTGCCTGCGCCGGCGCTATTGCGCGGGCGAAGCGGCCGATGCCGACCCGGGCGCCGAATGCCGCCAGCGGATAGGCCAGCGCCCAGATGACGATCCCGACCGAGGAAACGATCGCGATGTAATGGAGCAGTGCTCCGAACGCGCTTCCGCCGGCTCTTACGCCGACCACGTAGGCCAGCGCGAAGACCCCGATCGGCCCAAGCCACAGCAGCCAGTTGACGATCACGATCATCGCTTCGGCAATGGCGCGGAAGAAGCTGAGCACGCTCGCCCGCGGTTCCGCGTCGACCTTCGTCAGCGCAAAGGCGAACACGGTTGCGAACACGACCAGCGGCAGGATCTGGTCCGAAGCCGCCGCAGCCACCGGATTGGAGGGCACAATCGAGCGCAGGAAGTCGCCGAACCCAGGCACCGCTTCCACCGGCTTGGCAGTGCTGAGCGCGGAGCGAAGCGCCTCTGCCGCTTCGCCGGGCATCGGGAACAGGTTCAGCAGCAGGGGAACGAAAAGGGCGGCGAAGATCGCCGAAAGCCACAGGATGACGACCATCAGCGCAAAGGAGCGGCCGGCGACGCGGCTGCCGCGCGCCGCGCGGGCGCCTTCGGCGATCCCGGTGACGAGCAGCGCCACGATCAGTGGAATGATCGTCATCTGCAGGCCGCGAAGCCAGATCTCGCCGATCGGCTCAACGAGATCGGCGGCGCGCGGGCCCCAGGCCGCATTCGCGGTAAGGATGCCGAGGAGAAGCCCGGCGGCAAGGGCGGCGAGGATGCGGGTGGCTTGCGACATGCGCCGAGGTGTAGCGGCGGCGAGGGCCTCAGAGAAGTGGCGGCTCGCGCTTTTCAAAACTCCACGCTATCTGCAATCGGGAAAACGATACGCAGGACGGTTTATGGCGCGCAAGTTCTTCGGCACGGACGGAATCCGCGGCCGCACCAACCAGAACCCGATGACCGCCGAGATGGCGCAGCGCGTCGGCCAGGCGGCGGGCGCCCACTTCCTGCGCGGCGACCACCGCCACCGCGTCGTGATCGGCAAGGACACGCGGCTTTCGGGCTACATGATGGAAACCGCGCTCATCTCCGGCTTCACCAGCGTCGGCATGGACGTGGTCATGGTCGGGCCCGTGCCCACCCCGGCCGTCGCCCTGCTCACCAAATCGATGCGCGCCGATCTGGGCGTGATGATCTCGGCAAGCCACAATCCCTATTACGACAACGGTATCAAGCTGTTCGGCCCGGACGGCTACAAATTGTCGGACGCCGACGAAGCCGCGATCGAGATCCTGCTCGAGCAGAAGCCAATGCTGGTCGATGCGCCCCAGATCGGCCGCGCCCGCAAGATCGAGGACGCCCGCGGCCGCTACATCCACTTCGCCAAGTCGACCTTCCCCGAGGAACTGCGCCTCGATAATCTGAAGGTCGTCATCGATTGCGCCAACGGTGCCGCCTACCAGACCGCACCCGCCGCCCTTTGGGAGCTCGGCGCCGAGGTGGTGGCGATGGGCGTTTCCCCCAACGGCACCAACATCAACGACGGCTGCGGCTCAACCGCGCCCGCCGCCCTCCAGGCCCGCGTCGTGGAGGAGGGCGCCCATGTCGGCATCGCCCTCGACGGCGATGCCGACCGCCTGATCGTGGTCGATGAAAAGGGGCAAATCGTCGACGGCGACCAGCTCATGGCGGTGATCGCCATGTCCTGGGCGCGCCGCGGCATGCTGGAAGGCGACGGCGTGGTCGCCACCGTGATGTCCAACCTGGGCCTGGAACGCTTCCTGGAACGCAACGGCCTGGAGCTGGTTCGCACCCAAGTCGGCGACCGCTATGTGCTGGAAGCGATGCGGGAGCGCGGCTTCAACGTCGGCGGCGAGCAATCCGGCCATATCATCCTGTCCGATTACGCCACCACCGGCGACGGCCTGGTCGCCGCCCTCCAGATCCTCGCCTGCCTGGTCGAGGACGGCCGCTCGGCAAGCGAAGTGCTCCACGTCTTCGAGCCCCTGCCCCAGCTCCTCAAGAACGTCCGCTTCACCGGCGGCGCGCCGCTTGAGACCGACGGCGTCAAGGCCGCCATCGCCGACGGCGAAGCCCGCCTCGCCGGCACCGGCCGCCTCCTGATCCGCAAGTCGGGCACCGAACCGTTGATCCGCGTCATGGCGGAAGGCGAGGACCAGGCCCTGGTGGAAGCGGTGGTCGACGGCATCTGCGAGGCGGTAAAGGCGGCGTGACGTTCGTGCGCCCCCGCACATCCGAAAGCTTGTGCAAGGCCCCCACCCCGTTCGTCCCGAGCGAAGTCGAGGGGCGTACACGAGGACTAAGTGCCAGCGCCCCTCGACTTTGCTCGGGACGAACGGAGTTGGTAGGCCTTTCCCGAACACGATTACACCCATGACAACCCCCCGAATCCTCATCATCGCCGGCTCGGACTCCGGCGGCGGCGCCGGCATCCAGGCCGACATCAAAACCGTCACCATGCTCCAGGGCCACGCGATGACCGCGATCACCGCGCTCACCGCCCAGAACACGCTCGGCGTCACCGGCGTAATGCCCATCCCCGCCGGATTCGTGATCCGGCAAATGGACGCGGTGATCTCCGACATCGGCGTCGATGCGGTGAAGATCGGAATGATCGGCTCCCCCGAAACAGTTCACGCCGTCGCCGACCGCCTCGAACACCTCGCCGTGCCCATCGTCTTCGATCCCGTCATGATCGCCACCAGCGGCTCGCTCCTTGCCGACGAAGCCACGGTCGCCGCCTTCGGCCGCCTGATGCGCATCGCCTCCGTGGTCACCCCCAACATCCCCGAGCTCGAAGGGCTCGGCGGCGAGCAGGCCGTGCTCGCCCACGGCTGCCACCTCCTCGCCAAGGGCGGCCATGCCGAGGGCCATTGGATCGTCGACCGCCTAATTGCTCCCTCCGGCGAAGAAGTCGGCCGCCTTGAAGCCAAGCGCTTCGACACAGGCGACACCCACGGCACCGGCTGCACGCTTGCAAGCGCGTTGGCTACCGGCTTGGGGGCAGGGTTGGCGATCGAAGTGGCGTTCGAGCGAGCGGTGCGTTTCACGCGCCGGGCAATCGAAGCAGCGCCGGGCTTAGGGCAGGGCCACGGCCCTCTCGGCCAGCAGTCGGTGACGGGTTTCCGGGACAGCGGCGCCTGACCTGCTCTCCCTCTCCCCTTCAGGGAGAGGGAAGGGGCCCATGCCGAAGGCGTGGGAAGGGTGAGGGAACGGGAAACCTTCATAAACGATGCCTTGCCCTCACCCTCCCACCCGCTACGGGGTCCCCATCGAAGTGGTACTTCGATGGGAGCCCTGCGCGGGCGGGTCCCTCCCTCTCCCTGGAGGGGAGAGGGCCTTCAGCCTCGACCCTTCGATACAGCCTAGCGCCCGCCTTCAACCCCTTCTAATCTCATCCCATGGCGCGTCCCTGTTTCAAGCTCGAGAAGATCCACCCCACCCCGCTCGCGGGCGTCGACGAAGCCGGCTGCGCGCCGCTTGCCGGTCCCGTGGTCGCCGCCGCGGTGGTGCTCGACCGGGAGAAATTCCCGCGCGGCATCGACGATTCCAAGGTCCTCCCCGCCCCGGTGCGGGAGGCGATCTGCGCCAAGCTCTACAAGCAGGCTCGCGTCGGGGTCGGCATCGCCTCCGTCGAGGAGATTGACTCCATCAACATCTACTGGGCGCGCATGCTCGCCATGACCCGCGCCGTCGAAGCACTGGGCTTCGATCCGGAGATGATCCTGGTCGATGGCAACCGCTGCCCCAGATGGCAGCGCCCCTCGCTCGCCATCGTTGCGGGCGACGCCAAGTGCCGCTCGATCGCCGCCGCCTCCATCGTCGCCAAGGTCACCCGCGACCGCATCATGTTCGACTATGCCCGGGAACACCCGGGCTACGGCTGGGAAACCAACAAGGGCTATCCCACGCCCCAGCATTATCGCGCCCTCGACGCACTCGGCCCAACATTGCTCCACCGCCGCAGCTTCGCGCCCGTCCGCGCCTGCATCGAAGCTCGCGCCTGCCTCGAAGCGCGCGGCGAACTGCCGGTCACGGCGCAGCAACTGATCGACGTCTGATTCGCATCGCGGCTCAACAAACGGGAGACCCACTATGATTGCGATGATCCTGCCTTTGCTCCTCATTGCGCCGACGGTGACGATGACTCCCGCCGAAGGCGACCGCTTCCGCCTGTCCGTCACCTTCCCCGCGAACGCCCGCCCAGGCGAGCATATGGAAGCACAAGTGGCCTTGTCCGAAGAGGCTGCGAAGCTGTGCAAAGGCAAAGGGCGGCCGGTCAGCGCGGGAGGCCGGCAGGTCGCCGATGTCCCCGCCACCGCCACGAAGCGGCGCCAGCTCGCGCTCAGCGGCGAATGGCGCTGCGTTCCCCGTATGCGGTAGCTCGAAACCGCTTTCGGCTTTCGGTCGGCTGCTGAGTCCTCCGGGCAACACCACTTCATATTGAGTCTTAACAGTAGCCCGGCACGCTAGCCCTTGCGTGGGACTCGTTCCGTTCCCGGCATGTTAACCGTTTTCTCAACCTCCTCCGTTAAACGCCTGATCTTGACCGGGGAGTCCGGCTGACTCACTCTGGCGCCTGTTCAACCGGGGGGCGGGAATCGAATGACAGTGTTGACGCGTGTTGGTGCCGGGGTGCGGCGCGCCAGGATTGATGCGCCAGCGGCCGACCTGCCGCTGAACCAGATTCTCGAGGAAGATTGCGTGGCTGCCATGTCGCGCCTGCCGGCCGGAAGCGTCGACATGATCTTCGCCGATCCGCCCTACAACCTCCAGCTCGGCGGCGACCTGTTCCGGCCCGAAGGCGGCCGCGTCGACGCCGTGGACGACGATTGGGACAAGTTCGACACTTTCGCCGCCTACGACCATTTCACCCGCGCCTGGCTGAAGGAGGCGCGGCGCATCCTCAAGCCCAACGGCACCCTTTGGGTGATCGGCAGCTACCACAATATCTTCCGGGTCGGCGCCGCCCTCCAGGACCAGGGCTATTGGATCCTCAACGACATCGTCTGGCGCAAGTCCAACCCGATGCCCAACTTCCGCGGCACCCGCTTCACCAACGCGCACGAAACCTTGATCTGGGCGAGCCGTTCGGAGGACAGCCGCTACACCTTCAACTACCGGGCCATGAAGGCGCTCAACGACGAGCTCCAGATGCGCTCGGACTGGCTGCTGCCGATCTGCTCGGGCGGCGAGCGGGTGAAGGGGGAGGGGGGCGCAA
Organism: Allosphingosinicella sp.; assembly: GCA_036399475.1. GTDB lineage: Bacteria > Pseudomonadota > Alphaproteobacteria > Sphingomonadales > Sphingomonadaceae > Allosphingosinicella. The sequence continues at coordinate 35,246 of DASWNA010000081.1, forward strand.
AGGCGCATCCCACCCAGAAGCCCGAAGCCCTGCTCTACCGCGTTCTGCTCGCCTGCACCAACAAGGGCGATGTCGTCCTCGATCCGTTCTTCGGCACCGGCACCACCGGCGCCGTCGCCCGCCGCCTGGGCCGCAACTGGATCGGCATCGAGCGCGAGAAGCGTTATGTGAAGGTGGCGCATGAACGCATCGCCTCCACCCTCGAACTCGACGAAAGCGCGATGAAGACCATGGCGTCGAAGCGCACCGCGCCCAAGGTGCCGTTCGGTTCGCTGGTCGAAACCGGCTGGATCGCGCCGGGCACCCCCCTCACCGACGCCAAGGGCCGCTTCCAGGCCAGCGTCTGCGCCGACGGCTCGATCGAGCGCGAGGGCGAGCAAGGCTCGATCCACAAGGTCGGCGCCACTGCCCAGGGCGCGCCGTCGTGCAACGGCTGGACCTTTTGGCACATGGAATGGGAAGGCGCGCTTCAGCCGCTGGACGCGCTTCGCCAGCGCTACCTCCTCACCCTCGACTAACCCGCCCCGGCACAAAGCAGGTAGGAACCGCGCGTGGACGCGGCTTGTTCTCACTCGGCACACACCGAAGGAGCGCATTCCCATGGCAGGCGACAAAGACCCCTTTCGCGCGGCGGAAGCCCAGGCGACCGAGCAGAAGCAGCAGCGCGAGGACGGCCAGCCCGAAAACGAGACGCAAGGCGAGGCGAAGCAGCCGACCACCGCCGACTTCCAATCCTACGACGAAAAGGTCGGCTCGGAGGTGAAGGGCATTGAGGGCGCCAGCGCCGCCGGCCCCGCCGCCTAGGCACGCCGCCATGCGCCCGAACCTGAAGCCCCTTTCGCGCCAGACGATCGTCATCACCGGCGCGACCAGCGGCAACGGCCTCGCCGCCGCGCAAGGCGCCGTCCGGCGCGGCGCGGCGGTGGTGCTCGCCGCCCGCAACGAGGACGCGTTGGAGCGGGTCGCCGCCGACCTGAGAAGCGCCGGCGGCCGAGTCGCGATCTGCGCCGCCGACGTCGCCAACGAAGAGGATGTCGAACGCATCGCCGCCACCGCGATCGAGAAATTCGGCGGCTTCGACACCTGGGTCAACGACGCCGCCGCCGCGACCTACGGCACGGTCGAGGAAGTGACGATGGACGACCATCGCCGGGTCTTCGACGTCAACTATTTCGGCCTGCTGATGGGCTCCCGCGTCGCCGCCCGCCACCTGCGCAGCCGCGGCGGCGGCGCGATCATCAACCTCGGTTCGGTCCTCTCCGACCGGGCGATGATCCTGCAGGGCGCCTATTCCGCCTCCAAGCACGCCGTCCAGGCGGCAACCGACGCGCTGCGCATGGAACTGGAGCGGGAAGGGGCACCGATCTCCGTCACCCTGATCAAGCCCGCCTCAATCGACACGCCCTATCCCGAGCATGCCCGCAACTACATGAATGCCCCGCCGCGCCTCCCGGCGCCGCTTTACGATCCGCGCCTTGTCGCCGACGCCATCCTGTTCGCCTGCGAAACCCCGCGCCGAAGCCTCTACGTCGGCGGCGGCGGCCTGCTCATTTCGCTTGCCGGCAAGTTCGCGCCGCGCCTCACCGATCTCGCCATGGAGCGCATCGGCGTCTCCGCCCAGCAGAAGCCCGGCGACCCCGGCGAACGCGCCGCCCGCGACAACCTCTACGAGGCGCGCTCCGACGGCCGGGTGGACGGCGCCCAATCGGTGGACGTCCGCCGCACCAGCCTTCTTCTCCAGGCCCAGACCCAGCCCCTGACGCTCCCCTTTCACGCCGCAATGGCCGGCGTCCGCACCGCGATGCGGGTGGCCGGCGGCATGCGGCGCCCCAGGCTCCCCCGCCTGCCTCGCGCCCGCTCGCGCTAGCCCCGTCGTCCCATCCCTTCCCGTCACCCCCGCGAAAGCGGGGGTCCCGCTTCTTCGCTTCTGGCAGGGCGCCGCCTCCTTTCCTTACCCGTGACAGCCGCGGATCCGCCGCTATAGAAAGAGCGAAGGGGACGGGGATCATGATCGTATCGGGGGCGCGCGCGCCCATTTTCTGGGCCGGCTGCGGCGCCTTGATGCTGGGCGTCGCCCTGCACCTGCCCATGTACGCACAAAGCCTCGCCGGCGGCCACCACATGGCCGACATGGGCCTCGACCCCTGGATGGCCATCGGCATGCTGCTGATCGCTGCCGGCGGAGTCGCCGCCTTCCTGGGCGCGCTTCCCAACAGGAGCCGCGCCGCCCCCGCGGGCGCCACCCGAATCCGCTACGAAGCGCCCGACAGCACAAAGCTCGGCCGCGCCCATTGGATCACGCTCCTCGTGCTCGTCCTCGGCCTGGTGATCGACACCATGAAGCCCGCCACCCTCGGCTTCGTCCTACCCGGCCTTGCCCACGAATACGGCATCCCCCGCTCCACCGCCGCCCTTCTGCCGCTGGTCGCGCTCACCGGCACCGTCGTCGGCTCCATCCTGTGGGGCTATTTTGCCGACATATACGGCCGCCGCGTGTCGATCATCCTGTCCACCATCATCTTCATCGCCACCTCCGTCTGCGGCGCGATGCCCCACTTCGCGCTCAACCTCCTGATGTGCTTCGCAATGGGCGCGTCGGCGGGCGGGATGATGCCGGTCGTCTACACCCTCCTCGCCGAAATCATGCCGCCGCGCTCGCGCTCCTGGGTGCTGGTGCTGGTCGGCGGCGCCGGCCTGATCGGCGGCTACCTCGCGGCAAGCTTCATCGCCTCGCAATTCGAGCCGAGCTACGGCTGGCGGAGCCTCTGGCTGCAGGGCTTCCCCACCGGCATCCTCCTGCTGCTGCTCGCCCGCTTCATTCCCGAAAGCCCCGAATTCCTCGTCAGCCAGGGCCGCACGGAGGAGCTCGAGGCCCTCGGCCGCCGCTTCGGCATCGTCGCCGCGCCGCCGTCCGAGCCCGATGCCGCCCCCGAAGCCGTGCAAAGCCACCGCAAGGTCACCTGGGCGCTGATCCTCACCGGCCTCGCCTGGAGCTTCGTCAATTTCGGCCTGCTGCTCTGGCTGCCCTCCGACCTCCAGGACCGCGGCTATTCCTCCGGAATCGCCAGCGGCATCCTCGCCAAGTCCGCGCTGATCGCGCTGCCCACCGTGGCGATCGCCGCCTTTCTCTACAGCCGCTGGTCGAGCAAATGGACGCTTGTCGGATCGATCCTGCTCACCGCCGTCTCCCTCGCCGCCACCCTCGTCATCGACCGGATCTCGTCCGAACCGGCAATGGTCATCGCGGTGGTCGCGCTTCTGATCATCGGCAGCAACGCCGTCATCGCCGTCCTTCTCCCCTACGCGGCCGAGAACTACCGCCTGGGCGTGCGCGGCCGCGGCACCGGCACGGTGGCGGGCGCAAGCAAGCTCGGCGGAGTCGCGGTGCAGACCGCGGCCCTGCTCGGCTTCGTCCCCACCTTCGGGGCCGCCGCCTTGGCGCTGATCGTCCCGATGGCCGCCGCCGCCGCGCTGGTCGCTTATGCCGGCCCGGAGACCCGCGGCCGAAGCCTGCGCGAGCTCGAAACCGCCTAGAACGGCGCCTTCACCACCTGCACGCGGCCGTCATAGGCGATGGTCGCGTCGGCGCCTTCCAGCTCCAGCGCCCGAGCCTTGCCCGGCCGGTTCCAGACGATCCGGAAGCTCCGCCGCTCGGCCATGCCCGGGAAGCGCCCCTCGCGCGCGCCAAGCGTCAGCGTGCGCGCCTTCTCATCCCACCGCAGCGGAATGCGCGAAAACGCGCCCTGCCCATATTGCATCGACACGCCGTCGTCCTCGTACAGCGAGAACGCCCCGTCCGCGCCCGTGTAGACGTGCAAGGTCACCGGCTTGCCCGAGACATCCTCCGCCGTGCTCTGTACCTCCGGCCCCATCGGCACGATCGATCCGGCCCGCACGAACAACGGCATGTGGGCATACGGGGCAGGGGCCTCGATCGTCCGCCCGCCCTCGAAGCTGCGCCCGGAATGAAAGTCGAACCACCGGGTCCCCGCCGGCAGATACACGCCGCGCGAGCGTGCCTTGAACCGCGTCACCGGCGCGGCAAGGAACGCCGGCCCAAACAGATACTGATCCGCGATCCGCCGCACCTTCGCATCGGCCGGAAAGTCCATCGCCAGCCCGCGCATGATCGTCCCGTCGCGGTGATAGGTGTCGGCGGCCAGCGTGTAGATATAGGGCATCAGCCGATACCGAAGCCGGTCATACCACGCCATTGCCTGGTAGGTCGGTGAGCCTTCCGGCGACAGCTCGTAAATCTCCCGTTTCGGCGCTTCGCCATGGCTCCGGAACAGCGGCGAAAAGGCGCCGAACTGAAACCAGCGCAAGTTCAGCTCCCGCCACTCGGCCAAGTGCTTCGGATCGCCCTTCTGGTACCGCTCCTCCAGAGCAAAGCCGCCGATATCGTGGGTCCAGTTGGGAATGCCCGACATCGAGAAGTTCACCCCCGCCGCGATCTGCTCGCGAAGATCGTCCCAGCGCGAGGCGACATCGCCCGACCAAACCGCCGAACCGGTCCGCTGCAGCCCGCCCCAGCCCGCGCGGGTGAGGATGAACGGCCGCACATCCGGCTTGTACGCCCGCCAGCCGTTGTAGACGCCCTCGGCGTGAACCAGCGGATAGCTATTGAACAGCGCCCCGCCCGGCCCGTCCGCCGTCGGCCCCATCCGATAGGCCCGCTCCTCCATCGAAAGGTTGGAATGCATATCGGGCTCGGTTGCGTCCATCCACCAGGCATCGACGCCCAAGGCGGCAAGCCGCTCCTTCATCTGCCGCCAGTAAATCGCGCGGCCCTTCTCGCTATACGGGTCGTAGAAGGTGCTGAGGTAGCCCGGCCCCACCCAGTCCTTGTCGCCGCTCTCCAGGTTGCGCGTGTACACCGCGCCCGTCTTGGCAAGCTCCTTGTACGTGTCGGTCCCGGGATAGAATTTCGGCCACACCGAGATCATGAACCGCGCGCCCAGCGCATGCACCCGCTGGACCATCCCCTTCGAATCCGGGAAGCGCGCCGGGTCGAAGCGATGGCTCCCCCAATCGTCCTCCCGCCAGTAGAACCAATCCTGCACGATGTTGTCGAGCGGCAGCCGCCGCTTGCGATATTCCTCGATGACTCCGACCACTTCGTCCTGGTTCTGGTACCGCTGCCGGCTCTGCCAGAACCCATAAGCCCATTTCGGCAGCATCACCGCCTTGCCGGTAAGCTGGCGGTAGCCTGCGATCACCCCGTCCATGTCCTTGCCGCCGACATAATAATAATCGAGCCCGCGCCCCGCCTCCGACGCAAAGGAGATCGAGTGCCGGTCCGCCTCCGGCAGCGGATCGCTGTGGCGAAGCGCGATGTAGCCGGCGTTGGGCTCCCATTCGATGCGGATGTCCGCGGGCCGCCCCGCGATCATCGCCACATCGAAATTGTGGTACCACGGGTTCCAGTTCTGCCGCCACCGCGACAGCACTTCCTTGCCGTCCACGAACACCTTGGCATAGCTCGACGAATAAAGCCGGAAGCGGTGCAGCCCGCTCTTGTCCGGCGTCACCTTCGCCGTCCACACCACCCGCTGCGTCTGCACCGCGTTGCCGGCGGTGTTCTGCCCGCTGTCCGCCGCCACCGTCTGCGCCTTGGCCTCGGCCGCCCACTTCGCCTGATCGCGAATATACTGGTAGTTCACCGTCGCCTCGGCTCGCGCGAGCGCGAGCCGGTCACCAAGATAGTAGCGCGCCGTCCAGCCGGGCTTCCCGTCTTCGCCGGTCACCCTTAGCCCATCGCTCCCGTCCCCGGCATACGCATAAGCCTTGGGATTGCCGAACCGCGTGATCGAATTGTTGTCCCACAACAGCCCGTAATTGCGGGTCGAGACCAGGAAGGGATTCGGCACCGCGATATTGTGCTGGAGCAGCTCCACATCCTCGCCATTGTAATCCATCTGGCCGTTCTGGTGCTGGCCGAGCCCGTACAGCCCCTCGTCCGTCCCCCGGTTGAACTGCTGCCGGACCGAGAGGTAATCCCGCCCCTCCACCTTAACCGCCCCGAACTCGGCCGGCGCGCTCTCCGCCAGATCGACCTGCCCCTCGGCATCGGTGAAGCTGACATTGCCGTTCGCCAGATCGACGCTGGCCTGCACCTGCCCCGTGCTCAGCGTCACCCGCCCGCCGCTTTCCGCCACCGAAAAGCCGCCCGCCTGAGGCTTGGCCGTCACCATATAGCTCTCCGGCAGCTCGATCTCGCTGGCCGGCCCCGAGCTCACGCGAACGATCCGCTCGCCATAGACCTGCAGCCGAACCGCCTTCTCCGGTCCCGCTTCTGGCGTGACCTCCACCCCCGTCTCGGTCTTCCGCCAGCTCCCCGCCGCAAGCGCCGAGCCGCTCGTTCCCGCAAGCGCAAGCGCCATTGCAGCCCTGATCATCCCCTGCATCGCGGCCGTTCCTGCCTCATGTTCCTGATAGCGCTACCATAGGCCCGCGCTTTTCCGTTTGAAATCCCGTGCCCGCGCCCACACATGCGCCCTGCATGACCGATCTCGCCATTCTCTACGAACACCCCCTCTGGTTCGAGCCGCTGTTCGCCGCCCTCGATCGCCGCGGCATCTCTTATTCCAAGGTGCTGCTCACCGATCACAGCTTCGATCCCGTGCACGGCGATCCGCCCGCGCCGGTGATCCTCAGCCGCGTCGCCATGTCCGGCTTCCTGCGCGAAGCCGAGCACGGCACCTTCTACGCCCAAAGCCTGCTCGCCCACTGGGCCGCCCAAGGCGCCACCGTCCTGAACGGTGCCGACGTGCTCGCGATCGACACCTCCAAGGCCCGCCAGCTCTCCCTCATCGCCCGCCTCGGCTACCAGGTGCCCGAAACCCGCATCGTTCATCGCCGCGCCGATCTCCTCGCCGCCGCCGACACCATGGCCTATCCGCTGCTGGTCAAGGCGAACCTCGGCGGCTCCGGCGCCGGCATCGTCCGCTATTCCTCGCGGAACGAGCTCGCCCAGTCGATCGCCGACCTCACCGCGCCCGAAAGCGTCGACAACGTCCTCCTGGTCCAGGATTACGTCCCTCCGCGCGGCGGCTCGATCCTCCGCATCGAGACCCTCGGCGGCCGCTTCCTCTACGCCATCGAAGTGGAAAGCGGCGGCGACAATTTCGATCTCTGCCCCGCCGACGCCTGCGCCGTCACGCGCGGCCCGATCCGCATGGCCGCGGTCACGCCGCCGGCCGAATTGATCGAAGCCGCCGAGGCAATCGCCAAAGCCGCCGGCCTCGACGTCGGCGGAGTCGAAGTGGTGATCGACGACCGCGACGGCGTGCCCCGCTTCTACGACATCAACGCTCTTTCCAACTTCGTCGCCAAGCCCTTGAACGTGCTCGGCTGGGATCCCCACGAACGGCTGATCGACACGCTCGAAGCCGCCATCCAGGCAAGGAAATAAGCCCCATGCGTTTCGGCTATTGGATGCCCGTCTTCGGCGGCTGGCTGAGGAACATCGAGGACGAGGGCATGACGGCGAGCTGGGACTATGTCCGCCGCCTCACCCAGCGCTCGGAAAAAACCGGTTGGGACCTGAGCCTGATCGCCGAGCTCAACTTGAACGACATCAAGGGTGTCGAGGAACCCGCGCTCGACGCCTGGTCCACGGCCGCCGCCCTCGCCGCGGTGACCGAGAGCATCGAGCTGATGGTCGCCGTCCGCCCTAACTTCCACCAGCCGGCGCTCTTCGCCAAGCAGGCCGCCAACATCGACAACATTTCCAACGGCCGGCTTGCGCTCAACGTCGTCTCCTCCTGGTGGGCGGACGAGGCCACCCAATACGGCCTCCAGTTCGACCAGCATGACGACCGCTACGGCCGCACGTCCGAGTGGCTCAAGGTCGTCGATGGCCTCTGGACGGAGAAGCGCTTCACCTTCGAAGGAGAGCGCTACAGCCTCAAGGACGCGATCTGCGAGCCCAAGCCGGTCTCCAAGCCCCGCCCGACCATCTACGCCGGCGGCGAGAGCGAGACTGCCAAGACGATGATCGCCACCCAGTGCGACGCCTACGTCATGCACGGCGATCCCGTCGACGCCATCGCTCCCAAGATCGCCGACATGTCGGAGCGCCGGGAGCGTGCCGGCGGGGGGCGCATGCAGTTCGGAATGGCCGCCTTCGCCATCGTCCGCGACAGCGAGGCGGAAGCGAAGCGCGAGCTGGAGCGCATCACCCAGCTCCCGCCCAAGCCGCCCAAGGGCTTCGACAATTTCGACCAATGGCTGTCGGGCACCGAGCTCGAGCGCGAGCTTAAGCTTCAGGAATACAGCGTCTCCAACCGCGGCCTCCGCCCCAACTTCGTTGGAACGCCGGAGCAGCTCCAGGAGCGCATCGCCGAATATGAAGAAGCAGGCCTCGACCTCCTCCTCCTCCAGATGAGCCCCCAAGCGGAGGAGATGGACCGCTTCGCCGCCCAGGTCATCCAGCCTATGAAGGCGGCGGCTGCCTGAACACCCCTCCCTGAAAGGGAGGGGATGGCCCCTGCCCCTCCCTTGCAGGGAGGGGTGCCAGCCCGTAATCCGCTCCCTTGAGGAGACCGGCCATCACTGACGTTCCCAAGCCTTCGAACCTGATGTGGGGCGGCCGCTTCGGCGGCGGGCCGTCGGCGCTGATGCGTGAGATCAACGCCTCGATCGGCTTCGACAAGCGCTTCTGGCGCGAGGACATCCACGCCTCCAAGGCCCACGCCGCGATGCTCGGCGCCCAAGGCATCGTCTCGGCCGAAGACGCCGCAACCATCGCCGGCGGCCTTGACCAGGTCGCCGCCGAATACGAAGCGAACGGCGTCCCCGAAGACCAGGCGCTTGAAGACATCCACATGCACGTCGAGGCGCGGCTCGCGGCGCTGATCGGCCCCGTCGCCGGACGCCTCCACACCGCCCGCTCGCGCAACGACCAGGTCGCGACCGACTTCCGCCTCTGGGTCCGCGCCGCCATCGACGAAGTGGACGCCGCGCTGTCCGCCTTCCAGCGCGTCCTCCTCGCCCGCGCCGAGGAGCATGCCGACAGCGTGATGCCCGGCTTCACCCACCTCCAGTCGGCCCAGCCGGTAACCCTCGGCCACCACCTGATGGCCTATCACGAGATGCTGCGCCGCGACCGCTCGCGCTTCGCCGACGCCCGCATGCGCCTCAACGAATGTCCCCTCGGCGCCGCCGCGCTCGCCGGCACCAGCTTCCCGATCGACCGCCAAGCCACCGCCGCCGCCCTGGGCTTCGACCGGCCCACCGCCAACAGCCTCGACAGCGTCTCCGACCGCGATTTCGCGCTCGACTACCTGATGGCCGCCACGCAGTGTAGCCTCCACCTCTCGCGGCTGGCGGAGGAGCTGATCATCTGGGCAAGCCAGCCCTTCGGCTTCGTCTCGCTGCCCGACGCTTTCTCCACCGGCTCCTCGATCATGCCGCAAAAGCGCAACCCCGACGCCGCCGAGCTGGTCCGCGGCCACTCGGGCCGGATCGCCGGCGCAATGACCGCCCTCGTGATGACCATGAAGGGCCTGCCCTTGGCCTATTCCAAGGACATGCAGGACGACAAACCGCCGGTCTTCGAAGCGCACGACCTCCTCATGCTCTCCCTCCAGGCGCTCGCCGGCATGGTCGAACAGACCGCCTTCCGCACCGATCGCATGCGCGCCGCCGCCGAAGCGGGCTTCGCGACCGCCACCGACCTTGCCGACTGGCTGGTCCGCGCCGCCGGCGTCCCGTTCCGCGAGGCGCACCACATCACCGGCCGCGCGGTCAAGCTTGCCGAGGACCGCGGCATCGGCCTCGCCGACCTGCCGCTCGACGCCCTGCGAGAGATAGACCCGCGGATCGACGCCTCCGTCTACGAGGTCCTGACGGTAGACGCCTCGGTGCGGAGCCGCACCAGCTACGGCGGCACCGCTCCGGAGCGGGTCCGGGAGCAGATCGCGGCGGCGAAAAATTCGCACTGAAAAGTTTGAAACCCGTGTTATCCTTGGGGGTCGGCCTGTTCTGCCGGCACACAACGGGAGTGAGTGGTGGTCACGAAATTGTACGTATTGGCGTTGCTGGCAATGGCCGGAACCGCGTCCGCGCAGGCGCAAACCCAGCCGCCCGAGGAAATCGTCGCTCAGCCTGTCGATGAGACGGCCGAACCCGTCGAACAGGTAGCCGAACCCGTCGAGGAAGTCGCCGACACTGCCGATCTGCAGACAGCGGAGGCCGCGCCGGCTGCCGAGCCGGACACAACGGCAGCGGAGCCCGAGCAAAGCGATGCGGAATTGCTGAAATCGGATTATCAGCTCGCCACCAAGCAATATCGCATGTGCCGCCAGCGGGCGATGGGGCAGGGCGGCCTGGCCACCGCGGCCAAGCAGTGCGCCTCGCAGCGCAAGCGGATGCAGACGGCCAAGGAAGCCATGCGCGGGGGCTAAGCTCTGCTACCCCCGCCGGGTCGAAGCAGGGTTGAGCCCGGCTAGCCCCGCCGGGCCCGCGCCGCGCCGATCCGCAACCGCAGCGCATTGAGCTTGATGAACCCGGCCGCGTCGCGCTGGTCGTAGCTCGACGAGCCTTCCTCGAAGGTCACCAGGTCCTGGTCGTATAGCGCCAGCGCGCTTTCGCGGCCGATCACCGTCGCATTGCCCTTGTAGAGCTTCATGCGCACGGTGCCCGAGACATGCTCCTGGCTCTTGTCGATCAGCGCCTGAAGCATCTCGCGCTCCGGCGAGAACCAGAAGCCGTTGTAGATCAGACTCGCGTAACGCGGCATGATCTCATCCTTGAGATGCGCCGCGCCGCGATCCAGCGTGATCGACTCGATCCCCCGGTGCGCCGCAAGCAGGATCGTGCCCCCCGGCGTCTCGTACACACCGCGCGACTTCATCCCCACGAACCTGTTCTCGACTAGGTCCAGCCGCCCGATACCGTTATCATGGCCCAGCTCGTTGAGCCGGGTCAGCAGCGCCGCCGGCGACAGATACTCCCCATCGACCGACACCGGATCGCCGCCCTCGAAGCCGATCTGGATGGTCGTCGCCTTGTCCGGCGCGTCCTCGGGAGAGATGGTGCGCTGGTGGACGTACTCGGGCGCTTCCACCGACGGGTCCTCCAGCACCTTCCCCTCGGAGGAGGAGTGAAGCAGGTTGGCATCGATCGAGAACGGCGCCTCGCCGCGCTTGTCCTTCGAGATCGGAATCCCGTGCTCCTCGGCGAAGCGGATCAGCGCCTCGCGGCTGCCATATTCCCACTCCCGCCAGGGCGCGATGACTCGGATGTCGGGCTCCAGCGCATAATAGCCAAGCTCGAAGCGGACCTGGTCGTTGCCCTTGCCGGTCGCGCCGTGACAGACAGCGTCCGCCCCCACCTGGCGCGCGATCTCGATCTGGCGCTTGGCGATCAGCGGCCGGGCGATCGACGTGCCGAGCAGATATTGCCCCTCGTACACCGTGTTCGCTCGGAACATCGGAAACACGTAGTCGCGCACGAACTCCTCGCGCACGTCCTC
>DASWNA010000082.1:0-7971 GCA_036399475.1 Allosphingosinicella sp.
AGAAAGGCGAGAACTTAAGTCATGGCGAAACTGAGTTCCATCAACAAGAATGAGCGTCGCAAGAAGCTGGTGAAGAAACACGCCGGCCAATATGCGAAGCTGAAGGCGACCGCGAACGACACGACCCTCGATGAGACCGAGCGTCTCATCGCGCGGCTCAAGATGGCCGAGATCCCGCGCAACGCGAACCCCACGCGGGTCCGCAACCGTTGCATGATCACCGGCCGTCCGCGCGCCAATTATCGCAAATTCGGGCTGTCGCGCATCATGATCCGCGAATTGGGCAACAAGGGCCTGATCCCCGGCCTCACGAAGTCCAGCTGGTAAGGTATAGAATATGCCCTTGACCGATCCTCTGGGTGATATGCTCACCCGCATCCGCAACGGCCAGCAGGCCCGCAAGGACAGCGTGGTTTCCCCCGCGTCCAAGCTGCGGTCCCGCGTCCTCGACGTCCTCCAGCGCGAAGGCTATATTCGCGGCTACAGCGAGGAGGCCCTGGGCCGCCACGCCGGACTGCGTATCGAGCTGAAATATTTCGAAGGCCGCCCGGCCATCCAGCACGTCGCCCGCGTTTCCAAGCCCGGCCGCCGCGTTTATTCGGGCAGCACGGAGCTGCCGCGGGTCCGCAACGGCCTCGGCATCACCATCGTCTCGACGCCTCGCGGCGTTCTGTCCGACGCGGAAGCGCGCGAGCAGAATGTCGGCGGCGAAGTGCTCGCGGAGGTGTTTTGATATGAGCCGCATCGGAAAAGTCCCGGTTGCGCTGCCGAGCGGTGTCACCGCTTCGGTGGAAGGCACGTCGCTGTCGGTCAAGGGGCCCAAGGGCGTCCAGACCATGCAGATGATGGACGACATCAGCTACGGCATCGAAGACGGCCGTATCGTGGTGAAGCCCGCCAACGAAACCAAGCGCGCTCGTTCCTTCTGGGGCATGCACCGCACGCTGGTGCAGAACCTGGTCACCGGCGTTACCGACGGTTTCACCAAGACGCTGGAAATCACCGGCGTCGGCTACCGCGCGGCGATGCAGGGCAAGAACCTGCGCCTCCAGCTCGGCTACAGCCACGACGTCAATGTCGAGGTTCCGGCCGATCTCACCGTTGCCACGCCCGATCCGACCACGGTCGTGATCAGCGGCAACGATTCCCAACGGGTCGGTCAGCTCGCCGCTGAGATCCGCCAGTGGCGCAAGCCGGAGCCCTACAAGGGCAAGGGCATCAAGTATCGCGGCGAGTTCATCTTCCGCAAAGAAGGCAAGAAGAAGTAGGCCATGGCGAAACTCTCCCTCTTTGAGCGGCGCCGTCAGCGCGTCCGCACCTCGCTCCGCAAACGTGGCGGCGTTCGTCCCCGGCTTTCGATCCACCGGTCGGGCCGTCACATCTATGCGCAGGTCATCGACGATGTCCAAGGCCGCACCGTGGCCTCGGCCTCGACGCTGGAAAAGGACGTGCGCGACACGACCGGCGCCACCGTCGGCTCCGCCGGCGATGTTGGCCGCCGGGTCGCCGAACGCGCCAAGGAAGCGGGCGTCACCCAGGTGGTGTTCGACCGCGGCGGTTTCCTGTTTCACGGCCGCGTGAAAGCGCTGGCCGATGCCGCCCGCGAAGGCGGATTGGAGTTCTAAATGGCTGACGAAAACAACATCGAAACGTCGCAGCAGTCCCCGACGCAGCCGGCCGAGAACGTGGCCGTTGCCGAAGGCGCTCCCTCCGAGGCACGCGGCGAAGGCCGTGGTCCCGGCGGTCCGGGCGGCCCTCGCGGCGGCCGTGGCGGTCGTGGCGGCGGCGGCGGCGGTGGCCGTGACGGCAATCGCGGCGGTGGCCCCGGCGGCAACCGTGGCCGGCGCGACGAGCGCGGCGGCCGTGGCGGCAACCGCGACGACGACGGCGGCGAAGAGCTGATCGAGAAGCTGGTCCACATCAACCGCGTCTCCAAGACGGTGAAGGGCGGCAAGCGCTTCGGCTTTGCGGCTCTCGTGGTTGTCGGCGACGGCAAGGGCCGTGCGGGCTTCGGCAAGGGCAAGGCCCGCGAAGTGCCGGAAGCCATCACCAAGGCGACTGCGGCGGCCAAGAAGGCCATGATCCGCGTTCCGCTGAAGGAAGGCCGCACGCTTCACCATGACGGCAACGGCCATTTCGGCGCCGGCCTGGTGACCTTGCGGACCGCGCCTGCCGGTACCGGCATCATCGCCGGCGGCCCGATGCGCGCCGTGTTCGAAAGCCTTGGCGTTGCCGACGTGGTGACCAAGTCGGTCGGCACGTCCAACCCCTACAACATGATCCGGGCGACTTTCGAGGCGCTCACCGATCAGACCAGCCCCAAGTCGGTGGCGCAGCGTCGCGGCAAGAAGATTGCGGACCTGCTCGGCCGCGGTGGCTCGCAGACTGCCGAGGCCGATGCCCTGGCAGTGACGGAGTAAGCACATGGCGACCATCAAGATCACCCAGACGGGTTCGCCGATCCGGCGCACCTCCAGCCAGCGCCAGACGCTGGTCGGCCTTGGCCTCAACAAGATGCACAGGACTGTGGAGCTGACGGACACCCCCGAGGTCCGCGGCATGATCCGCAAGATCCAGCATATGGTGAGCGTCGAGGGTTGAACGTTCTTCCCCTCTCCCCTTCAGGGAGAGGGAGGGGCCCGCCGCCGCAGGCGGTGGGAGGGTGAGGGCAAGTTTCTCACCTTCAGCTTCGTGCCCTCACCCTCCCATTGCTGACGCAATGGGTCCCTCCCTCTCCCTGAAGGGGAGAGGGTCAAGTAGGGAGCTCCGGCTCCCAGCGCGACAAAAGCGAAAGCGAGTGCAATGACCATCAAACTCAACGATCTTCGTGACAATCAGGGCGCCCGCAAGTCGCGCGTCCGCGTCGGCCGCGGTATCGGCTCGGGCCTCGGCAAAACCGCAGGCCGCGGCCAGAAGGGCCAGACCAGCCGTTCGGGCGTGTCGATCTTCGGTTTCGAAGGCGGCCAGATGCCGCTCCACATGCGGCTCCCGAAGCGCGGCTTCAACAACATCTTCGCCAAGGATTATGCCGAGGTGAACCTGGGCGCGATCCAGAAGCTGATCGACAACGGCAAGCTCGCCGGCGAGGGCACGATCGACCACGCAGCGCTCAAGGCCGCCGGCCTGGCCCGCGGCGGCAAGGACGGCGTCCGCCTGCTCGGCAAGGGCACGTTCTCCGCCAAGCTCGCCTTCCGCGTGTCTGGTGCCTCTAAGGGCGCCCGCGAGGCGGTTGAAGCCGCCGGCGGTTCGGTTGACGTGATCGAGGTGGTTTCCGCCGCCGACAAGGCGAAGGCCAAGAAGAACAGCATCAAGAAGCGCAAGGACGCCTGAGCGGATCGCCGGAGCTTTCGAAGCTTCGGCACATCCTTTCAAGCCGGCGCCGCGACGGTGTAGGGCTGACAGGCCCTCACCAATCACTATATGAGGCGGCGGGGGTTCACATCTTCCGTCGCCTTTTTAGTCTTTATCCAGGACAGACACGCTCATGGCATCCGCAGCCGACCAGATGGCAGCCAACCTCTCCATGGCGAGCTTCGCCAAGGCGACCGATCTCAAAAAGAGGCTGTGGTTCACCCTCGGTGCGCTGATCGTCTTCCGCTTGCTCAGCTTCGTGCCGCTGCCCGGCCTCGATCCGCGCGCGCTCGGCACCCTGTTCGACACGACCCGCGGCACCGTGCTCGATTTCTTCAACACCTTTTCGGGTGGCAGCCTCGAGCGGATGAGCCTGATCGCGCTCGGCGTCATGCCATACATCACCGCGTCGATCGTGGTGCAGCTCGCGTCCTCCATGTCGCCGTCCCTGGCGGCACTGAAGAAGGAAGGCGAAAGCGGCCGCAAGAAGATCAACCAATACACCCGCTACGGCACCGTGCTGCTCTGCATCATCCAGGGCTATTTCATCGCCGTCGGCCTTGAAGGCTGGGGCGCGGGCTCGACCGGCTCCGCGGTGATCGATCCGGGCCTGATGTTCCGGGTCAGCGCGGTGGTCAGCCTGACCGGCGGCACCCTTTTCCTGATGTGGCTTGGCGAGCAGATCACCAGCCGCGGCATCGGCAACGGCGTGTCCCTGATCATCATGGCGGGCATCGTCGCCCAGCTTCCCACCGCCCTTGCCCAGGTGTTCGAAGGCGGCCGCACCGGCAGCCTGTCGCTGATCACCATTCTCATGGTCGTCGCACTGGTGATCGCGATCACGCTCGGCATCTGCTTCATGGAGCGGGCCCAGCGCCGCGTGCTGATCCAATATCCCAAGCGCCAGACGGCGCGCGGCCAGATGCAGGCGGAGCGTTCGCACCTTCCCCTGAAGATCAACACCGCGGGCGTGATTCCGCCGATCTTCGCCTCGTCGCTGCTGCTCATGCCGCTCACCATCGCCCAGTTCGCGGGCAGCAACACCCAGGGCGACAGCACCTGGGGCGACATACTGATCACGGTCACCGCCGCGCTCCAGCACGGCCAGCCGCTTTACATGTTCCTCTACGCCGCCGGCATCATCTTCTTCTGTTTCTTCTACACCGCGGTTGTCTTCAACCCGGAGGAAACGGCCGAAAATTTGAAGCGCTATGGCGGCTTCATCCCCGGCATCCGTCCTGGCAAGCGCACCGAGGAATATCTCGATTACGTGCTGACCCGGATCACCGTCATCGGCGCCGCCTACCTGACGATCATCTGCCTGGTGCCGGAGTTCCTGATGGCCCGGGCGGGGGTGCCCTTCTATCTTGGCGGCACGTCGCTGCTGATCGTGGTCAACGTGACGATGGACACGGTGACCCAGATCCAGAGCCATCTCATCGCCCACCAATATGGCGATCTGATCAAGAAGGCGAAGCTGAAGGGCGGACGCGCCCGCTAAAGAGGCGCGCCGTCGGCAAGGGAGAGCAAGCAAGCCATGAACATCATCCTGCTTGGCCCTCCGGGCGCCGGAAAAGGAACCCAGGCCGAGCGGCTGATGGCCCAGCGCGGGCTGGTCCAGCTCTCCACCGGCGACATGCTGCGCTATGCCATGAAGATCGGCAGCCCCACCGGCCTGCAGGCGAAATCGATCATGGAAGCGGGCGATCTCGTTCCCGACGACCTGGTCAACGCCCTGATCCGCGACCGGCTCGACTATCCGGACGGCCAATACCCGCCCGGTTTCATCTTCGACGGCTATCCCCGCACCGATGCCCAGGCCCGATCGCTCGACGCGATCCTTGCCGACAAGGGCATGAAGCTCGACCACGTCATCGAGCTGCAGGTGGATGAGGACGCTTTGGTCGACCGCATCACCGGCCGCTTCAGCTGCGCAAGCTGCGGCGCAAGCTACCATGATCGCTACAAGCTGCCGCTGATCGGCGGGCGCTGCGACCAATGCGGCTCCGACGCTTTCAAGCGCCGCCCCGACGACAACGAAGCCACGGTCCGCAACCGCATGGCCGAATACCGCGCCAAGACCGCGCCGATCCTCCCGTATTACGAGGAACGGGGTCTAGTGCGCCGGGTCGATGGCATGGCGCCGATCGCGGAGGTCGAGGCGGCGATCGAGGCTATTCTCGGCGGGCGGTAGAAAGCTTGCGCGGGGGAGTATCCGGACACGAGGCACGGGTTCAGTTAGGTGCGGAGCTGCCGCAGCTTGAGCCGTACCGATCAGAACGGACACCCCAAAATCCTGCGGACGAGGGATTCGTGGATTCTCTCGTAGGCGTGGCTATCTCCTTTCCAATTGGAGAATGAGCTCAGGCCAATTCCCAATGCGGCGTGAACTGATTTAGGCAAACACACGTGCGATGCGGTCGGGCGGCCCCTCGGGGCCGCCGTTTCATTGACGGCCCGCGCGGCGGGAAGGGCGTGAGCGGCGCCGGCCATGCGCTGTTGCGAAAAGCCGGGTCCGGCTGCAGGAATGGCCATGGTCGCTAGCACACTCAGGATCGTCGTCTATCCGTCCGATAATCCGTATTTCCATCAGGCGCGGCTTTGGATCGACGGGAAGGACTGGCTGGGACCGGAATGTGCGGGCCTCGACCCCCCGAAGCTTGCGGCCGAGCTTCTCGGCACAAGCGAGCGCATCACCGTCGGCCGGTGCTGGAACGACATCGTGGGCTGTCACGACCGAACGGTGAAGGTGACACGCACGGAGCGTTCGGTTCATTGGTCGCACTTCGGCGGGATCCGCCTGAGGTTCGATGGCCCCCAATATGACGCGGAGGTCGCCCGGTTCGCGCAAGACCGATCCTGGGAAAGCCTTGAGCGCAAGGCGGTGCGCGAGATCAACCAGGTCTTTCGCGGCACAACCATTAAAGGCGGGTTCGAATTCATATCCTCGGAGCCGTCCAGACAAGAGCGGCTGGTGCGTCTTTATTTCGGCAGAGGTACTCGAAGCAAACCGCTCAAGTTCAAGTGGGACGGGACCACTCTGGCGGATGCCGTCAACCAGGCGAAATTGTTCCGGGCGGAGCGGTTCTCCCACTGCCGCTAAATGACGGCGGGCCAAGCTCGACGCTACGCGCACCCAGCCCCGTTCGTCTCGAGCGAAGTCGAGAGACGCTGCACGGAGGTTTGAGGAGGTCTCTCGACTTCACTCGAGACGAACGGTTCGTGTGACGGGTACGGTCTCCCCCTCGGCGGAGGAGCTTTGCTCTAGCCCCGCTTCGCCCGCACCAGCGCCTCGTCCAGCGCCTGCAGGAAGCGCGAGCGGTCCGCCTTTGAGAACGGCGCAGGGCCGCCGACCGCGTCGCCCATGCCGGCGCGCAGGTCGGCCATGATCGCGCGGGTGGCGACTGCAGAGCCGATCGAGGCGTCGGTGAATGGCTTGCCCGTTGGGGAAATCACCGCCACCGCGCCGGCTTTCAGGCAGCGATCCGCAAGGAGGATGTCGGTGGTGACCACCACCGCGTCCGCACCCGTTGCCTCGGCGATCCAGTCGTCCGCGGCGTCGAAGCCGGCGCCGACCGTGATCCGCTCGATCAGCGGGTGCGGCGGCACGCGCAGGTGCTGGTTGGTCACCAAGGTCACTTTCACCTCGTGGCGAAAGGCGACCTTGTAGATCTCCTCCTTCACCGGGCAGGCGTCGGCGTCGACCAGGATGCGCGGTGCAACCATAGAAGCGCTCAGCCCTTGGGCCGGCCCTTGGCCTTCCACGGCGTCGGCATCGCCTTGTGGCGCGGGCCGCCGGGACCGCCGGCGTTGGAACGCGGACCACCGGGGCCGGCACCAGTGCGAGGACCGCCAGGGCCCGGACCGGTGCGCGGCCCGCTGGCGGGTGGGCCGTCCGGGTAGCCGCCGCTGCGGGGGCCGCTTGGCGGGGGGCCTTCGCGGCGGTTCTGGCGGGCGGCGTCGCGCGGTTTGCCTTCCACGGCTTCGATGCGGACGCTGCCTTCGCCGTCATCGTCGGTCGAGGTGCGCTTCACCGACTGGGCGAAGCGGGTGGCGGCGGCGCGCGGGATTTCGAACATCGTCTCGTTGGCGGCGATCCGGATCGCGCCGATGTCGTTGCGGGTGATGTGGCCGCGGCGGCAGAGAAGCGGCAGCAGCCAGCGTGGATCGGCATTGTGGTGGCGGCCGATGTTCATCCGGAACCAGATCGTGTCCTCAAAGCCCTGACGCGGGCCTTGCGGCCGTTCGGAGCGATCGCCGCCGTCCGAATTGTTGCCGTCGACCATTTCCTCCGGCGCCGGCATCCGGTCGCGGTGGACGCGGACCAAGGCGGCAGCGATTTCTTCCGGCGTCTTCTGCTCAAGCAGGCGCTGGGCGAGCTCGCGGTCGTCCTCGTCCATCTCCACCGGCTCGAGCAAGGCGGCGAGCAGGCGATCGTGGTCGCTCTTGCGGATGTCGTCGGCCGTCGGCGGCTTGATCCACTCGGCCTCGATGCGGGCGCCGCGAAGCACGGCCTCGACACGCTTGCGGCGCGGGTAGGGGACGAGCAAAACGGCGGTGCCCTTACGCCCGGCGCGGCCGGTGCGGCCGGAGCGGTGCTGAAGCGTCTCGGCATCGCGC
>DASWNA010000083.1:0-11882 GCA_036399475.1 Allosphingosinicella sp.
CAGGACAGCGAAGTCTACGCGCTGGATGTCGACGCCGGCACCTTTCGCACCCTTACCGACCGCCGCGGCCCGGACGAGCAGCCGATCATGTCGCCGGACGGGCGCCTGATCGCCTATGTCGGCTATGAGGATAAGCGCCTCAACTACCATAACAGCCGCCTCACCGTGATGAACGCCGATGGCTCCAACCCGCGCGTCCTCACCGCCAACCTCGACCGCAGCGTCGACTCGCCGATGTGGGCCGCCGACGGCCGCTCGCTTTTCGTCTCGTTCGAAGACAAGGGCCGAACCAAGGTCGCCCGAGTTGGCCTCGACGGCACGATGCGCGAGCTTACCGACGATCTGTCCGGCGCCGCGTTCGACCGCCCTTATACCGGCGGCTCCTACTCGGTGGCGCGCGACGGCACCCTTGCGATCACCGCCGGCAGCAGCAGCCGCCCGGCCGACGTTGCCCTTGTCCGCGCGGGCGGCGAGCCGCGCATGCTGACTCGCCTCAACGCCGACCTGCTCGGCTCAAAGCGCCTCGGCGAGGTTCGCAAGATCCCCGTCACCGCCTTCGACAAGCGTGCCATCGACGCCTGGCTCACCCTTCCGCCGACCTGGTCGGAAGGCCAGCGCGTGCCGTTGATCCTGGAAATCCACGGCGGCCCGGTCGCCGCTTACGGCCCGCATTTCTCCACGGACGACCAGCTCTACGCTGCCTCCGGCTATGCGGTGCTCTCGGTCAACCCGCGCGGCTCCTCCTCCTACGGCGCCGAGTTCGCCCAGCTCATTCACCACGATTACCCGAGCAGCGACTATGACGACCTGATGAGCGCAGTGGACGCGGCGATCGCCGGCGGCTTCGTCGATCCCGACAAATTGTTCGTCACCGGCGGTTCGGGCGGCGGCGTCCTCACCTCCTGGATCGTCGGCAAGACCGACCGCTTCAAGGCCGCGGCGACTCAGAAGCCGGTGATCAACTGGACCAGCGAAGCGCTGACCATGGACAACACCCTCTTCACCTCCCGCTACTGGTTCGCCAAGAAGCCGTGGGAAGACCCGGAGACCTACTGGAAATATTCGCCGCTGAGCCTGGTCGGCAACGTCAAGACGCCCACGCTGGTGGTGGTCGGCAGCGACGATTACCGCACCCCAGTGAGCGAGTCTGAGCAATATTACGCCGCCCTGCAAATCCAGGGCGTGCCCACCGCCTTGGTGAAGGTCCCCGGCGCAAGCCACGGCGGCATCGCGGCAAGGCCCTCGCAAAGCGCTGCCAAGGCCGCGGCCATTCTCGCCTGGTTCGAACGCTACAAGAACGGCGCTCCTGCTGCGGGCACATCGGCCACGGACGGGAAATAGGCCCCGTCAAGCCCTCTCCCCTTCCGGGGAGAGGGTCCGCTTTCGACTACGTCATCCAAGTGGCGAAATGATCGCTCGCGTAACCGTGGCGCGGGACTGACACCCGGCCGCGGGCGCAGCGGCGACGGACGGATCCCGTTGCTTAGCGTCTTTCACGGCAGAGCGGGTTTCGTACAGGCGCGCTGGCCTTGAGATGAAGCCGCCGGACGTCACGAAGGTCCGGCGCTTGAGCGCCCGCACCTCCACCAAGCGCCACCAGCTGCTCCTTGCCGTTCTCGCGTCGGCACAGGTACAGCCAGGGGCGCCCTGCAACGAGCACCACGGCACCTGTAGACTCCTGCGTCCCCACGGGTACCGCCGGGCGCGACGAGGGCATCTGGAGCGCGGTTCCTCTCCATCCCGGCGCCGGGGCAATGCCGATGGCCTCCGTGACCGTCGGCGCGACATCGATCTGGCTGGCGGGGTTTCGCGGCGGCAGGGCCTTACGCCGGGGATCGACAACAAGAAGCGGGATGTTCAGCGTCGCGGGATCGGCGTCGCCGCCGTGGTACAGCGCCCCACCCTCCGCAACTCTTTGTCCGTGATCCGCCGTGATAATGATCAAAG
Organism: Allosphingosinicella sp.; assembly: GCA_036399475.1. GTDB lineage: Bacteria > Pseudomonadota > Alphaproteobacteria > Sphingomonadales > Sphingomonadaceae > Allosphingosinicella. The sequence continues at coordinate 1,948 of DASWNA010000083.1, forward strand.
CATCGTCAAGCATGCCCTTGTCGCGCAGTATCGAAAACGCGCGGCGGATCACGTCGTCGGATTGGCGCACACGCCCGTCGTAGATCTCCCGATAGCTCGCCTTGCCGTGCTTGCTGAAAAGATACGCTCCCAAATGCCCTTGGTCGTCGGGGGTGACCCGATATGCCGGCTCGATAAAGGCGCCCGCATGCGCCGACATCAAATGCAAATACAGGAACGTGCGCTTCGGGGCGGCTACCGAGAGGCCTTGCAGGGTTGCGAGTACCCACTTGTCGTTCGCTTGCTGGCCGCGCGGCTGGTCGGCGGTGGTGGTTGCGCCGCGCCCGATCAGGTTCAGGATGCTTCCGAAGCTGGCATGCTGGCCCGCCAGAATGAGATGGCTGTCATAAGAGTGCTGGTGGAGGCGCTCGACCAAAGTTGTTGGACGCGCGCCAAAATCGTTCCAACTGCTCGATGCCAGGATGCTCATCATCCCGCAGAAGGAAAAGGTGCAGGTTGAATACGCATCGAACTTCTGCAGCCGGCCTTCGTATTCGAGGCTGCTCAAGAAGGGCGTATTGTTGAGCTGCGGATTGTAGAGACCCATGTGGTCGCGTCTCAGCGCATCCACTACGATCAGCACCACCGGGCGGCTGCCGGGTGGAGCCGGATAGGCCGGCTTTGCAAGGCTGCCCGGCGGCGCTTTGGCGGCGGCGAGCAGGGCTTCGGGCGCTATCTGGAATGTTTGCTGCAGGGCGGCGTAGATCGGCTCGCCGGAGTTCCTCTTCATGTCGATCGGCACCGCTTCCTGCAGCCGCCAGATCGACAGAATGGCCAGCAGGAGCACGGGCGCAAACCAAAGACGAAGCGGGCCGACATTGAAGCGCGCACGCGCAAGAACGGACAATGCACTTCGAAGACTTGAGCTGATCGCGAGGTAGGCCAGTGCGTGCAGGATCGCGATTGCGCCGAGAACAACCACCAGCAGCGATGGGCTGATCCCCACATTGTCGAGGAGGGACAGGGTAAGCGGCACATTGCGGACCATCGCCACCATCGCGACGGGCTGCCCGGTGAGGTGGATGAAAATGGCCTGCGCGACGTCGAAAACCGTCCAGGCCGCGTGCACGCCCGCCAGCAACAAGACGGCAAGGTAGCTACGATACTTTCGCCTGCCGGGGGCAAGAGAAAAGATCCAGAAGACAAACACCAGAATCAGCGACAGATTCGCCAGAAATGACACGTGAAGGCCGACACCCAGGAACGAGATCCCGGTAGGCGTTAAGGAGAAAAGCAGCAGGCGCGCCAAAGTCTGCACGGCGAAAACAACGATCAGACCATAAGCCCAGATGTGCCGGATCGCCGGGGCAGACCCGGCGCCGATGGGCATCTGGGCTCCGCTACCTCTGGCCCGTCCGCCAAACATCAGTCGACCCATCCGTTGTTCGCCTACCGGGTGCGCGGTTGAGAGGCGCGCCGGATCGCAAAGGCGCATCACACAGTGGCACGGGCTGCTCGTACCGAGCTGTATCATGCTCGACGAACGTCTCGTCAACGGTTGAAATCGGAACGCCACCCCCCAAACTTCTCCCTTGGGAGGAGGGGAGCGCTCACGCCGCGCGGCGGTACCCCGTCTCGCTCAGCCAGGCGCGTGCCTGGCGCTGGGCTTCGGCGATTTCGCGGGCGGTCATTTCTTCGGAAATGTCGGCGCGGCACATCTGGGCCTCGGTGCAGCCGTTGAGGGCTGCGAGGTTGAACCATTTGTGCGCTTCGATGAGATCGACATCGATGCCGTTGGTTCCGGTCGAGTAGGCGACGCCCAGTTCGTACAGCGCGTCCGGGTCTCCGGCGGCGGCGTCCGCAAGGCGGCTCTGGATCAGGAACGCGGCGGATTTCATGCTGTTACCCATAACGACATGCCCCTTTTGTTTGCTTGTCGAAGGGAGGATTGCGCCCCGGATCACCAACAAATGGTTAACGCCGCGGTGACCAGTTTTAAGAACCAACTTTTTCTTCAGGCGGCGGGGAGCACCGGCAGGTTGTCGATCAGCCGGGTGCCGCCGATCTTCGCCGCGGCGAGCAGGCGCGCGGGCCGCTCCAGCACCGTTACCGGCGCAAGCGTCTCCGCATCGCACAGCGCCACATAGTCGACCGGATCGAAGCCCGCCTTGCCAAGCTTCTCCCGCGCGGAGGCAAGCGCGCCCTCGATATCGCCGCCCGACTGGATGCTGTTCGCCGCCTCGCCCAACGCGCGCGGCAAAGCGCGCGCCGCCTTGCGCTCCTCGTCGGTCAGATAGGCGTTGCGCGAGGACAGGGCCAACCCGTCGGCGTCGCGCTGGGTCGGCACGCCGACGATCTCCAGTGGTAAATCGACATCGCGCACCATCCGCCGGATCACCGCCAGTTGCTGGAAATCCTTTTCGCCGAACAAGGCCACGTCGGGCTGCACCTGGTTGAACAGCTTCAGCACCACGGTCGCCACGCCGTCGAAATGCCCGGGCCGGGCGGCGCCATCGAGGCCCTCGCTCACACCCGAGACGCTGACGTTGGTGGCGTGCCCTTCCGGATACATCGTCGCCGCGTCGGGCGCCCAGAGCAAGGCGCAGCCCTCCTCCTCCAGCATGCGGATGTCGGACGCCTCGCGGCGCGGGTAGGTTGAGAGATCCTCGTTCGCGCCGAACTGCTTCGGGTTGACGAAGATGGAGGCAACGACATGGCTCGCCCGCCGCCGCCCTTCGGCGACCAGCGCCATGTGGCCGGCATGGAGCGCCCCCATCGTCGGCACGAAAGCGATCGTGCCGCCGTCCGCCTTCAGCTCGGCGATGCGCGCGCGCAGCGTTTCAAGATCACGGACCGTTTGCACCGCCCGGCGCCCTCCATTATCAGCTTGGGTTCGAAGACCGGGCCCTTGCGGGGCGGACGGGGCAAGATCAAGGACGGACTTAGGCACATGGCTGGCGCGACGCCGCATTTCATCGTCTTCGCCAACGAAAAGGGCGGAACCGGCAAATCCACCACGGCGGTGCACACCGCCGTTGCGCTTGCTGCCGGCGGGCGCAAGGTCGCCGCGCTCGATCTCGACACCCGCCAGCGCACGCTCGGCCGCTACCTCGACAACCGCGCCGAAACCGTAAAGCGCACCGGCGTCGCCCTGCCCCAGCCGCGCCATGAAACGTTCAACCCCGACAAGCACCAGCTCGACGCGGTAATCGAGGAGCTTGCGGACGGCGTCGACGTGGTGGTGATCGACACGCCGGGCCGCGACGACACCTATGCCCGCCAGGCGATGCTCCGCGCCGATACGCTGGTCACGCCGATCAACGACAGCTTCGTCGATCTCGACCTGATCGGCCAGGTCGATGCCGAAACCTACCGCGTCCGCCGCCCGTCTTTCTACGCCGAGCTGGTCTGGAACAGCCGCACCCAGCGCGCCAAGACCCACGGCGCAAGCGTCGACTGGGTCGTGCTCCGCAACCGCATGCAGCATATCGAGGCGCGCAACATGCGCCGCGTCGGCGATGCGCTGAACGAGCTTTCGCGCCGCGTCGGCTTCCGCGTCGTCCCCGGCCTCGGCGAGCGAGTCATCTACCGAGAGCTATTCCCCAAGGGCCTCACCCTCCTCGACCTTGCCCAGCTCGGCGAGGTCAACATCGCCCATATCGCCGCCCGGCAAGAGCTGCGTGAGATGATCGCCGGCTTCGGTCTTCCCGAGCAGGGCAAGTCGGCCGCCCCGCAAGCCACCTCTGCGGCGGCGGGCTAAGGACCGCGGCGGTGCCCGGGTTCCTGTTCGTCGCGGCCGCGGGAGGCCTGCTTTGGGCCTGGGCGACCGGGCGGCTGAAGCATTTCACTTATGAAGACGGCGTCGCCGCAGTGGTTTTCCTCCTGGGGCTGCGCCTGCTCACCACCGGCAAGCTGCTGCCCGGGGCGGCGCTGATGGCGGGCGCGCTCTTTTGGGCCGCCCACCGCCGCGCGTCCTTCGGCAAGCCGAAGCCGATGCCGGTGGAGGACGCCCGCCGCCTGCTCGGGCTCGACGAGGCGGCAAGTCTTCACGACATCCGCGCCGCCCACCGCCGGCTGATCGCCCGGGTTCATCCCGACATCGGCGGCTCGGCGGAATTGGCCGAGCGGGTCAACGTCGCCCGCGATACGCTGGTCGCGGAAATGAACCGCCGGACGCCTCGCGCGTCTTAAGGCGAACTGTTTTCTCCCCCTTAGCTGGAGTCCCGAATGAGCCACCGTTTTCACCCCACCACTCTGCGCGAATATGACATCAGAGGGATTTACGGGGAGACGCTGGCGGACGGAGACGGCTACGGCGTCGGCCGCACCTTCGGCACCCTGGTGCGCCGCGGGGGCGGCTCCAAGGTCGCCGTCGGCCGCGACGGCCGGGTGAGTTCGCCGGCGCTGGAAGCGGAGCTGCTGCGCGGCCTCAAGGATTCAGGCGTGGACGCGGTGCGGATCGGCATCGGGCCGACGCCGATGCTCTATTGGGCCGAGGCCGAGCTTGGCGTCGATGGCGGCATCCAGATCACCGGAAGCCATAACCCCGGCAATTACAACGGCTTCAAGATGGTGCTGAAGCACGCCGCCTTTTTCGGTTCGCAGATCCAGGAACTCGGCCGCATGGCCGCCACCGCCGACTGGGAGGAAGGCTCCGGCAGCGTTTCAGACGAGGACGTGATCGACCGCTACGTCGATCGCCTGGTCCAGGATTTCGACGGCGATGCTTACCGGATCGGCTGGGACGCCGGCAACGGCTCGGGCGGCGAAGTGGTCGAGAAGCTGATCAAGAAGCTTCCCGGCGAGCACTTCACCTTGTTCACCGAGATCGACGGCACCTTTCCCAACCACCATCCCGATCCGACGGTGGAAGCCAACCTCGAGGACCTGAAGCGCCTGGTGCGCGAGAAGAACCTGGATTTCGGAGTGGCGTTCGACGGGGATGCCGACAGGATCGGCGCAATCGACGGCGAAGGAAGGGTGATCTGGGGCGACCAGCTCCTCGCGGTTCTGGCCGAGCCGGTGCTTCAGGAACTGCCCGGCTCGACGATCATCGCCGACGTGAAGGCGAGTCAGGCGCTTTACGACCGAATCGCCGAACTCGGCGGCAAGCCGCTGATGTGGAAAACCGGGCACAGCCTGATCAAGTCCAAGATGAAGGAAACCGGCGCGCCGCTGGCCGGCGAGATGAGCGGCCACATCTTCTTCGCCCACCAATATTACGGCTTCGACGACGGCATCTATTCCGCTGTCCGCCTGATCCGCGCCGTCACCCGCCTGGGCGGCTCGCTGACCGCCATCCGCTCGGCAATGCCGGAGATGATCAACACGCCCGAGATGCGCTTCCAGGTCGATGAAAGCCGCAAGTTCGCGGTGGTGGACGAAATCCTCGCCCGCCTGGCCGCCTCGGGGGCGCAGGTCGACGACACCGACGGCGCCCGCGTCAACACCGCCGATGGCTGGTGGCTGCTGCGCGCCTCCAACACCCAGGACGTCCTCGTCGCCCGCGCCGAGGCCAAGGACGAAGCCGGCCTCGAGCGGCTGATGGCCCAGATCGACGAACAGCTCGCCGCCTCCGGCCTCGAACGCGGCGAGCAGGTCGCGCACTGATGCCCAAGATCTACCCCGAGGCGCTGCTGTTCTGCGTCCTGTGGGCGGCGCTTGCCATGTTTGGGTGGGTCCGCGTCGGCTGGCAAGCCGGCGCCGCACTCACCCTTGGCCTGTTCGTGATCATCATGCCGGCGAGCGCCATCACACTCACCAAGACCGGCAACTTCGCCCTGGAACGCGGCGTGCGCTGGGCGATCCTCGTAGTGGCGGCGCTGATTACAGTGTCGCTGGCCGATCTCGGCGGCTGACTCGAAGGGGCAGCGGACTAGCCCGCCGCCCGCGCCCGCTCGAACAGCCACACTCGGATAGCGCTGCCCAGATTGGACGGCTCCGCCTCCTCCACCCGCGCCGCATCGATCCGGGCGACGAGCGCATTCAGCGGCACGTTTTCCGCCTCCGCCGCGTCGCGGAGCGCATCCCAGAACACGGGCTCCAGGCTGATCGACGTGGCGTGACCCGCGATCATCATCGATCGTTTAACGGGCCCCGCCACGTGCGCTCCTTCTCCTAAGCCCCGCCGGCGGCAAAGCCGCCGTCGATCGGGTTCGCCGAGGCGACCCGTCGGCCGTGCTGGGCCGTGCCCTGCTGGCACCGGCGGATTTCGGCTTCGCCTCCAATCCGCCTCGTCCCATCAGTACATGTGCTGCCCGCCATTGATGCTGAGCGTGCTCCCCGTCACGAACCCGGCATCCTCACCGCACAGGAACACCACGCCGCGGGCGATCTCCTCGGCCTTGCCGAGGCGCCCGACCGGGATCTTGGCAACGATCTTCTCGAGCACTTCGGGCGGCACCGCCGCGACCATTTCCGTATCGATATAGCCAGGCGCAATCGCGTTGACCGTGACGCCCCCACGCGCGCCTTCCTGGGCAAGGGCCTTGGTGAAGCCGTGAATGCCGGACTTGGCGGCAGCATAGTTCACCTGGCCATATTGGCCAGCCTGGCCATTAATTGAGCCGATGTTGACGATGCGGCCGAACTTGCGGCTCTGCATGCCTTCGAACACCGCCTTGGCCATGTTGAAGCAGCCGCCCAGGTTGACGTCGATCACCTCGTCCCACGACTGGCGGGTCATGCGCTTCATGGTGCCGTCGCGGGTAATGCCGGCATTGTTGACCAGCACGTCGATCGGCCCAAGCTCGGCTTCGATCCGGGCGCAGCCTTCCGTGCAGGCGTCGAAATCCGAGACGTCCCATTTGTACGCCTTGATGCCGGTGCGCTCGGTGAATTCCGCCGCCTTCTGCTCGTTGCCGGCATAGACCGCGGCGACGGTGACGCCCTGGTCGCGCAGTGCGACGCTGATCGCTTCTCCGATGCCGCGGGTTCCGCCGGTAACGACTGCAACGCGTGCCATATTCGCCTCTCCTGTTGTTTTGTGTGTTCGCGCTTACGGAACGCCCACCCAACCTTCAAGTTCGCGTGCGATTATGCTGCGCAGCATTTCCAGCCCAACTGGGCTGTCGTTGAGGCACGGTAGGTAGGCGAAGTCGGTGCCGCCCGCTTCCACGAACGTGTCGCGTCCGCGGATTGCCAGCTCCTCCAGCGTCTCCAGACAATCGGCGGAGAAGCCGGGCGCGAAGATCGCCACCTTCTTTTTGCCCTGCCCGGGCAAGGCGGCCAGCGTGGTATCGGTGGCAGGCTCCAGCCACTTCGCCCGGCCGAAGCGCGACTGAAAAGTAACTAGCAGCTCCCGCCCAATCGCCTCCGAAAGCAGCCGCGCCGTCTTGCGGCAATGGCAGTGGTATGGATCGCCGAGCTGCAGGGTGCGCTCCGGCATGCCGTGAAAGCTGGCGAGCACCGCGTCCGGCTGGAAATCGAGCGCTGCAAGCCCCTCCTCCAGCCGCGCCTTCAGAGCCGCGATATAGGCCGGGTGCTCATAATAAGGCGGCAGCGTGCGTATCGCAGGCTGCCAGCGCATGCGGCGCAGACGCAGGAACGCTTCGTCATTGGCTGTTGCAGTCGTTGCTGCGCAATATTGCGGGTAGAGGGGAGCGATCAGGATTCGCTCGCAGCCCTGCCCCTTGAGCGCCTCGATCTTCTCGCGGATCGCCGGCTTGCCGTAGCGCATGGCATGATCGACGATCACGTTTTCGCCCCACGCGCCCTGCAGCGCCCGCGCCTGGCGCGCGGTGATCGCGGCGAGCGGCGAGCCTTCCTCCGTCCACACCTGGCTGTAGGCATGAGCCGACTTCTTCGGCCGGGTGGTGAGAATGATGCCGCGCAAAATCGGCTGCCAGACGAGCTGCGGAATTTCCACCACGCGCGGGTCGGACAGGAATTCCTTGAGGTAGAGCTTCACCGATCCGGGCTCCGGCGAATTTGGTGTGCCGAGGTTGATCAGCAGCACGCCGACTTTCGGTGCCGGGATCGGCGGGTGATCGGCGGGCGGGATCATGCGGGGTTTCCGATGGCGAGCGGCAGCGCACGCAGGCGCCGGCCGGTAAGGGCGTGAAGGGCGTTGGCGACGGCCGGCGCCGCGGTGGGGACGCCGAGTTCGGTGACGCCGCCGGGCGGCTCCTCGCTTTCGAGAAGCTCCACCGTCACCTCGGGCGAGCGGGCGAGCGTCGGGAAATCGAGATGACCAAAGCCGCGCTGCGCGACCACGCCGCCTTCGAAGCGGATCCCGTTGCCGGTGGCCGCGGCGATTCCGAACAACAGGCCGCCCTCTATTTGCTGGCGCACGATGTTGGGGTTGATCGCCCGCCCGCAATCGACCGCACACACTGCGCGCAGCACCCGGATGCGCTGGTCCGCTTCCACCTCGATCTCGACCACCGTTGCGATGTGCGAGCCGAAGGCGCTGTGCGCGGCAAGGCCCATGGCGCTGCCCGCCTGCCCGCCGTCCCACCCGCCAAGCGCCGCAGCCGTCGAGAGGCAGCGGGCAAGCCGCGGATTCTCGCCCAGCATCTGCATCCGAAAGGAGAGCGGCTCGACATTCGCGATCCGGGCGAGTTCGTCGACGAAGCTCTCCGTGAAAAACGCCGTGTACCCATGCGCGCCCGAGCGCCACAGGCCCGTGCGCGCCTTGGTTTCCGCCGCCAGATACTCCACGGCGACGGCGGGGATGGTGTAAGGCGGCACCGCGCCAGCCGTGGGATCGGCGGGTCCGCGCAGCAGCCGCGCGTCGGGGCCAAGGCGCGCCTCGATCTGCTCCGACGCGCTTGCCGCCGCGATCCGCGCCTGCCAGCCGAGCACCACCCCGCCGTCCGCCATCCGCGCAGTCAGTTCGCCGCGCGCCGCGGGGCGGAGCGTATCGCCAAAGGTTTCCTCCCGCCGCGACCAGACGACCTGCACCGGCCGCCGCATCTTGGCGGCAAGCACCACCGCCTGCTCGATCGCTGCGACCTCCGCCTTGCGCCCATAGCCGCCGCCGATCAGCGTCGGGTAGAAAGTCACCCGCTCCGGCACGAAGCCCGCGACCCGCGCCGCCGCGTCGCGCGCGATGCCCGGCACCTGGCTCGGCGCCCAGATTTCGAGCTCGTCGCCGGTGAAGCGCGCGGTCGCGGTCAGCGTCTCAAGCGGCGCATTGGCCATCGGCGCCGCGCTGTAGGTGGCGCGCTGCACCGGCCCGGCCGAAATAACCGCCCCGGCATCGCCAATGCCGAAGACCCGCGATCCATCGTCCGCCGCCAGCGCAGCAATCAGCGCGTCCGCCTCCCCCTCGTCCGAAGGCGCGTCACCGCCAATCGCCCAAACCGGACCAAGCGCCTGCGCGCCCTGCTCGGCGGTCCACCAATTGCTTGCCAGCGCGGCGACCCAGCGCTCCGAATCGAACAGCCCGGCAAGTCCCGGCACCCGCCGCGCCGCTGCTTGGTCGACCTTCGCCAGCCGCGCGCCCGGCGACGGCGCAGACCGAACCGAAGCGAACAGCATGTCGGGCAGGCGCACGTCGCCGGCAAAGCGCGCCGAGCCATCCACCTTGGCGGGAAGATCGATGCGCGGCGCTGACTGCCCGGCGAGGCGGTTATCGACTCCGCCGCGGATCGGCAGATGTTCAGGCAAGTCTTCCCCCGCCGCCGCCTCGGCCAGCTCGGCGAAGCGCAGCTTCTCGGCACCGTTGACGACGAAGCCGCCGATCGTGTCGAGCGTCTCCCATTCCACGTTCCAGCGCCGCGCCGCCGCCTTCATCAGCAGCGCCCGCGCGCCCGCGCCCGCCTCGCGCATCCGCGCTTCGAAGCCGCGGATCGAGGTCGAGCCGGCGGTGGCGGTAAGCGCGTTGCGGGTTGCATATTCACGCGCCCCCCAGCGGGCCGGGCTTTTCAGCCATGCCGGCACCGCCCCATCCGCAACGGCGTCGGCAAGCAGGGTGTTGGCGTAAAGCGGCGACAAGGGCGCGGGCTCCACCG